>URMF01000056.1 GCA_900548855.1 uncultured Eubacteriales bacterium
GACCAGCGCACCACAGACGGAGACCGGAGCAGATGGAACAGCCGCACCGAAAAAGATTAAGAAAAAGATTGTAAAGAAGAGAAATCCGGTTCTTCATACGCCGCAGACGGCGCAGGAGACGGTTGCCAAGACGTTAGAGGCAGCAGCGGCAGCGAAGGTGGACAAGACCGTATATAAGGCAAATGGAGAACAGGCAAGAGAGATTCCGCCAATGGAGGGCAGAGTAAAGAGAGGTCCGAGAATGGGACGGGGAATGGTAGAAGGAGCTCCGGGAACGGAGTATACGGAAGATACTGCAGAGCAGTCTGCGGATTCTGTATCCGGAGCCGCTAAATCAATGGGAGTAGTAGATGATTTTTCTATGGAAGAGAAGTTTTAAGGATGGCTTAGGCGGAAAAATTTAGGTATACCCAGATTATGAAAAAAGTACCTGTGGATAAAAATATTTTATCCAGCAGGTATTTTTTTATACTTGCAGCAGGATAATCCAGTACCCCTTTGATTTGAAAGGCACTGCATAATCCACCAAAAGAAGAGAGGGCGCATAAAAAGGACAGCTTTATTATTACGGGAATAGGAAGCGTGTATAACAGCTTTAGTCCGGTTGTGATTTCCAAAAAGGAAAGGAACAGCTTTGATACAGTGTGCTGGCAGACTGGCAGAAGAATACACAGGATTATGGAGAAAATAATGACATACATACCGATGGCGACCATTATTTGCACTGCATGTAAAAAAGTATCGCTTATACAGAAATTTTTTTCCGGTAAACAGCCAGAGTGTTCCGTTTTTTCATGGTTAGATCTTGTAAAAAAAGGATAATAAAGGATAACTGGCAGATAGATGGCAAAAAGGAATACAGGAAGAGGAATCGCATCACGGATAATGTGCATATGGACATAGCCAATTAGAAACATCGGGCTTGCCTGGCTGGACAGGGAAAGTATGCGGTTCGCTGTCTGGGGCAGGATATACCGGTTTTTGACAAAATCGCTGATGATTTTTCCACCAATGGGATAACCACAGAGATTCCCTAAAAGAATTGCCATAATTTCATAAATCCGGTTTGGAAAATATTTTTTTAAATGGAATGCAGCAGCCTGGTAGGCGTTTGTTTCAGACAGGGCATTTGTTACGAGAATAAAGGGAAGCAGAGAAGGAATGAGAGTCTGATACCATAAAAGGAGACCATTCTGGGTGCCCGCAATGGTTTCGTTGTGAAAAACCAGCAGCATGAAAAGGAGAAAAAGCATAAAGAGAAACTGTTTCATAAAAAGCCCTTAAAAATGGTCTTGTTCTATTGTATGGTTTTATTTTTCGATTATGACGGAATGTTCATATTCGGATGGAAGCTGTATATGGTATTTATTAAAAAATATCTGCTGGTACAGCGCACTGCTGCAAAGGTCCTTTTGAAAGATGGTATAATTCTCCTGGGATAGTATTTTTTCTGCCTGCGCCACTTTGTTGATAATGGGAATGCTGCAGGTGCTTTTCATTTCTTTTAACAGTGCTGCCGCTGAACTGCGGAAACCAAGCAGCCGGAGGTAAGAGACATAATTTGCCTTCAGGGCAGATGCCATATCCTCTTTTTCATGGTTTAGCAGGATGTTTAACAATGAGCGCTGGATTCGTGTTTCTGTAAGGTTTTTACTGGTTAACTGGCTGATAAGATCTTCTATGCTGGCAGGATAATACCGGATGGAGTGCAGCCGGTTGGAGAGCTCTCTTGTCACTTCAAAATAGTTCTCATAAGAAGCGTTCTGCCATAAGGCATGTTGTAAAAAAGGATAGAAATCCGATAGAAACAGAGGTTTTGCAGATTCGGATTCTTCTAATATTTTCCAGGCTGACTCCGGCATAAATTGCCGCAAATCTGTATTGTGTCTTGCCAGAGAGTGCCGCAGGGCGGAGGCAGAGCACAAAGTATGGTCGGTGGATATATCATGGTATCCATTGCCTGTCCGTTTTATAATAAATGGAGCTATGTCCAGCTTATATTTTTGGATTGTTTTCATATATTCAATGCCTAAAATGTTGTTGGGCTGTTTCAGCAGGCGGTTGTAAGCATCATTCTGGAAATAGGCGGCTGCTGCCAGACTTCGCGCCCTGGGATAAGTAAAACCATTCTTCAGATGCTGCTTTAAAGACTGCTGATAAGAGGCAGGCTCCTCTAAAAACAGGCTGGCAATTTTAGTGAGGGCATTGGAATCGGGGTCTTCACAGCCAAAGCATAACGTGTCAATGATTCCTGTTGCGGATAGGGAAAGAATGGCAGAGGAAGCAAAATATTCGGCACTGGCAGTGGCAAACAGGGAGGGCAGTTCAAAAACAATGTCTGCCCCGGCCTGTAATGCGCATTTGGCACGCAGATATTTGTTAAAGACTGCCGGTTCTCCGCGCTGTACATAGTCACCGCTCATAATGATGATTAAGCGTTTCTCCGGAAACTGTTGTTTGATTTTATTTAACTGATATTGATGTCCATTGTGAAATGGATTGTACTCTGCAATAATTCCAATGTGCTTCATATGGCGCTCCACGATAGTCCCTGTCATAGTATAAGGGCTATTTTACTTGTATTAGTTGTGTTTTTTTCAGTTCAAAACAATTTTATAATGTTATTAATTGTAATTTTATAATACTATTTACAAAGTGTAAAGAAAATGATAAAGTATCACCATCATTTTATCTCGGTTGTCACAAATTTTCCAAATTTATTTTTTAATATTGCCATGCCTTGTCACTTGTATGTGTTATAGTGGAAGACAAGGAGGTAAGCATAATCGAAAATACATTCGATTTATTGTTGACAAGTAACAAATAATATATTATTATTAGAAAAACGAACAAATGTTCACGGAGGTTAATAAGATGGCAAATGACGATAAGTTAAAGGCATTAGATGCCGCACTTGCAAATATTGAGAAACAGTTTGGCAAAGGAACTGTCATGAAGTTAGGGGATACAGCTGCTAATATGAATGTGGAGGCGATTCCAACCGGTTCTTTGAGCCTTGATTTGGCACTTGGGATTGGTGGTGTACCGAAAGGAAGAATTATAGAGGTGTATGGACCGGAATCCAGTGGTAAGACCACAGTTGCGCTACATATTGTTGCCGAGGTACAGAAAAATGGCGGAATTGCAGGCTTTATCGATGCAGAGCATGCACTGGATCCTGTTTATGCAGAGAATATAGGTGTGGATATTAACAATTTATATATCTCCCAGCCAGATAATGGAGAGCAGGCATTGGAAATAACAGAAACGATGGTTCGCTCCGGTGCAGTGGATGTTATTATTGTAGACTCTGTTGCTGCGCTGGTTCCGAAGGCTGAGATTGATGGTGAGATGGGAGACACTCATGTGGGACTGCAGGCACGTCTTATGTCACAGGCGTTGCGAAAGCTGACAGCGGTCATCAGCAAGTCAAACTGTGTTGTGATTTTTATTAACCAGCTGAGAGAAAAGGTTGGTGTAATGTTTGGTAATCCAGAGACTACAACTGGTGGACGGGCTTTGAAGTTTTATTCTTCTGTACGTCTGGATGTCAGAAGAATAGAGACATTGAAGCAGAACGGAGAAGTGATTGGTAACCGCACTAGGGTGAAAGTAGTTAAGAATAAGGTGGCACCTCCTTTTAAGGAGGCGGAATTTGATATTATGTTTGGCAAAGGTATTTCAAAAGAAGGCGATATTTTAGACCTGGCGGTGAAAGAGAACATTATTGTCAAATCCGGTGCATGGTTTTCTTATAATGGAGAGAAGATTGGACAAGGCAGGGAGAATTCCAAGATATTCCTGCAGGATAATCCGGAGATTGCTTTAGAGGTAGAGAATAAAGTGCGGGCAAGCGCCGGATTGATAGATTCGGATAAAGCCGTAACGGATAAGCAGGATGCCCCTGAGGGGAAAGAATAGGCATGCTGATTACTAAGATAGAATCCGGAAAGAATAAGCGTTACAGGGTATTTGGGGATGATACCTATCTGTTTGCCTTGTATAGAAATGAATTAAAGCATTATCAGATTGAAGAGAATGCAATGATAGAGGATTCCGTAATCTCGTCCATATTGGACGAGATTATTTATAAGAGGGCAAAAGAGCGAGCACTATATCTGCTGGAGAAAAGACCGTTAACCGTTTCTGGACTGCGGGATAAATTGCGTTATCACGATTATCCGGAGGCTGTCGTGGAAAAGGTGATTGCGTTTCTTGAACAATATCACTATCTGGATGATATGGATTATGTCAGGATGTATACCGGGTCATATAGCAGTAAGAAGAGCAAAAAACAGATTGTATATGATTTGATGCGTAAGGGTATTTCAAAAAGTCTTATTGACATATATTTCGAGGAAAATGAGTATTCCGAGCAGGAGGGCTTTGAAAAACAGTTTGAGCGTTATGTCAGGGGAAAGGATTTAGGGAATCTGGCGATAAGGCAAAAGGTATTCCGCTATTTTTATGGAAAGGGATTCACCGTTTCTATGATAGAAACGGCATTGCGGAGCAGGATGGAACTTGAAGATTAGCAGGCTGATATGGAATATTGGGCGTTTATGTATAGCAAAATAGTGACAATATTTTAATAACTTTCTCAGTTTTACTTGACATAATGCACAAAAAAAGATAAAATCTAACTGTTGCACTTATATTTAGTGCATTAAAACTTAATAAGGAGGTGCTCCTGTGGAACCAAGCTATCTTATTGTTTTTGCTATTATTTTAATCGTAGCTGTAATTGCTTCCTGGTTCTTTTCCCTTACATATCGTAAGAATGTGGTAGAGAAGAAAAATGCGGATGCCGAGGACAGAGCGAGAGAGATTATAGATGAAGCTGTAAAGAATGCTGAGGCCAAGAAAAAGGAAATTCTTCTAGAGGCAAAGGAAGAGTCATTAAAGACAAAAAATGATCTTGATAAAGAGATTAAGGATCGTCGCAATGAGGTTCAGAGGATGGAAAAGCGTGTACTTTCCCGTGAAGAGAATTTGGACCGTAAGACAGAAGCTGTTGAGAAAAAAGAAGCAAACCTTGCATCTAGAGAACAGGCCTTGGAGAGACAGAAAGCAAATGTAGAAGAGCTTGAAGCAAAACATCTGCAGGAACTAGAGAGAATCTCTGGATTAACCTCTGAACAAGCAAAAGAATATTTATTAAAGACTGTTGAAGATGAAGTAAAACATGAAACCGCAGTTCTAGTCAAGGAATTAGAAACTAGAGCAAAAGAAGAAGCAGGTAAGAAGGCAAAGGAATATGTTGTCACAGCAATTCAGAAATGTGCTGTGGATCATGTTGCCGAGACTACAATTTCTTTAGTACAATTACCGAATGATGAGATGAAAGGTAGAATCATTGGTCGTGAGGGACGGAATATCCGTACGCTGGAGACTATGACAGGTGTGGATTTAATTATTGACGATACACCGGAAGCCGTGATTCTTTCAAGCTTTGATCCAGTTAGAAGAGAGGTTGCAAGAATTGCACTTGAAAAATTGATTGTGGATGGAAGAATTCATCCAGCAAGAATTGAAGAAATGGTAGAAAAAGCGCAGAAGGAAGTTGAACAGATGATGCGGGAAGAAGGAGAGAATGCCACCTTAGAGGTTGGTGTTCAGGGAATTCATCCAGAGTTGGTTCGTTTACTTGGTAAGATGAAGTTCAGAACAAGCTATGGACAGAACGCATTGAAGCATTCAATGGAGGTGGCTCAATTATGTGGTTTATTGGCTGCTGAGATTGGTGTGGATGTCCGCTTGGCTAAGCGCGCAGGTCTTTTACATGATATTGGTAAATCTGTGGATCATGAAATGGAAGGCTCCCATATCCAGATAGGTGTGGATTTGTGTAGAAAATACAAAGAATCTGCGTTGGTTATCAATGCAGTGGAAGCACATCATGGTGATGTAGAGCCGGAATCATTAATTGCATGTATCGTACAGGCAGCAGATGCAATTTCTGCTGCACGTCCAGGTGCAAGGCGTGAGACATTGGAGACATACACCACAAGACTGAAGCAATTGGAAGATATTGCAGACAGCTTTAAGGGTGTTGATAAAACTTTTGCTATTCAGGCAGGTAGAGAGATTCGTATAATGGTAGTTCCGGAGCAGATTAATGATGCCGACATGGTACTTTTAGCCAGAGATATTTCAAAGCAGATTGAGAGTGAACTGGAATATCCTGGACAGATTAAGGTTAATCTGATACGTGAGTCCCGTGTTACGGATTATGCGAAATAAGCTTAGATAGTATGCTTTAATACGAATTCAGAATCCGAAGCCCATATGGGTTTCGGATTTTTTTGTATGGGCTTTAGCCTGTTGAGGGCATTGGAGTTTTTCGTGTTCCGAAAAATGGAAATGCCCGAAACCAAAACCCACCTGCTTTGCGGGTGGAGTCAAATCGTTATACAAAAAATCACCTTTCCGTTACAATAGAGTTGTTCAGGCACTATTGCAAGAAAGGAAAGGTGATTTTATGGCAAATAAGAATAACGATTTAGCCCACACAAAATGGATGTGCAAATACCACATCGTATTCACTCCCAAGTATAGACGAAAAATAATTTATAATCAATTAAAAGCTGATATAAGAGATATTCTGAAACAGTTATGTTCTTACAAAGGAGTAGAAATAATCGAAGGGCATTTAATGCCTGACCATATTCATATGTTGGTAAGTATTCCACCAAAGATGAGTGTATCAAGTTTTATGGGATACTTAAAGGGAAAATCAGCACTAATGATATTCGATAGGCATGCAAATTTGAAGTACAAATTTGGGAATAGACATTTCTGGTCAGAAGGATATTATGTCAGTACAGTAGGATTGAATGAAGCGACAATAAAAAAGTATATCCAAGACCAAGAGAAGTACGATATCATGCAGGATAAATTAAGTGTAAAAGAGTACGAAGACCCTTTTAAGGGTTAAGTCGAAGTAGTACAAACGCCCCTTCAGGGGCATTAGCAACGCGTCAAGTGCAATAGTGACTTGAACGGAGAGAAAGTCTGGGGCGCCTTGAGACGCTGTCTGGCACCAAGGGGTTATACCCAGCGAGCCGAGCCACCCGTTTTACGGGTGGCGGCGACTGTTGTCAAGCATATAAGAAAATGGTCTGGTGAACCATTTTTGAGTTTATAAATGAATGTGTGGATATAAGAATCCTAAGTCATATTCTCCTTGAATTTTACATATATTGATTTTTAGATGGAGAGATTGCGATGAAAAACCAAAATGAAGCGTATAAAATAGCATATGTAATATATGGCGCAGTTGTCTTTGGCGTTTTGGCTGGATGTATCATTTATCTTGTAGATGTTGCTTTTTGGGACATGAAGTACTTTCAGCACGGACTGGAAGAATATTCTGTTGGAGCAATTTTGAATCTGCCAGTAAGCCAGATATCCACCTATATATTAAAACGTCGTGGTCTTCAATTCCTTCTTTTTGTACTAGGGATTGTGCTTACTTCTTATGGGATAGCAACGGGAACGTATAGTATGCTATTTGGCGCCTTCTATGGAATTATTATGTGCAATTTACTGCTTCAATATGGATTAAAAGGAACTGTTTATGGAATCATCTGCTTTTTTCCTCATTATCTCTGTTATTTACTGGCACTGTATTTTGGTGGAAAATGGTTTTTCTATAGGAAAGAAGTGAAAAACAGATATTATGGAAATGTTAATAAGTTACAATATTTAATTCATTTTTTTGTAATATTTTTTCTTCTTGTTTTTGCTTTGGTCTGGGAGATAAAATTTCAAAAAAATATTTTAAATTATTTTTACCAATATCTAGTGTAAAAATATTATGTTAATACCCCATTTGGTGGAAAAGTATGAAAATGCTTGATTTACAAGGAATTTTGTGAAAAATAATGTTTGATTTTATGTAAATTAAACATTATAATGGATACAGTGACTACAAAAAATAAGGGGTTAGAGAATGTTACAAAGGATTAATGAGTTCGTTGACTATTTGACAAATGTAAAACGGGCAAGTAAAAACACAATTGCATCCTATAAGAGGGATTTGGTAAAACTTAACAATTTTTTAACAGATTCCGGTTATGGGGACTGGAAGCAGATTACGAGTACCAACCTGAATTCTTATGTGCTTATGCTTGAGAAGCAGGGGATGTCTTCTGCTACAGTTTCGAGAAACATTGCTTCCATTAAGGCATTTTTTTTATATTTGTTAAAGCAGGATGTGATTTCAGAGGATCCAAGTGACATATTGAAATCTCCTAAGATAGAAAAAAAAGCGCCGGTAATATTGACGGTGGAGGAAGTTAATTTATTACTGGAGCAGCCAAGCGGTAACGCACCAAAGGATATCCGGGATAAAGCAATGCTGGAATTATTGTATGCAACAGGAATCCGTGTTTCCGAGCTGATTGGGCTGAAGGTCACAGATGTGAATCTGTCTATGAGTTTTTTGCAGTGCCATGATGGAAATAAGGAGCGGGTTATTCCCTTTACCAACGAAACCAGAGAGGCATTGGAGAATTATTTATATAAAGCAAGAGATGCGATGTGTAAGGGGGAGCAGGATTATCTGTTTACAAATTGCCAGGGTGCACCTATGACGCGTCAGGGGTTTTGGAAAATTATCAAGTACTATTCTGCAAAAGCCGGAATCAAGAAGGATATTACACCACATACCATCCGCCATTCCTTTGCCATGCATCTGGTAAACAATGGTGCCGATTTGAAATCTGTCCAGGAGATGCTGGGGCACTCTGATATTTCTACAACTCAGATTTATATAAAGGCAAATACAAATACAAAGCTGAAAGAGGTATATGAGAAGGCACATCCAAGAGCGAATGTTTCATGAAAACGACGGCTGGCAAATGTCTATAAAAACAGCAGCTTTCTAAGGAATCTAGTTGATTGCAAAAATCGTCACTGTTATACATGGCTGACTGATACACTATATTATAAGCAAAAGGCATATGTACATTTACAGCTTCCGATAGTAATAATTATGCGCTCCTCTGCGAGGAGGTCAGCGCCAGGCAGGTCTGAACTGTAACCTTTTTTGATAATAATATAGTCTTTTTATGCTTTTTCTATTGAGATTTTATATGTGTATCCGATATAATGCATATAGAAGGTTATGTGATGGGCTTGATACAGTGTTAATTGTGGGCTTTGTCCATAATATATAAATATTCAAAGTAAAGGATTACGAAGAAAGAATCAAGGAGGAGTGCAAAATGGAAATTGGAAATGTTAACAGCTATGCAAATGGATATGGCACAGCAGTCCGGGCAGACAGTGAAGAAAAGGTAAGCAATGCATCTCAGGCAGAAGCCGCAAAGGCAGGGACAACTGTCGGTGATAAGGCTTCTGAGGCGGTTGTCTATGAAAAATCTTCCAAAGAGAGCAGCAAGGCAGCCTATTCTGTCAACAAAATGAGTAAAGGCGAGCGGGCAGCCCTGGTTCAACAGCTTAAGGCAGACCAGGAATCCAGAGAACGCAGTCTGGCAAATCTGGTCAGCAAGATGATGTCACAGCAGACCAATGCATATGGAAAGGCAAACAATATCTGGAGATTTCTTGCCAGCGGCGACTATACCGTTGATGCGGAGACAAAAGCGCAGGCACAGAAGGATATTGCAGAGGACGGCTATTATGGTGTGAAGCAGACCTCACAACGTCTGTTTGATTTTGCCAGTGCTCTTGCCGGTGATGATGTGGAAAAAATGAAAGAAATGCAGGCAGCTGTGGAAAAAGGATATAAGCTGGCAGAAAAGGCATGGGGTGGCACATTGCCAGGAATTTCACAGGATACACTGGCTGCAACCAACAAGCTTTTTGAAGATTACTATGCATCAAAGGACAGCAAAGTGGAATAATTGTAACAGATACAGGAAAAACATAGAACAAATCAGGAAGGAGTTTTGGAATTATCCAGAACTCTTTTCTTTTCCTGGAAAATATTTACTAGTGTTTTGCATAACCATATGTTAAAATACCAATTACTACCAAATTATTACAAAATAGGGAGAAGTTACTTTATGAATATTCAGACCCAGTGTTGTGGAATGATTGTGCTGCTTGTGCTTTTTTTGTTTTACAGGCGGCAGGAGAAAGTGAATCTGAATACGGAGAAAGCATATGGAAGGGCATTTGCGATAACGGTGCTTTCTGTTTCCATGGATATTCTTTCTGTTATTGCCATCGTCAATATGGATAAGCTGTCCATTCATTTTGTGAAGTTTATCTGTAAAACCTATCTGGCATCCATGATTGGGGTGGCACTGAGCAGTCTCTTATACATTTATGCAGACCTTTATTCCAAGGATGGGACATATCAGAAATTTATTAAAAAATATATTGTGCTTGCAGGTATTTGCGCAATTTTGATTTATACACTGCCAATTTACATACATTGTGATGCACAGGGAAAAGATGTCTATACCTATGGTCCCAGCGCAATGGCTACGTATGCGTTTGCATTGAGTGTCGTTATTATAAATACATACTCCGTAATAAAGCATAAGAACAGGATAAATGCGAGAAGACGGGAGGCGGTATTTATCTGGATGGCGGTCTGGGTGTCTGCCGCAATTGTTCAGTTTGTGGATAAGAGTATTTTGATTATCGGATATGCGTTTGCCATTGGTATTATGGTGTTATATTTAAAGCTGGAAAATCCGGAGCAGAATCTGGATAAAAGGACAGGACTGTTTAACCAGAATGCCTTTATGGAGTATACCCAGCAATTGTACGCAGAGGCAAAGAGCTTTTCCATTTTGTGCCTGTATTTTGAAAGGTTATTCCAGCAGAATGCACAGGTGGATGGGATGGAGTACTTGAGTATGGAGGTCTGCCGGTATCTGGCGAATATTCCCGAGACCCGGGTGTTTAAGAATGCAGAGGACGAAATTGTATTGCTGTTTGAAGACTTGAATTATGCACAGGATATTGAAAAGCTGTTAAGGGTCAGATTTAATGCGGGCTGGGGTCGGGAAGGCTCTGTTATGTTACGTCCCCATGAGATTTTTATTCCAAATGTGCAGATGGTTTCCAGTGCAAAGGATATTTCCTATCTGCTTCGCTATATAAGGGCAAATAGCAGAGACTATACAGAGAACAATTTCATAACCGTTGACAGTACCATAGTTGTGGACATGTATGAGGAAAAGGAGAAGGAACAGCTTATTTTAGATGCCATTGAAAAGGACCGTATTGAGGTATTTTACCAGCCTATTTTTTCGACAGAGGAGCAGAGCTTCAGTTCTGCGGAGGCTTTGGTACGGATGCGGGATGAGGAGGGAGTCTTAATTCCACCGGGTGAATTTATAAGCGTGGCAGAGAAAAACGGTCTGATAATTAAATTAGGGGAGGTAGTGTTTGAAAAGGTCTGCCGGTTTTTAAAGGAACAGGATATTTCCCGATACGGGCTGCACTATATTGAAGTAAATTTGTCCGTGGTACAGTGTGCGTATCCCAATCTGGGGGATGATTACATACAGATTATGAGGGAATACGGGGTAGAACCGTCCCAGATTAATCTGGAAATTACGGAATCCGCTTCGCTGACGGCTAAGAAAACTCTTCTGGATAATATGGATCAGCTGCTGGAGCATGGAGTGCAATTTTCACTGGATGATTTTGGAACCGGGCAGTCGAACCTGAATTACATTGTGGATATGCCAGTAAAGATTGTCAAATTTGACAGGGATATGATTAATGCCTATTTTGAAAACGGAAAGGCAAAATATGTAATGGATGCGGCTATGCATATGATTCATGGCATGAATCTGCAGATTGTATCAGAGGGAATTGAGACAAGGGAGCAGTTTGAGGCAATGAAGGCACTGGGCATTCAATATATTCAGGGCTATTATTTTTCACGGCCGCTGCCAGAAACGGAATTTCTGGAATTTATTAAGAAAGAGAATTAAATGGTCGTTTTATGCAGTCTCTATGGATTTACAGCCTGGGAAGTCCGATACTATGAATAGATGTTTATACTGGAATTAAGGAGGACAGATTATGCGTATTACTACATCAATGTTGGCACAGACTACAAGAGAGACAGGCATTCCGCTGGCACAGGGAAGCCTGCTGGATGCACTGAACAATCAGAATACTTCTTCCAATCTACTGGATGCATTGAATCAAAATCAGAATGCAAAGAAAACAGCTGCTATACAGGAGGCGTCCCAGAAGCTTGGAAATGTGTCAGAGGACTTACAGGAGACTGCCTCAAAATTAGCACAAACCGGAGAAGATTCTCTGTTTGGTAAGGCGGAAGAGAGTAAGGAGACAACTGATATCATTTCTGAAGTAAAAGATATGATAGAGTCCTATAACAAAACACTGGAGCTGATAAAGGAGGCAGATGGTTCGCTGAACAGCTTCTATTATAAGGAATTGAAGGGGGCGGCAGCGGGAAGTGCAGAGCAGCTCAAGGCAGTTGGTATTACCCAGAATAAGGATGGTTCCCTTGTGATAGATGAAAAAGCATTGGAAAAAGCGGATTATGATACATTAAAAGAGACATTTGGAAGTGAAGCGGTGTTTACAAAGACCGCAGTTTATATCAGCAGCCGAATATCGGAAAATGCACAGGCAGCTGCGGCAAGTGTATCAAATCAGTATAATGCAAAGGGGCAGTCCTTTCAGGATTCCTTTGAAATGAATAAGTATAACTTCTTTGGATAGGCGTTTAATCAATATATATATATGGGTGTTGTGTAATACATTACCATAAATGATTCCGGCTGATAGGTTCTTGTATCAGCCGGAATTTTATTTCCGCAGGCAACGAGCCAAGCAGCCATGCTCGCATGGCTATTTGGCGACTGAGCTGCCATGTATATGAGAAAAAGGTCCGGTGGACCATTTTGGAGTTACCACCATCCGAACATGCCTCCCAAGTAATAGATAACCCCCAGTACCCAGCTGGTAAAGATGCCGTAAAGGATAACCGGACCTGCAATAGTAAAGATTTTAACGCCGATACCAAAGACCTGTCCCTCCTTCTGGTATTCAATAGCAGGAGCAGCTACAGAATTTGCGAAGCCGGTAATTGGAACTAGGGCGCCTGCTCCCCCGAGACGTGCAATGTGACCGTATGCGTTAAAGCCTGTCAATATTACACTTAGCAGTACAAGAAGCATGGATTCAAAGCTTGCAGCATCATCCTGGCTCATTCCCATTTTATTTATAAAAAAAGCAAATATGAGTTCTCCTATCACACAGATAAGTCCACCGACCCAGAATGCGTTAAAACAGTTTTTCCAGACGTTATAGGTAGGTGTAATCTGTTCTACATATTCATTGTATTCTTCATTACTGATTTTTTGTTTCAAGGTAATCCCTCCTGTAATTGTTTGTTTTTATTAAAGCTTAATTTTTGTACATTTTTTGTGTTACGTTTATTATGTCGGGACTTTGGAATAATTATGCATCTAACACAAGAAACTGAAGCAGGGTGAACAGTCCTTTTCCAAGGGCAAGGAAGAAAATAACGTAGCTGACCCGCTTTGTGATATGGGTTATTCTGGCATAAATTGGTATTACATTTAACACTTCCGATAGCCCTCCAATTAGAAATCCGATATAAATGCCTCCCAATAATCCAATCAGTACCAGCAGGACAATTCCAAGCCAGGCTGGAGGCAGCATATTTTCTCCCATACCGGCTGAGGCATAGGAAGCAAAAAATTGCAGAAAGACAGCCGTTAAGATGCCAAGTATCAGACAGTTTTCATAGAGAATGCACTTACCGGCAGTTTTTGTTCTCTCTGCAAATTTAGGGAAAATGCCCAGCATAGCAATAAATGCCACGTAGGCAGCAGCAGTGACAAAGCCTGCCGCAAATCCGCTAATGGTGACAAATACGTAATTTAAAATATGCATAACAGGTATTCCTTTCTATTGTTTTATATCAAGGCTTTCGCCCCGGCGGCTTACATCCTTGATTATGGTAGTGCTTACATCCTTTTCATATAACCGCATCTGTACCTCCAAAGGGGTGGGGTCAGAGGTGATTTTTTTGTTACCCAGGTGATTAAAGAATAAAAGCATTCCTGCTGTGAGACCGATGGCGTAGGCAATTGCAATCCACAATACACCGGATTTGGGATTGCCTAAAAATAGCATGGAGAGATAGGTAAACAGCTCTTTTGCCCCCACATCTGTGTTATATGCCATAATGGCATAGCCGCCTCCAAAAAAGGCTACCATGCATATGAAAAAGGTAAAAAAATGTTCCTTGATTTTTTCGTGCTTATCCTGGGGCTGGTAGGATAAAATGAAATCGCCTTCTCCCAGATTTTCAATGTCAGCATTCGGGAAATGTTCTGTTATGGTTTCTATTACCTTTAAAACTGACACTACAACCTGCTCCTTTTTTCCTTTCGTAAAGGAGTAAAAGGAAATGGATGCGAGTTCTTTTTTTAAGTTTTCATCCGTGGCGTAAATTGTGAGGAAATCCCGCAGGGTAACATCAGGATTTGTTACCTCAATGCATTGAGGCGCTTTAATATAGACAATCTGTTCCATGTTGTTCTCCATTTCTAATTCATATAAATTTGATTTTTAATGTAATATGTTTTATTCTAGTATGTGACAAATAAAGGGAGTTATGCAGAGTGGAATTTTTAGCAGTTTTCACAAAAACAGGTGCTTTTTTGGGAAAAAAGATAGATATTTTGGTGAAAATATTGTTAATCTCTGCGGCTTGTGATATGATAATAAATTAGGATATTAGAAGAACAAACAGGGGATATTTGATGGATTGGAGAAGGCTGGTTAATTTATTAAAAAATCATATGGTCTATTTACAGACCCATAATTTTCCGGACCCGGATGCACTGGCTGCAGCATTTGGCATGCAGGTGTTTCTGAAAGCAAACGGGGTGGATACCACAATCTGTTATGCAGGTAAAATTGAAAAGAACAGTACAAAGCGTATGATGGATGAATTCGGTATTGACGTGGTACATATTGATGATTTGCCCCATATGGTGGAAAAGGATTATATTGTTACCATTGATGCACAGAAATATAATTCTAATATTACGGATTTTGTAGGGGATGAAGTGGCGTGTATTGACCATCATCCTACCATGATATCCTGTGCATATGAATACAGTGATATCAGGATTTGCGGCGCATGCTGTTCCATTGTAACGGACTATTTTATTAAGAGTGATACAACTCTGGATACCAATACTGCCACAGCTTTGTTATATGGAATTAAGATGGATACAGATTCCTTTAACAGGGGTGTGACGGACTTTGATATAGAAATGTTTGCTCATCTGCATAGGCTGGCAGACAACCAAAAGATTATTTCCATGTATAATAACAATATGGGAATTGAAGATTTGCATGCATATGGTGAGGCAATCCGGAACATCAAAATTTATGAGAACGTAGGCTTTGCGAAGATTTCCTTTGATTGTCCTGACGGTCTCATTGCAATGATTTCTGACTTTATTCTGGGACTGGATATTGTGGAATTTTCCGTAGTGTATGCTGTCCGGAATGGTGGTTATAAATTTTCTGTAAGAAATGAGACTGCTGTTTATCATGCCGGAACCATTACCCAGAAGGCTCTGGCTGGACTTGGCGGTGGAGGGGGACATTTTTCCATGGCAGGGGGTGTTATTACACAAGATGTAATCCTGCAGCTGGGGAATGACCCGGATTTTGAGATAAGAAAGCGGTTTTTGAATGTGATAAAGCAGGAAAGGCTTGAATTGGAGAAGAAAAAATCGTGATTGGTATATGAGGAATTAGGAGAAGATTTAGAAGGCTTTTACATTTTAAGGAGTAAGACATGGAGAAACAGCGGATTGTGGTTAAGGTGGGAACCTCCACATTAACAGGAGAAAACGGAGCACTTAATTTCCGTACAATTGATAAATTGGCACAGGTATTATCTGCACTGCATAATGACGGACACCAGGTGGTACTTGTATCCTCTGGGGCGATTGCAGTCGGAGTAAATAAGATGCGGCTTCCAATGAAGCCACAGAATGTGTGTATGAAACAGGCGGCAGCAGCAGTGGGACAGTGTGAGTTAATGCACATTTATGACAAGTGTTTTGGAGAATACGGCAACATTGTGGGGCAGATTCTGCTTACAGCAGAGGATATCGCAGTGAAAGAAAAACGAAGAAATTTGAAGAATACATTTGAGGCGTTGATGGAAAATGGGATGATACCGGTTGTCAATGAGAATGATTCAGTGAGTCATGCGGAGATTGAGTCAGAGAAAAAGGTGTTTGGGGATAATGATATGCTTTCTGCTATTGTTGCCAAGCTTTGTGAGGCAGACCGGCTGATTATCCTGTCGGATATTGAGGGGCTTTATGACAGCAATCCCTATAACAATGCTGAGGCAAAGCTGATTCACAGAGTAGAGAGGATTACGGATGAGATTAAGGCACTAGGTTCGGGTTCCGGTTCGAACCGGGGAACTGGCGGAATGGTGACAAAGTTAGAGGCTGCCGAATATGCGGTGAATCATGGTATGGATATGCATATTGCCCATGGCAATAATCCCGAGAATATTTACCGGATTATGGAGGGAGAAATGATGGGAACCCATTTTGTAAAATTGCCGGTGGAAAAAAACAGAGCATAAAAGAATCCATGGCTGTGATGGATATACAGTATTGTAGAAAAGAAGGAATAACAGATGAGATATAGGACAGTATCCTATTATGGAGACTTTCATTGTATTGGCGGAATTTGTGAGGATTCCTGCTGTGAAAACTGGGAAATTGATTTGGATGATGCTTCCCTGAAGCGTTACATGAAGCAGGATGGAGACTTTGGGAAAAGACTTAAGGACAGTACCAGGGTCAAGGAAAAACAGTTTATTTTGAATGGAACCAGATGTCCGTTTTTAAATGCGGATAATCTTTGTGATATCTTTATTGAAATGGGAGAGGGCTGCCTTTGTGAAACCTGCACGAATTTCCCGAGACATATAGAGGAATTTGACGACTTAAAAGAGGTAAGTCTTACCATGTCCTGTCCTGAGGCAAGTCGAATTATGCTTGCCCGTAAGGAAAAGATGACCTTTGTCTGTAAAGAGGGAACGGACGAGGAATATGGTTTAAAACATATAGAACCGGTAAAATCTCTTATGTTTTGGAAAAGAAACCATGTGAATAAACTGGATAAGCCGTTGTTTGACGTTTTATTTCAGGCACGGAGCCTTATATTTTCTATTTTGCAAAACCGGGAGGAATCTATTGCAAGACGGGCGGCTGCCGTGCTGCTGTTTGCTTATGAAATTCAGGAATTTATTGACCAGAAGCAGTATGATAAGATTTTGAAAAAGATAGAGAATTATAAAAAGCCGGAGAAAAAGGTACTGCTGGAAAAGTATTATGAAAAACACGAGAACCGGGTAACGGAAAAGGAAGAGTGGATGAAGCAGCTTTTCAACATGTTTGAAGGACTGGAAACCATTAAGGAAGAGTGGACAGTACTCCTGGCAGAATGTATGAAAATCATGCATGGGAAAAATGATTTAAAGGGAGTGCTGATATCTGCGGGGCTGGTGGAAGAAGAAGAGGCTGGGGAGGCAAGCAGCAGCTTTTTGCGTGATTATCTCCTTTCCTATCAGGAGTTTTTTCACTATTATCAGGAAAAAGAATATGAATTTGAGCATATTTTGGTGTATTATATATTTAATTATTTTCTTGGTGCAGCGTATGACCAGGATGCCTATACGAAGGTAAAGCTTGCAGTAGTATCTTATCTGGTTATTCGTGAAATGGATATTGCGGTATGGCTGAAACAGCAGAAGGAGTTTTTATATGAGGATCAGGTAAAGGTTGCCCATGCCTATTCAAAGGAAGTGGAGCATTCCTACAATAATTTTGAATCCCTGCAGCTGGTACTTTCCGCCCATCCGATTTTTGATGTAGAACATATACTGATTGGACTGTTGTCTTAGCAGCTTCTGTCATAGAATGAAAAAAGAGGAATAAGATGAAAAAAGACGCAAAGAGAAGAAGATTGAAAATGGCATTATTCTTGAGATATGCGAAACGGGCGTTTAAAGAGCGGAAGGGTGTTTTTATTTTGTATCTTTTGCTGAGGCTTTCTGTGATTTTAATTATGGTTGCGCAGTTCTTTAACCAGAATTATGAAAATGTCTTTCTGTGCATTTTGACGCTGATATTGTTTATGCTTCCTACCTTCATTGAACAGAAGCTACATATCCGTTTTCCAGATACAATGGAAGTTATTATACTGTTATTTATTTATGCTGCTGAAATACTTGGAGAAATCCATTCCATGTATATCAAAATACCAGTGTGGGATACTATATTGCATACATTAAACGGATTTTTGGTAGCAGCCATCGGTTTCTGTCTCGTGGATTTGTTAAACCGGAATGATAACTTTAAAATGAAACTGTCACCGGTATACCTCGCAATTGTAGCATTTTGCTTTTCTATGACGATAGGGGTGTTATGGGAATTTTTTGAATTCAGCATGGATTACTGCTTTAAAATGGATATGCAGAAGGATACGGTAATCTCAACCATATCTTCCGTAACCCTTGACCCGGAGGGGCTTAATAAACCGGTAGTGATTGACGGAATTCATACGGTAACAGTAAATGGGGAGCAGTTGCCGTTAGAGGGATATTTGGATATTGGTCTTTATGATACCATGGAAGATTTGTTTGTGAATTTTATCGGAGCGACTGTATTTTCCATATTGGGGTACTTTTATGTGAAGAGTAAAGGAAAAGGCAGAAAGGGAAAGCTTGCAGAGCAGTTTATTCCAGAAGTCTATTGAGACCTGATATATTTAGGTGATTGCGAAACTCTGTTTTCGTTACCGACCGCCTCACAATATAAACAATATCAACGCTGGGCACGCTTTTGCTGCTTGTCGCTC
>URMF01000057.1 GCA_900548855.1 uncultured Eubacteriales bacterium
CTTCGGCTCTACGTCTCGCCTCTTCCTCGGCCTTTTGCTCCGTTGCATCCACAACACCAAATGACATGAAATCATCATCATCGTCATCATCATCAAAATCAATATTATATGCACTCTGTACATCATTGGATTCTACTGGTCTTTGACGCACAGGCACAACACTAATAATATCTCCATTGTCATCTACTAAAGAGTCTGCCGGTTTTGACTCCTTCGGCTGAACATGCTGAGGCTCATCCCCGGATTCTACCCATCCTACACTCTCTTTTTGCCCGGATGCAGTCTGTTCATTTTCTCCCCATGCCGCACTTCCATCATCAACAATAATTGTACTGGACCCTCCAACAACCTGAGTTGGTATATGCGGTTTGGGCTGATTCGGTTTATCCTGTACCGGTGCAGCCTTTGGTATCTCTTTTGATTTTTCTACAGCAGCATTAATTTCATCAACGCTAAGTGCTACTGTATTTTCTTCTGCTTTGGCTTCAACTGGTTTATTTTCCGGCAACACAGAAGCTGTTATATCAATGCCAAGACCTCCACCTTTTATGCCAGTCCCATTCAGGCTCTCCTGACCTGCATTCAGATTTGATAATGTCGGACCATCCCCTTTTGGGTTGGTCAATGTCGGACCATTTCCCAAACCTCCAAGTCCCCCGGAAATGCCTCCGTTAACTCCACCTGAAACGCCTGTGATATCCTGATTTACGGTATTCTTTGAAGTAGACTCTTCTTTTTCAGGCTGTATTCCTGCTGCCTTCAAACGTTTCTTTTCCTCTAATTTTGCCATTTCCTCTGGAGAAATGGTACGGAATTGAGGCTTGGAACTTCCTCCTGATGACGCCTTATTGGAAGCCGTTGCTTTCATTTCAGCCTGTTTATTTGCCTCTTCCTTTGCTGCTTTTTCTTTTTCTACTTGCGCTCTGATTGCTGCAATTAATGCCTCTGTTTGATCCATCTTTTTTTCCTGCACCCGCCTTTCTGCCTCAATCTTAGCTTCTTCCTCTGCCTTAAATCTGGCTCTTTGTTCCTCCTCCGCTTTTGCCTGCGCCAACCGTCTTTCTCTCTCTGCCGCAAGCTGCGGATTATTTCTGATTTCTTCCTCTTCTCTTTTCTTTTGTTCGCGTTGTCTTTTTGCTGCCTCCATCTGTTCAAAGGCAAGTGCTTTCTGCCTTTGTTCTTCCTGCTTTTTCGCTAGTTCTTCTTTGGCAGCTGCTGCATTCGCTTCGCGCTTCAACCGCATTTCTCGCATCTGCGGTGTTTCTTCAATATCCCCAAATCCAAATGCGCTATTATTTTGACCCCGGAAATTACCCTTTTTAGAATCTCCGCCACCATTGCTTTTTAGCTGAATCCCCATAATCTATCATCTACTTTCTTTCAAATCTAATAACATTTTAACCATGTCATCCGACAAAAGTATACTAACCCATATTTCTTCCCTTCTCGAAACATTCTCCGATTTTTCCTGAATCACCGATTCCTCTTCCACAACCGGTTCATCCGCATCCAATATTTCATCTGGCGCAGTCTCGTCATCCGTAATAATTTCTTTTTCCTCAGCATAAGCTGCCTCTGAAACCTGCTGTTCTACATATAAATCTACTGCATCCTCAGAAACATCCTGTTCGGGTATTTCATCCTCTGCTATGAATTCCTTCTCCTGCGGAACGATTTCATCGAAATCAATAACCTGTTCCTGTGCATAAATTACTTCCACCACCGGTGATTGAATCTCTCCGTCCAGTCCCACATTGCTGCTATCCTCTGCCAACTGCTCAGATTCCCCTATCCGGAATGTCTCAAAATCATAATCCTCCACTTCAAAACCATGTTCCTGATAACTTGCCTGGGATTCAAACCCACTAGAATCCTCTCCTGTATAATACTCCTTATTATCAATCATCTGTCGAAGCATTCCGGCAGTATCTGGAATCTCTTCTTCCATTACCTCATCAATATCAGAATGTACAACAGAAATAAATCCTAATGAATCAAGCGGCTGTTCTTCGTCTTTGGTGAACTCGGCAAGAAACTTTTCTTTCAATTCGGAATAAGAATCTGCCTCATCAGAATGTACTTCTTTTTCAGATTCATATGTGTCACTGACAGCATCACTCTGGGAAACCCGTTCCACATTATCCTGTTCTGTTTCTACTTCCGGCATATTATCTGCATTCTGTCTGCCCTTCGATTTCTTCTTTTCTTCCACTGCAAGAGATGCTTCCAAGGCTTCTAACTCAAGCCTCTCTTCCTCTTCCCTTCGTGCTTCTATATCAGCAATTTCTTTCTCAGACATTGCCTCCAACGAATCTGGAATCAGTGCATCCAATTCCTCATTCGTGACAACCTGACCTACTACCTTCTTAGGTGGTTCTAAAACACCTTCAATAATTCCATCAAGAATCTGCTCATCCTCACCGGTGTTTGCTTTACCTGTCCCCTGATTGGATTCATCAACTGTCTGTTTTGTTCCAACTGCTTCGCCAAAAACATCCGTAGCCTTTTTTACATTGTCCTTCACGGATTCCGCAACGGATTTTACCTGACTTTTAGCCCTAGCTGTATCGATATCTTTTACAGCCTTTGCCACCTGCTTAGCAGACTCTTTAATCTTATCTGTATCTATTTTTTTGGAAAGCAGTTTCTCTAATGCAGCTTCCCGCTCTTCTTTGATTTGTTTCTCTTTTAAAGACCGTTCATCCTGATTTTCCTGCAAATCAGCCTTTTCCTGTTCCGGATTCACTAACTGCCCTGTTTTATGAACTGCGTCCTGAACCGGTTGACGTTCTGAAGAAAAATCTCCATCCGAACTATTCCCTTCCGGGTTATTCTCCTGAATACCTGCCTGTACATTCTCCGCCTCTAAAGGCTCCGATTCCTTTACTTTCCTATTTTTTCTCTTTGCCTTCTTTTCCTTCTTCTTCTTCTCAGGTTTCGGTTCAACGGCATCCTTATCCTCTGCCTCCACCATAATTCTGGCTTCTGGCGGATACATTCTCAAATAATCGGCTTCTAAAAGTTTTTCTTCCTGTTCTATCAGATCGCCAAACCGACTTATATCTTCCTGTTGTTCCTCTTTGGGATAAATGTAAAAATACTTGTCTACGTCTAGTTTGTCATCTATATAATCTATAACTGGCTGAACATATATGGATTCCTTAAAATTTTCAAGAATATAACGACTTTCCTCCAGAGCCTTGTCCTTTCGCTCCATTTTGTCATACAGTAAAACCGCCTCAAAATTCCATTTGTCCTCCGGCATCTGCTCCAATATTGGAATCAAAATTGAAGCAAGCTCCTTCACATCAGAACCGAGTGCCTTTTTCATGACATACTCAACATAGTCTTTCTGTATGTCCTCAGGACTGGAATAAAATACATATTGTTCGTAATATTTCTGTGCTTTGGTAAAATAACCAAGTTCTAAATATAATTGAATCAACTCAAAAATGATACGATTTCCCTGAGGAGACATCTGATGCGCTTTCAGAAGTATTTTTCTGCTGTCATAATACCTCTTATTTTCCCTGAAAATTTCACCACTAATTCGAAGGAATTGCGGATTAATAGACTTGTCTAAGTTCTGGGTATCCAAAATTTCTAATGCTTCAGCATACTTTTTTTCTTCTGCCAATTCTTTTATGCGATTAATACTGGATATACTAATTCCCGTACTCACAAACTTCACCTCATAAATCTCACTTATTCTAGTTTACCATATTGCGAAATCTTTGACAATAAAAATCCTCCAATTATTCCACCAAATAAACCTCCTATATGAGCTGCATTATCAACGCCTTCACTTGTCAAGCCACAATATATGGTAATTATTACTAAAAGCAGCAGCCTTTGGGGTGTTAAAGTTTCCGTTTTGGTATGATTTTTCAAAACTACTACAAACAACGCACCAATCACACCAAATATTGCACCGGAAGCACCTGCACTGACCACATAAATATTTTCAGTAAATATATGGGTAAAGACTAGCGACACCACATTTCCAGCTGCCCCAGATAACAAATATATAATCAAATATTTAACACTGCCAACTCTGTTCTCCAATTCACACCCCACATAGGTTAACAGCACCATATTGTTAACTAAATGGGACAGACCAAAATGGAGAAATAGTGAAGTGATAAGCCGATACCATCCTCCTGACATCACCGTATCATAACTCATCGCCCCCATTTGCAGCATAATATCCGTATCATATACTGCAAAATATCCTTTATTAAAGATAATAATGCCAAGAAAAACAAGTATATTTAATCCAACAATCACCATATTTACCGGTGTAATTGTAAACAGTGCTTTTTTCTCAGCCTCTTTGGCATCCCGCAGTCCATCACTTAAATACTCATACAGACCATCAAAATCCTGAAGCTGGTTTTCAAAAATATAGATTCTCCCTGTATCTCCTGCCACGAACCACATGTTAGTCAATGTGTTCACCATGTTCTTTACCTGGTCATCAAAGATTCCATTCTCTGTCACAAGTAAGTGCAAGGTTGAAACCGATTTCCGATATCTGGTAACTGCAAGAAATTCCACCTGCTTTTGAATCCTTTCATAAGTATCCGCCTGCACTCCGACACCAGCCCTGCTAACTGTAATAATATATATTTGCCGGTCTGTTTCCCGAATGAATACTCCATTTTTCTCTTCAACTAACAGACGGTATCCATATTGGCACAGTAATGCAATCAATTGATGAAACATCCACATTCCTCCTGTACACAAGGAAAGTGACTGAACCCCATTTCAGTCACCTTCTGCATCTGTTCCCCCATTATACACAATAAAAATGGATTTTCCAAGAAACATAAGGAAGTATTAGTTTTCAAATACTTTTAACACCTTCTCTAACACGGTATCTGTCATATCGCCTCTGGTCTTTTCATACTGTAAGCCAGACTCCATAATCTCTAATAATTCCATACGGTACTTTGCATCAATGGAACCCTGCTTAATGTAAGTCATAAGTACATCCTTCATAGCAGAAACATTCGGAAGACCTTTCATCCGATCACACATTTCCTCATAATTAAATCCAACATTAACCTTCAAATCATCTTCTTTTCTGCCGCAAATTGCACATTCCTCATCGCCTGCTGCATTGATATAACCACAATTACACAGCCATGTAGTTCCATCCGATTTGTACCGTTCCACAGCATCTTTACCTCGTTTTTCCTTCAAGCCTTCAAATGCCCGCCTAGAAATTGTCACATCAATCGGATCTGCATCTGGAGCAAATACACCCTTAGCTGTTACATATTTTTTAACATATACCTTTACATCCTTAATCAGCGGGATGTCTTTCATCGGCAGTTTGCATTCTACAAAATCCGCCTGCAATTTTGTTATGTTATTTTTCTCAAAAACAAAATCAATTCCCTGAAGCAGCAGTTTCTCCTCATAAAAATTCGTAAGTTCTACATCACACCGCACCGCTTTAATTTCATCCTGATTGTAATTATAAAATACAGGCGAAATCTTCACCACATTATCTTCTCCCACCAGAGTAACCTCAACCGGTCTTGGCATAAGCATATTATAATAATTGCTGACATAAATCTTTGATGTTATAACCTTATGTATCGTTTTCTTCTTGCGGATTACCACTGCAGTACCAGACGCAACTGTTCCAATTGCATTATTGGAAAAGCCTGTGTAATTAAGCTCCACTCCAATAAGTGCATTTGCTCCCCGCTTTTCCGCTACTTTGATAAGGTTTTCCAAAGCATTCTCACTTGCGTTCTCTAACTTATTTGTAAAAGCCGTACTTTCCTGCGCTGTCCACTCTGCAAGGTTAGAAGATAAATCTTTGAAAAAGTTAGAGCTCAATGCAATCTGCCCATTCACAAATCCCAAATATTCTACTACTTCATATCCTTCAAAGCCGCTTCCTGTTGTTATTTTGATTTCTCCCATAAATAGCATCCTCCCAAATATCCAAAATCTATCATTAATTATAGCACATTTAAGTGTATTAACAAGCATTTTTTATACATTTTGTATTTTTTTATGATATTTTTTGTATATTTTTAACTAATTTAAATGGTTTTCTATTCCCTTTTCTATTTTTTTGCTATACTAAAGCCACATATATCCATTTAGACATATCTTCGATACGACAGCACGGGAGGAAAAGAAAGAAAACTATGATAATTGATTTTCACACACATATATTTCCAGAAAAAATAGCTTCACACACAATCAAAGCATTAGAAGAACGCTCACAATTCCGCGCTGCAGCAGGCGGAACCTTAAAAGACCTCCGCATTTCCATGAAAAAGCAGCACATTGATTACAGTGTCGTTCTCCCTGTAGCAACAAAACCATCACAGTTTGATTCCATAAACAGCTATGCCGCCAGCATCAACCATACGGATGGAATTCTCTCCTTCGGCGGCATCCACCCAGAAAATGACAACATTTCCAACCGTCTTGCGTACATTAAATCTCTTGGTTTGAAGGGAATCAAACTGCATCCTGACTATCAGAACACTTATATTGACGATGAGCGTTATATTGAAATAATAAAAGAATGTATCCGCCTTAATCTCTGCTGTGTCATCCATGCAGGCTATGATATCGGACTTCCTATTCCAATCCACTGTCCGCCAGACCGTGCCTATCTCATGCTGCAGCAGGTTTTAAAGCACTGTGATAAAGACTCTAAAATTGTCCTCGCCCATGTGGGCGGTAACCTGCAGTGGTATCTGGTAGAAAAATTATTAGTTGGAAAAAATGTATATTTTGACCTTGCTTTTTGCCGCAATATGATTGAAAAAGAGCAGCTGATGCGCATTATTAGAAATCACGGTTCCGACCGGATTTTATATGCAACGGATTTTCCCTGGGATAGTCAGAAGGAAACCGTAGATTATATTAAAGCTCTTCCACTGTCCGAAGAAGAGCTGGATAATATTCTGTATAAAAACGCATTGCGCTTACTGGATATGCACTAAACCGGGCTATTCCATCGGTTTGGGACTGTGATTTTCATACCGGTAAAAGTAATACTCCAAATCAAAATAGGTATGCTCATCACTGTCGCCGGTCAGCTCCCAGTTTTCCTCCTTATCCAAATCCGGAAAATATTTATCTGCCTGATATTTATAATTAATTCTGGTTACATGTGCGGTGTCACAGTACTCATATAACATATTATAAATACTTTCCCCGCCAATTACAAAAATACTGTTACTGTCATACTGCTTTAATTCCGCAAACAGTTCCTCTTTTGAGTGAACTACCACAGCATCCTTCACCGTAAAATTTTCATCCCTGGAAAGAATAATATTTGTTCTTCCTTTAAGGGGTAATCCATTCGGGAACTCCGCCAATGTCTTTCTTCCCAGCACTACTACATTCCCCATTGTTGTCTGTCTGAAAAATTTCTGGTCTTCCGGAATCCTCACCAGTAATTTGTTGCCATTTCCGATTGCCCAGTTACTATCTACCGCTACAATTAACTGCATGTCTGTCTCCTCTCACTCTTTCTCATATAGGCAATTGCGAAACTCAATTTTTGAAAGCCTGCGTTGTACAAATGCCTATTTCTCATACCGCAACAGGAATATTTTTTATCTGTGGTCCTGCCTGATAATCCTCCACCAAAATATCATCTGTTGTAAACTGGTAAAAATCCTTAACCTCCGGATTCAAGAAAAACTTCGGTGCCGGATATACCGGTCTGCTAATCAATTCTTTTACAATATCAATGTGTCTGTCATAAATATGGGCATCTGCAATAACATGCACCAGTTCTCCCGGTTCCATGTCACACACCTGTGCCATCATATGCACCAGCACTGCATACTGCACAACATTCCAGTTATTTGCCGTCAGAATATCCTGGGAGCGCTGGTTTAAGATGGCATTCAGTGTCAATTTATCCTGTCCTTTCCTCTTGGTCACATTAAAGGTGACACTATAAGCGCAGGGGTAGAGATTCATCTCATGCAAATCTGCATGCACATAGATATTTGTCATAATCCTTCTGCTATATGGATTATTTTTAAGGTCATAAATAACACGGTCTACCTGATCCATCATGCCTTCCTTATACTGATGTTTTACACCCATCTGGTAACCGTATGCCTTTCCGATGGAACCATTTTCATCTGCCCATTCGTCCCACACATGGCTCTTCAAATCATTTATATTATTTGACTTTTTCTGCCAAATCCAAAGCATTTCATCTACCGCTGATTTTACATAGGTCTTCCGAAGGGTTAATGCCGGAAATTCCTTTGATAAATCATACCGGTTGACGACGCCGAACTGCTTAACCGTATACGCATATCTTCCGTCCTCCCATTTTGGTCTTACCTTTTCCCCCTCCGTACTACATCCATTTTCAATAATGTCCGTACACATTTTTATAAACAAATCATCTGCGTAGCTCATTTCCATTCTCCTGTAAATTTATTGTATGTTCCTTTCATGCGGCATAGTCAATAAAATTGCCTGTCATTGCTTCCTTTTCATATGCTTTGCGGTTCTGGCTATAAGGATCACTGCCGTAAGTCCTTATCATAGTCCGGGTTGTTCCACCTGCAATATACGCTTTCCCACACTCCGGACAAATGGCGGTTTTTAAAGATACGGTTGCAGATAATAATTCTTTACCTTCTTCATTTCCCTCCGCCACCGCATTGGCAACATGCTCCTGCTCATGTGACATTACCTTCGCATAAGATTCCCCGGAGGCTATCTTACCCGGGGTTTTATAAGAAACCATCTCATCTGAGCTGTCCTGGTATCTTCTATTCTTGCAGGTCTGGCATTCTGCTGGTGCCACCCTGTTTGAGCTGAATACGGTATTTTCGGTATTCACAGGGGTCACAAAGCTTACATTTGCTGCCGGTATGATGTACCGGTTACTCATTCCTATAGAATCCACCATATTCTTATACCTTCCTTTCCTATCAGAACCTGGATTTTCTAATCCTGTCTTACACACATGCGTTCATTGTAACGCAAAAACCGTTTTTTCTCAACCTTTACTTTGCAATCTCGCTAAATCACATACTTTGCAATCTACTAAATCACGCCGCTTAATCCTTTACATAGCAAGATATTGCAAAAATCCTTCCAGCCCCAGCACAATATCCTCATAGGTTTTATCAAAATTTCCAGTATACCAGGGGTCTGCCACATCTCGTTTCTCCTCTGTAAAATCCAGGAGCCGATATACTTTATTTTCTTTATCCCTGCCGCAGATTTTTGCAACATTTTTTAAATTCCAAGTATCCATACAGATAAGATAATCATATTTCTTATAATCCGCTTTTGTTAACCGCACTGCTCTTTTACCCTCGCAGGAAATACCTGCTTCAGCCAGCTTGCTTTTCGTTCCCGGATGAACCGGGTTGCCAACGCCATTCCAAATTTCCTCTGCGCTGGTGGCAGCTGATTGGATGTAGAACTGGTCTACGATTCCACGTTTTTGAACTATGTCTTTTAATAAAAACTCTGCCATGGGGGAGCGGCAAATGTTGCCGTGGCAGATAAATAATATTTTTATCATAATTAGAATCTCCTCATTTCGTATTTGCAAAACCGGATAACAACAATGAAAGTATATCACATTCAAAAAATAATCACTACAATTAAGTTGAATTTACAAATTATCACACAACCAGTTTTTTATCACCTCATCATCTCCATCTCCCATAAAAGAATGTTCACTCTGTTCTGATATAGTCAATGACACAGGATTGGACTTTGCAAAATTTTCTATGACCTGTAAAGATTGCAAATTGTCCTTACCTCCATAAAGTATATAAGTTGGATTATTCCAACTTGTTACGGGATTTTTCTTTACATACTGGTAATAATCCCAAGACAAAGTATCAATCGGTGTCGGAATTTCTCTTTTTGTATAAAGCATTTCTTCCGTGATATGAAACCACAGGAACATATTTTTGGTGAGATATTCCATATTTACGATTGGAGATAGAAAAAAGCACTTTTCAAAAGTAATATCTTTATATGCCTGCAAACTGAAATATGCACCCAAACTACAAGCAAACAAAGATACCGATTTCCAATTAGCAAACGTATAGGAACTTATTTGATGAAGGTCAGAAATGCCATTCCAAATATCACACCTGTAATTTTCGCTTTTTCTTTCTCCATGTTCTGGTAAGTCAAAACTGATTGTCTGATATCCTTTATTTTCTGCTATCCGAGCAAAAGTTTCAGCAGACTCCTTATCGGACATTTTCCCGTGAACATAAATATATGCTTTGTCAGATTTCGTTCCCCAGATAATGACCGGAATCTTCCCGATATAAAATTTTGTTGTTCTCATCTTTCATCACCGATTACATCGTATCATCAGAGAATAGCATTCTCAATATACTGTCACTTACAGAAGTGTTTTTTACCTACAGGAACCTCCACTGGAGCTTCCTTTCGGATGCATGGCAACCTAAAAAGAGGTCGCAAAACTACGACCTCTCGGAAATTATTTCTCATATATGATTTTTCTGATTGAATGAACAGAAAGATAATAAATATCAGCTAATTCATCAACACTTTTTCCTTGCTGATAATCTTTTCTTATTCTCCTGTTTCTCTGTTCAATCTCATATCTACAACCGCTTAATTCGCCCCATTTCTTTTTGCCGTCTTTTCTTGAGGGAACATAAATATATCCGCCTTGTATATAACTTTGCAATTCTTCAACTAAAGCAATGGGGAGTACCGAATCTGCTTTGATATATTTCATGCAGGCTCACTCCTTTAACTTTTCATCGTCAAATAGCAAAGCCAGCATATTAAGCCTTATTACTCCATGCAAATGGCGTTAGCATTTACTGACTTTGCATGGAATGAAACATCGTTTTTTCTTTTTTTATTTATACACATAATATCACCGTCCTAACTACATTTACATTGATTGTTTTAACTGTTCAACATTTCCACTTTGTATAGCACCAATATTTCTTGCAATTCTTTCCTCAGACCAGTTCCACCATTGAATCTCCAATAGTGCAGAAATGGTTTCTTCTGAAAATCGCTTCTTTATTGATTTTGCCGGAACACCGCCAACAATCGTATATGGCGGAACATCTTTTGTGACAACTGCACGAGTTCCAATAATTGCTCCGTCTCCAATCGTGACACCAGCTAAAATAACAGCTTCATAACCAATCCAAACGTCATTACCTATGACAATATCACCTTTATTATCCCATGCGTTTGTTATGTCTTTCTTCTCTAATCCCCATTCCTCAAAAAATAATGGAAATGGATAAGTGGACAATGAAGATAGTGTGTGATTGGCACTGTTAAAAAGAAATTTTGCTCCACAGGCAATGGAACAGAATTTCCCAATCTGCAATTTATCATGGTTTATCGGATAGTGATATAATACATTGTTATTCTCAAATAACATTGGGTCATTTACAAAATCATTGTACATTGTAAAATCTCCAACCGTTATATTGGAATTCGTGATTACATGTTTCAAATAAATTGTTTCTTTATCGCCTGTACGGGGATAAATCTGTTTTACTGGAATAGTCATTTAAAATCCTCCTGTCAATTTGAATAATGTCTATTTAACTATTCCAGATAAAGCAATGCAGAGTTTCACCTAAACCACCTCTCTTTTGATTTAATGACAATTATATACGCTGTTTGATTGAAAAACAATAACCATGTGACATTTCTTCAAAATATCACACGTCTTACTAAACAATTTAAAGCCTTGTATAATCAGCGTTCCGAGACTTTTTGATACTGTTTCCTATTGTATTTGTACCCCCTTGTTAGATATCTGGGGTTACAAGTTGGATTGGCTTACGCTTCGCACGCCACTGGACGGACTGCCTGTAGAATTTTAATAAACTGAAATTTCCTATCATTCTAAAATTTCTTTAATAACGAAATATGGCGTTGTTGACCTTGTATCACAAAATGCATATATACTATATTTTCGCTCACAACCATATTTATCTTTACATTTCATTCCAATTTTTATAGAAACCTTATCCTCTTTCAGTTCACTATTCAATAATTTAAGCGTAAACACCTCTTTCCCCATAATTGCATCATGATGTATAACCGATTTCTTCTCCCAAAGTATCTTCTTTTCTGCATTAATTATTTGGAGTGGAAAAAAGAAAACTTCAAACGCATCATTATATGTTATATTTTCTATTTGCAATTCAATTTTACCGTTACAACCAGAACTATGTAAAAACTTCACCCTAAATATAGGCTTATTCATTTCTCGTTCTCTCGTTTCTTGCATTTCAACCCTTTTATCTGCTTCTTCTTTAATAACTTGATTCTGATGTAAAGATAACATGCCTAATGTCACAGTACCAATAAATGCAAGAATACTACCATAAAATTGCAAAACATCTCCAGCTTCCCATTTTGCCATCCAAAAATCATTGACATATATCTTGAATAAACAATGTATTAATAAAGGAATGCCAAATATAATGACTAAAATTATTATTCCAACTAACACTTTATGTTTTTTTATCCAATCAAGCATATTCATACCTCGTATTTCAATTTTTCTCAAATTTTTATCATATCGGAACTTCTTTCAAAAGTTGTAAACCTGTTGTAAAAATTCCCCGTCCGATCTCATAGTCCATCTAAATCAAAGAATTTCTATAAAAAACGCACCTTTTTGCCGTGGCAGACGAAAAGTACTCTAATCATTATTTTCTCCTATCTCAAAATGCCCTGTAATGCCGAATTTTGCAAGGTTTTATCGACTATTCTGGGCATCGTATTTTTCTTCTCTAAAACTACACTTTTTGCCAAATAAGGCAAATCACTTCCATGTGTAGTAATCAAATCGTAATCAGTTAGGGGTGAAATTTCAACAATATCCTCTTCTGGAATATCAATTATGTTCGTATCCAATAGCTTTGAAACTCCAACCAAAGTATTAATTCTTGCCTCCTTTTCAAGCAAATACCTCTTATTGTAAAAGACATCTACATATTTTAGAACTGTGTTCATTTGAGCTATTTCAAATAGTACTCTAATTAGTCATTTCCAATACTTTTTTGATATGCTTTATTTGCTAATGCACGCATCTAACAAACGAACAAAGCAACGCCTCCGTGTTTACCCATTTCTTCCCGTGTTTTTTACTAAGCTGCTTTACTGTCGTAATTTCGGTCATGAGCATTATTTTTTTCAATAATTCCAGTCACTTTATTTGTTCCTTGACTATTCGGACTCAATGCATTCATAAACACATCACTAGCTATCACAAGTTCTGCAGAGTCATTCTTTATATCATACCCATATATATTGCCACAGATTTAACCGCCCTATAATATAATGGCATTTTCTAATCCTTGCATCTTCTAAAGTTTCTTCTCGGTATCCTCAAGTCCGGCATAGGTGTAAACATTAAGGAGCATGGCTATATCCGAATGCCCCACGCAAGCCCTGATGCCATCTGTGAACAGATGAGCAAAACCCCGGATTGAATTGAAGGATTCCTCTTAAAAGCTGATGGATACGAAACACAATTTTATAAAACGGATTAAAAAATAATCTCACCATCAAAGCTTTAATTCTTTATCGGTGCTAAACTATCATCACTATTTTCTTGATTAATTAACTTACTTTCAATTTCTAATACATTTGGAAATATAAGTTTTGAGCCTTTTCTCTGAAGTGCCAATACTTTACTTGCTTTTTCCTTCAGTTCCTTCTCCAAAACACCACTTACACGAACAGGTACATTCGCCTTTGAATCAATATATTCGTTTTTCATGTATTCTGGTGTTATCGGACACATATTCTGAATAAGAAAAGCTTTCTCATGACCGAGGACTTCACCGAAAACTATGGTGTCACAACGCTTATATTTTTGCATTTTGCTATTATATATTTTTTTAAACTTTGATACCTTTGATGAAAACGGTATCATCCAATATATTCCCGCAGAATTATCTTTAAACGTATAAAAACAAGGTCTATCATGAACCTGTCCATTTATGGTTTCTTTATTCTTCATAAGATAGGGATTCGGGAAATCCACAAAATAACTATCTTCTATGTAATAAAAATGCCCTACTTCCATTTCTTTCTCCTTACGCAAAAGAGACTCCACTCTCACGAATGGAGTCCCGAAACATTTGAACTCGACCTTTTATAAGTCGCATTTCGAGTAGCGACAAACATTTGAACTCGACCTTGTTTTAGTTGCATATCGAGTAGCAACAAACATTTGCAGTAAGTCCCTTACTGTAATTAAAGTATATCTTCAAATGCTCTTGCTGTCAAGATGCAATGAGTTCAAAAACAGCTTTTCTGCTGCAATATTAGTATATGCTTTTCTTTTTCTCCTCATTCGCTCGTTATTTAATTTTCATCAGAATTCTTGGTAAACTTAGCAACTCCACCAACTCCATAAAACTTATCAAAGTACCCCTTTAAGCGGTCGATTACTGTTTTCTTCTTGTTGGTCCTGTTGCCACCACCAAACCGGCTAACAGGTGGCATAATCTTATCAATGTCTGTACCCACTGTCTTTACTTCGCCTTCACGGAATGCATTCTCAAGGAACTTACGGGTCTCATCTTCTTTCAGTCTTTCTTCTTCAATGATGATAACCAGTTCCTGCTCTCGCATTTCTACCACATAATCATGCCATTCAACCATGACATCATCAACATCATTTACACCATTCAGAAATGCCTCAATAAGTTCTTTCTTACTTCGAAGTTCCGGGCTGGCATCAATAGCCTTACGGATTGTGATAAGAACTTCTTTATCCTCACAATGTGTATCGTGATATTTCTTTACAAGTATAAGAATATAGTCAATGTTGATTTCTACCTGCTTTATAAGTTCTACCTCAAATACAACATCATTCGTGATATCAGACAGTTCACTCTTTTCTCGCTTTCGTTTCCACTCATCTCTCAAATCCTGGTAACGTCCAAGATAATCCTGTAAATCTCTTTCGTTGAGGAGTTCCTTTTCTTTGAATTCATCAAATGCAACAAGCAGATTTCTCATACGAAGGATGGAACCAAACAAAGCAATGAAATCCTTCTGATTCTGTTCTCCGATAATCTGTGGCTCTGTTAACGGAAACTTTGTAGTCAAATCCTCAACCATATCAATGTATCCGGGCATCTGTTTTCCATCAACAGATTCATATCCATAATAGTAATCCTTGAAGCTTTGCATCAAAACAATACCGCCCGCATTTTTATCTCCAAATAAAGAAATAGCTGTGTCCACCCGCTTTTGAAGATTACGGAAACATACCACATTACCAAATGTCTTGATGCTATTAAGAATACGGTTCGTACGGGAGAAAGCCTGAATGAGTCCATGCATTTTTAAGTTCTTATCCACCCATAATGTATTAAGTGTTGTTGCGTCAAAACCTGTAAGAAACATATTTACTACGATGAGCATATCCAGTTCTTTATTCTTCATTCGAAGAGATACATCCTTATAATAGTTCTGAAATTTATCTGAAGATGTATCATAATTTGTGTGGAACATTACATTATAATCCTCAATAGCGCTCTCCAGAAAATCTCTTGCCGTCTTACTAAGCTGTGAAGTATCTTCCGGATCTTCCTCTTCAAGAATATCCTCTGATTCCTGCTCTTCTTCGTTTGCACTATAACTGTAAATGACCGCAAACTTAATAGCCTTCGTAGGATCTTCCTTTATCTGCTTACGGAATTCTTCATAATATGCCTTTGCCATGTCTACAGAAGAAACTGCAAAAATGGAATTGAAACCACTCAATCTTTGTTTCTGTTTAATTTCTTCAACCTTACCTCTTTCAGCAGATGCCGCTTCAGAAATGTTGGTAAGTGAATTATATATATATGTTTTGTCTCCACGATAAGTTTTCTGGTCAAAATGCTCCAAAATATATCTGGTTATTCTTTCAATTCTCTGTGGGCTCTCAAATACTTTCTTTCTATCGATATCAAGAACCATCTCATCATCAATATCCGGCTCTTCTTTCATGGTCTGATGATACTCTACTTTGAATGGAAGTACATTTTTATCATTGATAGCATCCACGATTGTATATGTATGGAGCTGGTCACCAAATGTCTGCTCTGTAGTCGAGAACTTAGGGTTCTTTACAGCACCTGCATTAGCCGGAAATATAGGTGTCCCTGTGAAGCCAAACATATAATACTTCTTAAAACTCTCCACAATTGCTGCGTGCATATCACCAAACTGACTACGATGGCATTCATCAAAGATGATGACAATCTGTTTATTAAATGCCGGATGGTCTTTTGCATTCTTTTTGATAAAAGTGGACAGTTTCTGTATGGTTGTAATGATAATTTTCGATTTGGTATCTCTTAACTGTTTCTCCAATATTGCGGTTGATGAGTTACTGTTAGCAGCACCCTTCTCAAATCTGTCATATTCCTTCATAGTCTGATAGTCCAAATCCTTACGGTCAACGACAAATAACACCTTATCAATAAAGGATAAATTTGATGCAAGTCTGGCCGTCTTGAAGGAAGTCAGCGTCTTTCCGCTTCCTGTCGTATGCCATACATACCCACCCGCTGCAATATCTCCATATTTTTTGTAGTTATGAGCAATCTCAATTCGGTTGAGAATCCTCTCAGTCGCGGTAATCTGATATGGCCTCATAACCATCAGCATATTCTCTGAAGTAAATACACAATACTTTGTAAGTATATTTAAAATCGTGTGCTTAGCAAAAAATGTTTTTGTAAAATCAATCAAATCTGGGATGATACGATTATTGGCATCTGCCCAAAAGGAAGTAAACTCGAATGAATTGCTAGTCTTTCCCTTCTTTGTATTAGCTACCTCTGCATCCTTGATGGCATTATACCTAGTACTATTGGAATAATATTTTGTATGTGTTCCGTTGGAAATAACATAAATCTGAACATACTCAACCAATCCGTATCCTGCACTAAAAGAATCTCTTTCGTATCTATTAATCTGATTAAAAGCCTCACGGATAGGGACTCCTCTTCTCTTTAGTTCGATATGTACCAAAGGGAATCCGTTTACAAGTACTGTAACATCGTAACGGTTATCATGCCTTGCTCCCTGATCTGTGGTTACTACATACTGATTGATTACCTGCAGTCTATTATTATGAATATTCTTACGGTCAATCAAAGTAATGTTCTTGGTCATGTTATCGTCTCTCTTTAAGACCTGAACATTATCCTCTTGAATTTTACAAGTTTTCTCAACGGGACCATCATTACCATTTGCTATGCACTCCTTGAAGAATCGCTCCCATTCGGTGTCAGAGAATTTGTAATCATTTAACTCTTCAAGTTTGGCACGCATATTGGAAACCATATCTTCCTCTGTATGAATCTGTAAATATTCATATCCCTGCTCTGTAAGCATACGAATAAATTCTTTCTCCAATTCCGCCTCACTTTGATAGGCATCGGAACGCTTTTTCACAGGCTCATATTGAGTTACAACGGTATTCTCATTGGTCTCTGCAACTATATTAAAATATGGCACTTGCATCGCCTCCTCTACTTTTGCATTTCATCAAAGGATAATAGTTTATTCCTATAGTATTCATATTGTTTCTGACGGGCTTCAATTTCTGCTGGGAGTCCTGCGGACAGGTCATTGCAGATGGTGTTAAAATGGTCGAGAATTTCTGTAATTTTCTTCTGCTCCTTAACCGTTGGAATAGCAATTGAAATATTTAAAATATCTGCTTTCCGTAAATTTGTTTGATCTGCTCCGTTATCATATCTTAACAACTGTGGATTGCGGTTTAATATATAATACAAATATTTTGTAGTAACCAAATCTGGTCTACCAACTGTAAATGCTCCAATTCTCTGGTTAAGAGTGTATTTATCATCCTCATCAACTAAATAACATTTAGCCAACGCACGACCATTGGGCAAATCACTCATAACCATCAAAATATCATTCGCATATAATGGACTAATCTGTTCATCCGCATATTTTTTCACTTGTCCATCAGTAGAAATAAACTTAGAATTTACAACAATATATTTTCCATCAGCTACAATGTTTTTTTCGTGTCCTTTGCCATTTCTGAAATTAGCAATATAATCAAGACTAACCGTTGCATAACCAAACACATACTGGATGAGCTTAATTGCGCTCAGCTCTGTCTGTCTGTCTGTCTGTCTGTCTGTCTGTCTGTCTGTCTGTCTGTCTGT
>URMF01000058.1 GCA_900548855.1 uncultured Eubacteriales bacterium
GGTTCTGGAGGGGGAACAGGCGGTGCTTTGTGGGAGTGTACCGGTGGCCGCTATGCGGGATTACCAGGTTACAGTGAATTCCTATACAAAGGGCAGGGGGACGCTGTTTTGTACGCTTGAGGGATATGGCAGCTGCTATAATGCGGAGGAAGTGATAGCCGCAGCGGGTTACCAGCCGGAGCAGGATACTGCCAATCCGGCCTCCTCTGTATTTTGTTCCCATGGGGCAGGATTTATTGTGCCATGGAACCAGATTGCGGATTATATGCATGTGGAAAGTATATTTTCTAAAGCAGACAAGCAGCAGCCGGATGAGAAGGATAATGAATTGGAACGCCGCAGGGCAGGGCTGTTTGATTATTCCATTGATGAAGAACAGATTGAGGAAATATTGAACCGTACATTTCATGCCAATGAGCGTGCTTCAAAGCATTATTACAGGAAGCCAAGGCGTCAGCTGTCCACGGCTTATAAGGGACAGTCCAAGCCCCATTTTCAGGAAACATATCTGATTGTGGATGGCTATAACATTATTCATGCATGGGATGAATTGAAATGCCTGATTGAGGATAATTTAGATGGGGCAAGAATGAAGCTGCTGGATGTCTTGTCAAATTATCAGGCATTTGTCAAGTGTGAGCTGATTGTGGTATTTGATGCATATAAGGTAAAGGGGAATCTGGGGGAAATGTTTGATTACCATAATATTCATGTCGTCTATACAAAAGAGGCGGAAACAGCAGACTCCTATATTGAGAAGCTTACCCATAAGATAGCCCGGGATTATCATGTGACCGTTGCCACCTCGGATGGTCTTGTCCAGCTGATTACAAGAGGGCAGAACTGTGTTGTTATGTCTGCCCGGGAGTTAAAGGAAGAGGTGGAAAAGGTAGAGGAAGCCATCCGGGAATATCTCTCAAAGGATTCGGATGGGTAAAAGTGCATTTATCCCCGGAGTGTCTGGTAAAGCTTTGCGATTGGCAGTCCCACAACATTATTGTAGTCACCGTGGATTTCTTTGATGTGTACGGCAAATGATCCCTGGATACCATAGGCGCCCGCTTTGTCCATACAATCCCCGGTGGCAATATACTCTTTTAATTCGTAATCACTGATGGGATAAAAGGTAACATCTGTGCGCTCATACAATAGATGGGTGTGTTTTTCGCCATTTGTTTTAAATAGAATTGCGATGCCGGTAAATACCTGATGTGTCCGGTTTGAGAGGAGCTTTAGCATATCAAAGGCCTCCTGTTCATCCCCGGGTTTCCCCAGAATTTCATGGTCATAGTAAACAATCGTATCTGCCCCGATTACACAGAAATCCTTGCCGATGTAATCGTTTTTAATTTGCCGGTATACATTGTCTGCCTTTTGAAACGCAAGGTCTTCTACGATTTTATCCGGACTGGTCTCCGTTATGGTTTCCTTTACCGTTGAGGGGATAATGGTAAAGGTAAAGCCTGCCTGTGTCAATAATTCTGCCCTTCTGGGAGAAGCAGAAGCTAAAATAATGGGAATTTTTTTATTTATCATAAAACGCCTCCTTTTTTTACATCCTCAAAGGTTATCTCTTCGTTGCTGTAGCGCGCTTTTTCATATACATCCGTCAATTCGCTGATATCTTCATCATACACTTGGAGTACCTTGCTGGCAATATCCTCCGGCGTGTAATTTTTCCTGTAAATCTCCTGATTATAGCCTTTTATTTTCAGGCGGTATGCGCGCCTGATTTTGGCGGCGTTGTCGGGACGGAAAAAGGCTTTCATCTGTTCCAGTACATTTTTGGTTTCTTTTTTTCTGGTTACTTTTTCCGGGGCTTCCTGTAATGCAACAACAATATCCGTATCTTTTGCGTAACGGTTTAAAAACAACCTGGCAAGATAGGTGATTGCACGGTAGAACAGATAGAGAATAAATAACAGCGCAATAATGCTGCAGATGCCGTCTAACACTCTTCCTAACAGAGAGGGCTCCCTTACTGCCTCCAATGCAGATTGTAATTCACTGTCCATGGTATCGGTCTGTTCTACCCGGCTTTCTATAAAAAATAATGCCCGCAGCAGTCCAATTAGATAAAAGAAGAAATATATGATAACCTGGGTCAGCTTTACAATGTATTCACCGATGTAATATGCGGCTCTGTCAAGCCGAAAAACATATACAAATACGGCTGTTATTAAAAAAGCAATGGCAATAAAGCCAATCAGAAAGGAGTGAGTCAGGACTATTTTTTTCACTGGTACAGAGGCTGCATGCGAAGACTTGGATAAGGTTTTGCTGAGCCCCTCCAAGGACAGCCGGATAAAATGCAGCAGCAACAGAGCAATGCCGCACACATATATCAGCTGGGAAAGCGTTGTCAAGTGGTATGCCAGGGTGATGATATAAATGACTGTTATGACGAGAAACAATGCCCAGGGCGCTTCCTCATAGGGCTTTTCCGTACTTCGTTTCCAGATAAGAATTCCGTGTATATTTTCCAGTATCAGAAGTGTGAGGTACAGGTATTTGTAGCATACAGTTGGAAATGGTACCATCCATATGGGAAGGAAGAAAAGTCCGTGAAGGAAAATATACAACAGTGGGTGGTAGCAATACTGCTCGATAATCAGATAACAGATAAGGATAAATGGGATTCCAAGCAGGAATACAGGTTTCACGATTTCTTTTTCATAAATGGTCAAAATTGTGGAGAAAGCAATGAGATAAGTAATAGCAGCGGTCAGAAGCCGTCCGGTATTCTTGAGCAGGGTTAAATTATATTTCATCTGTGTTCACCTCCCAGAATTGTATATCGGATACAGGAGAGGAAATGGGGGTATATTCCGGACAAATGAATAGCACCTGATAGCCATTTTCTTTCTTATCCCTGTATTTTTGAAGCAGAGCCTCTTTTCTATAATTCGATATAATCAGATAAACCGTATTGTTTGCATGATTCTGAAAAACGGAATCTGTCCCGTCAAAAAAGGACAGAAAGTCTGTAAGTGCATTGGAAAGGTCGAGCTTTGCCAGCACCTGAAACAGGGTATGTAAATGTTCCTCTCCTGCACCGGGCTCCGTTATGATGGGTAATTCGGTAGAAGAATCCATAAGATTAACTGCAAGACGTACTGCAAAACCATGGAGTGTTATGTGCTGCAGCATCGTAGCGGCTACACGAATCAGGTATTCCTGTAAAGCGTCCGAACGCTGTATCACATTCGTGTCAAGGTTAAGGAGCAGGACAATTTCGCTGCTCTGGGTATCAAAATAGGTGTTTACCATAAGCGCATCTGCTTTGGCAGTTGCTTTCCAGTTGATGTAATGCATACCGTCCTGACTGGTGTATTCCCGTATTCCGCGGAAAGACAGTGGGTCTTCATAGAGTGTTTTTCGGGTAATGTCGCCCATGATGGAGCTGGTAAGGGAAAGGGATTGCCTGTCCTGAAGCTGTCCGGGGTAGACATATAACCCTGCATGGTTATCCAGAATGGAGGCATAGGACTTCCGCATAAATAAATCATTGGCAACCAGATGGATGGAATCAATGACGTAATAGCCTCTTTTAGTGGTACGAAAAATCTGTTTTCTGATAATCTGCTGGTTCCCTAAAATGGAAAAAATATCATTTTTATAGTAATAATCGGAAACAGAAGAGTTATCTGTCTCTTCATACTGAAAGGTTCGGGAAGAACGAAATTTAACAAATAATACCGGCAGAGGAAGAAGCTTGCGGTTTTCAATCTGTTCCTTCAATTCTAACGTATCTCCGATATTTGCATAGGATTTACTGAAGGAAATACGGACGTAAAGCTTCCTGTCCCAGTATTTCCGGTAAAGGGCAGATTGCAGGAAATATATAGTTAAGGCTAGAATGATGGCAAGGATATACTGCATGGTTACTCCTTTACTGGTTGAATTTTTCAGTGGGAACCGGTATGGTTGACATAATATCATCCAATATGGAATATGCTAAAGCCTGGCCGCTGGCTCCCCTCAAAGATAATAATCTATGTCCAAGACATGGTTTTACAAGGTATTTTACATCCTCCGGAATCACATAGGAACGTCCGTTTAAAAGGGCATATGCCTGGGAAAGACGGGCAAGGCTCAGCATGCCTCTTGGATTCACTCCCAATGCGACCTGCTCGTGGTGTCTGGTGGCGTGGACAATGTCAATAATATATTTCCGGATATCGTCATGTATGTAAATGTCTTCTGTCTGTTTTTGCAGACGGATAAGGTCGGTTAATGAACAGACCGGAGAAAGTCTCTCCGCAGGGTCGCCCTCCATATAGCTGTCTAACAGAATGCGTTCCTCTTCTACAGTAGGAAATCCCATAGAAATTTTTAAGTCAAACCGGTCTAGCTGTGCTTCCGGAAGAGGAAAGGTTCCTGTGGTTTCAATTGGATTTTCCGTGGCAAGCATAAAAAAGGGATTGGAAAGCGTCCGGGTCACACCGTCTGTGGTAACCTGCCGTTCTGCCATAGCTTCTAACAGGCAGGACTGTGTTCTCGGTGTTGCCCGGTTAATCTCGTCCGCTAACAGTATATTGGTGAAAACAGGTCCCGGAATGAATACAAACTCCTGTGTCTTCTGGTTGTAGATATCAATGCCCGTTACATCTGTGGGAAGCAGGTCAGGAGTAAACTGAATCCGCTTAAATTCGCCGTCAATGGAGGCGGCTATTGCCCTGGCAAGCCTTGTTTTTCCGGTTCCGGGAGTGTCCTCCAGCAAAACATGCCCCTTAGCCAGCAAGGCAGTCAGAACGAGTCTGATTTTATCATTTTTTCCAATAATTACTTTTTGAATATTTTCTTCAATTTGCTTTGGTATTGTATTTACTGCTTCTGATTCCATGTTTTTTCCTCCGGAGCCATTATTTTTGAAAGAATAGGTGTTTTACCGTTAACTTTTAATTTTATTCTAATTTTAATATATTTTTATTAATTTCACAACCAATAACACATTTAATTTGCAAGAAATGAATATCAATGTTACAATCAGACGGTAATGTCGTTAGCTGGTTAGAAACCAAATAGGGAGAAGGTTATGAATAAGAAAATAGCGGTGTTTATACTGATTATTGTGCTGGCAGGACTGACTGTGTGGATTTATTTATCAGTTCCGGAGGTACAAAAACAAATTGCATTATATACAGAAGTGGATTTTACAGAGGATAATATTTATTCAGATTTGGAGAGTTTGTCAGAACGCCTGGAGGAGGAAATCATGAAGGGCTCGGATGCATTTACCGTTTATCTTAAGGATTTGGATGTGAATGCGATTAATCAGATTAATGAATCACTGGACGGTATATTTGGAAGTGGTGACACATACCAACAGGTAGGGGTAGTGGGGAATACATACAAGAAGGTAACCATTACCGTTAAGCAGTCTGTTAACTATTACGCAATGCAGGCATATCTGCAGAATAGTCCCATTCCGGATTCAGAACCAAAGGCACAGAAATTATATGAGGTGATAAAAACAATTTTGGATACACAGATTTCAGCGGGTATGTCTGATTATGACAAGGAGCTGGCGCTGCATGATTACCTGATAACCCATTGTAAATATAGTGAAGATATATCCCAGCCGGCAGGCAGTGACATATACCGGGCATATGGTGCTCTGGTTAATCAGGATGCGGTTTGTAATGGTTATGCGGAGGCCTTGCAGCTGTTGTTTCAATGTGCAGGGATTCAATCGGAATTTGTGGTTGGTACAGCAGATGGAGTTGATCACGCATGGAATCTTGTGGAGATAGATGAAAAATGGTATCATTTGGATGCCACATGGGATGATCCGCTGCCTGACCAGGGAGAGGAGACCCTGCATCCGTATTTTAATGTGCCGGATGAGATTATAGGGCAAAGCCATACCTGGAACAAAGAGGATTATCCTATTGCGGACAGTATGACTGAAAATTTCTATGTTAAGGAAAATGCATATTTTTCCAACTTTGACGATTACAGCACAAGCGCATATGATACCATGGTAAATGGCGGTAATCCAAGATATGAGGCCGTAATTGAGAATTATGTTGAGAATGAGGAGGATATGCAGTTTATTTTTGAGGATAACTTTAGATATAACAGTGTAAACTGGCAGACCTTTAAGGCAGGGAATTATTGTGTTCTGGCGGTAAAGGCAGAGTAAAGGAGGAAGCAATGACAAAGCAGGAATTTTTAGAAGAATTAAAGAGCATTTTAACCGGTGAGGTGCCTCCGGAGGTAATGATGGATTCTTATGGATATTATTCAAATTATATTGATGAGGAGATAAGAAAAGGCAAAAGCGAGGAGGAAGCGCTGGAGGAGCTGGGAAGGCCTGCGCTGATTGCACGCTCCATCATAGCCGCACAGGCGGGAGAGCGGACGGCAGATGTAGAATATACAGAAGACGGCAGAACAAAAAAGGTCAAAAAAAAGCCGTTTGCCGAAAAGACCGAATCTGCCCGACAGACACATAGGGAATTTACGTTTGATTTTAATGCATGGTATGCAAAGGTGCTTTATGTGGCGGTGATTATCGTACTGGTTATACTGGTATATTTTATCTTAAAACTTGGTTTCTGGGTGTTGGTGACCTTCGGTATTCCGATTTTAATCATACTCGGGATTATCTATTTGATTATGTATTTTACACGGTAGCAGAAGAATATTTTAATGTGCAGTATTTCGTAATTGACAAAATATGTAACAATTGGTAGATTATTGTCATGCAAGTAATATTGTAAATTTAATATTTATGAGGGAGGATGTTTTTATGTTAACATCATTATTGACAACAAGCTATGAGTATACCTCTGGCTATGACACGGCAACGGCAGGTGCTCTGGCTGCATTTTTGGGCACATATTCTATTATCATTCTTGCAATATGCATTGTGATGATTGTGGCAAACTGGAAGATTTTTACCAAGGCCGGAGAACGGGGATGGGCATCAATTGTTCCATTTTATAACATGTATGTCCTGTTTAAAATTGCCTTTGGAAACGGCTGGTTTTTCCTGTTATGTCTGGTACCGGTTGTTAATGCTGTAATTGGTATTATGCTGTATTTCAAGCTGTCAAAGGCATTTGGACACGGAGTCGGTTTTGGATTTGGATTACTGTTTTTGACTCCAATCTTTTTCCTGATTCTTGCATTTGGTTCATCTGAATATGAGGGCGCATAGAAGCGTGATAAGAAATAAGGGCTGTCTCACATGGGATAGCTCTTTTTTGTTGTTATGCATGTGAGAAAAAGGTCTGGCAAGATACATTTTCTGTTTTGTGAATTGCGGCTTGAAAAAGAAGCCATATAGTGTTAGAATAGAGAACGCATGTGAGTGTGTATTTTAAAAGATAGGAGTCGGAGAAATGTCAGGACATTCAAAATTTGCAAATATTAAACATAAAAAGGAAAAGAACGATGCTGCAAAGGGAAAAATCTTTACTATTATAGGCAGAGAAATTGCAGTGGCAGTAAAAGAGGGAGGAGCAGACCCGAATAATAATTCCAAGCTTCGTGACGTGATTGCCAAGGCAAAGGCGAATAACATGCCAAATGATACAATTGAGCGAGGTATCAAGAAAGCAGCGGGAGATGCAAATTCTGTCAACTATGTGTCCATTACATATGAAGGTTATGGACCAAATGGTACAGCGATTATTGTGGACGCTTTGACGGATAATAAGAACAGAACAGCTTCTAATGTAAGAAATGCATTTACTAAGGGCGGCGGGAATGTTGGAACCCCTGGCTGCGTATCCTTTATGTTTGATAAAAAGGGACAGATTATCATTGATAAGGAAGAGTGTGATATGGAAGCAGACGACCTTATGATGATGGCATTGGATGCGGGAGCAGAGGATTTTGCTGAGGAAGAGGACAGCTTTGAAATTATTACCGACCCGGATGATTTTTCTGCAGTGCGGGAAGCCTTGGAGGCAGAGAAAATACCGATGGCATCGGCAGAGGTGACAATGGTTCCACAGAACTGGGTGGAGCTTACCAGTGATGAGGATATCAAGAAGATTAATAAGATTTTGGATTTGCTGGACGAGGATGATGATGTTCAGGCAGTTTACCATAACTGGGATGAATAGGAACAATGAAAGACTATTCTCACAAAAGTGGAAAATAAACCTTTCTATGAGGGATATATAAAGAAAGATAAATGGCAGACTCAAGGAGTACAAAAGCGAATTGGAGTAAACAGAAACGGAAAGACAAGGCATGAATCAGAGCCTTGTCTTTTCCATTTCTAATGAGCATTTCTTAGGGATACTGGCATTGAGCAAATCTACTGCATAGGAGCGCAGCAACCTGACAGGTGTACCGGCAGATAGTGCTTATAAAAACCATATTGAAATCATTCAGTTGTTCAATTATAATTATATGACAATAATGTTTATAGAAAGGATGAGAGAATTTATGGAATATATGTCCATACCGCAGGCAACACAAAAATGGGCAAAGGAGAAGCATAACAAATGAAACGTCTATTTTTATTGGAAGATGATTTGAGTTTAATAAATGGGCTTTCCTTTGCAATTAAAAAGCAGGGGTATGAAATAGATGTTGCCCGTACCATGTTAGAAGCGAATGATTTATGGGCAGACGGAAAATATGATCTGGTTATTTTGGACGTATCGCTTCCTGATGGTTCTGGTTTTGAATTTTGCAGGAAGATACGCCTGACTTCAAAAATACCCATCATGTTTCTCACTGCCGCTGATGAAGAAACAGATATTATCATGGGGCTTGACATTGGTGGCGATGATTATATTACAAAACCTTTCAAATTGGCAGTATTCCTGTCAAGAATTAACGCATTGCTCCGTAGGAGTGAAAATTTCAATACAGCCGTTACAGAATTGAGTTCAGGCGGCATAAATATAAAACTTCTGAAAGGTGAGGTTTATAAACAGGGAAATCTACTTGACCTGACAGTAAGCGAGTATAAATTATTGTGTCTGTTCATGGAAAACGCAGACCAGATACTTTCTTCGGAACAAATTTTGGGAAAGCTATGGGATTGCAGTGAAAATTATATAGACAACAATTCTCTTACAGTATATATCCGCAGACTTCGTACAAAGATCGAGGACAATCCGAGAGAACCAAAACGGATTATCACAGTACGCGGCATGGGCTATAAATGGAATACGGCAGATTGAGGTGGAAGATGAAAATATTTGCAAACCGAAAGATTAACTTTCTTTTTGTCGGTATCTTATTGTGTGCTATAGCTTTTACATTGATTTCCGTGTTATTAGCAGCTTTTGAAGTTAAAAATGCGGCGTATTACATCATCATTTTCGGTTTGTGCATGGTGGCTGTAATACTGCTGCTTTGCTATATGTATTTTAAAGGACAGCACAAAATCATGGAAAATGCGATAGCGCAGATTACAGAATATATATCCGGCAACAAAAATGTTACGATTGAATGCAACGACGAGGGTGAGCTATACAGGCTGTTCCATGAAGTAAATTCATTGGTTGCAATCTTGAACGCCCATGCAGAAAATGAAAAAAGTGCGAAGAAATTTTTGCATAATACAATACTGGATATTTCACACCAGTTAAAGACGCCGCTTGCTGCCCTCAATATTTACAATGGACTTATACAGGATGAAGCAAATGCTCTGCCGGCTATAAAGGAATTCAGCCGGCTTTCTGAACAGGAGCTTGACAGAATCGAATCACTGGTACAAAACCTTCTGAAAGTCGCAAAACTGGATGCAGGTACAGTAATATTAGAAAAATCTTTAGAAAACGTATCCGAGCTTGCAGAAAATATCAAGAAACATTTTCTGTTCCGTGCCAGGCAGGAGGGAAAAGAAATCTGCCTGTCCGGCAGCGAGAAAATTACATTTATGTGTGACCGTAACTGGCTCACAGAAGCCATCAGCAATCTTGTCAAAAATGCCCTTGACCATACGGGGAAAGGTGGCATTGTTCATATTGAATGGCAGGCGTTTGCTTCCATTATTCAAATTACTGTAAAAGATAACGGCAGCGGCATACATCCGGAAGACCTATATCATATTTTTAAACGATTTTATCGCAGCCGTTTTTCTAAAGACACGCAGGGTATGGGTCTTGGCTTGTCACTCACAAAAGCCATTGTGCAGGCTCATAATGGGACGATTGAAGTCCATAGCATATTGGGTGTGGGAACCACTTTTACAATGAATTTCCGGATTCCTACAAAATTGTAGGGAAATTGTAATATTGCCGTAGGATTCCTCTGTTATATTTGATTCTATCAAAACGTAAGGAGGCATTTATGTACATGGATTTATTAGAAGTCAACAATATCAGTAAAACATATGGAAGCGGTGAAGCCGCCGTACATGCTTTGAGGAATGTTAGTTTTTCCGTTTCTAAGGGTGAGTATGTGGCTATCGTTGGGGAATCCGGCTCCGGGAAAAGTACGCTTCTTAATATGATAGGTGCTCTTGATACGCCAACTTCAGGCAAGGTAACCATCAGTGGAAAAGAAATCTTTTCCATGAATGACCGCAAGCTTACCATTTTCAGGCGGAGGAATATCGGTTTTATCTTCCAGGCATTCAACCTGATTCCGGAACTGACCGTTGAACAGAATATCATTTTTCCCGTACTGCTGGATTATCAAAAGCCGGATAGAAAATATCTGGAAGAACTGCTCTCGGTTCTTAATCTGAAAGAACGGCGTAACCATCTGCCGAGCCAGTTATCAGGCGGACAGCAGCAGCGGGTGGCGATTGGGCGTGCCCTCATCACGCGTCCGTCGCTAATCCTTGCCGACGAGCCGACCGGAAACCTTGATACGAAAAACAGCAGTGAGGTCATTGCCTTGTTGAAGGAGGCATCAAAAATATATGAACAGACAATCGTTATGATTACCCACAGCCCCAGTATAGCACAGACCGCAGACCGGGTTTTGCAGGTATCTGACGGAATATTGACAGATTTAGGGAGGTGTGCGGAATGAAGCGACATACGATGAGCAGCTATCTGAGTTTAATTCCAATTTCTGCCAGAGTACACCGCCGCCAAAACGGGATGACACTTCTGTGCATTATCATCTCGGTGTTTCTTGTCCCGGCCATTTTCAGTGTGGCGGATATGTTTGTCCGGACAAACAGCGAATCCCTGCAGGAGAAACACGGAAACTGGCATATCCGGGTGAATGGTATTTCACAGGAAACCGCAGAAGAAATCGTGCAGCGTTTTGATGTCGCAGATATCGGCTGGTGCGGTTCTTTTAATGAGGATGCGGACCAGCCCTATTATATCGGTGAAAAGGAAGCCGTCTTGTATGGCGTGGATGACACCTATATCACACGGCTTGTCAATGCGCTTGAAGAGGGAGAAACCCCGCAGAGTGATAACGAAGTAATGCTGAGCAGCAATGCAAAACTTGCTTTGGACGTGCAGACCGGCGACCAGGTGACGGTGCATACGCCTGCCGGGAATACGGTTTTTACGGTATCCGGCTTTGGCTCTGATGATAAAGAGTATTTCAGGGGGCAGACGTATCTGGTTGGCGTGTATATGACAAGAGATGCGTATCATGCAATCATGGCGGCAAATGGAATTGAGGAATCTCTCTCCTGCTATGTGCAGTTTCAGAAGGCATCTTCCAAAACGGCTGCGGATATTAGGGAACAATATGGTCTGGCAGACAAGGATATTTCTGAAAATACTGCTACGATGGGACTTTCAGGGCAAAGCAAGAATAAGTCTATTCAAAATATATATGGAATAGCAGCCGTGTTGTTTACCATGGTATTGCTGGCGGGAGTATTGATGATTTCCGGAAGCCTGAACAGTAATATATCTCAGCGGACAAAATTTTTTGGTATGATGCGCTGTGTTGGTGCAAGCCGCCGCCAGATCATCCGGTTTGTGCGGTTAGAAGCCCTGAACTGGTGCAAGACGGCGGTTCCTGCGGGAGTAATTTTAGGTACGTTAGTTAGTTGGGGGATATGCGCGTACATGCGCTATGGTATCGGAGGAGAATTTGCTTCTATGCAGGTATTTGGCATAAGCCCTGCCGGATTGCTAAGCGGCATACTGGTTGGTGTTGTAACGGTGCTGTTAGCGGCGCAGTCGCCTGCAAAGAGAGCGGCTAAGGTTTCCCCTGTGGCAGCGGTTCTGGGCAATTCAGAAATTGTCCCAGTGAGACGGCGTGCGATTAAACGGGAAGTCAAAAGAGTAGAAAGAACGTTGGGTATTCATCACGCAACCGCCTCTAACAGGAACTGGTTTTTGATGACGGCGTCTTTTGCACTTACGATTATACTGATTCTGTGTTTCTCGATTGGATTGGATTTTGCAAAGGAGTTGCTGCCGAGCCTAAAATCCTGGCAGCCGGATATTACCCTTAACGGTTATGCCAACGCACTGGTACTTGAACAGAATGTAAAAGAGAAGGTATTGGGAATCCATGGTGTTAAGAGCGCCTTTGGAACCGCCTATCTGGATAGTGTCCCGGCTGTCTCTTCGCGGCAGGGAATCGACCATATCAATCTGGAGTCTTATGATGAGTATTTATTGGAAAGCGTAAAAGACGAGGTGGTGGAAGGGAATTTGTCTGACATTTATGGGGACAGCGATAAGGTTATGACTGTCTATAATAAGGATAATCCTCTGAAAGTAGGAGATACGGTTCGGATTGCGGGAAAAGAGGTTACGATTACCTGTTCTGTTACGAGTGCCCTGTTTCCGAGTGAACTGCTTGTCATCTGTTCTCAGGAAACCTTTGAGAGACTGACAGGAGAGCAGGGACTTACGATGGTCGGTGTGCAGCTTGGCAGTAATGCAGATGACGATACGGTACGGCAGATCAGCAGGCTTGCAGGAAGCAATGTAATTTTTTCAGATGAAAGAGAAAGCACCAAAGAAACTAATACCACTTATCTTACTGTGCAGGTGGGCGTCTACGGCTTTCTTGCAATTATCGGTATGGTCAGTTTGTTCTATATTATTAACAGCATTTCTATTAGTGTGGCGGCACGGACAAAACAATACGGCGCCATGCGGGCAGTCGGCATGGACGGTGAACAGCTCACCAGAATGATAATGGCGGAAGCATTTACCTATGCCGTGTCTGGCCTCGTGGTTGGATGCGGAATTGGACTGCCGCTCAGTTATTTCTTGCATACCCTGCTGATTACCCGGTATTTTGGAAAGATATGGCATCCTCCAGTGGCAATGTTGTGTATTATTGTTGTGTTTATGATGGTCTGTGCGGTCGTGGCAGTATACGCTCCTGCAAAACGAATTCGTAACATGGTCATAACCGCAACAATCAATGAACTGTAGAAAAAAGAACAGCCCCAAAGGAGATTGAATCCGAATGAAAAGGCGGTGAACGAGTGTGAAGAGTATGTATTGAACAACTGAGACAGTGCAGAGGGACATGTGAGCCAGTAAGTTTACTTTTGGGTTAGGGAAATCATCATAACATGGACTTTGCAAAAAAAGTTCCATTGATGAGGTATGGAACACAGATGACAAAACTGTACTGCCTGTTTTGGAAAGTGGAAAATGATACGGAAAAGATACAGGGGTTTGCCAAGATACTGAAAAGTAAATTCACATAAATTTTACTAATGGACTATCCTTAAAAGTCGAATTGATTTAAAGGATAGTTCTTTTTATACTGTAAATAAATCAAGCTGCATTTGATTACGGGATTTGCTTTGCAAACTCAAAAATGATGGGAGGTTGTTTTATGCGGAATTGGTACGTGATTGATATGTAAAAACGGAATTAGAAACTATAGGTTGTGTCTTAATATCGAGAGAAAAGAAAAAATGATTAAAGATAGTTTTGACCAATATTGTAACGCATGATACAATATCACAAGAATATATGTATGGCATTAAATTAGCTTCAAGTGTAAAAATCAGAGTATGAAGAATGGTGTGTAATCTGTAAGCTGGATAAGTTGAGAATAGATGCAGAATTTAATCATTTCCAACTGGCAATAGCTTTACTCCATCTTTCCAAATATTGACATGGTTTTCTATGCTTGTTAAAATAAAATAATGAATTAGGATTTCTGGGTGTTTTTGGCATCCGAATCTGAAAGGAGATAAGAGGTGTAGTGTATTATGGGGCAGGTTTTGATAGTAGCCAGAGAACAGGATATCGAATCATATAAGGCAATTGCAGAAGAATACAATGTTGGTTTTGAAGTGAATGATTTTTATAATCCAGAAGTATTGGAGAATGAAGATGAAATGAATCGTCTGGTTGAGTTTTATCAGAGAGAAGGATTACCGAAGGGAAGTACGATGCACGGTGCCTTTTTTGATATAGTTGTTTTCAGCCATGATTTAAGAATTCGGGAAATATCAGAATTGCGGATGGAACAGAGTATGAAAATTGCAGTTAGAATTGGAGTGAAAGGCGTTGTGTTTCATACGAATATCAGTCCGGTGCTTTCTAGTATGGAATATGATCAAAGAGCGATTGAAATGACGGTAGAATATTTGGAATGCCTTTTAAAGAGATATCCGGACACGGAAATTTATCTGGAAAATATGTTTGATGCGGATCCTGATATTCTTGCTGCTATTTCTGAAAAGCTCTGTATTTATGAAAATTATGGCGTGTGCTTTGATTATGCACACGCAAGTATTTCTTCTACGCCAATACAGACATGGGTAGAAGCGTTAGCCCCTTATATTAAGCATATTCATATTAATGATAATAATTTAAAGAGGGATCAGCATTTGGCATTGGGAGACGGAAAGATTGACTGGCAGCAATTTATGGAATATAGAAAGAAATATTTTGACAATTGTAGTTTGGTGATAGAAACAACACTGCCAGAAAATCAACGACGGTCATTGAAATACTTAGAACAGAATTTTAACAGGGAAATGTGAATTGCAGATTGTTAAAAATTTATTTTCAAAAAAATGTTTTGCAATTGATTATAAAAATAAATGGAGGATTTGATATGGAAAACGGCAGAGCGTTACAGGCAGAGGAGATGCTGGAACAGATTTTTTATTATATGAATCAATTAGTAGATGAAAAGGACTTTACAGCTACTGTTATATTACTGACGAATCTTGGCAGAACACTTGTAAATTCAGAACGTGCATCATTTTGGTATTGGGATAGGAATAAGCATCAATATTGGACATTGGCAGCATCTGACAGTGAACGGATAATTGTGCCGGAGGGAACAGGAATTGTGGGAGCATCTATTGTGAACAAAGAAACGATTGTTATGAATCATCCATATGAAGACGATCGCTTTAATCCACAGGTAGACAAAGATACAGGTTATGTAACAAAGTCTATTCTCTGTATGCCGGTAACAAATGCCAGAGGAGAAGTGATAGGTGCGTATCAGGCGATTAATAAATATGGAGATAATGGGAACAGCGTATTTAATGAGCAGGATGTGAGACACTTAACAATGGCAGCTGCATTTTGCGGTAAGACGTTGGAATCGCAAATGTTATATAAGGAAGCACATGAGGATCCATTGACAGGATTAAAAAATCGCAGGGGATTTTATTCTTATTTTAGTGATTTTGTTCAGCCAATAATAGAACAGAAAAAGTTTTCTGTTGTTATATGCGATATTGATTTTTTTAAGAAAGTAAATGATTCCTATGGACACAATGCAGGCGATGCAGTGCTGGTACATATTGCTGAATCGTTAAAATGTAGTGTGGCAGGCAGTGGTGAGGTAGTCCGATGGGGTGGTGAGGAATTTGTACTACTGTTTACGGATTGCGATGAGGAAATGGCTGCCAGACGAACAGAAGGGATACGAAAGAGGATAGAGGATAGTACCTGTGAATTTGACGGACAGCAGATTAAGGTTACAATGTCCTTTGGAGTAAAAGGGCTTGATAATGGTCAATCATTAGATGAAGCTGTCGAATGTGCAGATGCAAGATTGTATCAGGCAAAGACATCAGGACGCAACCGTGTAGTTTTCCAGGGTGCATAAGTAGGAAAAGCTTCTATAAATTTTGTACGAAAGTAAACTTATAGGTATAGGTTGGGAGGGAACGGTATGGCGAATAAGGACACCGTTTTTATTAGTTATTGTTCAAAGGATATAAAATTTGTTGACCAGATTGTAGAAGAACTGGAAAAGATGGGAGTACCCTATTGGAAAGCACCGGAAATGATACCGGCTGGCTCCAGTTATGCAAGAGAAATACCGCAGGCAATTCAGAACTGTAGCGTATTTTTACTGGTGCTGTCTCCAACCTCACAGTCATCTATATGGGTAGAGAAGGAAACTGACAGTGCAATTTGTAACCGGAAGATTATTATTCCATTTCAGATTCAGGAAATGATATTAAATGACACGTTTCGCTTTTATTTAAATAATGTACAGATGATATCCTATTTTGAAAATTCTAAGAGAGCATTTATAGATTTAAAAAGACAGCTTGAACAGCTGATGCCTCAGATTTTTGAGGAACAGGATGAGAGGACAGGCAGGATAGAAAGGGAGATACTGCAAAAGGAGAAGGGAGAAAGGCAGATTGAACCGATACAAAGTGATAAGGAGGCACGGGAAAAGGTACTAAGTATGGAATCAGTTCTTTTAGGAAACAAAAAACGCAGAAATGCGAATGCATTCCGAATGAACCGTATTCCATTGGCGTGTCAGTATTGTGGATGTAAAGTTCTGAAAAATATAACAATGGGAACTTTTCGCTGTGAGCGTTGTGGCAAGGATAATTATGATGATTTTCAGACCATCCGTAATTATCTGGAGCAGGCAGGTGCAGCATCTGCACTTGTGATTGAACGGGATACAGGGGTGCCAAGAAGGATTATAGAGTATTTTTTCAGGGATGAATATCTGGAAATACCAAAGAATTCACCGGTACGTGTGCCATGTGAATGTTGCGGAGCTCCAATCAGGACAGGAGTTTTATGCGATAACTGTAAGGAGAATTCTAAGAAAAAGTATAATGGGGAGCGGAAAGATTCATGGCATTCACTTTGGTAAAATGACAGTATAAATAAAATAATCCGGGGTAAATATTATGGAAAAAGTAATCTGGGTGATTGGCAGTGACAGAAAAGAAATGCTGGAGGCACAAAGAAGAATTAATTCGACGGGAAGTATGCGTGCACTTTGCCTGTTGACATTTTCTGCCCTGCAAAGGGCAGTAGAAACACAAAATGCAGAAGGTTTATCAAGAATCAGCTCTCCGTCCTTGATAATCATGGATTATCAGACAGCAGTGGGGGAAGATTTTTTGTCAATATCTTATCTAAAAAAACAGCAGGCCTTTGCTGGCGTGCCTTTATTTTTTATGATAGAAGAGAGAAGTCAGGAATTAGATGAACAATGTTTTGCCAGAGGAGCTATGGTTGTTTTGCTGAAGCCTTTTTCTAAATCTGATATCCTGCGTGTAGAGAGAATGGCATGGCAGTATGAGGTAACAAGGAATTATGAAAAAGTATTACAAAAACAGGCGGGAGATTTGCATGCTGCAAGAGAAATTATAAGTTTAAATCAAAAGCTGGAGTCTAGAAATAAGTTGCTTCATCAGGTGTTTGGAAGGTATTTTTCGGACAAGGTTCTAGAGCTGATTTTGGAGCATCCTGAAGGTGCCGTTATTGGTGGAGAAAAAAAGGAACTTACGGTCATGATATCAGATTTAAGAGGATTTACTTCTATTTCTGAGGACTTAGAACCGGAGTCTGTGATAAAACTGTTGAACTTTTATTTCGGAAAAATGGTTGAAGTTATTACAGGTTACAGAGGAACTGTCATTGAATTTTTGGGTGATGGTATACTGGCTGTATTTGGTGCGCCGCTGGTATCTGAAGAACAGACGGCAGATGCGGT
>URMF01000059.1 GCA_900548855.1 uncultured Eubacteriales bacterium
CGTCACAATGCAGAACCGCATGGGTGAGGTAAATGCTTATTGTGAGGAACAGGGTTACCCGATGCTGGAAATGGGTATCGGCGTTCATCGGGGAGAGGCTTTTATCGGTAATGTAGGTTCCGAGAAGGTAATGAGGTATAATGTAGTAGGTAAAGTTGTTAATGAATGTTCCCGTATTGAGAGCTATAGTGTAGGAGGGCAGGTGTTGGTATCTAAAGAGGCATTGAATACGGTATCATGTCCGGTTGAAGTCCATAACCGAATGGCGATTGTGGCAAAGGGGATTCATAAACCGGTTCCGGTATGTGAAGTGATTGGAATTGGCGGTGAATATAATTGTAGGATTGAAAATGTAGAGTTCGATGTTTTGAAGCCGGTAGAGGAACGAATTGTATTTAATCTTTATAGAGTTGAAGGAAAATTAGTATCAGAGGAACCGATTATGGCGGTGCTTACACAGTTTTCCCGTAAACGTGCAGTAGTAGTATTGCTGGAAAGAGAAGATACAAAAGTATGGAACGGTGAATACAAGGAAGAACAGCTGGAAATGTATTCGGATGTAGAAATATTTGCCGCCAGAAAAGACGGAAGAGCAATTTTTAATGGGGTATATGCAAAGGTGGTAGAGTGTAAGGGGAATGAACTGATTCTTCACTTTACTCATATAAACCAAAGTTTTCAGGGTTTCGCAGAGGAAATACTGTCATAGCAGATAGAGTTGTTTTACAAAATGACAAAGACAAGTGGGGAAGATATGGAAGAAAAAATATATGGTTTTACAAAACAGGAGAATATAGCATTACCGGGTATTATACAGGGTTATCGATATGAAGATAAAAAAATGGTGGTGGCACAGGTAGAGGAATGTATTTTTAAAGGACTTTCGGCACAGATGATGGGGGTAGAGCCTTCTGCTGCAAACATACTGGATTACGAAGAATATATGAGGGCATTTGACTGTCATTTTCTTTTGTTTGTCTGGAAAGAACAGGAGGAGGACAGACTGTATTTCTTTAGTGATACCAAAAGGCTTCGTGCTTTGGAATTTTTAGATTATCTGATACCGGAATTTGGCTTGGTGAAAGGGAAGGCAAAAGGAGCAGGAGGAAGGATTTCTTCTGCGATTTTGAACGTAAAAATATCAGAGATGGAGCTTTCCAATTCTATGGAATATTTTTTAAAAATGTCGGATTCTTATTACAGGGACTGTGTGTGTATTGAAGCAGAAGTTTATGGGAAAGAGCATGAGACAGATATTCGTAGAATGAAAAAATATAAAAAGAAAAGGATTCCCTGGGCGGTTGTCAGGACAATGGCACTTGTTAAAAAAGGAGAACATATCCGTCTTAAGTCGTTGGAAAATGAATCGGGAATTACACTGACAGCTGATCCAGATGTATATATTATGATTGGGTGCCGCGGGGAAGTGTATGATATAAAACGTACCAAATTTGAGCAGACTTATGATGAAACGGAAGAATCTGTAGATATTTTTAAGCAGATGCTGGATTTTCTTCCTGAGGCAGAGATAGTGGATACTGGAGAATATATCAGTTTGGATGAAGCAGCACATTTGTGTTATCCAAAGACAGGTTCCGGTATTTATGCAGAGAAATTAGAAGAACGGACTAAAATTTTTCCAGCAGAGGATAGTGAAGAGTATTATCTTGGAAGACCGGGGGATTATATGGCTGTACGTCTTGAGGATTTTAAGGATATATATGTTGTCCAAGGAGAAATTTTCCATCAGACATATGAAGAAGATTTTTCCTGAAAATAAAGGTTAGTAAAGCATGTTCATTAATGGAATAGATTTTACACTGTGCAAAATCGCACGGAGCAAAATATGGACATTAAAGCCTGAATATGGTACAATATATTGATGTATTGGGCTTTTTTCTAGTAATAGAAGGAGGCATACATATGGGGAAAGACTTGAAAGGTCGTGATTTAGGTGTAGTGATATATCAACGTCAAGACGGACTGTATTTAGCCAGATACACAAATAAATCAGGAAAACGAAAAGAAAATAAGGACTTTGAGATAAAGGAGAATAGAGAAATGAAACTAGGAATCGTAGGCTTGCCAAATGTCGGCAAAAGTACATTGTTTAACTCATTGACAAAGGCAGGAGCAGAATCTGCAAACTATCCATTTTGTACCATTGACCCTAATGTGGGGGTGGTTCCAGTGCCAGATGAAAGAATTGAGGTTCTCACCAAAATGTATAATTCAAAGAAGACTGTACCGGCTGTCATTGAATTTGTGGATATCGCAGGTCTTGTAAAGGGAGCGTCAAAGGGAGAGGGACTTGGCAACCAGTTCTTATCGAATATCAGGGAAGTGGATGCCATTGTTCATGTGGTGCGCTGTTTTGAAGATTCTAATGTGGTGCATGTAGACGGAAGTATTAATCCACTTCGTGATATTGAAACCATTAATTTTGAGTTGATTTTTTCCGATATTGAAATATTGGACAGAAGGATTGCAAAAAATCAGAGGGCAGCAAACAACAATAAGGATATTGCAAAAGAAGTTGCTTTTATGAAACGAATTAAGGAACATCTTGAAAATGGCAAGCTTGCCATTACTTTTGAAGTGGACGGTGAGGATGAGGAGGCATGGATTGCAGAATATAATCTTCTCACCAGAAAGCCGGTTATTTTTGCGGCCAATGTAGCAGAGGATGATTTGTCAGATGATGGTGCAGGCAATGAATATGTGAAGGCTGTCAGGGGCTATGCAGCAGAATATGGTTCCGAGGTGTTTGCTGTGTGTGCCCAGATTGAGCAGGAAATATCGGAATTAGAAGAGGATGAGAGGAAGATGTTCTTAGAGGATTTAGGGCTTTCTGAATCTGGACTGGATAAATTAATCCGTGCAAGCTATTCTTTGCTTGGTCTGATTTCCTATCTGACTTCTGGAGAGGATGAAACCCGGGCATGGACAATAAAAAAAGGGACGAAGGCACCTCAGGCTGCCGGAAAAATCCATACGGATTTTGAACGGGGCTTTATCCGGGCAGAGGTGGTAAATTATAAGGATTTGGTGGAAAATGGTTCCATGGTGGCTGCGAAAGAGAAGGGACTTGTACGTTCTGAGGGAAAGGAATATGTTGTTCAGGACGGAGATGTCATCCTGTTTAAGTTTAATGTATAGGTAGGAGGCTTTTTATGTATGAAATACGGTTTCCCAATTTAGGAATTGTACTTAAAAATGTGGCGGATGGCTTTTATATTGGAGACTTTGAAATACGTTTTTATGGAGTTATCATTGCATTGGGGTTTGTTCTTGGATATGTGCTAATTGCGAACGAGGCAAAACGGACTGGCCAAAACCCGGAGTTGTATTTGGATTATATGCTTTGGCTTGTAATTCCGGCAATTGTGGGGGCAAGAATTTATTATGTGCTGTTCAGCCTTGATGATTACATTAAAGAAGGACAGTCTGTTAAGGATACCATTCTTGGAATGTTAAATATCCGCGGTGGAGGACTTGCCATATATGGAGGCGTTATAGCAGGGATTATCACGCTTATCATTTTTGCAAAAAAGCGAAGGGTCAGTTTAATGTTAATGCTGGATACCTGTTCCATGGGACTTTTGTTGGGGCAAATCCTTGGAAGATGGGGAAATTTCTTTAACAGAGAAGCATTTGGAGGATATACAGATTCTCTTTTTGCTATGGCAATTCCTGTAGACTGGTTTGGAGGTAAAAATTTTTTGCTGACTACAGTAAATAACGGAATCATCACCCAGGAAATGATTGACAATGTATTGAATATGAATGGGAAGGAATTTATTCAGGTGCATCCTACCTTTTTATATGAGTCTTTATGGAATCTGGCAGTGTTGCTTATAATCTTTTTTTATAGAAGACATAAGAAATTTGAGGGCGAGCTGTTTGCTATGTATATCTGGGGATATGGTCTTGGCAGAGTATGGATAGAAGGACTTCGGACCGATTCCCTGATGATACCGGGAGTGGACTTTAAGGTATCCCAGCTTTTAGCTGCATTCTGTGTAGTGGGGGCTTCCGTTTATATTATATATAAACGTGTGCAGTTAAATAAAACCGGTGGGGATGAGAGCGAGGAATAGATCCCATCTATAGATGTATATTGGTAAAATTGAATAGAGAATGGTGAAAACCACAGGATTTTAACGAGCTTAAATCCTGTGGTTTTTTGTTTACCAAGCATATGAGAAAATGGTTCAGTGGACCTTTTTTAAGTTTTGTCTGGTGACAAAGTGGGGGGAACCCTCCACTTTCTTCCACTATCAGAAAGAGGAAAAGAGAGGAAAATGCCCTGTCTAAGGAAAAACACAAAATATATAAGAGAAAAATTAGAGACATACAAGATGTTGTACATTTTGAAAAAAAGAAGCGCAAAAACACAAGAAAAAATATACGAATTGCACAAAAAAGAAAGAAAAACTTTAGCTAATTTCACAATGGAATAAGGGCAAATCTTTTATTGCATTATGTAACCCAATGGGGTACAATAGTGGTTGTAAGTGGTGAATTGTGGTGAGCAGTGGTAAATTGTGGTGGATTTATTGCATAATGCAAATCACAGTGGCTGCGGACGAAAGATGGAAGAGGGGAAGGTGAGAATCATGTCCAAGGGATTAAAAGGTGAATATAATCATTCTGTTGATTCCAAGGGAAGAATGATTGTACCTTCAAAGCTAAGAGAACAATTAGGCTTATCTTTCGTCATAACAAGAGGAATGGATGGATGTCTTTTTGCTTATCCCAATGATGAATGGGAAATTTTTGAGGGCAAATTAAGACAGCTTCCCATGACCAATGAGAACTCAAGAAAGTTCAAAAGATTTTTCCAGGCGGGTGCTGCAGATTGTGAGGTGGACAATCAGGGAAGAATTCTTTTACCAGCTAATTTGAGAGAATTTGCCGGTATTACAAAGGATGTGACCGTGGTTGGTGTTGGCGAACGTGCTGAAATCTGGAGCAAAGAGAAATGGGAAGAGAAAAACAATATTGATGACATCGATTTCAATGAATTAGCACAGGGAATCGAAGATTTAGGTATTATGATTTAGGAGGATAGACGTTGGAATTTTCACATAAGTCAGTGTTACTGGAGGAAACTATAGAAGGACTTAACATCAGGGAAAATGGAACTTATGTGGATGGAACCTTAGGTGGTGGAGGACATGCATTTCATGTGTGTGAGCGTTTATCCGGTAAAGGCAGGTTCATAGGAATAGATCAGGATGCAGCTGCCATTGAGGCAGCAGGCATCCGTCTATTACCATATCAAGATAAAATAAAGATTGACATTATAAGAAGCAATTATCAGAAAACCCCTCAGGTCTTAAAAGAACTGGACATTAACGGTGTTGATGGTATCATTCTTGACCTGGGGGTATCCTCCTATCAGTTAGATACACCGGACAGAGGATTTACATACAGGGAGGATGCACCTCTCGATATGAGAATGGATCAGAGGCAGGAAATGACTGCTAAAGATATAGTAAATGATTATTCGGAAGCAGAACTCTTCCGGGTAATCAGGGAATATGGCGAGGAAAAATTTGCCAGAAGCATTGCCAGACGTATATGCCTGGCACGAAAGGATAAAGTGATTGAGACAACATTTGAGCTCAATGACATTATAAAGGCTGCTATACCAATTAGAGCTAGGTCTGCAGGAGGGCACCCTTCGAAGAGAACCTTTCAGGCTATCAGGATTGAGTTAAACCAAGAACTGACCATTCTGGAACAATCCATCGACCAAATGATAGAGCTGTTAAATCCAAGGGGCCGAATATGCATCATTACGTTCCATTCATTAGAAGATCGGATAGTAAAAAGGATTTTTAGAATCAATGAGAATCCTTGTACATGCCCTCCCGACTTTCCTAAATGTGTATGTGGTAAGGTTTCCAAAGGGAAAGTGATTACCAGAAAACCGATTTTACCATCGGAGGAAGAAGTGGAAGCGAACAGAAGAAGTAAAAGTGCAAAGCTGCGTATTTTTGAGAAGGCTTAATTGGTGTTAAGTAAATAAAGAACAATAGAAGAAAAATGCGGGATGTCACAAATGATGAACGTATTTAGAAGAGGGGAATGAGAATATTGAATTCAAGGTATGATGAAAGAGAATATTACATCGAAGGTAATACAGCAAGAAAGCTGAATACAGTACCTGAAAGAATTAATCGACCGGAGCCGGAAAAGCGTAAGGTCAATGAAAAAATCAATAGAAACAGAAATCGAGCAAGAGCATTTGATTTAAAATATACAATGGCACTGACAGTTGCAACAGTATTTTTATTTGTATCCTGCGTAAATATGCTGACAATACAGGCGGATATTGCAGAGCAGAGGAGACAGATAGCAGTATTGGAAAGTAATTTAAATGAGCTGACTGATACGAATGATGAGACAAATAAAAGATTGGAAAGTTCAGTTGATTTACCTGAAATATATGATGTGGCTACGAATGAGCTGGGTATGGTATATCCAAAAACAGGACAGGTTGTTTCTTATGAGGCAAGTAATCCGGACTATGTAAAACAGTTTAAGGATGTACCGTCAAAATAAGATTAGGTGTGATAATATGGCAAAGAAGAGAAAGCGTTTTCTTGCGAGAATGCAGACAAAGTTATTTATAGTCATAACTTTACTTACTTTATTTTTCATTTTTTTAATAGGAAGATTGATTTATATCAATGCGAAGGATGGGAAAAGATATGAAAAGACGGTGCTGGCACAGCAAAGCTATGACAGTATTGAAATTCCATATCGGAGAGGTGATATTTTAGACCGCAATGGAACGCAGCTCGCAACCAGTGAGAAAGTGTATAATCTAATTCTGGAGCCCAAAAATGTGCTGCAAAGTGATGAAGTGAAGACTGCAACCATTAAGGCACTGACCAAATATTTTGAGCTTACAGAGGAAGATATTAACAAAGCATTGGAGGATGAAACTTCCTTATATAAGAAAATGCTGAAAAAGCTAACCTATGACCAGGTGTCTCCCTTCAATGAATTTTTGTCCACAGACGAGGCAAAAAATGTAAAGGGTGTCTGGTTTGAGGATGAATATGAGCGGTATTATCCGTATGGTTCCCTGGCGTGTCATGCATTGGGCTTTACAGTCAGCGGCAATGTGGGTCAGGGTGGAATGGAAGGTTACTACAGTGAGGAGTTAAACGGAATAAATGGAAGAGAATACGGTTATCTGACGGAGGACATGAATTTAGAGAGAACTACAAAAGAACCGGTAAACGGATATAACGTGGTGTCTACAATTGATGCCAATGCGCAGACTATTGTAGAAAAAAAGATATCTGAATTTATGAAGGAAACCGGGGCGAAAAATGTATCTGCCCTGGTGATGGACCCAAACTCCGGAGAAGTGCTGGCAATGGCGAATTCAAACAGCTATGATTTGAATAATCCTTATGAGGACAGCGCAATACAGTATCTGTTTGAAGAGAAGAATATTGATTATTTGCTGAATGATACAACGGTACAAGCGTTCTTTGAGGAAGATGAGGAAAACAAATTGTCTGACGAGGAGACGGCGTTAAAGGCGGTGCTGGAAGACCGGAGTATACCGGCAGAACAGAAAGTCGGCAGTCTTACAGATGATTTCCGGCTGCTGTGCCTGAACAAGGCATGGCGGAATTACATTATATCAGATAATTTTGAGCCTGGCTCCACCTATAAGACCTTTACAATTTCAGGCGCTCTGGAAGACAGCGTAATTTCGGAAAATGATTCCTATTTTTGTGGCGGTAATCTGACTGTAGAGGATTATACAATCAACTGTCATAATCACGACGGACATGGACAGGTAACGGTAGAACAGGCGTTGATGCAGTCCTGTAATGTAGCACTGATGGAAATTGCCAAGAAGGAACAGCGAACAGTTTTTGCAAAATATCAGGATGTATTTGGTTTTGGAAAAATAACGAACATAGACCTTTTGGGTGAGGCTTCCGGAGCCATTTATGATGAGAAAGGACTGAATCCGGTAGAGCTTGCAACCTCATCCTTTGGACAGGGTCCTACCGTCACGATGATTCAGCTTGGAACCGCATTCTGCTCTGTTATCAATGGAGGGAATTATTATGAACCGCATATGGTAAAGCAGATTGTGGATGAAAATGGAGGAATCATTAATAATATAGAACCCACAATTTTAAGGAAGACTATATCTTCAGAGACCTCGGAGTTTATGCGGCAGGCATTGTTTAAGGTAGTAGATTCTGGTACAGCTCAGAAGGCAAAGGTGGAAGGCTATACTATAGGCGGTAAAACCGGTACAGCGGAAAAAATTCCGCGTAACCATGGGAAATATTTATTATCCTTCATTGGTTTTGCGCCGGTTGAAAATCCACAGGTGGTGGTGTATGTCACAGTGGACGAGCCAAACGTGGAGAATCAGTCAAGCTCCGGTCTCGGTACGATTATTGCTCAGAGCATTTTTGAAGAATTGCTTCCTTATATGAATATCTATCAGACAGAGACGGAGAAGAGTAAGGGAGACCCGGATGTGGGAGACCAGGTGGCAACACCTTTGTATGAAGGCGCGGTTCCGGAGGAGGAAACATCGGAAGCTGATAATGAAGAAGGTGATGGTGGAGAGACTGGGGAGCCGGGAACAACGGAAGAGGTTAGTACACAGGAGCCCGTACCGGAAGATACACAATAAAATGATATATGGATTGGAACCGCTGGTGGCTGGTTCTATAGGATTGTAAAGGCATGGGGTGCTTTGGGAGAAGTAAACCATGCCTGGGTTTTATGTATGCATATCTTTTTGTTTTCTATAATATCTTTATAAAAAGAATATTAAGGTGCCATTTATGCCGAAAACATTTACGAGAAAGAAAATATTTGTTGTTGCACTGCTGATAATATTGGCACTTCTTTTGTTAATAGGAAGATTGGGATATCTGATGATAGCGAAGTCGGAATATTACCTGGAAAAGGCGGAGGCGCTTCATGACAGAGAGAGAAGCATTAAGGCAAAAAGAGGGATTATTTATGATAGAAATGGGGTGGAACTGGCCGGCAACAAGCCTGTTTGTTCCATTTCAGTAATTCACTCCCAGGTGACAGATGAAGATAAGGTGGTGGATGCGTTATGCAGTATACTGGAACTGGATGAAGCCGGTGTCCGAAAAAAGGTGCAGGCGAATACAATCCGGGAAAAAATAAAGAGCAATGTGGATAAAGAAATAGCAGACCAGTTAAGAGAACTGCATTTGGATGGCGTTATGATTGATGAGGATTACAAACGCTATTATCCTTATAATACGCTGGCAAGTAAGGTGCTGGGCTTTACCGGTTCTGATAACCAGGGAATTGTGGGGCTGGAGGTTGCTTACGAAAGCATACTGGCTGGCACGCCGGGCAGTATATTAACTTTAACGGATGCCAATGGACAGGAGATTGAAAATGAGGCAGAGAGCAGAATCGAACCGATTGCCGGCAATAATTTGTATACCTCCATTGATGTCAATATACAGAAATATGCAGAACAGGCAGCAACGAAGGTACTGAAGGCAAAGCAGGCAAAACGGGTATCCGTTGTATTGATGAATCCGCAAAACGGAGAAATTTATGCGATGGTAAATGTACCAGAATATAATTTGAATGAACCTTATACATTAGTAAATGTAGAAGATTTATATAGTAAGACTTTGGATAAAGAAGATGCCGAAACAGAAACCACAATAAAAGAAGGTGAAGGAGATAATGGTGACACAGCAAAAGAAGAAATGACGGAACAGGAAAAGCAGGATGCCTTGAATAATATGTGGCGTAATTTCTGCATTAATGATACCTATGAGCCTGGTTCTACCTTTAAGCTGGTGACAGCAACGGCTGCCTTAGAAGAGGGTGTGGTAAAGCTGGATGATACATTTAACTGTCCTGGTTTTCGGATTGTGGAGGACAGAAGAATCCGCTGTCATAAGGTGGGAGGACATGGTACAGAGACTTTCAAGGAGGGAATTATGAATTCCTGTAATCCGGTATTTATGGATGTGGGAGCGAGAGTTGGCGTTGCCGATATGTATAAAAATTATCAAAAACTTGGTCTGTTTGAAAAAACAGGTGTGGATTTGCCGGGAGAAGCTTCCTCCATTATGCATAAGCAGGAGAATGTCAAGGCTGTAGAGCTGGCAACCATGAGCTTTGGGCAATCCTTTCAGATTACACCGCTGCAGCTATTGCGGGCTGCCAGTGCGGCAGTAAATGGTGGTACTTTGGTGACACCTCATTTTGGACTTTATGCGACGGATGAAGAGGGAAACCAGACAAAGAAATTCACCTATGCAACAAAGGAAAATGTAATCCGGAAGGATACCTCAGATACCATGAAGGAGCTCTTAGAGGCAGTTGTGGCAGAAGGCTCCGGAAGCAAAGGACAGGTGGAAGGCTACCGCGTTGGTGGGAAAACAGCAACCTCTGAAAAGCTTCCGAGGGGAAATGGAAAATATATTTCTTCCTTTCTTGGATTTGCACCGGCAAATAATCCGCAGATTATTGGAATCATTCTGATTGATGAACCGGTGGGAATATATTATGGAGGTACAATAGCGGCACCGGTAATGTCAGAAATGTTTTCTAATATTCTGCCTTATCTGGGAATAGAAGCTGATTATGCTGAGGAAAAGGAGCAGACTGTGTTTTCAACAGATTTTGAAGATACAGTTGAGTAGAAAACGCAGGAATAATGCATATGATGGTTGATAAAATAAAAAAAAAGAATTATACTACTAGGGTATATGTCTTCTGTGACATACAAGGTCTTGTGTTTTAAAATTGGGTTAAGGCATATAAATAAGAATTACAAAAGGGTAGGAAAGATTATGAAATATGATTTTACAGTATTAGCACCAGTGTTGATTGCATTTGGCATCAGTGTGGTTTTAAGTCCGGTTATGATACCTTTCTTAAAAAAATTAAAGTTCGGACAGTTTGTGCGGGATGACGGACCGGAATCTCATTTAAAGAAATCTGGAACACCAACTATGGGCGGTTTGATTATTTTATGTAGTATCGTCATCACCTCACTGTTTTATGTGAAGAGTAATCCGGTTATTTTGCCAGTGCTGTTTGTAACATTGGGATTTGGTCTGGTGGGCTTTCTGGATGACTATATTAAAGTAGTGATGAAGCGTTCCATGGGGCTCCGTGCATGGCAGAAGATGGCAGGACAGTTTGTTATTACAGCTGTGTTTGCTTATTATCTTGCAAATTATACAAAGGTCGGAACAAGGGTTTTAATTCCTTTTACCCACGGATACGAACTGGATTTAGGTTTCTGGTTTTATCCATTTTTGTTTTTTGTTGTGATAGGAACGGTAAACGGAACGAATTTTACGGATGGATTGGATGGTCTGTTGTCCTCTATTACTGTTTTGACATCTACCTTTTTTACCGTGGTGGCAATCGGAACAGCATCCGGACTGGAACCAATTACCTGTGCTGCGGTTGGAGCCCTGTTAGGATTTCTGGTGTATAATGTATATCCGGCGAAAGTGTTTATGGGAGATACAGGCTCGCTGGCACTGGGAGGCTTGATAGCCTCCACAGCGGTAATGCTCCGCATGCCGGTTTATATTATAATTGTGGGCTTCATCTATTTTGTGGAGGTACTCTCTGTTATGATTCAGGTGCTTTATTTTAAAAAGACCGGGAAAAGAGTCTTTAAAATGGCTCCGATTCATCATCATTTTGAGTTATCCGGATGGCCGGAGACAAAGGTGGTTGCCATTTTTTCGATTATTACAGCGATACTCTGTCTCGTAGGTCTGGTGGCATTGTAGTATATTCAGTTAACAGAATCGTATAATTGCAAGAAGCATATGGAGGATATTATGGATTTTCATAAGAAGGTACTGATCGCCGGTACAGGAAAAAGCGGAATCAACGCAGGTAAATTATTGTTGGAAAAGGGAGCGGAAATTGTCTTCTATGATGATAATGTTTCCCTGGATATAACAAAACTGTTGTCTTTGTTTGAAGATGCAGAGCGAATCAGGGTAGTGCTGGGAGAAGTAAATGAAAAAATATTGTCTCAAATTGATTTAATGGTAATCAGTCCGGGAGTACCAGTGGACTCTGATGTGGCAAATGCAGTCCGGGATGCCAGAATCCCTATCTGGAGTGAAATAGAGCTTGCCTATCATGCAGGTGCCGGACATTTAGCTGCCATAACAGGAACGAACGGGAAGACCACCACCACGTCCCTTGTGGGAGAGATTTTTGCCGCATATACGGATAATAGTTTTACAGTTGGCAATATTGGGATTCCCTATACGGAGGTAGCTCTTCAGATGGATGAGGACTCCTATACAGTTGCAGAGGTATCTTCCTTTCAACTGGAGACAATTGTAGATTTCAGACCTCATGTCAGTGCAGTGTTAAATGTAACGCCGGACCATTTGAATCGGCATTATACAATGGAAAATTATGCTTCGATGAAACTGGATGTCTGCAAGAACCAGACGAAGGGGGATTATCTTATATTAAACTATGATGATGGACTCACAAGAGCTATGGCAGAGGATAAACGGGTAAAGGCAAAGGTAGTATTTTTTAGCCGGTTACATAATTTGGAAGAGGGTATCTGTCTGCAGGAGGATGCCATTGTAATAAGGGAAAACGGAGCAGAAATCAGGATTATTGACACAAGGGATTTGATTCTGCTTGGAGGACATAATCTGGAGAATTATATGGCAGGGATAGGGGTTGCTTATTATATGGGAATTCCACTCGATATTATAACTTCCGTTCTGAAAACCTTTAAAGGGGTTGCACACCGCATTGAGTTTGTCAAAGAGGTAAATGGTGTTGCTTATTATAACGATTCAAAGGGAACCAATCCGGATGCCGCCATTAAAGGAATCCAGGCGATGAACAGAAAAACTGTGCTGATTGGCGGCGGTTATGACAAGGGAGTTGCTTTTGACGACTGGATAAAAGCTTTTGACGGCAAAGTTAAGAAGCTGGTTTTACTGGGACAGACAGCACATATTATTGCAGATACAGCAGCAAAGTATGGCTTTACGGAGGTTGCTTTTGCAGATGACTTAAAGCAGGCAGTTGCGTTGTGTGCTGAGACTGCCGAGCCTGGTGAAGCGGTACTGCTTTCACCTGCATGTGCCAGCTGGGGAATGTTTGATAATTATGAACAACGCGGAGATATGTTTAAAGAATTTGTAAATGAGTTAGGAGCATAGCATATGGCAGAAGGAAGGCCGCAAAATTCTAACAAACGAATAAGGAAAAGAAGGAGTTCTGTCTTTTTTAAAAGCAGTTTTTTTGACTATTCTTTATTGTTTATTGTTCTATTTTTAGTTGCGTTTGGTTTGGTTATGGTATATAGTACCAGTTCCTACACCGCAGAGTTAAAGACCGGGACAGCTACCTATTATTTGAAACGACAGGGAATATTTGCTCTGGCAGGAATTCTGGCAATGCTTGTTGTTGCCAGACTGGATTACCATTGGTGGAAAAAATGGTCTCTGCTTATGATGTATGCAGTGATTGGGCTGCTGGCATTGGTTCTGATATTGGGAACCGCTTCCCATGGTGCAGTCCGGTGGATTGCCATTGGTCCTATTCAGTTCCAGCCTTCTGAAGCGGCGAAGATTGTAATTATATTATTTACTGCACATATGGCAACTATAAAGGCTGCCAGAATTGGGGATTTTAAGATTATGGCAAAGGTGGTATTTCTTCCGATTATTGCTGTAGCTTTAATTGCAAAGGAAAATCTAAGTACAGGAATTATCTGTGCAGCCATTACCCTGATGATTGTATTTGTTACCAGTCCGAAGGTGAAACAGTTTCTTGTAATGGGAATTCTGGTCATTGCACTGATGGGAATTTTCCTGCTGGTAGCTTCCTATCGTTTAGACCGGATTAAAATCTGGCTTGACCCGGAAAAATATGAAAAGGGCTACCAGACTTTACAGGCATTGTATGCTATCGGCTCCGGTGGCATATTTGGAAAAGGATTGGGGCAGAGCATTCAGAAGCTTGGCTTTATCCCGGAGTCCCACAATGATATGATTTTCTCTGTTATCTGTGAGGAGCTTGGATTATTTGGTGCAATCTGTGTGGTATTACTTTTTGTTCTCTTGATTTGGAGATGCGTTATGATTGCTATGAGTGCTCCGGATTTGTATGGTGCATTAATTGTAGTGGGAGTTATAACCCATGTTGCAGTACAGGTTATCATTAATATAGCGGTAGTAACTAATACTTTTCCACCGACGGGAGTTCCCCTTCCGTTTATCAGCTATGGAGGAACGGCGCTGTTTGGTCTGTTGATTGAGATGGGCTTGGTACTCTCGGTTGCAAGGCAGATTAAAATGCCAAAGGAATACTGATAGAATAATAGAGAGAAAAAATGGAAACAGAATATATTTGTCACACAATTGTTTTACCTGCATATTATGGTATATATGGCAGGGATTGGATGTGGATTCCTTGAAAGCAATCAGTGTAAAAGAAGTCGACAAACTAAAAGGGAGTATAGAAATCCAGGGGTCGAAAAATACGGTTTTGCCAATTATGGCGGCAACCTTATTAAGTTCCGGTGTGTCAGTGATACACAATTGTCCTGTGATTGAGGATGTGTTGGTTATGTGCCAGCTTCTTGAATGTCTTCATGTAAAGACAGAACTTACAGGGCATGTACTTACCATTGATACGACCAATGCATCTTATGAGCCTCTGCCGTATTCTCTGACCGGAAAGCTCAGGTCCTCTATTTTATTACTGGGCCCCATTCTTGCAAGATGGAAAAGAGCAGAGCTTGGAATGCCCGGCGGTTGTGCCATCGGTATGCGTCCGGTTGATATTCATTTGGAAGGCTTTATGAAAATGAATGTGGATGTCAAGCTGCATAAAGATGTTTTGACCTGTGATACCTTTTATTTACAGGGATGTGAATACCATCTGCGGTTCCCAAGCGTGGGTGCTACAGAGAATTTGATTATGGCAGCTGTGGGTGCTAAAGGCAGAACCATTTTGCGTGGTGTAGCAAAGGAACCGGAGATTATAGAGCTTTGCAGCTATCTCTTATCCATGGGTGCCCTGATTGAGGGGGTTGGAACGGATGTATTGATTATCAAGGGAACAAAGGAGTTGACAGCCTGTGATTACTGTAATGTATATGACCGCATTGTTGCCGGAACATATCTGCTGATGGCAGCAGCGGTGCCAAGTGATATCAGGCTTTCTGGAATTGATGATATTCATTACATGAAAAATATTATTAAAACCGTTTCCAGGCTTGGCGTTAATGTGGTGCGCTTTGAAGACTGTTTAAGTGTACAGTCCTTTGGAAAGGTGGAGGGGGGAGATTTTAAAACCGGTATATACCCGGAATTTCCAACCGATTTACAACCTGTGCTTCTTGCTGTATTATTAAAGTCGGACCGGAACAGTACCATAACGGAAACGGTATTTGAAAACCGTTTCGGAATCGTAAAAGAATTAGAAAAGCTGGGCGCCGATGTGCAGGTTAAGGGGCAGACTGCGGCATTACAGGGAAATACAGCATTGCAGGGGCATACAGTAAAAGCCACGGATTTAAGGCAGGGGGCGGCTCTGGTAGCAGCCGGACTTATCAGTAAAGGCTATACAACGGTAACGGATATTTCTTACATTCAACGGGGCTATGAAGATATTGTAAGGGATTTGCAATGTCTGGGAGTGGAAATTGCATATGTATAAAGGATAAAATATGAGTAATAGACAGGATAATGTTATACAATTCAAAAAGAAGAGGAAGGGTGTCATTGCAGGAGGGGTACTGTGCACTGCTATTATTTTATTGGTGATACTTTTCACGTGTTTTAATATTAATGAGATAGAAGTGACAGGAAACAAACACTATTCCAAGGAGCAGATTAAGGATTTTGTATTATCAGATGGATATATTGATAATACAATCCTTTTGATGCTGAAAAATAAGATACATCCCATTGAAAATATTCCTTTTATAGCGAAGCTGGATATTGATTATGTAAATGCCCATAAAATTACATTGACGGTATATGAAAAAGCCATGGCAGGCTGCATCGAATACATGAATCAATACGTCTATTTTGACCAGGATGGGTATGTATTAGAGATATCCCAGACTAAGATAGAGGATACGCCCTGTATTACAGGAATGTCCTTTAACAGTATAGAGCTTCATGAGAAGCTTCCGATAGAGGATAAGAAACGGTTTAAGACTATTTTAAAGCTGACCCAGCTGATTCAGAAATATGAGCTGCAGATTGAATCCATAAAATTTACATCAGAGGGAGAGATTATTCTTGGATATGAGGATATCAAAATTGAGCTGGGAGACGGAAGCAATTTAGAGGAGCAGCTGATTGACCTGGGTCAGATTTTGGAAAAGTTAAAGGGCAAAAAAGGGACGCTGGACATGAAAGATTTTGATGCAGCTTCTGGAAAGACATCCTTTAAGCCGGATAAAGCAGATGAAAAGCAAAAAAATTAAAAAAATATGTAAATTTTAAGAATATTCATAAAATAGAGGGTTGATTATTTTACTAAAAAACAGTATTATATATGTATATGTTTACTAATAGAGAAGAAAAATTTATATAAGGAGGATATAACCTTGCTTGAAATAAAAACGTTCGAAGAAAAGGGACCTGCTAAAATCCTGGTGATTGGCGTAGGTGGAGCTGGTAACAATGCAGTTAATAGAATGGTGGATGAGAACATCAATGGTGTTGACCTGATTGCCATTAATACAGATAAACAGGTGTTGGCGACATCTAAGGCACCTACGAAGATTCAGATTGGTGAAAAGCTGACAAAGGGGCTTGGCGCAGGTGCAAAGCCTGAGGTTGGTGCAGGTGCAATTGAAGAGAACAGAGAAGAGATTACAGAGCTGGTAAAGGATGCCGATATGGTATTTGTTACCTGTGGTATGGGTGGAGGCACCGGAACCGGTGCAGCTCCGGTAGTTGCTGAGATTGCTAAGAATCTTGGAATTTTGACGGTAGGCGTTGTGACAAAGCCATTTTCATTTGAGGGTAAGCCTCGTATGAACAATGCACTTGCCGGTATTGATAGATTGAAGGGCAATGTAGATACTTTGATTGTTGTTCCGAATGATAAGCTGTTACAGATTTGTGATAAGCGGACAACCATTCCGGATGCCCTTAAGAAAGCAGATGAAGTATTACAGCAGGGTGTTCAGGGTGTTACTGATTTGATTCAGAGTCCTGGTATTATCAATCTTGACTTTGCGGATATCCAGTCTGTTATGCGGGACAAGGGTATTGCACATATTGGTATCGGACGCGGAAGCGGAGAGGATAAGGCTGTTGAGGCAATTAAGCAGGCTATGGAGTCTCCGTTACTTGAGACAACTGTTTCCGGTGCAACGGATATAATTATTAATTTTGCCGGCAATATTGGAATGATTGAAGCTTACGATGCAGTTAACTATTTAACAGAGGCTGCAGGTGAAGATGTGAATATTATATTTGGTACAGTTGACAATGAGACTCTCGGAGATGAGGTCAGCATTACTATTATTGCAACCGGTATTGAGCAGGCTGCTAAGAGAAATGCATATGGCAGTTTTTCACAGCCAACCG
>URMF01000060.1 GCA_900548855.1 uncultured Eubacteriales bacterium
CAACCCCTCAAGTTGTACCCTCACGAAACCAGCCCCTCAACAACTTTGAATACCCTATTATCCACGATAGGTCTTTCATATTCAATCCGTTAAAAAATCTTCCTACATTTTTTTATAGGCGTTACCCCATTCGACCATTGAGTCGAGAATAGGTTTCAGAGTAAGTCCCAATTCGCTGAGACTGTATTCAACTTTTGGTGGAACCTCCGGGTAAACTGTGCGAATAATGAGACCATCATCTTCCATGGAGCGCAAACTATCGGTGAGAACTTTCTGACTGATCCCTTCAAGATTTTTCTTTAATTCGTTGAATCGCCAAGGGCGTTCCAGCAGATTTCGGATAATCAGCAATTTCCATTTACTGCCGATGAGCGAAACTGTGGTTGCAACCGGACATTCCGGTAATTCTTCTTTTGTTAACATATGATCGCCTCCCTTATATAACATCCTTTTTTACTGTTATATTTAATTTAAATCTAACAATAAAAAAGAAGCAACAGGTTACAAAAAGGTAACCAGGGTCACCTTTTTATGCCTATGTAATAAAAAAGTGCGTACTTTTGTCGCTTGAGAAATGATTCGTTTGTCAGGAAAGGCTTACGCAGTAGCAGAGAATGAACAGAAAAAATGGATGGATATCATTTTTGAAGAACGGCCATATCTTGCAAATGTATATCCAGGGGATACAAGAGAAATCGGTATTATTTTCTGCATTGATCAGGCGGAAGTGGAGTATTTTAATCTTGGCGTGAATCCGATTTTCCGGGAGACATATATTCTGGGGAATGTTAATATAAAGGAAAAGGGATATTACATAACGGAATCCTGTATTGGCTGCGGACATGTATGAAACATTGTCCACAGAAATGTATTGAGAAGGGAACACCTTTTGTCATCCGGCAGGAGCACTGTCTGCACTGTGGAAACTGTTATGAAAAATGTCCGGTGAAAGCGGTGATCAGGAAATGAATCAGAATGACAGAAGAAGATATTTGATTGAAGGTTTACTGAAAGAGCGACCGGAGTATGAGAACATGCAGATTCCATCAGATGAAGGCGAGCAGAAAATGCTGCTCCGATCGCTTATGAATATAAGAATGCCGGGGAAAATGGAGCATGCATTTTTGAAGATTCAGGATGCGTACCTTTCGGAAGAAAATGAGAAAAAAGGGATTGTCACTCTTGCAGATATGGAGGAGGTACAGCCTGATCTTTTTATCTGGAAGGGCGATATTACAAGACTTAGAGTGGGAGCAATCGTAAATGCGGCCAACAGCGGTATGACAGGCTGCTATCAGCCCTGCCATAATTGTATAGATAATTGCATTCATACCTATGCAGGAATTCAGCTTCGAAACTATTGCAATAATATGATGATGAAACAGGGACACGAAGAACCGACAGGTCAGGCAAAGATCACCCCGGCGTTTAATCTGCCCTGCGATCATGTAATTCATACAGTTGGTCCGATTGTACAGGGAAAACTGACAAAGAAACATGAGCAGTTGCTGATATCCTGCTATGAATCGTGTCTTAGGATAGCGGATGAGAATGGAGTAAAGAGTATTGCTTTTTGTTGTATCTCAACCGGTGTATTTATGTTCCCGAATAAAAGAGCTGCAGAGCTGGCAGTACAGACAGTAAAGCAATATAAGGAAAAGACAAAATCAAAGATAAAGGTGATATTTAATGTTTTTAAAGAGGAAGATGAACGGCTCTACAAACAGTTACTCGGATAAGATATTACAGATAAAAGAAAAAATCAGTCAGGCAGATGCTGTTATCATAGGGGCAGGTGCAGGACTTTCCACATCTGCAGGATTTGTATATACCGGAGAAAGATTTAAAAAATATTTTTCAGATTTTAAGGAAAAGTATGGATTTTCGGATATGTATTCAGGTGGCTTCTATCCATATAAAACATTGGAAAAACACTGGGGATACTGGTGCAGATATATCTATATTAATCGATATATGGATGCACCAAAACCGGTATATCAGAACCTGTATGAGTTGGTAAAAGAAAAAGATTATTTTGTACTGACAACAAATGTGGATCATTGTTTCCAGAAGGCCGGCTTTGATAAAAACAGAATCTTTTATACACAGGGCGATTATGGTCTGTTTCAATGTAGTGAGCCTTGCCATGCATTTTATGTGTGTCTCAACCAGAGTGAAGCATATGCACCGGAAGAAATAAGGAAAAAGTCTGTCTGCATGAATGAAGATATTGGAGAAATTCTGAAGTGCTAAGTTTATGACTGGTTTTTCTGATGAAGAAAAACTTATGCTGTATGGTGCAAATGGTGGAACACCATTGTATTTGCAACAGATAAATGAGAAGGAAAGCTTCGAGGGAAATATTAAGAGAACTTATCTGAAAGTAACTTCTTATCTTTATGAAGAGGCTTTGCTGTTGCTGAGTCAGGAAGTACAGGAGTCGGGCGTATACAGTGCGATAATCGAAGCGATTGCAAGCGGATATACCAAGGCAAATGAGATTTCTACAAAAATCGGTGAGGACTCAGCCAAGTGCCTGAAATATATTAAAACCTTGTGTGAGCTTGGAATCCTGCATAAAGAGACACCATTTGGAGAAAAGGAATCATCCCGAAAACGATTTATGGCATCTCAGACTTTATGTTTCGATTCTGGTACCGATATGTATTTGCCAACAGAACATTGATTGAAACCGGAGCACAGCAGGCAGTATGGGAAAGACGAATTAAGCCGGATTACTACAGTTACATGGGTCTGGTTTTTGAAAAAGTCTGCATGGATTATTTGAATGCGAAGAATGCGAAAGGCGAACTGCCGATATTATATACCTCTATCGGAAGATGGTGGGGAACCAATGCTGCAACGCATGGTCAGGAGGAAATTGATTTAATTGCAAATGATGGAAAAGATTATCTTTTTGGAGAATGTAAATGGCGCAATGAGAAGCTGGATATTTCTGTATTAAAGGATTTGAAAGCAAAAGCGGATGTGTTCAGTATGAACAGAAAGAATTCTTACTATGTGCTTTTTTCAAAATCCGGATTCACAGAAGTTGTTTTGAATGAAGCGAGGGCTGATGACAGTATTCTGTTAGTGGATTTGGCGGAGCTTATGAAGTTTTAGAAAAAACTGATCGTTTATTAGAGAAATCTGATGGCGGTCTTTCTTTTTGTCCAAAAGTAACGCTACATCGACAAGAGTAGCAGGGCAACCAAAGGAGAATTTCATAATGGACGAAAAAGCAGAGATTATTTTTATGCAAACAAGATTAGTTAGACTGGCATCCGAAGAATGGCATCTGTCAGTAGAAAAGATAGTTGAATTATTTAAAAAAGTTGACGTTTTTGGGTATATAGAAAAAAGTTATGGGATTTTCCATTGTGAAGGTGATGAGGTTGTCCTTGATGATATCACAGAGTTTTTGGAAGGAAAGGGGATTAAAATAAATGCATGATTTATCAGATGGATTGATTCTTTAGCATGGAAGCTATTGTTTCAAAACGAAAGATGCAATCAAATGTTTGAAATTTGTGGAGGGCGAGAAGAAGTGTCTGGAGTAACAATTTCAAAGGAAAAAATGGATTTTACAATTGATCTTCTCATTACTATGGCAGTTGAAGAGATTGCTGAAGAGACAGGAAAGGACAGTAAAGAAGTATTAGGTGATTTCTTATGTTCTAAGACGGGCAAGGCTTTATATGATAAGGAAACAAGACTCTGGTGCAATGGCCCATCATATATTGCAGAATTATATATGAATGAAATAAGTCAAAGGTGATTGAAAGTTACATTTAACAGGGAATAATCAATTGGCTATACAAAACAATTAAATGCAATTATTGTTCTGCAGACAAGACAATAATAGATGTATTCTAAAGAGTGATATGTATATAGTGTGTGTCAAAAAGATTCATATAACTAAATAGTGTATTTGAATGATATTCATCCACAATATATGAAAACGTGATTGATATATTGCGGATGAATATGCATAATTCCATTTTCGACTTAAAGAAAGGTATAGTGGCAGAATTCCTTGATATTACTTGGATCTTGCCTTTTTTCCTTTTCAGCTTCGTACTTTGATTTGACCTAATATCACAGATGAAGCAGTACAAAAGTATATAAAAGAGCAGGAAGAGGAACATCAAGGCAAGAAGATGCAAGAAGTACCGCTTTATAGCAGGCCGGTAAAAGTGCTTGCGATACCGCTCTTTTGGGCGAGCAGTAAAAATGCCCTTTTGAGGGCTAATACCAAACCACCAGTACAACTGGTGGTTGTTGACTTACTTTATTGATTTAGTAAAACGTTTCATGGAATAGTTCACTCAGACGAATTGAAATACAAAAAGGGGTATGATAATGTTACATTAAACACAAAAATGTTTGAGCATGATGTGTTTATGAAGCTGTCGGCAGGCTTGTAGGAGAATATGAAACTGATAAAAATTGGAGGATAACACATGAAAAAAGGGTTACAAAAAATGGTTTCAATAACTATTGCATTATCAATGCTGGTGGTAGGATTAACAGCGTGTGGATCAGAAAAAACAGTTTCTGATCCACCAACATTATCTCAAAATGAAGAGGATGATTCTGCAACAGGAAAGAATACATATAAAATTGGTGTAGTTGCAGGAGAATCGTCCTCGCCATGGTATATTCGTTCAGCAGAAGGAGCAGAGATGTTTTCCAAAGACACAGGGTACGAAGTGTTTCAGAAAGCCCCTACATCTGTGGATGCGGCAGAGCAGGTTCAGGTTGTTGAGGATGATTGATGCATTATGTATTATTCCCATTGCTCCTGAGGCTTTAGAACCAGTGTTAAAGAAAGCACGTGAAAATGGAATTATAGTTATTGCACATGAAGGCTCCACGCTGACTAATATTGATTATGATGTAGAAGCTTTTACAGAAAAAGACTATGGTGCTTATATGATGGATTTACTGGCTGAGCAGATGGGATACAAAGGAAAATATGTTTGTATGGTGTCTTTCCTTACAACATCGTCCCATAATGCATGGATTGATGCTGCTATTGAACATCAGAAGGAGGCTTATCCGGATATGGAGCTGGTCGAAGAGGAAAGAGTGGAATCACAAGATAGCCAGGAAGGTGCTTATGAGAGAGCAAAGGAATTGTTGAAAAAATATCCGGATTTAAAGGGTATTTTGGGTTCAAGTTCTTTTGATGCTCCGGGTTCTGCAAAGGCTATTGAAGAGTTGGGATTAGTTGGTCAGGTATTTACAACAGGAACATCTACGACATCTTCTTCAAGAAAATATATTGAAGATGGCACAATGACGAATTTTACACTTTGGGATCCGGCCATTTCCGTATATGCAATGTGTGATTTGGCTGTAAAAATATTAAATGGTGAAGAAATCAAAGACGGAGTGGACCTTGGTATCGATGGATATAACAGCATGACTCTGGATGAAACAGGAAAGATTTTAATGGGTTCTGGCTGGGTATGTGTAACCAAAGATAATATGGAAGAATATAATTTCTAGTTATGGAATTTTGAGAAACTTGGAAACGGAGATGTGAACAGGTGAGTAAAAATATACTTTGTCTAAAAGGAATCAGCAAAGCTTTTGGAGGTGTCCATGCACTGGATAATGTGGATCTGTGTGTGAAAGAAGGGCAGATACACTGTCTTATGGGAGAAAACGGAAGCGGAAAGTCAACACTAATCAAAGTAATATCAGGTGTGTATCAGCCGGATAGCGGAGAGATTATGCTGAATGGAAACCTGTATCATAAACTGAACCCTGCCGAATCTGTTCGGCAGGGTGTTCAGATAATATATCAGGATTTTTCGGTTTTTCCAAATCTGACTGTAGCTGAAAATATAATTTTTGGACAGACAGTAGCGGAAAAGCAAAAGCTTACACATAATAAGAAAAAACGACAAAACGCTGCAAAGATTGCACAAGAGATAGGGTTAAAAGCTGATTTATCCGAAATAGTAGAAAATTTAAGTGTGGCAGAAAAACAGATGGTGGCGATTTGCCGTGCACTTTTAAATGATGCAAAATTGTTAATTTTTGATGAGCCTACAACTGCATTAACACAAAAGGAGGTAAAAAACTTATTTGCCTTGATACATAAAATGCAAAAGAAGGGAGTCTCAACATTATTTGTCAGTCACAAATTAGAAGAAGTTTTTGAAATAGCAGAAGAATTTACTATTCTCAGAAATGGGAAAAAGGTTATTACGACAGATGCCGCTTCCATTACAAGAGAAAAATTTATTTTTTATATGACAGGCAGACAGCTAAGTGAGAAGCAATTTGTAATGAATGTCTGCAAGACAGGAGACCCGTTGTTGGAAGTCAGAGATTTGTCCATGGAAGGCTTTTACAAAAATGTGAATTTTTCTCTATATCCGGGTGAAATACTTGGAATTGTAGGATTACTTGGCTCTGGGCGTACAGAACTTGCTTTGTCCTTGTTTGGTGTAAAGCCAGCAGATAATGGAAAAATATTAAAAAATGGTAAAGTTATACAGATAACATCAATTCTGGAGGCAATGAAAAACCGGATTGGGTATGTTCCAGAAGACCGTTTGTCAGAAGGTCTGTTTTTGCCACAAAGTATTAACTGGAATGTCGGAATTGCTAATCTGAAAGCATACAGTGGCCGATTTGGAAAGCTTGAAAAGAAAAAAATGGAACAGGTGTCAGAAGAGTATGTAAAGCAGCTGGACATTGCTACGGATAATATTGACAAAGCATCTAAATTTCTCTCTGGGGGAAATCAGCAAAAAGTAGTTATATCCAGATGGCTTTCATGCAATCCGGATATAATGATATTCAACTGTCCGACAGTGGGTGTAGATATTGCGGCTAAATATGATATTCATGATATTCTCAGAAAACTTGCTTCAAAAAACATGGGAATTATTATTATTTCTGATGATATTCCGGAGGTTTATGCAAATTGCAACAGGATATTTGTTATGAATAAGGGACAAATTATTAAGGAACTGGAAAATGTAGAAACTTCAGAAGAGGAACTGTATGCATTAATGAGTTCAAATTCTTAAATCCGGAGGCGTTTATTAATGAAAACAAAAAGTAAATTTTATAAAAAAAATGAATTTTATATAGCTTGCCTGATTTTCCTTTTAGCATTTTTTATTGAAATGAGAAGTGGTCTGTTTTTTACGTCAAATAATATTCTTGATATTTTACGTGCAATGATTGTTCCAGGAATGTTAGGACTGGCAGAATATATTGTAATGATATCAGGAGGCTGTGATGTATCTTTTCCGTATGTTGCGGCACTTAGTATGTATAGTACAATTATTATATTGAAGGCCGTCAATTTTACGGGAAATGTTATAGTAGCCTTTTTGATTTCCTGTGCGTTTGGAACGGTTCTGGGATTGATAAATGGGTTCATTATTATGAAATATAGATTTCCGGTATTGATTGTGACTTTGGGAACCTGTTCGATATGTACAGGCATTTTATTCGGAATTCTGAATGCGCATGAGATTCCTACCATGCCAGAACCAATTCAGAAGTTTGCAAAAGTAATGCTGATTAAAACATATAGCCAGAAAGCGGGCATGGCAGGAAGTCTTCCTATTGTATTTTTATTGTTTGCAGGACTGGTTGTTCTGGTATGGTTCATTATGCAAAAAACGACAATGGGAAGAAGTATTTTTGCAATTGGAGGAGATGTCAGTTCTGCAGAAAGAATTGGTATCAAAGTAAACCGGGTTTATCTTTTCATTTATGGATTCGCAGGTTTTATTGCCGGACTTACAGCCATGACAAGAGTAGTTTTAATGGATACATGCCATCCTAATACATTTTCTGGCATGGACATGACAGTTATAGCAGCAGTTATTCTTGGAGGAACAAAAGCTACTGGAGGAGCCGGAAGTATTACGGGGGTGCTACTTGGAACCTCATTATTTGTAATTGTAAACAATAGCTTACAGTTAATGGGTATTCCAAATTACTGGCAGAAGTTCTTCCTGGGAATGTTGATTGTTCTGGGAACTGGAGTAGCAGCACTCCAGGTTAGCAAAACGAGAAAGAAAGGAACAGCTGTAAAAGAAGAGCAGATAGAGGGTTAGCGTTTATGATGGTTAATAATTTTTTGAAAAAAATAAAAGTAAAAACCCGGATGAATTCAATGGGTGACAGCGTGCGTAAACAGGTCATATTGCTCATAGTCTTGTTTCTGACCATGTGTATATTAAGACCGTCTATGTTCTTAACAATCAATAATCTTCAGGCTATGACATATCAGTTTCCAGAGTATGGATTGATTGCATTGGGAGTAATGTTTGCTATGATCGCGGGTGGAATTGATTTGTCCTTAGTTGGTGTAGCCAATCTTTCGGCGATTGTGTGTGCCAAAATCCTGATTACCTGTGCAGAAACCGGTATGTCGGAGCCGGCAATTGCAGGAATAATAGTATTATGTGTACCTGTCTGCATGATTATAGGGACCTTGTGTGGTGTCCTGAATGGGTATTTGATTTCCGTTTTAAAAGTACCGGCTATGCTTGCAACATTGGGAACAATGCAGGTATTTGCAGGTCTTGGAATGATTATTACAAAGGGTAAAGCTATCACGGGAGTACCAGAGATATATGTCAGGATAGGCTCTGGAAAAATACTGGGTTTTATTCCAACACCGTTATGCATATATATCATAGCTGTACTTGTATGTTCTTTTCTTATGAGTAAAAGTACATATGGTCTTCGACTAAGAATGATGGGAACCAGTAACAAAGCGTCTGAGTTTGCGGGGCAGGATAATCGTGTAATTATAACTAAGGCTCATATTATGGGAGGAATCCTTGCTTCCTTTTCGGGACTTATCATGCTGGCAAGAATGAATTCAGCACGACCTGATTTTGGAAGTTCATACACCATGCAGTCTATTCTGATAGTTGTTCTCGGAGGTGTTTTGCCGGCTGGAGGTTTTGGAACGGTACGAGGCGTTGTACTGGCAACGTTAATTCTTCAGTGCTTTTCGTCAGGCTTAAATATGTTCCCTTCCATAAATCCATATTTGAAGCAATTGGCATGGGGGTTGACTTTACTTATGGTTATGATTATCAGTGTTCATTCCGGAAGTTTTAAAAAGTTTAAATGGAAAAAAGCATGACAGGTAAATAGCACGCAGGAGGGAATGGGATAGGATTATGCCGACAATTAAGGATGTTGCAAAAGAAGCAGGTGTTTCCATTGCGACCGTATCCAATATAATGAATAATAAGGCGTCTGTGAGTGAGGAAACTTATCAGAAAGTGTATGAGGCAATTGAGAAATTGGATTATAAGCCGAATATGCTTGCAAGAAATCTGAAATCCAACGGAGTAAAGTTTCTTGGAGTAATTGTACCTACTTTTTTAGGAATTTATCAGGATATTTTAGAAGGAATTCAAAGAGAATTATCTGAATATGGATTTTACATTATATCAAGAACGACCGGTGACATTCCAAATAGGGAGCAACATGCTATTGATGAATTTATCAGTCTGGGGGTCTGTGGCATTTTTGCAGTAACTTCCTTTAAAGATATATGCTACTACCAAAAAGCGGTAGATGCAAGAATTCCAGTTATCTTTATAGAACGGACCGTGGATGAATTAAATTTTTCCAGTGTAGTTTTTGATAACCGCAGCTTATCCCGGGGAATATTTAATAGTTTACTGGATGGAGGCTGTGATATATCAGATATTTATCTGATTACTGGAGAAGTATCCTTCAGCTCAGAACGGGATTTTGTTGTAGGTGCACAGAATGCTTTGTTACAGCATAATTATACGGAAGAAGAGTTAAAGCAATGTGAGGTTTCGTTTAGTGAAATACAGTCTTTTGTGGACATTATGGAAGTTTTTGATGGGATATCCGTTTTTCCAAAATATTTAGTTTTAACAAGCGAACGGATTTTGGATAGTGTGTTAGAGATGTTTTCCGTCAAGGGTGTAGAGAATGTACAGATTTATGTACCAACAGGAGATAGATGGAATAGCTGTCAGATGAATCCAATGATTCATCCTATTCCCAGGAGAGCAATTTATGGCGGACGAAAATGTGCACAATTAATGTTGGAATTTATCAGGAAACCAACCGCCAATGAAAATTTGCAGATGGTAATTCCAACAGAATTGCCTAAAAGAAAACCATTAATAGAAAAAGGGGCAATATCAGGTGGCGAGTTACGCTTGTTACTTACGGCTAATGCAATGTCTTCAGCTATCCTTAAATTAATTCCGGGGTTTACCCGTGAAACGGGAATTACAATAGAAACCAAAGTATTTAATTATCAGCAGGAATTGTATGATGAGATTATGAAGCAACACGAAGAAGGTTCTTCCTATTATGATATATATATGATGGATTCTCCCTGGATTGAATATTTTAGACAGATTAAGTGTGTACTTCCCCTAAATGTTTTTTTGACACAGGACTTGGAATATGTACATAGTTTTGTCCCGGATATATGGAATAAAATACAGGGAAGAAATAGAGATATTATGGGTATTCCTATTGTAAGCATGACACAATTGCTATTATATAGAAAAGATTTGTTTTCAAGTCCGGCCTTGCAAAGAGCTTTTTATAAAATAAATGGTTTGGAAATGAATCTGCCTGCAACCTGGACAGAGTATAATTTACTGGCACGTTTTTTTACCAGGCAGTATTTTGAACATTCACCAACGGAATATGGAACCTGCCTGCAAGGGAAGAAACCAAATGGAATTATACAAGAGTTTTTTCCAAGACAATGGAGCTTTCATGCAGAAATTATGAATAAAACAAAAGTTGTTATGAATTCTGTCCAAAATATACGTGCGGTATCAAATCTAAAGGACACATATGCCTATTCATATCCGGATATATGGGATTTAATGGAAAATGAACAGATTGCAGAGTTTGCCAAAGGCAATATTGCAATGATTAATACTTATAGTGGACATTTTAAAAGTATTTTGGATTCCGGATTTCGGTGTGTGGGAGATAACATAGGTGTGTCCGTGCTTCCGGGTAAATATTCACTCATTGGAGCATGGCTCCTGACAATCAACAGCAGATGCAAAAATCCGGAAAAAGCATTTTCGTTTATTAAATGGATTACAACAGAAGAACGTGCAATGCAATGTAGTATTTTGGGAGGTTTCATGCCGAAGCAGTCTGTCTGCATGAATGAGCAGATTAAGACTATTTATCCATGGAACGAGTCACTGGATGATTATGTAAAAATGGAGCATCAAAGAGAAAGTCTCAGAAATGTGAAAGGTACGTATATTAACAATTATACCATAGAAAATATTATCGCAGATGGTCTTCAGGCAGTTTTACAGAATAAATGTGAAATTGAAGTAATGCTTCAGAACTGCCAGGAACAGATATACACAATGATACATGAATGGAAGTAGCTAATATGATAAAAATAATGCCATCTATGCTTGCTGCAAATCATGGATACATTCAGGAAGAAGTAAAAAGAGTTGAGAAATGGGGTGTTGATGCCCTGCATCTGGATATTATGGAATTGGATGCTGTGTCAGATATAGGATTTTCTCCCCGCATGATAGAAGCTATCCGCTCATACACACGGCTTCCTTTAGATTGTCACATGATGCTATGTAACTATGAAAAAGGAATTTCATGTTTTTCAAAATGTGGAATGGATCGACTTGTTATGCAGTATGAAACAGCAGAAAATATAAAAAGCCTCATAGAGCAGGCACGTTATTACGTAAAAAAAGTCGGAGTAGCTATTGGGCCAAATACACCGGTGGAAGGAAAAGAATCACTCTTTCAGATGTGTGACATAGTTACATTTATGAGTGTTGAACCAGGACAGGCCGGTTCCGTGTTTTGTGAAAATGTACTTGAAAAAATAATGCGTTTTCGTCAGATTACATATTCATGGGAAAAGAAACCGGAAATATGTGTAGATGGCGGAATTAACTTAAAAAATGCTATAAGATGCCGTGAATATGGTGCAGATGGAATTATTGTCGGAACAGCTCTTTTTCATAATGATTGCCCGGAGAAGTTTATTACAACAGTACGAAATGGAGGATAAGAAATGATTTGTTATAACGAAAAAATAAAAGTAAATTCAGAGGTTTGCCATCCTACTTTTTTTGATATTTCTGATAAAATTAGGAAAGCAATTCAAAATTCAGGAGCTAAATCAGGTATATGTGTTGTCTATTCGCACCATACAACTTGCTCTATTATGATTCAGGAACTTTCCCATGATAAAAATTATTATGGTTTGGAATATTTGCAGCAGGATATCTGCAATGTAATGGAGAAATTGATTCCTACCTGCCGGTCAGAGGGTCAATATATGCATCCAGGACCTAAGCATATTGACTTTGCAATGAATGAGGTAGGTGAAGTTGGCGAATGGACATGTTTAAATACGGATGCGCACTTGAGATCCTGCATTTTTGGTAGGTCAGAAAGCATTGTGATTGAAAACGGAAGACCAGATTTGGGAGAATTTGGTCATGTGTATATGATTGACTGGGACCAGGTCAGAGAAAGGGAGAGAATGGTCCAAATTCAGATAATCGGAGAATAAATTCTACTTATAAGATGGGGTAGACTATGGAAAAATATAGTATTGGAATAGATTTTGGAACGCTCTCGGCAAGAGCTGTATTAGTAAATGTTAAGAATGGAAAGATATTGTCAGAAAGCGAATTTATCTATCCGCATGGGGTGATTGAGGAAAGTATGCCAGATGGAACACTTTTACCAGAGGGATTTTCATTACAACACCCTGAGGATTACCTGGATGCATTGAAAAAGGTTATTCCAGAGCTTTTAAAAAATACAGGGGTGGAAAGATCGCAGATAGTTGGAATCGGAACAGATTTTACATCTTCTACCATGCTGTCTGTTTTAGAAAATGGGACACCATTGTGTTTTCTGCCAGAATATAAAAACAATCCTTTTGCTTATGCGATTCTTTGGAAACATCATGCTTCACAAAAGGCAGCGGATAGGATTAATCTGATTGCAAAAAAAACAAATCAGCCATGGCTTGATAATTTTGGGGGAAAAATTTCATCGGAATGGGGTATTCCAAAATTATTGCAGATATATCAGGAAAACAGAGAGATTTATGATCGCATGAGTGTCTGGATAGAGGCTGCAGACTGGATTGTCTGGATGCTTACAGGCATAGAAAGTCACAGTTACAGCACCATGGAGTTTAAAACGATATGGGATCAGCAGACGGGTTTTCCGACCAAAGATTTTTTCCGTAAAGTAGAAGCCGGGTTTGAAGAAAAAGTGATTGATAAGTTGGGAAAAAATTTTTTGCCTGTTGCTGCAAAAGCGGGAGGATTAACTGCTAAGATGGCAGAGATGACAGGGCTGTCTGAGGGAACTCCGGTCAGTACAGGTATGGTAGATGCTTATGCAAGTTTGCCTGCCGTAGGGATTGATCAGCCTGGGAAAATGCTGTTGATTGTAGGTACATCCGTATGTGAGATTTTAGTTGAGCAGGAAGGAAGAAATATTCCAGGGCTGTGTGGAAAAGCAAAGGATGGTATTTTGCCCGGATTCTTTGCCCATGAAGGAGCACAATCAGCTGGTGGTGATATACTGGCATGGTTTGTCAATCATTGCTGTAGTGAAGAGTACGTAAGAGAGTCCAGGCAGCGTAAGGTATCTCGGCATCAGATATTGACAGAGAAAGCAGAAAAGATGGAGCCGGGGGAAAGCGGGCTTATTGCTTTAGACTGGTGGAATGGAAATAACTGCATATTGGATGATATGTACCTGAGTGGATGCATATTGGGGATGACATTGTCTACAAGATCAGAAGATATTTATAGAGCTTTAATGGAAAGTATTGCCTTTGGTACCAGAGTGAATGTAGAACAGTTTGTAAAATATGGTGTGAGAATAAATGAAGTCTTAGCTTCTGGCGGAATTTGCAAGAAAAATCCATTGATGATGCAGATATATGCGGATGTATTGAATATACCTATATCTGTGTCAAAGGTATCGCAGGGGCCGGCACTGGGCAGTGCCATGTTTGGAACTGTGGCAGCAGGAAAAGACGGCGGTGGTTATAATACTATTTTTGAGGCAGTTACTAATATGAAAGCACCTATTGAAAAAGTATATTACCCTATTCCACAGCATGTGCAGATTTATAATTGTTTATATGAGGAATATCGAAAATTACATGATTATTTTGGTCTTGGAAGTAACAGAGTGATGTATCATTTACATGACATGAAAGAAAAAGTGAGGAGATAAGTATGGATTCCTATGAATGGATTCTGGAAGAGCTAAAAAGAGCACTTTATTCTGTAGAGAAGGAAGAACGGGTTCAGTTGAAACAAAAGTTACTACAGGCAAAAAGGGTGTATATTGCAGGAATGGGACGTTCAGGATTGATTGCGGGGTGCTTTGCCATGCGTCTGGCACAATTAGGGTTGCAGGCAATGTTGGTTGGTGAAACAACAGTAACGGCTATCCAGCCCGGGGATTTACTGTTAATTCTGTCAGGTTCCGGAAATACAAAAACCCTGGTACAGTATGAAAGTAAAGCAATAAAGGCTGGAGCAGAGGTGGTATTGTTAACGGTAGATACAAAAGGTGAAATTGCTCAGAACAGTAATCTTGTTGTGACAATACCAGCGGCAGTAGCAAAATTCTCGACAGATTCGGAAAGTTTCTCTGTACAGCCTATGGGAAGCTTATTTGAACAAAGTGTGCTTCTATTATTAGATATCATAGTTATGGAATTAATGAAGTCGCTTGGTGAAACAAATGAAACAATGAAAGCAAGACATGCGAACCTGGAATAGGGTGAGTATTAAGTGTTGCGGGAATGGTTTTGAACGAAAGAAAAGGGAGATAGATATTAAATGGAATTGGGATTATGCTTGTCTTTTTGCAATAAAAGGTGGAAAAACCCTGAGACATTAGCAGATTTTGTGGATTCACTCGATATAAAAAAGGTAATGTTTTCTTGGGATATGGTCAATCCATGGTGGGATGAAAAACGACGAAACATTATTGCAGTAAATTATGCAAAGGAATTTAGAAAGCGTCATATTGAAATAGTGACATCTTTTTCCGGAACAGCTGCTTATGTATATGGAAATCTTCTTGCCGGAACGGAGTTGGAAAGAAATATTGGTTTAGATTTTTTTAAAAGAGCCATAGATGTGGCTTCTGTTATGGAGATTCCATCCATTGGGACGCCGGCCGGCTGTATGTGTCAGGAGGATTTAAGAGAGGAACGTACTTATTTGAAAAGACGGGAGGAAATGATTGATTATATTAAAGAGTTATGTTGTTATGGAAAGGAAAAAGGTTTAAGGGAAATTCTCCTGGAACCGACACCTGTCAGAGCAGAAATACCTAATACAGCCTCTGACTCTTTAGAATTAATGAAGCAATTAAAGGGAGAAACAGATATTCCCATTGGACTTGTTTTGGATTGGGGACATGTTTTATGTCCATCTTTTAACGGAGAGCCCAGTGATATGGAGTATTGGCTGGATGTATGTGGTCCTTATGTAAAAGCATGCCATTTGCAACAGTGTGATGGAATTGCAGATTGTCATTGGGGATTTAATAATCCGGGTATCGTGACAACAGAGATGATGCGAAGAGTCATGAAACATCCCGCTGCACATGTAACGCAGTATTTAGAGTATTGCCCGGCGTTTGAAACATCTAATGAGGAAGTGGTTCAGACTGTAAGAAATTCTTTACAGTACCTTAGAAAAATAGAAGTTTAAAAAGTTTAGTGACTGTCTAGAACCAATGTCACTTAGTTAAGCAAAAACAGTTATCTACAGAATACAGTTTTGATAGATAAAAATTGCAGTAAATCTGCTTGTTCATATAACTGAATAGTGTATTTGAATGACATTCATCCGCAATATATCAAAACGTGATTGATATATTGCGGATGAATATGTATAAAATATGTAAGAAGATATGACTATACATATATTGGTTGGGGTCGATATAGATGAAGACATGTAAACAACTGGCGGCAGAGTGGGAGTATTGGAACGTACCATTATGCTCTGTGCAAGGCAGGAAAGCTCAGCGGAGCAATAAAGGTGGGAAGATGCTGGCAAATTCCGGAGGATGCAAAGAAACCGGCCGATGGAAGAGTTACTTCGGGAAAATATATAAAGAGAAAAGAGATATGATACAGAAATGAAGGGAGAAGGAGTTCGTGATATTTTGAAGCTTGGAGTTGCTTTTTCCAGAAAGAAAGTCTGTGTTAAGATAAAATAAGAGTACAATAAATAGCAAGGAGAACAATGGCAAAGCATAAATCCTCTCTTAAAATGATTTCTATGAGATTATTTTAAGAGAGAATTTTAGTTTGCTTACTATTATTGACGTAAATTGAGATAATGTATATAATAATATACATAATACCAGAGCCAAAAGGTCTAAGCCCACATGAGCTTGCTCATAAGTGGGTGAAAGACCTTAGGATCCGCCCCGATATGAGCATAGAAGTGGAATGATAATCCCCCAATATGCGAATATTGGGTAGGATTGTGGGAGTGCGTAGCACGAAGTAATCCGTAGGTATCAAGGTCGGGGGCTTTTGAGCCCGATATCATTTACATAAAAGAAGGAAAGTATGACGATGAAAAAAGCAGCGTATAATATAGTACCAGCAACCGAAAATATATTAAAGACAATGGGCGAGCAGATTAAGCTGGCCAGATTACGACGTGATTTGTCGGCAGAGTTAGTGGCAGAACGTGCCGGAATAAGCAGAGCGTCATTATGGAAGGTTGAGTCTGGAAATCCTGCTGTAGCCATTGGCATATATGTTGCAGTGTTGCATGCACTTGGAAATATGGACAGGGATCTGGCTCTTGTAGCCAAAGATGATGAGATGGGAAGGCAGATGCAGGACCTGAATCTTATGACGAGAAAAAGAGCTTCAAGGAGGAAGGGGTAATGGCGAAAGAAGAGAAAACCATATATGTTTATGATCATTTTACCGGCAATGCCCCTGTTTTGCTTGGAAAACTTAATGTTGGTATTATCAAGGGCGGAGAGGCATATTCGTTTGAATATAATAAAGATTGGCTGGAAGAAAATAAGCTGCAGTTAAATCTGGATCCTGAATTGCTGCCATTCACCGGAAGACAGTTCCCGGCGGAAAAGAATATATTTGGAATATTTGCAGACGCATCTCCTGACGAGGAAGAGGATCTTTTGATCAGCCGGTTTAAGGTGATGGAAGTGGAAGGATAAGGTATTCTGTTTATATGATTTTGCTGTCATATCCTATTGCAATCTGGTAAAGCTGCAATAGAATATGGCAGCGGCTAAACCGTTGAAATAAAATCACGTTTAAATTGTACGGCGGTAATTCCTTCATAGCGCTTGAACATTTTACAGAAATAGCTTGCGGTACAGAATCCGGTTTCTGCTGCAATCTGCTCAATGGTCATTGATGTGCCGGTAAGAAGCTCTTTGGCAACCTGAATACGCCGTTTGGCAGCATATTCCATAGGCCGGGTATGGAGCATGGTGCGGA
>URMF01000061.1 GCA_900548855.1 uncultured Eubacteriales bacterium
TGCTGCTTGTCGCTCGTAATGGTACATAAGGTGCCAAAATACGGCACCTAAGTACTAACGGCTCCAAAGCACCCTGCTTATGGTATTGTATATATTACATAACTAGATTTTGAAAATAGAGAGTTTCGCAATTATCCAATTGATATAATACCAAGAGGAGATAGATATGTTTCGATTAGAGGACCGGCAATTTCATATGATATTGTTGCTGATATTGGGAGCAAGTGCCATTTTGTTTTGCTTTTTCGGAGTCAGGCGGATTCCGGTGATAGAGGAGCAGGGCAGGGCAGAGGGCATGGATGATTTTTCCGATGGCTGGGTCTGTACTTATAAGACGGAGGATGAACAAAAGCTTCAGGAGTACCAGAATACAGAGGAGGGCTCTTCCGGTGGAACGGATAATATTATCCAGGAGGTGGTGACGCTGCCAGAGAGACTGCCAGTGGCAGAGGGCGAAACCCTGTCATTGTTACACAAGGTGCCGGAACTGGAGCTGGATACAATTTATATGATGCTTAAGACCGATTACCAGACAGTAAAGGTGTCGGTGGGGCAGGATATACTTTATGAGAGTGACAGGAGAGCGCGAAAGCTTCCTTCTTATCATGTAATACCGCTGCTTCCGGAATATCGGGAGCAGATTATTGTGATTGAACTGACTGGGTATTCAGGTGATTATATGGAAGTGGAAGCTGTCTGCACAGGAACCCGCAACCAGTTATGGATGGAGCTGCTCATGGAAAATGGAGTGGCTGTAGTCACGGGAATGCTGTTAATCTGTATCAGCCTTTGCTTGCTGCTGGTATACGCCTTTATAAAAAATACACGAAAGCAGAAGAAATGTCTGTTATACAGCAGTCTGGAGGGCTTGTTTCTGGGTTTGCTGTTTATTGTGGACGGAAAAATGTTTCCAGTTCTGACAGGGTGGAATTATGGCACATATCTGTTAAGGGCTTGCTTAATCATTCTTGTGGCACTGCTTCATCTTATGAATATCCGGTGTTTTGTTAACCGGAAAAGGGTGCTGGTATTTTTGGATACCGGAATATTGGTGTATGGTGTTTTTTATATCAGTGCAATCGTGCTGCAGGCATTTTCCCTGGTACAGTTTGACACGATTTACAGTATTGGAAAGGGACTGCTTGGCGTCAGCATTTTCCTGTATACCATTATTCTTGGAATAACAGTCTATTATTATGGACAAAAAGAGGAAAGACCGGTTTTTTATGCAAATGTAGCATTGATTCTCTGTATTCTGGCACAGATTATTATGTGGGCCTCAGGAAGAGAAATACAGTTTAATAATATATATATTCCAATCGGTTTTGTGATTTATAATAGTATGCTCTGGATTTTTACCCTGAAAAAAGTGCTGTCGGTTACTGCTGGAAAAGAGCAGGTTACCTATAGTGAGGAGGAAATGAGGGCACGGATTGTGGAACAGATGAATTCTGATTTTTTGTTTGCATCGTTCCACACATTGCAAAAGCTTATTAAAAATGGTTCCGAAGAAAGCGTAAAGATGATATACTATATATTTATCTATATAAGGTGTACCTTGAAGGCAATCGAGAAGGCTGGAGAAATGATACCGTTTGAAGAAGAATTGGAACATATCATTGCATATCTCCAGCTTCAAAGGATGTGCAGTGCAGATGTGAATTTTACTGTGGAGTGCAAGGTAAAGGATTTTCGTATTCCAAGATATAGTATTGAGCCTATGGTGGAAAATGCAGTGGAGCATGGAGTATTGAGCCAGGGGAATGCCGGCAATATTGTAGTCCGTACTTACTTAAGGGCAGAGGGCTATGCGGTTCAGGTTGTTGATGATGGGTCCGGTTTTGACCTTCATATATTAGAGAGAAAAAGCCCCACGGCACTGCTTAATCTGTTTTCCCTGCTAGAAGAGAACTGTCAGGCGCAGACGGAGGTTATCTCAAAAGAGGGAAAGGGAACCGTTATTACGATTGTACTGCCGCCTGTGTTGGAAAATGAACAGCCGGAGGAACCTGAGGAATTAGAATAACATGTGGAGGTATATATGATAAATACTACTTCTGTTGAGGAACAATCCCAAAAAAAAGAAGAAAAGATGAATGTGGCTGACCGTTTTATAACGGCTATGTTTTTACCGAAGGACTATGGCAGACTGCTGCATTTGTCTGTGGGCAGGCTGATACAGTTTCTTGTACTGTTGGTCTTGCTGGTTTCGGTAATTCGTTATGCGATTCCAGCCCTTGGTGCAATTGCCGGAATGGGTGGAGTCAAAAATATTATACTTTATGAAATTCCAGAGTTTTCTTTGAAAAATGGTGCATTTACACTGGAGGATGACATCGAGAAGACTGATGAAATCAATGGAATCTATTTCGTGGTGGATACCAGTGTGGAAAAATATACAAAAGAGGATGTGCCTGCCAATATGATAGAGGCTGTTATGATAAGCAAATCTGGAATCTTGTTTTATAACCAGGTGACTGGTATTGGGGAGCTGGTACAGGAAACGAAATTTTCGGATTTTGGGAAGATAAGCTTTGATAACCAGGCGCTGGCAGAGAAATCCTCTCTGATTTATATAGGGCTGTGCATTTTATTTGTGATATTGTATGTTTTTGAAATGGTAAAATATCTGGCAATGGGTCTGTTCTATGCTGTTTTAATGCATTTGCTGACAAGACCGGTGATAGCAGAGCTTACCTTTGGAGAACTTTATAAGATGGCGATGTATGCACAGGCTGTGGGGGCAATCGTCTGTGCAGTCATGTACTGCATTAATGTTCCGATTCTGATTTTGGCAGCAAGCTCCTTTTCTTTGTTGATTACAATTATGATTATCAATAAAGCACTTCTTCATATGAAGTTGCAATCAGAGATTTAATGTGTTTTTCCGTCATCTGGCTCAAGGAGGAATTATGAAACGTGATTTCGTTGGTAACCTCTTTGCCAAACCAGTGTGGCGGAGTGTAGGAAAGTGCGGTTTCCTCATCCGGAAATTCCACTTCGGCAAGATAAAGCCCCTCAAATAATCCGTGAAAAACATCCAGTTCAATTGTCAGATTGTGTGATGTTGGAATATTATAGCGGGTTTTGGTGATGATATTTCCCTCTGTTTTAGTCAGAAGCTTTTCATAGGAATACTTGGTTAAAGGAAATTCTACTTCTTCACGTTTCATCAGTCCAGTTCCCTTATAGGTCAGGATATAGCTGTCATCTTTTTTGCGGATTCTCAGCACCGGTTCTGTGATGATGTATGCCTGTTGCAAATCATGATGGGGATAGGCTGACAGACCTTCCGGGATAAGAGCTTTCTTTATCAAAAATTTTCTTTCAATTTCCATATGTGCCGTTCCTTATTTTTCCTTTCTGAATAAATCCTATTAGGCGTTTGCGAAACTCCGTTTTCGTTACCGACCGTTGTGTAATATAAACAATATCAATGCTGGGCACGCTTTTGCTGCTTGTCGCTCGTAATGGTACGTAAGGTGCCAAAATACGGCACCAGCCAAGGCACACTTTCACACTAAGTTCGTGCCAAGGCACTTACTAAGTGTTCAATGCGAAGTACCAACGACTCCAAAGCACCCTGCTTATGATATTGTTTATATTGCACAACTAGATTTTGAAAATAGGGAGTTTCGCAATTACCTTTAAATCCTATCATAGTTTGCCGGAATTGACAAATATTAAGTAATAAACTAAAATATTATTAGTTGTGTTTTAAGAAGAGAAGATGGAAAAAGGGTTATATACCGATAAGGAATAGCAGACAGGAGGGAAAGAGTTATGAAAAAAGCATATTTATTTTTTGCTACCGGATTTGAAGAGGTAGAGGCGTTAACTGTTGTGGATATTTTAAGAAGAGGCGGTGTGGATTGTAAGACCGTATCCGTTACAGGAGATTATGACGTGACCAGCTCCCATGCTGTTACAGTTCGGGCAGATTTGCTGTTTGAGGAACAGGGCCTGAAGGATGGGGATATGTTGATATTGCCGGGAGGAATTCCGGGCACGCCAAATCTTAAGGCACATGCAGGGCTGGATAAGCTAATCCGTCAGTATCATGAAGCCGGCAAATATTTAGCGGCAGTCTGCGCAGCACCTACTGTTTATGGCGAAAAAGGACTTTTACAGGGCAGAAAAGCTACCTGTTTTCCGGGAATGGAGAGTGGTCTTGTCGGAGCGGAGCACAGAGAGGATAAGGTTGTATGCGACGGTCAGTTTATTACCAGTCGTGGAATGGGAACCTGTATTGATTTTGGACTTACGCTTCTTGCAAAGCTTACAGATGAGGCAAATGCACAGACCATAGGACAGAAAATTGTTTACTATGTTTGATAAATTTGTATTCGGAAGCAATGGCTGCATTGACAGAATGTAAAAATAACAGAGGACATGCATATGTATCAGGTAAAAATATCAGTCAGGGGATTAGTGGAGTTTATTTTCCGCAGTGGAGATATTGCCAGTGGAGACGGAACTTTTTCCAAGGAGGCTATGGCGGAGGGCAGCAGAATCCATCGCAAGCTTCAGGGAAGGATGGGCTTGAACTATGAGGCGGAGGTACCGCTTAAAATTGATATTATAAGACCCGATTTTGTACTGACCATAGAGGGCAGGGCAGATGGCATCCTTACGGAGAAAAAGGGTGTTACCATTGATGAGATTAAAGGGGTTTATAAAAAGCTTGACCATATGGAATGTCCTGTTTTTGTGCATAAGGCGCAGGCTATGTGCTATGCCTACATATATGCACTGGATAAAGAGCTGGATGAGATTACGGTACAGATGACCTATTGCAATCTGGATTCAGAGGAAATTAAAAGATTTCATGAGACATTTTCTTTTGAGGACCTGCAGGAGTGGTTTCATAACCTTGTGGAGGAATATTGCAAATGGACCCAGTTTGAGGTGGATAACAGAAGACTGCGAAATGATTCCATTGAAGAGCTGGCATTTCCCTATGCCTACCGGGAAGGACAGCGGGATATGGCGGGAACGGTCTATCTGTCCATAAAGCGGAGAAAGAATCTTTTTGTACAGGCACCTACCGGGATTGGCAAAACCATGGCAGCCTTGTATCCGGCAATTAAGGCAATGGGAGATGGCTATGGGGAAAAGCTGTTTTATCTCACGGCAAAAACCATTGCCAGAGGAGTCGCTTTGGATGGACTGGAAATTCTCAGGAGCAACGGACTGTATTTCCGGAGCGTTTTGCTTACGGCAAAGGAAAAAATATGCCCTATGGAGGAAATGAACTGTGAACCGGAGCATTGTCCCCATGCAAAGGGGCATTATGACCGCATAAATAAGGCGATATATGACTGCATTACCAATGAGGTGAATGTTACGAGAGAGACATTGCTGGAATATGCCGATAAGCATATGGTTTGTCCCTTTGAACTTGGGCTGGATGTGAGTCTTTTTGTGGATGGAATTATCTGTGATTACAATTATGTATTTGACCCGAGGGTAAAGCTTAAAAGATATTTTGCAGAAGGAGCAAAGGGAGAGTTTCTTTTTTTGGTGGATGAAGCGCATAATCTGGTGGAGCGGGCTTCCTCCATGTATAGCGCCGCCATTTATAAAGAGGATTTCTTAAAGCTGCGAAAACTGCTGCTTCCCTATAACGCTAAGCTTGGCAGACTGCTGGGAAGCTGCAACCGGGAAATGCTGCAATTTAAAAAGGAATGTGACAACGATAAGGGATATATTATGATTTCGGATTTGGATTCCCTCTATGGGAAGCTGTTACGGCTTCATGCCCAGATGGAAGCTTTTATGGAGGAGAGTAAGGAAATTCCGGCACTAAAGCCCCACAGAGATGAAATACTAGATTTTTATTTCCAGATTAATCAGTTTTTAAACATATATGAGCTTTTGGATGAGAGCTACGAAATATATGGAGAACAGTTAAGCAGTATATCCTTTATGATAAAGCTTTACTGTATTCATCCGGCGAAAAATCTCACAGATTGCATTGAAAAGGGAAATGCCACTGTTTTCTTTTCCGCTACAATGCTGCCCATAGCCTATTATAAAGAGCTGCTGCATAACAGTGAGGAGGATTATGCCATCTATATACCATCTCCATTTCCACGGGAGAACCGGGGGCTGTTTGCCGGTGTGGATGTCAGCAGCAGATACCGGTTGAGGGGACCTGCACAGTATGAAAAAATGGCAGGATATCTGGATATTCTTGTAAACAGCAGGGAAGGAAATTATATGGCATTCTTTCCGTCTTATAAGATGCTTCAGGATGTTTATGACACAGCGATGCAATCCGGGCTGTTGTCGGAAACCGAAGTAATCTGCCAGAAACCGCATTTGACCGAGGAGGAGAGGGAGGAATTTTTGACCCGTTTTCGCAATGCAGACCATTCTGTGCTGGGATTTTGCATTCTGGGAGGAATATTCTCGGAGGGAATCGATTTGGTGGGAGATTATCTGATTGGTGTTGCTGTAATTGGGACAGGGCTTCCTATGGTGTGTAACGAAAGAGAAATTAAACAACAGTACTTTGCTGACAGGGAGGGCAGGGGCTTTGAGTATGCCTATCTCTATCCGGGAATGAATAAGGTGCAGCAGGCGGCTGGAAGGGTAATCCGTACCATGGAGGATAAGGGTATAATTCTTTTATTGGATGAGAGATTTGTAACCCGTCAGGTGGTGGAAACATTTCCTGCGGAATGGGAAGATTACCAGGTGGTGACTCTTGATACGGTGGAAGAGAGGTTTTCAGATTTCTGGAAGAGGTAAAATAATTGCACCGCACTAAAAAAAGAGGTATAATATACCATTAGAGGAAAAGATAGAGGAGAACAAATGAAGAGATTATTTGTAAGTGATTTGGACGGAACCTTATTGAATAGTAAGGCGGAAATCAGTGATACCACAGCACGGATTATTAATCAGGGAATTGCCAGTGGGATGGATTTTACCATATCCACAGCAAGGACTCCTACAACGGCACTTAAGATTGTGGAGAAATTAAATATCAAGCTCCCGGTAATGTTGATGAATGGGGTGCTGATATACGATATGGCATCCGGCAGATATCTTCAAAAAGCAGTTTTGGATGAAACTGTGGTTATGGTATTGCTGGGACTGATTAAATTAAAGGGTTTAAGCTGTTTTTTATATGCGCTGGAGGATGGACAGTTCAGGGCATATTATGACAGTGTCGAATCTACATCACTCAATTATTTCAGAAATGAGCGTATTATGAAATATAATAAGAAGTTTACCGAGGTGGAGGACTTAAGCCTGATTGCCGGAAATGACATTATATATTGCGTGCTTCGGGAACCAAAGGAGAGGCTGGAGGGACTTTACCGGGAATTGTCTGTGGTAAAGGGTGTAAAGGCTGAGTTTTATCCGGATGTTTACAATGATACGTATTATATGCTGGAGATTTACAGTGAACAGGCATCCAAAAAGGAGGCGTTGTCATATCTTCGTACTACCAGACATTATGACAGTGTTATTTGTTTTGGTGATAATTTGAATGATAAAGCATTGTTGGAGGCAAGTGACTATTTCTATGCGGTGTCCAATGCCCATCCTGAGATTCAGAATATGGCAGATTCGGTAATTCCGTCAAATGATGAGGATGGAGTGGCACGTTTTATTGAACAGATGATAAAACAGGAAAAGGAATAAATGCAGAATGGAGTTGCTATGGAAAATATAACAGTAAAGGATATTGTGGAAATGACCGGTGGTGTATTGATGTGTGGAGATGAGAATACACCGGTGACAGATATCTGTATTAATTCAAAAGAAATTAAAGAGGGTGATTTATTTATCCCTATTATCGGAGAAAAAGTAGACGCTCACCGTTTTATTGAGTCGGCACTGGAAAAGGGAGCTGCAACTCTTACTTCACAGCATAACGGGGTGGTGGTGGCGGAAAAGCCCTATATCCGGGTGGATAATACAAAGGATGCCTTGCAGAGGATTGGAGAGGCAATCCGGAACCGGTTTACCATGCCAGTAATTGCAGTGACCGGAAGTGTGGGGAAAACCACCACCAGGGAAATGATAACCAGGGCGCTTTCTGCTGCCAGAAAAACCTTCCATACTGATAAGAATTTTAATTCCCAGATTGGAGTACCCATTACGCTGTCTAAAATGAGTAGCCGGGATGAAATTGCAGTGCTGGAGCTGGGAATCAGTGAAGCGGGACAGATGGACATATTATCCCAGATGGTAAAGCCGGATATGGCGGTGGTTACCACGATTGGAGTGGCGCATATTGAATTTATGAAAACCCAGGAAAATATCCGGAAAGAGAAGCTTTCCATTGTACATTTTATGAAAGAAGGCGGAACCCTTTTTTTAAATGGTGATGACCAGCTTTTGAGGGATGCGGTAACCACAGAAGGGCTTACCTGCAGAACGCTTTTTTATGGGACGGAGGACTGGTGTGATTACTATGCAAAGGATATTGTATATCACGATTCCTATACCACGTTTACCTGTGTTCATGGAACACAGGAGGTGGCTGTCTTATTGAATACGCTGGGAAAGCATAATGTGGGAAATTGTGTGGCCGCCCTTGCCGTGGCAAATGAGAATGGAGTTCCTATGGCGGCGGCAGCAGGGGAATTTGCAGGCTTTGAGGGACAGCGCCAGCGCGTATTTCAATTGGAAAATAAGTTTACATTGATTGATGACACATACAACGCAAGTCCGGATTCCATGAAGGCTAGTATCAATGTGCTCTGCGATATGCCTTGTAAGGGGCGCAGGATTGCAGTACTTGGAGATATGTTTGAATTAGGTGAAAATGAAGTGAAATACCACAGGGATATCGGTAAATTCCTAGTGGATAAACCCCTTGACGAGGTGGTGGTGTTAGGAGAGCTTTCCCAGAATATCAAGCAGGTAATTGAAGAGAGCGACAGCAGGATTAAGGTTTATACCTTTTCTGATAATGAGGAGGCATCTATCTATCTGATGGCTACGTTGCGACCGGAAGATGTGGTGTTGGTTAAAGCATCCAATGGTATGAATTTAAAAGAGATTGTGAATATCTTATTATCTGAATAGGTAACAGCTGTTTTTTAAAATTGTGAAGTAATTGTGACTCTTATAAAATGTTACTTGACACTTTTTATCAATAATGGTATGATTCAAATCAGTAATCATTACTGTTTTTGTTGATTGCTAATATAATAAAAATCAAAGAATTGCCTTTTTCAATAATACAGCAATTCTAAGGATAAACTTTAAAGAAAAGGAGAAAAGATTATGAAATTTGTATGTCAGGTATGTGGTTATGTTTATGAAGGAGAACAGGCACCAGAGCAGTGCCCACAGTGTAAGGCTCCTGCTTCTAAGTTTACAGCACAGTCAGGTGAGAGAGAATGGGCAGCAGAGCATGTTGTAGGTGTTGCACAGGGTGTCAGCGAAGATATTCTTGAGGATTTAAGAGCGAATTTCAATGGTGAGTGTACAGAGGTTGGTATGTATCTTGCAATGGCCAGAGTGGCACATAGAGAAGGATATCCAGAGATTGGTTTATATTGGGAGAAGGCTGCTTATGAAGAGGCAGAGCATGCTGCTAAGTTTGCAGAGCTTTTAGGTGAGGTTGTAACGGATTCTACAAAGAAGAATCTTGAAATGAGAGTTGAGGCTGAGAATGGTGCTACAGCTGGTAAGTTTGATCTTGCTAAGCGTGCAAAGGCTGCAAACCTTGATGCAATCCATGATACAGTTCATGAGATGGCAAGAGATGAGGCTAGACATGGTAAGGCATTTGAAGGTCTGTTAAAGAGATATTTCGGATAATACAAATATAGAAGAAATATAGACAGAGAATTTTTAGGAGTGTGTTGGAGCAATCTGATACACTCCTGTTTTTACATGGGCGGCTATGAATTTTTTATGGAATTTTTTGTGCATTTTGTCATGAAACCTTATTAAAATTGGGAAATGGTTGTAAATACTAGAGAAAATGTTTCAAAAAGTTGCAAAACTTCCCTTTTTGGGGTAGTATGAGCATTGTAGTTAAGTAACTTGAGGAATTTTTACATACATATTTATTGAAAAAATGGAGGAAATGTAAAATGGCAACAACAAAGAAGACAGCTGATCAGGTCAAGGCAGCTATGGCAAAAGTGGAGGCAGCTAAGGCGGCAGAGGCAGCAAAGGTAGATGCAAAAGCGGCAGCAGAGAAGAAGACCACAGCAACAAAGGCAACAGCAGAGAAGAAGACCCCGGCGGCAAAGAAGACAACAACAAAGGTAGCAGAGAAGAAGACGACCGCAGCAAAGGCAACAGCAACAACGACTGTAGCAGCAGAGAAGAAAACCGCAGCAAAGAAGACAACAACAACAGCAAAGAAGGCGCCTGCAAAGAAAGCTCCAGCAAAGACAGCTGCAAAAAAGGCTCCGGCTAAGATGGCTCAGACTGTATATATCCAGTGCTTTGGTTATGAGGTTTCAACAGAAGATATCACAGCAAAGGTTGTAGCTGCAGTTGGTAAGAAGTCCGTAAAAGAAATTAACATTTATGTAAAGCCAGAGGAAGGTATGATTTATTATACAGCTGATGGTGAGCAGGGCAGCATAGCATTATAAGAAATTTTTCTTATGTTATAGAGACGGAATAGATGGGAAGCATCGAATCGTGAGAGAACCGATTCGGTGCTTTTCTTTTGTTACCAAGTACATGAAAAAATGGTTTGGTGAATTATTTTTGAGTGCCTCCTTTCCAGAGAATTAATCGCTCCATTTATTAAATGACACAAAAGTAGCATATATCCTCTTATCCGTTTTATGCATAATATTAGTTATTATTTAGTCCTGGAAAAGACAATTTAAGGTTGACAAAAAAAGAAAACATGTATAATATGTACTATAGTTGAAAAAGGTTCTTTTGTAATCTGTTTAGATATCGTATATAGGCATTAAATAGGAAAACAACGGATACAACTGTTTTTATTTACAGAATAACAGCGATTAAGAGAGGAATAAAGAAACATGGAGGGAAAAAAATTAAAGGTGAGAGCAATTGATTGGGCTATGGTAGCAGCAATTGCAGCAATATTAGCTTTAGCAGTAGGAATATATCAAGCAAGATACAAATCTTACAATATTAGTGCAGGATCGACTATTCAGTGTAATTATTCAAAGTCTAAGTCTAATACAGCGACAGGAACATTAAAACCATCAAAAGGCACCTTATATTATGGCTGGGCACAAACTGTTGGAAGTAAAACATGTAGATATACGTTGTCGTACAAGAAGGTATCCTCCAAAAGTTATAAAACATTACGGTTGAAAAAGAATTTTGCTAAAAATAATACTTATTTTGGTGACTATAAGATTGATAAGGTTAACGGTAAAACAAATTATAATATGAAATGTGTTAAGGTAGCAGGGATAAACACGAAATCTACCGTCAATATTGATTGGTTAATTAAATAAGGTGACGTAATTAAGTTGTCATACGGAGGATTTTGTGAGTATGGCAACTTTTATTTGTTGCCATGCATATGAGGAAAAGGTCCGGTGGACCTTTTCTGAGTGTGAAAGGCATAAGTCAAGTAGGTAATATAAGAGAGAGAAAACATAATTATGATAGTTCAATTTGATGATATTTTAATAAAAAATAATATTTTGATTTATGGTGGAAAAATTGAATTGGAGAAAAAACGGATTTATGCTGTTTTCGGTGCAAACGGTGTGGGAAAGACATTATTGTTGAAACGGTTATTTCAGGAATGTTTGAACAATGATTGTTGTGCCAGCTATATTGAGCAGGATAATGATTGCATGATTAAAAAGTGTTCTTTGTTGGAAAATATTGCAATGACAAAGGATCAGAATATCTGTGAAAAAGCAAAGGAGTTAGTAAAAAAATATAATCTTGAATATTTATTACAGCATAATGTAACAGAATTAAGCGGCGGAGAAAAAAGAATTATTTGTTTGCTGCGTGCAATTTTCCAACAGGCAGAAATAATATTTGTTGATGAACCCACCAATGATCTTGATTATAATATGGTAAAAAAAGTACAAGACATTTTTTTGGATATCCAGCAATACTGTACGATAGTAATGATTACCCATGATGATAGAATGGAGGAAATTGCAACTGATATTTGGACAATAAAAGATCAAAATGTAGTTTGTGATAAAAATAAGAATATAATTCTATTAAAGAAAATATCAAAAAAGTGTCTTAGCGGAGGACACAATGATTTGTTTTTAAAGAACATTTTGTCTTTTGATATAAGTTCAATCGTGATTCTCTTTATCATGTCGTTATTATGTATATATATGTTGTATACCTATTTACCATCGCAAAATCAAGTGCTAAGTTATGTGGCAGATAATGAAATACAGGTCTTTATTCCAGATTCTGAGATAGGAAATGCTTTGTTAACGGAAGGTGCAATTCCAATATCGGCAGTTAGTTGTTTCGACAATACACTGACAAAAAAAGAACAATTGAATATTTTGAATTCGTGTTTGGAAATGAGTAAAGTTCAACCAATAAATTTTGGATTAGACCAACTGGATTGTCAAGAGAATAAGAAATTCGAATTAGAATATTATGACCTGAAAAATTCTGTCTATTATTCAACTTTAGAGTACTTTAAAACATACTATGGAAATGAAGAAAGTAATGATGTTGATACAAGTGAATATTTTTTATTAGATGAAATAACGAAAGAAGATGGATTGGCATTTTCTATAGAAGCTTTTGAAAAGTGCAGGTTAAAAATGCTTGAAGAGACGGAAGGTTTACTTGAATGCAGTTTTGTAGTTCTTTGTTTGGACAAATCGGAAGATTTTATTTCTTTTATTCAAAAGGGAAATTTGAATGAAATAGTTAACGGAAATTTTTACATTCGTTCAAATGAAACAATTGAGTTTTATAATCAAATAATGTCTTTTCAGGGAAATCGTATGCTGATTATTAATATGATGGTTTTTGGAACCTTTTTCTTATTGATTAGCAGTTTGTCATATTATGTTTTGTTATTTGCTAATAGAAAAAAACTAATGTGTTATAAAAATATAGGGAAGAAGAAAAATACTGCAATCCAGATTATACAGGAAAAGTACAATAATACGAAAATAAAGATTATAATGCTGACAGGTGTTTTAGTTGTAACGCTGGTTTTGTTGGCATGGAAGGGGAATCCTATGTTGATTGGGGCATATATGAATGTGCTGGTGTTTACTTTTTTGTTGAGATTGGACTCAAAGATTAGAAAGCAAATCGGTAAAAGGTTTGTAGAAAAAGTGTGGGATTGGAGATACAGATGATTATAGAAAATCTAAGTGTAAAAAATAAATTTATACATTTTGAAAACCAGAAAATGGAATTGAATCATATTGGTATATATATTATCAGAGGAAAGAATGGTGTTGGAAAAAGCAGCATTATTCGTCAGATTGTGTTTGATAAAAATAATGTTATTTTTAATACGGAAGAACAAAAAAATGCATATTATCATAATAGAGGGGGACTAATTGCGTATGTTCCACAAAATATAGCAGCCCCTTATAATATGACGGTATTAGAATATGTAAAAAAAGAAAATAAAAATATAATCAATGATGATGTCAGGATTTGGTTAGACCGATTCCATATGCAGGATATTTCTTTTAAAACGCTTATTAAAAAATTGAGTGGAGGAGAGAGAACAAAGCTGTGTATTATTTCAGCCATATTAAAAGACACGCCATATATTTTTATGGATGAGCCTACCAATAATTTGGATAATGGTTCAGTAAATACGTTAAAGAATGTTATAAATGATTTAGGAAAGAAAAAAACGGTAGTTATTATTTCCCATGATGAACGTATGATTTTTAAATCAGCACATAATATATTAATTCAAGATAATAAAATAGTTTGTCAAAATGATGGAGAAAAAAATGATTTATTACCTCAGGAGATAAAAGAAAAACACAGATTCTTTTTAAGTGGAAGAATAAAAAGTGGTGTGATGGATTATATAGCATATTTCGTCTGTATACTCTGTATTGCAGGATTGGCATTTTTTAATCATTTAGAGTATAGTACAAATTATTGCAAAGATACACTGCCGGCCCCGGGAAATATTCTTATTTACCAGGCAGATTATGTTTATGGTGAATTAAATGAAATGTATGTCCGGAGCCAGAACTTTGTTGTAGATGATTATTATTCGATGATTCAGTATAATGATATTTATGAAATAGCAGATTTATCCGGGATAAACAATATATTTATTTTAGACGAATGTAAATATGACAAAATCATGGAAAATATAAATGGCATAGAACAAATTACTTTAGTTTCTGTTCCGGAAATAATATATAAGAATTATCTTAATCAGACAGGTCTGTGGGAACTGTTCACTTTGAAAAAAGGAAAATATCCAAGAGATGGTGAAAATGAAATTGTAATGTCTGAAGGAATGATTCAAAAATTATATAATGTGGATGATGTGGATGATTTGGTAGGACAAATGATAAATTACGAGGGAATGGAGTATAAATTGGTTGGAATAACTCCCTTTGATATAGCTTGGGTATCTTATTCGGTAAATGATAATTTGTTATTTTATTTATACGATGAGAACTCATATGATGATTTTGTGAAGTCTCAGATAAAGGGAAAGGAATTGTTAGAGTATTCCTATGTCACAGAAATAGATTGTGCGGTTCTTTTAGTAGAAAATAAATCCGAAAAGGATGTTTTAAATTATTTGATGAAAAATTATTCTGCGAACAATTATGATTCCTATATTTATTCAAAAAATTGGATAAATGAATACAACAAAGGGTTTTATTTGAAACTGTTAATAATCGATTTGGGAGTTGTTATATTACTTTGTACTATTATTTCGTTTTTTATAAAGAGTACGATTGATGAGGATATTTTGAGGATAAAAGATTATATAAATTATTACCTTGAAAATAAGCGAATAATAAAATCATATTTGATTAACCGTATTATTAAAATTGTTTTTGTGATACTGGCAGAGATTGTTTGTGTTTCTGTTGTTATAAATGTTTGTTCTTCCGAATGGTTATTTTTACTTTTAGATGGGGGTATAATCGTTTTGGTTTGGTGTATAAATGCTATATTTAAAATAAGAAAGGCGTTTTGAGATGTTTTTTTTGATAAAGCTGTATTTTATCATATATTTACATGTTTTTGTTCATGAGCTGAGTCATTATATTTCAGCTCAAATAATAAATATCAGAGTAGGAAGAATAAAAATTGGAAGCAGGTTAGGTCAAATATCAATTGGGAAATGGGATATTTCGTTAATTTGTGGAGGAGGATATGTGGAGGTTTATCAGGAAGATATCGTTAACAAATCAAGGAGGGAAATAGTTTTTTTCTTTTTGGCAGGAATAATTGGAAATTTGATTGTAATTCTTACAGGTGAAATTGTATTGAACCCATTGTATAGATTTTTGAATTTTATTATAGGAGTATGCTTTATTGTAATGAATGGTATACCTTTTTACAAGGAATCCGATACAAATAATATTATTAAAGTTTTAACAGCGAAAAAGTAATAAACAAATCAATTCAATTAAAAGAAGATTTTGAATATGACCAGAACAAATCACAAACGGTGGTTATGATTTTGCCTGTAGTATAGACTTGACAGGCAGCCGGGAAAAGGGTAAGTTTAATTGTGTCAGGACGGTTTATCCGGTAAGACAGAAAGATGGGAGGTAAATACATAGATGAAATTAGGATTTATTGGCTGTGGGAATATGGCTACAGCAATTATAAAAGGGATTATTAATAATGGAATTGCAGGAAAGGACGATATAATCGGAGCAGATTTGTCGGAGGCGGTACGCAATAAGATTAATGGGGATTTGGGTATCCAGGTTACCACAGACAATAAGGAAGCGGCAGCAAAGGCAGAGGTTCTTTTCCTGTCAGTGAAACCACAGTTTTACGAGACAGTGATTGGTGAAGTAAAGGATGTTGTGACGGATGCACAGCTGATTATAACCATTGCACCGGGAAAGACCCTGGACTGGCTGGATAAACAGTTTGGGAAACCGTTAAAAATTGTGCGCACAATGCCGAATACGCCGGCTCTTGTGGGGGAGGGTATTACGGCGGTATGCTATAATGACAATGTGTCCAAGGCAGATTTGGATAAGGCAGTAAATATACTTACAAGCTTTGGCAAATGTGAAGTGGTGCCGGAGCACCTGATGGATGTAGTGACCTCTGTCAGTGGCAGTTCTCCGGCGTATGTATTTATGTTTATAGAGGCGATGGCAGATGCGGCAGTGGCAGATGGTATGCCAAGAGCGCAGGCATATGAATTTGCGGCACAGGCAGTGCTTGGAAGTGCAAAGATGGTGTTAGAGACGGGAAAGCACCCGGGCGAATTAAAGGATATGGTATGTTCACCGGGGGGAACAACGATTGAAGCAGTCCGTGTTTTGGAGGAAAAAGGAATGCGCAGTGCCATATTTGAAGCAATGAAGGCATGTACCCGAAAAGCGAGAGGAATGTAGAGGGTTTCGCAATTACCTAATAATCGTTATATATGAGGAGGGAAAATTTATGCAGTATGAAATTGTAGGAAAGACAGTACCGGCGGTAGAGGTTACCCTGGACAGAGGAGAATCTATGTATACCCAGAGTGGTGGAATGGTTTGGCAGACAGAGGGAATCCAGATGGTAACCAACACAAAGGGTGGTCTTATGAAGGGAATTGGCAGAATGTTTGCCGGAGAGTCGTTATTTATGGCGACTTATTCCTCTACGAGAGACGGAGCTAAAATTGCATTTGGTTCTACGGTTCCAGGAGATGTGATTCCAGTTAATTTAACAGGAACACCTGGTATTATCGCACAGAAGAGGGCATTTCTCTGCGCACAGGAGGGAGTGGACGTGTCTATTACACTCACCAAGAAATTTTCAGCCGGTTTATTCGGAGGAGAAGGTTTTATTTTACAGGATATCCGTGGTAATGGATATGCCTTTCTGGAGGTGGACGGTGACCAGGTAGTGAGAGAACTGGCACCGGGGGAAGTGATTAAGGTGGATACCGGTAATGTGGTTGCTTTTGACAAGACAGTCAAGTATGAGATTGAGACAGTAAAGGGACTTGGTAACATTTTCTTTGGAGGGGAAGGTTTGTTCCTTACAAAGCTTACAGGTCCAGGGCGTGTGGTATTGCAAACCCAGAATTTCAATGATTTTGCGGGACGTATTATTTCTATGATGCCAAGCAGGGGATAGGTTATTCCGTTATAGATATGTAGGTGATTGCGAAACTCTGTTTTCGTTATTGACCGTTGTACAATATAAACAATATCAACACTGGGCACGCAGCTGTGCATACCTTTCTACTAGGCTCAACTTCGTTTCGCCAAGTATA
>URMF01000062.1 GCA_900548855.1 uncultured Eubacteriales bacterium
GGGAGGTATCGCCGTGTCCATTTTTATTTACTGTAACCCGCCTAATGCTTTCGCGTTCTTGCCTTTCATGTAAACGGCAAGCCGGATAATGACCGCCCCCGCAATGCCGATAAGCAGATCGGCGGGGTGCAGGCTCGGCGCGATACTGGAAAAGGCGGCGGCAAAGCCCGTCCCAAGCTGCAAGAGCTTTTCGCTTGCGTCTGCGCCGGGGGTAAGGCGTATTGCTGCGCCTATCTTGTCAAACAGATAGACAAAGAGCAGATAGGGCAGGTTGAGGATTTAGGGAATGGATAGGAATGGAATCGGTACTTGATAAATCTATATTTGATTTTTCTTTTTTGGGTAAGTTAGTCTTTTGTATATCTTTATTTAATTGCGTTGGATTTTCCAACGTAGGTTTTTTCTGCGTAGGTTTTTCCAACGTTGGATTATCCAATGTTGGATTTTCCAATGTAGGTAAATCCGATACAGGCGGGGTCTGCGGCTGCTCAAAAATCACATAATCTGCGCCGCGCAAGCGTCCTTTCTCGTCGCGTTCCCTTGAACGCACGATATACCCGGCGCGTTCCAGTTCCTTAACGGCTTCCCGGATAGCGTCGATTTTCTCCCGGTTGATAAAGGACAGCCCCGCAAGGGTGTAGTCCCAATCCTCTGGCAAGGACAGCATTTGCGATAACAGCCCTTTTGCCTTTAGGGATAGCTCCTTATTGCGTAAGTGGTGGTTGCTCATAACCGTATAGCCCTTGTTGCGCTCCACTCTGAAAACTGCCATAGCTTCATCACTCCTTTGCTGCATACCTGTTACGCAATAGAAACGCGATTTTGAGGGTTTAGGTATCAATCCCTTATCCGCTGAAAACCGCGTCCGCAAAGCCGCGTAAATCAAGGGCTTTTTCATGCCTACTGCGTAACAAAGGGCATGAAAAAAGCGGCGTTCCTGTTCTTCCTTGTGGGAAGTGAGAAACGCCGCCTGTGCGGTGCGTTATTCTGCTTCTTCGGCTATGAGGTCTTGTATGACTTCGCCAAAGTCTGCCGTAAAGGAAAAAATGAAGTATTCCAAAACGGCGGGGTCTGCGTCCATAGGCTCGGCTTCCTCGGAAAAGGGCAAGCCCATAAGCCCATAGAGCATTTTTATGATTTTGAACAGCTTCCCCCGGTCGGCGGGGGTGTTCATGGTAACAAGTACGTCGGTCAAGCGGTTTACGGTTTCCATGTCGCCGCCTGTCGTTACCCATACCATTTCTGCGAATGGCTGCGTGATTGCTCCGGTTACAAGGTTTACCTTATCCTTGCTGATTTCGCCGGACGGGAGTATAATACCCTTGTCTAAAAGTACGTTTTTCATGTCGTCCTCCTATAATTTGTGGTGCCAAAATGGTGCCCGGTCTTACAAAATCATCTTATACGGAGATATGGCAAGATAAATGACGATATGCAGAAAACCTTGATTTTAAGCCATTTTCGCGAGGTTTTATAAACACTTGCGCGGGCTTATAAGAAGATTTCCGTCTATCAAATCAATAAAAAATAAAGCAAAATATTTCCCAACATCATCGGAATTTTTAAAAACCAGTGAATCAATGTCATTACTGCAAGAACCAAATATAAAAACACCTTAATTATGTACTTAACAAACATTTTTTATCCCTCACTTTTTTATCTTTCCGGACAGCAAGAATCTTGCCATCCGGACTTCCACTTTTTTGCTATCCGGACTGCAAAATTCTTGCGTTCCGGACTTCCACTTTTTTGCTATCCGAACTGCAAAATTCTTGCTGTCCAATACAGAGCATTATCCTTTCATGTATATCAATTCCGCCAAAATCATCTCTTCTGCATCATGATAAATGGTATTCATCCGCCTTGCCCATTCCATGTTGTCCTGCCTTTTTAATTTCTCTGTAATTCCTTGTTTCTCCATCATTTGTTTTACTAATCGTTCTTCCCTATCCCTTGCTTCTATATCAATCTGATTCAAATGCTCTACAAGTTTTCCTTGCAGCAATAATATTTGATATTTTGCCTTTCTGTGTTCCTGTAAATAGCTTTTACGAAGCATCCCATATTTCCCATAAGTTGGTTCGGTATCTGCCAGTGTCAATTCCGGTAAATAATAATCGCCACATAACATATAAGTAATTCCATTTTTCTTATCATAAATTTCGTTCTGCATAAAATATTCTCCTTTTCTTCCTATAATTGGTCGTACATCTTCAACAGTGTTCCTTTTTTCATTTGACTATATTTCTCTTGTAATTCTTCATATTTTTTCTGAAGATTTTCATAATCGCTTTTCGGAACACTATCAGATAATTTCTGTTCTAAACTCTTAATCCGTGCTTCCTGTGCTTTTGCAATAGCATCGCTTTTAGGATTTCGCAATACCTTTCCCTGTTGCTTTTCCTTCAATTCCATCATTACTTGTTTCACATTCGGATTATTATAGAAAAAACCTCTGGAAAGTCCTGTTAGTTTTGTAAGTTCAGCAACAGAAATTTTCACATTTTTTCTATACATTGTTTCAATAGCTGTTATTGCCGTTTCCGTCATTTCCGCACTTTTTTCTTTTGCCAGTGCTACCATTTTATCGTGTTTCTGCATTTTCCTTTTCCCTCCTGTATTGTGCTAATAATTCATTCATTTCATCCCGTACAACCTTTGTATCCTCCGCCAATGCTTCGTTTCTTAACCGCCTATAGTGTGGTATGGTTCGTGTATCCTTATGCCCTAGCAGCCTTGCAATGCTATCATCATCTAATTTCATTTCTGTAAGTTTCACTCCAAATGTATGTCTAAAACGATGTGTACGAAATTCAAAATAATTTCCATTATCATCCCTGATATCATTTTCATAAATCATGATACTTACATGATATTTCAGCATCGAATCCGTATATAATTTTCCATTATCTTGCAGAAAAATATATTCCGAATCTGGATGATCCTTTTCGGAAACCTCTATTGCTTTTCTAATCAATTCTGCCAGCTGGTCGCTGACCGGTCTTTTGTATTTCCTTGTTTTCTGCTGGACAATAGTTATAAAATAATGTCCAGATTTTTCAGATAAGCAATCCCTACGCAATGTCAACGTATCCTCAATTCTTGTACCGAGCATCTGATGTATTATTAAACATCTTCCTAACTGGGGCTTTAATTTTGTTAATGCACTATTAAATCTCCTGATTTCTGCATCCGAATACGCTTCAGGTAAAGCATTGTCATATGCTCTGCAATCACTCGACAGAAAAAGGTTGCATAAATTTTCTATTTCCAGTTCCCGCCCAATTTCATCCAGCAGATTATCCAAAACCGACAGTTCTGTCGTATAACTGACCGATGTAAGACCGGTATCCGTTTTTATATAAACTAGATAATCTTCTATCATATCCCTGCTAATTTCTGTGAAATGCCTTACTTCTGGGAACCGATCATGCATGAAGCCAGCGAACCGACGAAATCCACGCAATTCACCTTTTATACTCCCCATTGCTTTTGTCTGGCAGTGACTATACAATATTTTCTTTATTATCTCCTTAAATTCTTTCTGCCTGATCTCACGAAAATCTAATCTATATCTACCACGAATCGGATTACTCCTTGGCACAATATCCAACTTTCTCATATCCCATACATCCTTTTCATTTTCTGGAATATCTGCTGTTTTACACTTCACAACATACTCATAATACATTTTCAGAAAAGAAACCTGAGCGCTACTTTGTTGCCCAACGCTTTGCCTATCCGGTCTATTTCTTCTAACATACAGCGCCAATCCTTTTTTATATAAAAATGCTTTATAGCTTCTCTCCAGTTCTTCCCATTTTTTATCAGTGATGCTACTACAACTTGTACACTTCTCATTCAGAAATTCTTTCAACAAATCAAATCTGTAAATATCATTTACTACTGTTGATAAGGATAAACGTCTGCATCTATCATCGATATACCCATAAATCTCATCCTGTATCTTTTCATTATGAATCTCTGATATGTAGTACACCCTGTTTTCCTTCCATTTCAGCCCTGCCAACTGTTTTTCTGTAGCTTGTTGATAACAGTCATAAGAAATCACATTAATATTACCTTTCATCATCTTCTACTCCTTTCAATTTAAATGACTGATTTTTTGAAAAATATTTATCTTCAGCCGATACAATACGTTCCGGCATGAAATCAATGTACTGTTTAGTCATATTCTCACTTGAATGCCCCAGATAATCTCGTACCCCTTGTATAGAAACTCCATTTCCGTACATTGAAGTCGCAAGGTTATGTCTGTAATCGTGTGCTCTAAAAATATAATCTCCGCAGTCAATCCCACGAACCTTACACTCCCGAATCATCTGATTTGAAAAAGTCTGTCCACTAAATGCACCACCATTTTTATTTTTGAATAAATACTCACCATTTTTTATTCCGTGCTTTTTTTCATAATCATTCACCAGTTCTACTAATATACTAGGAATCGGAATGACTTTTTCTCTCCGCATTTTGCTTTGATATATACGCATCCAACTCTCATTGCCTTGTGAATAAAAGGCTCCCGATTTTATTGTGCAAACCTCGCTTTTCCTAATTCCTGTACAAAACAAAATCAAATACATCAACTGTAAATGCTCTGGGAATGTCGGCAGCTCCTTAATCAGATGAGCAATTGTTTTTTCTGGGACACTTCTTTCATTGTGTTCCGGAAAACCTTTTTTCAAAAATCGTTCCGGATAAAACTTCAACACTTCAATATTTTTCATCTTCAAAAACTGTAGAAATGTATGCACATGCGTAACATATCGATTAAAAGTGGAATACTTAATATCGGACTCATCCAAAACAGACAAATAATCCACTATATCTTGCATATCCAGTTCTGTTACTTTCTTACTCCGTCCGTACAGATATTGTAGAAATTGTGAAATAAAACTTATTTTATTTCGGATATTTGATAAGGACAGATCAGATATTCCGACCAAATATTTTGCGTATAATTGTAAATACCAACGATTTTCTTTTTCATGAATATTAATAAATGAAAGGCTTTTAACAGGTGAACTGGCATTGATTCTTGATTTATCAAACTGAAACCTATCCATATACCAGATACACGCCTGCCAATTTGTCTCTGTATCTGTTAGAAATAACGTTCTTCTCGCAAACTCAACAATCTTAGAAGCCTGTTTTTTTATAATTTCCGACTCCCTGTTCAAATACAGATAAAATCTGTTTTCATCTGCCTGTTCCATTTTTTCAATATCATCTATTCCGTACTTATCGCAAAACCCTATAAGTGCTTTTAATGGTTCTAAAAAATATCTTCGGTGTCTTTGTACCATATCCATATTCAGAATTTCACACAGCAATATTTTTGTCTGTCGCACCAACTGTGATGAACGTATTCCCGTTAAGTCCCATAACAAATCATTTTTATCAACCACCTGACGGAAGGATTGCGCTTTCTTCTTATTGGGTACATACAGCAAAAACAATTTATCTTGCTTAAAAAACTCCTGTTCAACAGAGAAGGGATTGCCTTGTGAATAGACATCCGGCATATTTTCAATTTTTAGGCGATCAAATAAGCTCAGTAATTCCGCTCTATACTTTTCTGAAATATCCTCGTTCTCAAGAGAATCCATATACATTTTTCTCGTGTCATAGTTAATATCAGCCGTACACTGTATATCTGTATGCTGAAAAAATTTGTATAACCGGTTATAGTATTTTGCTTCTCCATTCGTAACTAAAGATATCTCTTCCGTTAATTTCTCAGATATTTTTTCCTGATATAACTTCGGAACAATTTTTAATACTGCCAAGGTAATCCCTTCCTTTTACAGAAAATCTGCAATTTGATATAAATCTTCATTATTTGAGTAATATTGATCTGTCGCTTCTATCAATCGTTCATTATTCTCACCCAAATATTTAATGGTAGTTTCAACTTTCTTATGACCCAGGGCAAAACGAATGTCATTCAAATCCCATCCTTCTTTTCTTCTTTCCTCTGCAAAATAATGTCGAAGCTGATGCGGATGGGAATTGATATCCGTTTTTTTGGATAGCCTTTTCAACATGCTATACACAGAATCCGCATCTAATGGCTCCCCTTTGCTTTTTCCAGTTAATTTTGTGAATAGATACTCCGAATCCATCAGACTTTTCCGGTTTTCAGAAATGTACTTAACCAAAAACTCAAAAGTTGTATTACTTAACAATGCTATTCTATATTCTGCATTTTTTGCCCTTGCCAAGTTGGTATTGGTTTCACGATATCTTACCCGAACCGTCCTTCTTTCAAAATCAATATCTTCGGTATAATGGATTCCCAGAATTTCTCCTAATCTAAGACCGGTTTCTGCCATCATTGCTATCAGTAATCGGTCTCTGTCATTCGTACAGGCATTTATCAACGCCTGTATTTCTTCGGATGTTATTTCTTCCAGATTAGGTTCTTCTTCTCTAAGGAAACCTTTAAACGAATTCACTGCATTTTGATGATTTACTCCCATGCTGTCAAAATACGATACTTTTTTTACCCGTAAGACTTTAAGCATTGGCAAAACATCTTCCAGTGCCAAGAACTGGTAGTATCTGAAGACTGCACCAAGATACATATTGCAGGTCTTATTGCTCGTCTGTGTATTGTGTTCCGTATGTTTTCCATCCTTAACCCAATACAAGAAATCAATAAAATGTTTATTCTGCTCTGAATAGGACAGCAATGTAACCTCATCCAATCCTATCGTTTGTTCCTGCAGAAAATTGTAATAATATGAAAGTGCGAAGGCTGTGGATTTTACAGTATTCGGAGAAGCATTAATCTGATCCAGATGCTTCAAATACTTTGATGGAAGGATTGCCATTTCTTCTACATCCGAAATAATCAAAAATCGTGGTCTATTATCTTTCAAAACTGAAACAACCCTATATTTCAATCCACAGCCCTCCTTTCTTTTTGACTTCTTTGACTTCTTTGACTTCTTTCATCTTACATTATACACAAAGAAGTCAAAATGTCAATTGCGTATTTGACATCTTTGACTTCTTCAAGTTAAAAATAATGATTTCTTTGATTTCTTTATATTTAAAATTGATTTTTCGGAACATAATTGATAAGATAAAGGTTAAGAAGTCAACTCAAAAAAGTCAAAGAAGTCAAAAGGAGATTGGAATGAACGAATTTTTATCAAATCCAAGTACATTAATAGATCCCGACAGCGTTTACGATCAGGAACGATTCATCAATATACTTCAAACAATTTTACACACAAAAACACAAAAAGAATTATCTGAACAAACCGGCATAAACAATGCGACTATTTCTCGAATGCTCAATGGCACCCGATCAGGGCGACCATATAAAAGCACTATTGATAAAATTGCAAAAGCCATTGATGATCCAGAACTTATCAATGAATTATATGATGCTACTGGATATTCACCTCGGAAAATACAGGAACGAAAGAAGATAATTGCTGACAATGGATTTTCTCCGGATCTCTCTACTGTTCAGATACATGAAAAGTTTTTTTCCACTTTAATGCGTGGTCTTTCCATGATGACAAGTCTGCATAAAATCGAATGGACAATAAAATCCGGAACGCCCAACTCGTACGATTATTTAATTGAGCTAAAAGATGGGAATATAGATTATTGGTATATCCGATATGTTGATAGAATTACTTCTGATGAAGAAAGGAAAAAAGCCTTAACTGCCATTTATGGAGAATTTGCAAAATTGAAATTGGACGGAAAAATCAAAGTTTCTTGCGCCACTCCTTCTTACGAAGATTATGATTATTTTGTTACAATTCCTCCATACCAATTAAATACAATAGCTTCAATTATACATTTTGATTCTGAACTGGAAAGATTTGCAGACGAAACCTTTTTAGAAACAGTTTTACCATTTAAAGAAAATATTCCTGTTAAAGATTTTTGTAATCTTACTGAACCACTGATACTATAACTTTTTGTTTTTATCACAGAGAGAGTTGCTTATGGCTCTCTCTTTTTTTACAGTTCCTCCTCTAATATTCTAGCTCATTATGGCAAATCATTTTTTAAAGCAAGTATCGCCTAGAGTAACTCAAAACCCAGTTTCTGGATTTTGATTCTCTGACGAACTTGATGGAGATTACGATTCCCCATACCCTCGATATCACAAAACATTAAATTTTGCTATTAGCTCAAAATAAATTTTCGCAGCTTTCTGTTTTTGCACTCATAGTTGTCAAAAGCTTTTTATAACCATCTGCTTCTACCGGCTGCTGATTCAAAATTCTTTTATTCAAAAATGAATAAAAGTGAATTTCACAAAAAATACCCATCACAAAAAATGTAATGGGCACTTCTATTCATTATATTTGCTCCGACAAACAGGAATTTTAAATTTATTCTTGAATATATCTTTTTATTCCAGCTAATTCACAATAATTACCAAAACTACTATATTCATTTTCAATTATTTGTTTTTCAAATTTTCCACCATGAGCAACGTATTCATCAAACGATAATTTGTTAGTGTTAAGTAAAGAAGCAATTCGTTGTATATCAAGAATTATTTTATCATCTAAACACATATCTTTTTCTCCTTACAACTACCGATTTTCCCAATTCATCTTACCACTATTTCCATTTTTTGAGAACATAGCAAATACCCCTATATAATATTTCTCATAAGTTTCTCAATTACCCCAGAGCAAGATCCACCTGTGTTAAACAATATTGTCTTTCAGCCAAATGTTCTCTCATCAGGTTTTCATCTTGCTGGGGATTCCCCATACCCATTTTTTCTATTTATGCCGAGGTCTCAGTACGCACTAGAGCAAGATCCACCCCGGTAATACCATATCGCTATTTTAGCAATATGGCATATTCCGGATGTTGGAATCTTGCTGAGGATTGTACTCCCCAGTTCCTCACATTCAGCATAAATATGCACTTGGTTCCCCGAATTTCTTCGGTCACAACACAGGGAGATAAAATAGGCTAAACAGCCCGATATCCCTGTGAAATCACTATGTGATTAAAAAACAGCAAGGACAGGAAGTGTGTATACACTTCCGCAAAATTGCCAATTTTGGTTCCCTACCCAAAATTAAAAAATACAAAAAATGAAAAAATCACACTTGTCTCATGATTCAAATTTTTATATTTTTTGTTCATACCACTTTTTGTACTTATACTATTTTTCATATTTTTTTCATTCCTCCAAAATCAAAAAAGGACATCAACGTTTATTTGTTGACATCCTTCGTTTTGATTTTTTAAGGAATTTTTATTTTATCTGATTTTAAGAATGTTATTCGATACTAAAATTAAATTCTTGCCTGTCACTACATTCTTCAGATATTTCCAGACCGTCTTATGAGCAATTTCCAAACTATTCCTGCAACTTTCCCTGCTGTAATTCATCGAACAGCGCATGCGCAAGTGCACTCATGATTGCACGATATTTTCCAGCATCCTCAAACAGCTTTGTATATGTCTCTGTGCTTTCAATGTATGCTTCCTGAGCAGCATCATCGAATAACTGTGGGAAGATATTATTCTCAAAAATCTGTCTACCATCAGTCTGAGCCGATTTCATCAGTTTTTTATTATTCTTCAATTTCTGATGTAAGGCTGTAATCACAACCCTGTCACCTTCGGTAAATGCTCCCATATATTGCTCATTGATTTTCTCTATTACCTGTTCCAAAGGGCTAAGAGTTTCCACCATTTTTACTGGTTTCTTCAATTTTGCCGGATCATAAACACCTTTTTCTTCTTTCATAAGCTCAATAGAGCCTTCATATGTTTTCTCAAGATTATAATATTCAAGCCTTACTCTATCACCAAGAACAAATGGTATCGTCGGATCCGCAGGAACTATCTTTGCCAAGTAAGAACAGAAAATATATTCATTATGTAACGGTTTATCAAACATACGTGTGATCTGAGTAATATATCCATACCACTTTACAAACGATCTACATGTTTTACGAAACTGATATCTTTGTTCTTGATTTAAAGAATTGTATTTCTGCTGAATAGGCAACAAGGCATTAGTAATAGCAGCCTGCGTTTTATTTGCCTTACGTTTATCCTCATCGAAATAAATCTTATTTACCTTTTCAATATCTGTATCATCATATACTTTGAATCCTCGTAGCATCTTTTGAGTCTTATAAATCAAATCCGTATTGATTTCCTGAGACAGAGAAGTTTCCTGATAAAATGGCTGGAATGCCTTTAAGATATCATCTTTAGTATTTACAAAATCAATGATAAAGGTGTCCTGTTTATCTGGATGAGTACGATTAAGTCTGCTCAGTGTCTGAACAGCTTTTACATTTCGCAATTTTTTATCTACAATCATCGTATGGAGCAATGGCTCATCAAAGCCAGTCTGGTATTTCTCCGCAACTATTAGGATATTCCCGTCATCATGGAACACCTGTTTTGTCTGAGCTTCGCTCACTCCATTTAAGCTACTTTCTGTCCATTCTTTTTCGGTTTGATCATCTGGATCTTTGATTGATCCAGAAAATGCAGCCAAGATTTCCACATCGTTATATCCGTTTGCTTCTAGATATCTCTTTATTTCATGATAATAGCGAACAGCAGCTAATCTCGATGATGTTACAACCATCATCTTTCCTTTACCCTTAATCTTCTGCTTCGTCACGTTACGGAAAGTCTCAACAATAATTGCTGCCTTCTGCTGAATGTTATATGGATGTAACTCTTCATATTGTTTAATTACCTTTAATGCTTTTGACTGCGGAACATCGGGATTATCTTTTGTGTTCTTTGCAATCTGATAACAAGTCTTATAGGTGGTATAGTTCTGAAGAACGTCCAGTATAAAACCTTCTTCTATCGCTTGGCGCATGGAATACACATGATATGGATGAAATGAACCATCGTTCCATTCTGTACCAAACATCTCTAAAGTTTGCCCCTTCGGTGTAGCTGTAAATGCAAAGAAAGATAGATTCTTATGTTTTCCATGAGAAATCATTTCTTTTACCAAACGTTCATTATCATCCAAAAGTTCTTCTTCAGCTTTTCCTTCCAGTTCAGCATATTCTTTCAGGGCATCGGATACATCAGCAAGTGCTGTCTTAAGTTTCAATGCAGATGTACCGGTCTGAGATGAATGTGCTTCATCAACAATAATTGCAAAACGCTTATCCGTTGTATCATCAACTTCTTCATAAATCACCGGAAATTTCTGTAATGTCGTAACGATAACACGCTTTCCAGCATTCAATGCATCCCGTAAATCTTTAGAAGATTTCTTTTCATCAATAGCACATACACTACCAAGAGTATGATCAAATCCCGTAATTGTCTCCTGTAGTTGTGCATCCAGATTTCTTCTGTCTGTCACGATTACTACAGATGTGAAAATTGGCTCATTTGCATCATTATGAAGAGATGCCAGCCGGTATGCAGTCCAAGCAATAGAGTTGGATTTCCCAGAACCAGCGGAATGCTGAATCAGATAATTATGTCCCGACCCGTTTTCTCGTACATCAGCAACTAGTTTGCGAACCACATCCAACTGATGAAATCTCGGAAAAATTAAACGTTTCTTTGTAACATTTTTTCCATCTTTCTTTTCGGTTTTAACTTCAAAACTAATGAATTTCTGAATGATATCCAACAAACTGTCTTTCTGTAATACATTCTCCCAAATATAAGATGTTACATAATCATCATCTTTTGCCTGTGGGTTACCCGCACCACCATCATTACCGGCACCATTAGAGCCCTGATTGAACGGCAAGAAATAGGTATCAGCACCTTTCAATTCCGTTGTCATCCATGCTTCATAAAGGTCTACTGCAAAATATGCAAGGATACGATGATTCAGCCAAAAAGCAGGTTCTCTTTGATCACGATTATACTGCCACTGCAATTTTGCATTATCTACATTCTGCCCTGTAAGCTGATTCTTTAATTCAATTGCAACCACAGGAATTCCATTGATTGCAAGCATCATATCTACAGAATTATTATTCTGTTCCGAATAATGCCACTGCCTGATACACTGGCATACATTTTGGGAATATCTTTTCACAGCAACATCATTCAGTGTGGATTCCGGTTTAAAATAGCAAACCCTAAAATCCATTCCACGATGCTTGAAGCCATGACGCAACACAGACAGCAATCCATCCATCTGCACAGCATCTTCAAAACATTTATAAAACTTCTTGTATGGGTCAGAATTACATTGTTTCTCAAAACGCTGCCACATAATTGGCTGAGTTGCTTTCACAAACCCAACCAATGTATTAATATCCAACGCCATACCAAGAGAAGAAGCATATCCGGCATCTGTTGCCTTTTCATACCCACCAGCGGATGAGACAAGAAAGGCTTCAATATTCGATTCAAACTGTTTTTCATTTTCAGCCATAGGTTATACCACCCTTCTTTTTCCTGTCACAACTTCATAAATCAGTGACTTTTTGTATGCTTCCAGTTCTACAACCAACTCAAGTTTTTCATGAATCAATGCATCAAGCTTTTTACTTTCTGCAGTTATGAAATCTGCAATTTGTCTCTGTTCTTCAAGTGGAGGAAAACATATTCTCAAATTTTTAAAATAAGTCCAATATAATCGAAGGCGAAAATCTGCAACACCATAAGATAGACCACGAATTTTCTCTGTAAATATTGGTGTCCTAAGTAAAGCTTCAACATATCTAGAATCCAGTTCACACTTTGGTCTTGCAACAACATACGCTGGACTAACTAAACCTTCAACCTGTGCAGCTCCAAATCCGCCTTGCCATGCTCTCATCATATTATAAGCAAGATCATTGCGATGAACAACTTTATATACTGATTTATCCTCACTTCTTACAACTTTCCTTATGCGATCATCATCACCGACTTCACCTTCAGAAATTCCAGTATTAATAGAAACCATAAGAATTGGCAAATCTTCACGTCCAGTCTCTTTACTTTCCTCATAAAGAGTTGCAATTCGACGAATTTCCCAATTTGAAGGAATGGATTCTAAATTTTCAATAGTACTTTCTTTCATTTCTACATTTTTATCAAGCCCCTTAGTCACTGCTTCAAAAATCACAGCCTGTTTCAATTCCTTATATTCATCTATACTTGCCTTTACTTCTTCAATAATTTCATTAATTTGGGAACAGGTTTCATCCAAATAATCAGCAATAACTTGCTGTTCATCATAATCTGGTACAGCTACTTTCTGATGAAGTATATCATGCGATGATACACGCAAACGAATCTCCAAAATGCCATTTGCAAACTGACGTAATCTTTTCTGAAATGGTTCCGTTTGAAACAAATAATTCATATAACGAATATCAATCTGCGATTTTGCTGAATAAACATAATATACAGGACTAACACACCCTTCATATTTGGATAAACCAACAGAGCCAATCAAAATATTCATACTATTAGCAACAATAGTATTGGGATATACAACTTTATAATCTTCTAAATTCTCTTTTGACTTATTACCTTGATTCCCTCTTTCAGAATATGGAATAACACCATCGGTATTTGTCAAAGAAAGAATATTCATTGTTACAATCGGACTGTTTTTTTGATTTATTTCATCTAAACATGCATACAGAGGCCTGATATACCAATTCTTCGGAATAAGACCAACCCATTCAATACCTGTATCTTTCATTTCTTTTTCAGGATTAATTACTGTTTTCACAATTATTCACCCCCGAACAATTCATGCAATTTTGCCATCAAGCCCTTTTCATGTTCTTCGATACGTGCAGCAATCACACCTGACGGTTCAATCTTCTTATATTCATAGAATGTTCTGGTGAACGGAATTTCATATCCAACTTTCGTCTTGGACTTATCAACCCAAGCATGTGGATTATATGGAATAACCTCACGTTCAAAATAAGCATCAATATCTTCTGCCAATGGTACATTCTCCGTGTCACGCTTAGATGTATCTACCATCAGCTTATTTTTCTTCATCATAACGTTTCCATTTTCATCGAACTGAGGTGTTTCCACTACAATTTTGTTATATCCAAGGTCAACAGAATCCATAACCTTACTCTTTACAATGATTGCATTACCATTTTCTTCAATCCCTTTGTAAGTTTCATCCACATAAGCACCATACGCTTTAACAATCAGATCACGACAAGCTTTTGTAATATCAACATTCTTTAAACCAATATTCTTACGTCTGCTAGATGCACAATTTGATGCATCGATCAACTGAACCTTCCCCTGATGTGTTACAGGTTTATTTTTCATAACAAGCCAGATATAAGTAGCAATACCTGTATTATAAAAAGCATTGTTTGGCAACTGCACAATAGCATCAAGCCAGTCATTTTCTATCAAATATCTACGGATTTCAGAAGGACCAGAACCAGCATCACCATTGAATAACGAAGAACCATTCTGGATTATTGCCATCTGTCCATCATCTTTTAATTTAGCAAGTCCATTCAACATGAACAGAAGCTGTCCATCACCTTTTGCCGGTAATCCAGGTGCGAATCTCCCTGCTGTACCTTTCTTAAACTCCGCTTCAACTTCTTTTTCTTCACGTTTCCAAGGAATTCCAAAAGGTGGATTGCTGATAATATAATCGAACTTATACCCACTGAATTTATCATCAGATAAAGTATCACCAAACTGCATATTATTGGGGTCACCACCACGAATAAGCATATCCGCTTTTGCAATACCAAATGTAAACGGATTAAATTCCTGACCAAATACAGTAACATCAGCATCCGCATCCATCTGTTTCAATCGTTCTTCCATACAGGTAAGCATCTGTGATGTCCCCATTGTCATATCATAAACTGTTTTGGATATACCATCACCTGTAAAAGCATAGTCATCTCCAGCCACAAGAAGATCACTCATCAGATAGATAATATCACGACTTGTGAAATGAGCTCCGGCTTCTTCATTATATGACTCAGAAAATCTACGGACTAAATTCTCAAACACATAACCCATGTCTACAGCACTGATCTTCTCAGGAGAGAAATCGCCACGATCAGTACAAAAATCAGAGATCACCTGATATAAAAGACCTGCTTCTGACATATGCTTAATCTGAGAATCAAAATCCATACGTGCAAGAATATCCTGTACGTTATCAGAGAATCCATTCAAATATGCCTTAAAGTTATCGACAATATTTTCAGGATCGGCAAGCAGTGTCTTAAATGTAAACGGACTGGTGTTATAAAACTGGTAACCTGAAGCTTTCTTTAAAAAACCATCTTTTACAGCCAGTTTTTCAACTTTTTTGTATGTATCCAAAACTGCCTGATGTGTAGGCAACAGACAATCGTGGAAGCGTTTAATTACTGTCATAGGTAGGATAACCAAACCATATTCATGTGGTTTATATGCCCCTACAAGATCATCAGCTACAGACCATATCAAGGCCGCTGTATCATTGGAATTTTTACTAACGTTTGTAATTAAATCATTACTATTCATTTTTTCCTCCATAATCATAAGCGTATACTGATTTACACAACATACGTTCTAAATTCAGACCCGCTATTTTTTCAAACTCATCCGGAATCAGATAATCATTCAGAACTGTGCGAAATTCTCATCTGTTCTCTATTATTTATTCGATCCTGAACATATCTTCTTTCTCAAATATTTACCCAAAATATTATAGTTACAGTATACCACGAAGCAATAAAATCGTGTTGGCGAAAATACGAATAAAACTGCATCTGCTATATGATTATTATCATTCCGGTTTTATCCTCTTATCATTATTCAACAATCACTTCTTTGGATAAATCATAGGAATATTGATAAACGATCATATTATCCTTAATTTCAATATATACACTGTGCGCTTCTGTCAATAAAGAATTCCATACATCAACCCATTCAGGTGGAGTAGAATCCAAAAACCACATTTTATCAAAGGCAAGTTCGATAGTGCCCCATAGATCATCCTTTTTTTGTTCAGTTTTTATATTCATACCCATGTGTTCTGCAATCTCCAATGCAGCCTTTTGCAAAAGTGTAAACTCAACAATTTTCTTAGAATCAGGGATTTTCTTATGTTTTTTCATACGTGCTTCCGCTTTGCGAATAAGTTCCTTTACCTCTGCTTCATGCCGGTTTTTTTCTTCCAATTTTTCTTCTTCTGTCATTTTTGCTTTTTCTGCTTCCAGCTCCCTTTTTATTTCTTCATCTTCACGTTTTGCAATATCAAAAAATCTCTTTTCAATCAACATATTCTCCACCTACCCATAAAAAAAAGAAACAGTCAACATTTTCGTTACAACTGTTTCCTTTATTTCTGAAGTCCTCGGAGCATAGCCATTACTACCGCTTGTTCTTTTTCATCAAGACCGTCCCAAATCTTTAAGACCTCTTGTTGTGACTCAGATAAATTTACCGGAACATCTTTTCCCGCAAAGAACTGAGCCATTGTTACTCCCAGTGCGTCACATATTTTTTCCACAGTAGGCATTGTTGGTAGACTTTCTTTAGCAATGATTTTTCCAATCGAAGATTGAGATATACCTGTCAGCTGTGACAGCCGATATTTACTCATATCACGTTTTTTGCACAAAGCTACAATATTGTCTGCAATATAATCCTCTGTACGCAAGTAAATACACCTCTCTTAGTAGTTACCTTCATTGTACCTACAAATCGGCAAAAATATTAGAGATGTATCTTGCAAGCATTTACTAAGGGAAACAGAAGTATTTGTCCAAAAAAAATAGCACTATATGATATCGTACTCCATTGCTGTCAATCTACTGTCTAAGCGCTCATATTCTCTTTGTACCTCTTCAATTTTATCATATAGTTCCATCACTGTCGAACCTTTTATCATTTTATTTTCTTGGCACATCTGCCGGAACTTTCCTTTGTACTCCCGCAGTATTCTTCCTTTTTCCTCTAATCTCTCCAGTGCTTTGATTTCCTCATTATCTGCCATGTATTTTCCTCCCAGACATAATTTTTAATACACAAATGATAACCCTTTTTTCGTTGTTGTTCAATTACAACTAATCGCCTTTTTCTCCCATCAATCGACAATCTTCTTTTTGCTATATACATATGATA
>URMF01000063.1 GCA_900548855.1 uncultured Eubacteriales bacterium
TGCGCAAGCCTCTGACACTGACAATCGCAGAGGTTTTTTCTTCAATTTGAAAGGTATGTAAATCTATATCAGGGAGAAAGGTCTGTGGCTTTAATACCTCAGCCTGGGATTTTGCACCCTGCAAAAGAACCTGATGCTGTTCATCCAGTCCCATCCCACTTCCGGTAACCAGAAATACTGCTAGAAGCATATAAATTATGCAATTTTTTATCCGTTCCCGCCGTTTCATCCTGCTACCTCTCAAATCTCGCCCTTTTCACAAAGCGCAACTCTCTGTCCTTACATTCTACCGTACAGTTATCTGTACGTCAAATATTTTTATTATTATATGCAGAATAAAATATCCCATGCAACGTGAAAGGGGAACACCCGAAAAGCCAGCCAACCGCTTTTTAGATATTCCCCTATTTTTTTCCGATATTACATTAATCCGCCAGGTCTTCTCCATTTGTCTCAATTACCTTCTTATACCAATAGAAGGAATCCTTGCGGTAACGTGCCAAATCCTTTAAATCAAACTCGTCCCGGTTTACATAAATAAAGCCATAACGCTTTACCATACCCTCATGCGTGGATACCAGGTCAATGGCAGACCACGGGCAATAGCCCATCATCTCCACACCCTCTGAAACCGCAAGCTTGATTTGCTCAATATGCCGACGCAGATATTCGATACGGTAATTATCATGAACCCTTCCATCCTCTGTCAGCTTATCGTAAGCGCCAAGACCATTTTCCGTCACAATCATCGGTAAATGATATCTACTGTACATCTCACGCATTGTTGCCCGGAAGCCCTCCGGGTCGATTTCCCATCCAAACTCCGTGCGCAGAAGATTTGGATTTGCAAAGGTTTTATACACCCCTGTTTCACTTCCTCCGTTTTGCTGGTCAACGGAGCCTGTGCTGCCGCCTCCGTCATCCCATTCCACAGTTGCGGTGGAATAATAATTAAATCCGATAAAATCCGGATGACCAGAAGCCATAATTTCCATATCTTCCTCTTTCATATCCGGAACTGCATCATGCTCCTCTAAGAATGCCCATACCAGATTATTATATTTTCCGTAAACAGCCATATCCAAATACAGCCAGTTGCGAATGGCATTAAAATTCTGGGCAGCCAGCACGTCCTTCGGCTTACAGCTTGCAGGATACACCAGAGAAATGTTTGGAGCCGGACCAATCTTGGCATCTGGCAGCATGTCATGGCACAGCTTCATAGCCTTTGCCTGGGCAAGCAGCATATGATGATTCTCCTGATAAAGCTTTTTATATTTGTTTGTGACGCCTTCCAGATTACAGGTTCCAATGGCTTCTCCCACCAGGGTAAGCATATTCTGCTCATTGATAGTCAGCCAGTATTTTACCCTGTCGCCATAATTTTCGTACATTATCTTTGCAAAATTTACAAATTCATCAATGCTCTCTCTTCTTGACCAGCCCCCCTTCTTCTCCAACGCTGCCGGCAGGTCAAAATGAAACATGGTCACTAACGGCTCAATGCCATATTTTAAGCACTCATTAATCACATCATTATAAAAATTGATTCCCTCCTGATTTACCTCTCCGGTTCCTTTCGGAAGAATTCTGGACCAGGCAATGGAAAAACGGAAGGTCTTAAAGCCCATTTCCGCCATCAGGGCAATGTCTTCTTTATAATGATGATAAAAATCTGCGCATACATCCAATTCACTGGTTCCCTCCGGAACCTTCTTAATGTCCTGGATACTCGGACCCTTGCCATGGGATAAATTAGCACCCTCCACCTGATATGCACTGGTAGATGCTCCCCATAAAAAATCCTTTGGCAGCACTTTTTTCTTTGTTAAAATCATATCTGTGTCCTCCTTAATTTATATATTTTTGTTGCTTGCTGTTTCTTATCCAAATCAGAATCTATATACTGTATGTCTGCTTAAAATGATATAATGCCCCTAATAAATTAGAGTCATTCCGGTATTTACATACATCAATCTTTATCTCATCATAAATGATGGAAAGCCGTTTTAATTGGTCTACATATCGTTTAATACCTTCTATAAATGCAGGCTCTGCACTAATTCCGCCTCCAATCAGAATAACCTCCGGGTCAAAGGTTACAAAAAAATTGCAGCACTGCTTTGCAATACTAAAATACATATCCTCCATTATCTCTGCTGCTTCCGGGTCTCCTTCCCGAATCCACTGATAGATTTTTTCCCCAGTCACCTCTTCTAATGGAAGCTTCTTTTTCTTGGCCAGCCAGTAGCACACTGCACCGGTTGCCCCATGGGCAGCCCAGTAAAATGGCACCTCTTCTATCGCCTCATACATGGAAAGCTCCTCTATGCAGTCAAGCCGGGTCAAATCTTCTCTTGTCATTTCATCAATTATAAAAGAGACTTCACCTGCCAGCATGCGTTTTCCCCTGTGAACCTTCCTGTCCTTGATTATGGCACCGCCGATTCCTGTTCCAAACACCAGAACACAGGCGTCCTTTACATCCTTTGCATTTCCCAGCCAGACCTCTGCCAATGCGGCACATTTTCCGTCATTTTCCAGTGATACCCGGACATTATCACACCGCTCAGACATCAGCTTCTGCAATTGCACATTGTGCATATACCGGATTCCACCCCCACCATACACAATACCATTATCCACATCAATCTGCCCCGGAAGCCCCATGGCAATCCCCTCTACTACGCCTTTTTCCTTATACCGGTCATAAATCCCTGCCAAAGACTCCACAAAATCCTGTACACCGTCCTCTGGCTTATTCTTTGTGGGAAGCTTTCCCTTTTCCTCGATAACACCTTCTGCTGTCATCCATGCATACTTTACATAAGTAGCCCCTACATCAAATACCAGATACATATTCCTTCTCCTTTCATCTTTGCTAACACCCTAGGCGATTGCGAAACTCTGTTTTTACGAACGCCCGTTGTGCAAAATAGACAAATCAACGCAGGCACACTTGCGCTGCTTATGATATTGTCTATTTCACACAACTATGTTTCTGATAACAGAAAGTTTCGCAATTTCCTGTTACTAATACCGGTAACTGTTAATCCAGTATACAATACGATACATAAATATTCTACAGATTTCCACGTCATTTCTATAACAATCCTGCATATCAGCAAAATTTTTCTTCTTTATTCGCTTCTTGCATTGCATTTGTTTTCATAAAATGATATATTGTTTCCGTTGATTAAAATCTATATAATAAAGAAAGGATTGAATATTATGAAATTAAAAAAGTATGCCACACTGGCATTATCCGCAATACTGGCTCTTACTGCCCTGACAGGCTGTGGAAACCAGGCAGATAACGGAGACTCAAAGAAAACTTCTGGCAGCTCTAAAATCACTGCAAAGGTCATTGAAATCGACCTGACAGATGAAGAGTATGCCTTTGGTGTAGATAAGGAACAAGAGGATTTGCTGAAAGAAGTCAACGACTTTATTGCAGAAATTAAAGAGGACGGCACATTAGATGAAATCTGCAATAACTACTTTGGTGATGGTACTCCACAGGCAGTTACCTCCGGCACATTAGACAATAGCAAGGATCAGCTGGTGGTTGCCACCAACGCAGCCTTTGAGCCATTTGAGTACACCCAGGGGGATTCCTACTATGGCATCGATATGGAAATTGCCTCCAGACTTGCAGACAAATTAGGCAAGGAGCTGGTAATCCAGAACATGGATTTTGATGCGGTATGTCTTTCCGTCGGACAACAGAAATGTGATATTGCCATGGCAGGACTAACCATCAAAGAAGACCGCAAGGAATATGTGAACTTCTCCAATCCTTACTACAGCGCTTCCCAGAGACTGATTGTAACCTCAGATAATACGGATTTTGACAGCTGTACAGACGCCGCTTCCATTGAGGAAATCTTAAAGGCTGAAGACAGCAGTGTAAAGGTAGGCGTTCAGACAGGCACAACAGGCCAGTTCTACTGTGAGGGTGACAAGGAATGGGGCTTTGAAGGCTTTTCCATGGAAACAGTCGGCTACAAAAACGGCTCTCTTGCTGTACAGGATTTATTAAATGGTAACATCCAGTATGTTGTCATTGATTCTGCTCCGGCTGCCAGCATTACCTCTGCCATCAACGAGGTTCAATAATAATGGGGAATTTAAGTCAGAAAATTGATAAGTTTTTAGAAATTTTTATTCAGTATGGCGGCTATACCAAAGTATTAGAGGGACTGCGCAATACATTGCTGATTGCAGTGCTGGGACTGATTATCGGCATTATAATCGGAACCATTTTAGCAACCATCCGCGTCATTCCGAAATATAAGCTTATGCCCCGTATATTAAATGCCTTTGTAAGCTTCTACGTAGGGTTATTCCGCGGTACGCCAATGGTGGTACAGTTACTGGTATTTTACTATGTAATGCTTCCAATTTTGAATATACATATATCCAATGTCCAGGTGGCAATTCTGGTATTCGGTCTCAACAGCGGTGCCTATATCTCTGAGATTATGCGAAGCGGCATCCTGTCAGTAGACCACGGACAAATGGAGGCTGGACGCGCAGTTGGTTTGAGCTTTGGCACATCCATGATGAAAATCGTTATTCCCCAGGCAGTAAAAAATATACTTCCTACCCTGGGTAATGAATTCATCTCATTAATTAAGGAAACCTCTATCGTCAGCTTTGTAGGTGCAGCTGACCTTTATGTAGCATTTAACTATATTGGAAGTAACAGTTACGAATTCATGGTTCCTTACCTGGTCATGGCACTTATATATATTGTTCTGGTACTGATTATCAGTCTGGGCATTAAACTTATGGAAAGGAGCCTGAGAAAAAGTGATAGACGTCATTAATCTTGAAAAACATTTTGGTGATAATAAGGTATTGAACGGAATTAATGTCACCATTGAAAAAGGGGACATTATGGTTATCATCGGGCCATCAGGCTCCGGCAAAAGTACCTTTCTCCGGTGCCTCAACTGTATGGAGGACCCTACCGGAGGACAAATTATCTTTAATGGTGTGGATATTGCAGACCCAAAGGTCGATATTAATATACACCGCCGGCATATGGGAATGGTATTCCAGCATTTTAACCTGTTTAATAATAAGACGGTGATTGAAAATATAATGCTGGCTCCTGTCTATGTACAATGCCAGACTTTGAAGAAGGCAAAGCGAAAGAATTTCTTTCTTCCAATCAGGAATGCCTTTCGCAAGAAACCGGAAGCTCCGGTTTCTATTACCACAACAAAGGCTCAAATTCAGCAGGAAGCCAGAGAAAATGCGTTAAAGCTGCTGAAACGAATCGGACTGGAGGATAAGGCAGATGTTTATCCCTCTACACTATCTGGCGGACAGAAACAACGTGTTGCCATTGTCCGTGCCCTGGCAATGAATCCGGATGTGATTCTGTTTGACGAGCCCACCAGTGCCCTGGACCCGGAAATGGTCGGAGAAGTGCTGGATTTAATGAAATCTCTTGCAAAAGAAGGCATGACCATGATTATTGTTACACACGAAATGGGCTTTGCCAGAGAAGTTGCCAACAAGGTACTGTTTATCGATGACGGACAGATTTTGGAGAGTGCACCGCCAGAGGAATTTTTTGACAATCCAAAGAATCCCCGTCTGCGCGACTTCCTGTCCAAGGTTTTATAGACAAGCCTCATTGTAAGCTGTTTTAGGTTCATTTCCTAAGACAGCTTATTTTTTCATTTTATTTTAATAAAAAGATGAAGACATTTTTCCATGGCTGTCGTTATAATAGGTGTAAGAGGTCAGAAGGGAGGCGATTTTATTACAGAAACTGAATATTTTGAACATTTGATTGATGCGTACGGTAATCTTGTGTATTCCATCTGTTATAAGACCTGCCTAAACCCTTTTGATGCAGAAGACTTAACCCAGGATGTATTCCTTTCCGCCTACCGAAACCTGAATCATTTTGACAGGGCATACGAAAAAGCCTGGGTGTGTAAAATCGCCTCCCGAAAATGCCTGGACTTTTTGAAAAGTGCCAGCAGGCGTCTTCTGCCTACAGAAGACGTATATCTGGAAAACACAGGTGAAACACCATCCACAGAAGAGGCATATTTAGAGACAGATACTCTGCATTCTCTACTGGCAGCCTGTAATCGGCTGAAGCCACCCTACAATGAAGTGGCCCGGATGCATTTTTATGAGGAGCGTACAGCCCGGGAGATTGCAGAAATCCTGGATTCCAATGTAAAAACAATCCAGACCCAGATATACCGCTCCAAAGCAATGTTAAAAAAACAATTACAAGAAGAAACAGAAAGGAGGTCACCATAAATGGATTCTGAATTTATAAAATTACTGTCCAGGATGGCAGAAACCGAGTTAACAGATGACAGCATGCCAGAGGCAATGAAAACAGCAGACCGGCTGGAGTACTGGATGCTTAAGGAGCCATCAGAGCAGAGTTACCAACAAGATATGATAAACATAACACAGGATATACGGATGCCGGATTATTTAAAGGAACAAATCCTTACCCGAAGCCAGCAGCCGGATATGCAGGCTGTAACAGCACCGAAACGCTTCTCCAGACGCATGGAATTATTCCTATATGGCTGTAAGGTCAGCGCTGCAGTTGCTGCTTCCCTGCTTATTATGGTGACAGCCTCTGTCACCCAAAACCAGCTAAAATCCTTACCCCAACCGGATACTGCTTACCAGAAGGAAACAGAAATACCAATAGACGTGTCTGGTACCATACTGGAACACTTAAGCAACGGAAGCCAGTACATCACAGGCTGGTTACAGGATTTTTCCAACGGCATTCTGAATACGGATTTTGCCAAAAAAGAGAAATAATACAAATATTTCACAAAAAATGATTATGAAAGTAAGAAATGGAGGTCATATTTATGACAAAGCAAAAGAGAGGTTTTTGGTTATTTATTTCTTCGCTGCTTCCAGGGGCAGGGGAACTTTATATGGGATTCCGCAAAATGGGTTTAAGCCTTATGGTACTGTTCTGGGGCTGTATTGCATGTGCATCCCTTTTAGGCTTTGATGCCCTGATTTATCTTCTTCCCATTATCTGGTTTTACAGCTTTTTCAATGTCCACAATTTAAAATCACTATCAGAAGAAGAATTCCACTCCTTGGAGGACCATTTTATTCCTCCTGTGGAGGAATTTGAAAAGAACCGTGGAAAATTTGTTAAACAGTACCGCAACATTCTGGCAGTTTTGCTAATTATCCTTGGCATATCCGGAATCTGGGATATCCTTACCTCCTGGATAAGAGTACTGGTTCCGGAGGAAATGTACCATTATATTGATATGTTTGGTTACCAGCTGCCGACTATGGCAATTTCCATTATCCTTATTATCCTCGGAATCAAGCTGGTTAACGGAAAAAGAAAGGAGCTTACACAAGATGAAAACGCATAGAGTTGGCACAATTACATTTGGATGTATCCTGATTGTACTGGGTGTCCTGCTAATTGTCCACCTGTTTGTGCCAGAGCTTACTTATACCGCCATTTTGAACTACTGGCCCGTCACCCTCATCCTGCTTGGCATAGAAATACTGGTGGCAAATTTCCGAAGCGAAAAGGAGACCTTTACCTATGACGGCTGGTCCATTGTTCTCATGTTTCTAATTCTTGGTTTTACCATGTGTATGGGAATTTTAGACTGGATACTGGTAAATGTTCCAAATCACATTTATCTGTAATATGGAAGCCTTTTCCTTTTACAGAAAGAGCACCTCATATCAAAAGGTACCGGTTCCATATCTATTTCTTAAATGGAACGGTACCTTTTCTATATCTTCTAAGCTATATTGTGCTGATTCACAATTAATTTATTTTTGGCAGCTGGCTGATTGCTTTTGCAAGCTCCTCATCCGTTGGAATATAATCCTGCATATCACCGTCATTATACCGCTGATATGCCACCATATCAAAATATCCGGTTCCAGTTAATCCAAACACAATGTTTTTTGCTTCTCCTGTCTCCTTACACTTCATTGCCTCATCAATTGCTACCTTAATGGCATGGCTGCTCTCCGGAGCAGGCAGAATACCCTCTACCCTCGCAAAGGTCTCCGCCGCTTTAAATACCTCCGTCTGCTCTACACTTCTTGCAGTCAGTAAGCCCTGGTCATAAAGCTCTGAAACAACGGAACTCATTCCGTGATAGCGAAGTCCTCCTGCATGGTTTGCAGATGGGATAAATCCACTTCCCAATGTATACATTTTTGCCAGCGGACAAACCTTTCCAGTATCACAGAAATCATATGCATAAGTACCTCTGGTCAGACTCGGGCAGGAAGCCGGCTCTACTGCAATCATATCATAATCCGCTTCCCCTCTTAACACCTCACCAGCAAAAGGAGAAATCAGTCCACCAAGATTGGAGCCTCCACCAGCGCAGCCAATAATCATGTCCGCCTTAATTCCATATTTATCCAAAGCTGTCTTTGTTTCCAGACCGATTACAGACTGGTGCAATAAAACCTGGGAAAGCACAGAGCCCAATACATAGCGGTAACCCTCCTGACTGGTTGCCGCCTCCACAGCTTCAGAAATGGCACAGCCAAGGCTTCCGGTCGTTCCTGGAAACTCCTCATTAATCTTACGTCCCACATTGGTGTTCATAGAAGGCGACGGTGTGACCTTTGCCCCATAGGTACGCATAACCTCTCTCCGGAATGGCTTCTGCTCATAGGAGCACTTTACCATATACACCTGACAGTCCAAATCAAAATAGGAGCATGCCATGGAAAGTGCAGTTCCCCACTGTCCGGCACCGGTCTCGGTGGTAACACCCTTAAGTCCCTGCTGTTTTGCATAATATGCCTGGGCAATGGCAGAATTCAGCTTGTGGCTTCCTGATGTATTGTTACCCTCAAACTTATAATAGATATGTGCCGGTGTATCAAGCTTCTTCTCTAAGCAATATGCACGAACCAGCGGAGATGGACGATACATTTTATAAAAATCACGAATCTCTGCTGGAATATCAAAATAAGCTGTTGTATCATCCAGCTCCTGTCTTCCAAGCTCCTCGCAGAAAATGCCGGAAATCTCCTCCAGTGTAACCGGCTGTAAGGTTGCCGGATTCAAAATCGGTGCCGGTTTTTTCTTCATATCTGCCCGCACATTATACCATTGTGTAGGCATCTCTTTCTCTTCCAAATAAATTTTATAAGGAATTTCACTCATCATTACATACCTCCGTATCTATCTGGCAGATGCACTCAAATGCCCTGCCTCTAAGTTACTATTGTAATGTGTGTAAACAGATACTGTCAAGCAAAAATATTAGTTTGAATACGTAATCCGGTAATATGCCTTTGCCGTTAAGCTGTACACAATACCATATACGATAAAGAATACCGCAACCGTGACAATGGTGCACAGGATAAACAGAGGCACATTTGTGAACTCCATAATAACCAGTAATTTTTTAATAATACTGAAAGCGAAACAGACATGAAGCCCTGCAAGGAAAATCGGCAGAAAGAATACCAGCAGAATCTGGCTTCGTATCACACTCTTTACCTCCTTCTCACTCATTCCCACCTTCTGCAAAATGACAAACCGTTCCCTGTCCTCATACCCTTCCGAAATCTGCTTGTAATAGATAATCATAACAGTGGTTATCAAAAATAATGCACCAATAAAAATTCCAATAAAAAACAGGCTTCCGTATATACCATAAAACTCCTGTCTCGTAGTATAGCTGTCTGTAATTGCTGCTGCATGGGCAATACCGGTTTTATCGATTTCATCCCTTAAATTCGTACAAAATGCCTTCTTATCCTCATCCTTACCCTCTAAATCAAAGTTGAAATTATAATATATTACAGTATAGGCACCATCCTCAAAAGCGCTGTCTATGCCACTGCGGATTTCCTTCATCATCTCCAAGTCCGGCACAATCATCCACAGTTGTCCAAAATCGGCGTCCAGAGCGCTGGCTTCCGGAACTTCCTGCACCCTTCCGGAAACCGGATATTCCCGGTCTGCTATTTTTACCGTCTCTTCCGATAATTTCACATCCCCTGAAGTATATATCAACACCTCTCCCGGTTCCAAATGATAAGAAGATCCCATCTGGTTATTAAAATCTTCTACCGTCATTACCTCCAATATGATAAATCCCATTACGTCAGAAATGCTGCCCTCATAATCCGACAGAAATGCATTGGACTCCAGAATACCGATACTGGAATAACTGTAATACTGCTCTATCCCCTTCATATTCACATGATATCTCGCTGCACGTGCCCTTAATACCGGCTCCAATACAGAATAGTCATAGTGACCGGAAAAATCCTCGTAGTCCTCCTCTTTTTCATACAGATACTGGGTCATTACATCCTTCGGATATCTGGTACGCATAATATCATCAAAGCCCGCATACAAAGACACCGTAGAGGAAAGCACCACCAAAACTGCTGTACTTAAAATACAGATATTGGCAAGTCCCACTGCATTCTGCTTCATCCGGTACATCATACCGGAAACTGTAATAAAGTGGTTCTTCTGGTAATAATAATTTTTATTACTTTTTAGAAGCTTTAACAATGCAATGCTTCCACTTACAAACACCAAATAAGTTCCTGCAATGACAAAAAGAACCGCCACAAAAAATGTTCCCATCGCCCGTATCGGATTCTTCGTTACAACCGCAAGATAATATCCGACTCCCAGACAGATGATGCCCATTACAGCCATCACCCATTTTGCCTTTGGTTCACGCTCTCCGGCATGGCTTCCTGTCATCAAATCAATAGGCTTTAAACGGAAAATCCGGATATTATTGACAAGCATAATCAATAAAAATAACGCTGCAAACAACACAAAGGTCAGAAACAGCGAATTTACCGATATCTCAAAGGCAAAATCCGTCTGTAAATGCAATATTTTTAACAGAACCATAAACATTAATTTTGAAAACAACACGCCCGACAACAATCCAATAACAATGCTCCCGGCTCCCACAGCAGCTATCTCCCAGAATACCACCCGGGATATATGTTTTTTCTCCATTCCCAGTATACTGTACAATCCAAATTCCTTTGAACGGCGCTTCATTAGAAAGCTGTTGGTATAAAATACAACAAACAATGAAAAAACGCCACAAATAACTGCTCCAAATCCCAGAATCGTCCGCATGGTTCTTGCACCATAAAACAGACTGTCATCTGCCTGCATCTGAATACTGTGAAGCATATAAAACATAGCAATCATAGCAATACAGGACAGGGAAAACGGGATAAAGGTATTCTTATTTTTCCTGATATTATTTAATGCTAATTTCCGGTACATTCCTCTATTCATGAATATCACCACCCGCCAACAATACCGTCAGGGTATCTGATATTTTTTTATACATTTCATCATTGTTCATATTTGCCTTATACAGCTGATGAAAAATCTCACCGTCCTGGATAAACAGCACACGGCCTGCATGGGAGGCTGCCCTTACACTATGGGTTACCATTAAAATGGTCTGCCCATCATCATGAAGTCGCTCAAAGATGGTTAGCAAATCGCCTGTAGAGCGGGAATCCAGAGCCCCTGTGGGTTCATCCGCCAACAGGATATCCGGACTGGTAATCATTGCCCTTGCCACTGCTGCCCTCTGCTTTTGCCCTCCGGATACCTCATAGGGATATTTTTTAAGAATCTCCCCAATGCCGAGCCTGCCTGCAATATCCTCCAGCAAAGGCTCCATCTGTGTGTATTTTTTGCCGGCAAGCACCAATGGTAAATAAATATTATCCTCTAAGGAAAAGGTATCTAACAGATTAAAATCCTGAAACACAAAGCCTAAATGTTCTCTGCGGAATCTCGCTAATTCGCCTTCCTTAATTGTGGTAATATCCCTTTCATTTAATAGAACCTCACCTGTTGTTGGGCGGTCCACCGTAGCTAAAATGTTTAAAAGTGTGGTCTTGCCAGAACCGGACTCCCCCATAATGGCTACATATTCTCCTTCCTCCACGGAGAAATTTACATTTTTCAACGCCTCTACCTTGTTTCCGCCAAACCGGGTAGTGTATATTTTTTGCAATTCCTTTACTTGTAAAAGTGACATTTCTTTTTCCTCCAGCTTTATTTTTTATTGATTATACAAAAAAAAGAAATGTACTGCCTTAACTTTGCCTTACATTTCTTAGGCTAACCTTACAATTTTTTAAGGTTTAGTTGAACCCTCCTCTATTTATCTACTTTCCCAGATGAATGGATACCCGTGTTCCCACCTTTAATTCCGATTCGATTTCGATTTCATGCTGTAGCTGCTTCAAAATGCGCTCCACCAAAAACAATCCCAGTCCCGTTGCTTTCTTGTCCTTTCGCCCGTTATAACCGGTATATCCACGCTCAAAAATCCGCGGCAAGTCCTCCGGGGCAATCCCAATCCCTGTGTCCTCAATAATTAAAATCCTGTCCTCACCCATGGAAATGTCTATCCTTCCCTGCTTTGTGTATTTTAGCGCATTGGAAATTAACTGCTTTAGAACAAACACCATCCACTTTTCATCCGTAACCACCTCTATCTCCTCCGGAATCTCTATGTGTACCGTAATTGCCTTGGAAATGAAAATGCGGGCAAAATATTTTACTGCCTGGTTTACCATGGCTTTCACTGGATATTTTTCAAGCACATAATCCGTACCTGTCCCCTCCAGCCGCAGGTACTGCAGCATCATATCAATGTACTGCTCCATCTCAAACAGACGTGTCATTCCTTCTGTTTTCATCGGTTCCTCTGACTCTGCTATAAGCAGCTGCAATGCGGTGAGAGGTGTCTTTATCTGGTGCGTCCACACCGTTACATACTCTGCAATTTCATTTTGAGAGGTCTTTATCTCATTGATGCTCTGATTTTTCCGATGAAGCATTTCCTCCAAAAGTTCCCTGTAATCCTGCTCCATCACTGTATCCGGCTGTGGAAGGTTATCCAGTGTGAGGTCAATATGGTTTTTTACCTGGATAAGTGCTCTGTGTCTCCTTATAAAATGTATAAAATCAAAAACCATATAGCAGAAAAAAATAACTCCGCAAATCAGAGCTGGATACCAGATATAACGAAATGACACGCCCATCAGAAAAAACAGCAGTAGAAATACCCCTATCCAGACTACCTCCATGCCAAGCAGACGCCGCCTCTCCTTTAAATATAAACCTATTAGTGTAATACCCTGTCTTCTGCTTTTCATTTCCCCTACCTTTTCAATCAATCATATAACCGATTCCCTTTTTCGTCTTTACAAAATCCTCTAAACCAATTTCCTTTAATTTCTTGCGGATTCTGGTCACATTTACCGTCAATGTATTATCATCAATAAAATTATCACTGTCCCACAGCTGCATCATGATAGTATCACGGCTCACAATACTCCCCACATTCTCCATCAAAAGCGCCAGTATCTGAAACTCATTTTTTGAAAAGTCAGTCTTCCTTCCCTGGTAGCTCATGGTTGCATCCAGCAGATTAAGAATCGCTCCATTATGCTCAATCACATTAACCTGTCCGGCATAGGAATAGCTTCTTCTTATAATTGCCCCAATCTTCGCAGTCAGCACCGCCAAATCAAAAGGCTTTGCAATAAAATCATCACCGCCCATATCCATTGCCATGACAATATTCATATTATCATCTGCCGAAGAAATAAATACAATGGGAATCTTAAATAACTTCCTGATTTCCGTACACCAGTAAAAACCATTGTAATAAGGAAGTGTGATATCCATCAGAATTAAATCCGGAGATACAGCAGTAACCTCTCCCAATATATCCTGAAAATCCGTAGCAAGGGTAACCTTATATGCCCACTTTTCCAGATGGTTTTTCATTTTTTCTCCAATCGTTGTGTCATCCTCCACAATCAGAATTTTGTATTGTGTCCGGTTCATGCTCTACGTCCTCCTGTTATACTCCAAGCTCCCTGTCCACCTCCAGCGTATCCTCCGTCACCCTGCAGCCAAGGCACAACACTTTTACTCCCGCTGCCTTTGCCGCATAAAGCGCCTCTCCAAACTCCTTATGGGTTGCCACATTTGCCCTTACCTCATTAACCCCTTCCATCTGTATGACAAATGCCACATAGCACTGAAAGCCCTCCTGCGCCGCCCCTGTTAACTCCTTTAAATGCTTCACGCCCCGGTCAGTCGGCGCATCCGGAAAGTAACCGATACCGTCAATTTCCAAGGTACAACCCTTAACCTCCATTAAATACCGCTGTTCCCCCTGTTCCATATAGAAATCAATCCTGGATGCTCCATAGGTATACTCCGGTTTTATATAGGTGTAGCCCTGTTTTTCCAGCCACTCCCTTACCACCTTATTAGGTGCCTGGCTGTCGATATTCACCCATCCAAGATTTTCTTTATATACCCCTATCAGGTCATATCTTGTCTTGCGCTTCGGGTTATCGGAGACCTCAAGGATTACCTCCGCATCCCGTAACAATAATTCCCTGCACCGCCCGGTATTCTTCACATGAACGGTCTCTAATTTTCCTTCCACCCAGACCTTTGCTATGAAACGGTTGGGTCTGCTATGAAATTTACCATGGATAATATGTTTATATCTCATTTATCAATACCATTTTATAGACTCAAAATCATCTTCCCACCACAACCGTTCAAGCCTGCACGCCACATTTCTTACATACATCCTTAAGGCAGCAGTTCTCACAGTCCGGCTTGGTTCTGGCAGTACAGACTGCCCTTCCATGATATACCAGACGGTGGCAGAAATCACTTCCCTCCTCTGGTGGAATGATTTTCCACAGTGCCATCTCCACCTTCTTAGGCTCCTTCACTCCATCCACCAGACCCATACGATTTACCAGACGGATACAGTGGGTATCTGTCACAATAGCCGGTTTGCCGAATACATCTCCCATAATCAGGTTTGCACTTTTTCTTCCCACTCCCGGCAATTCCAACAGGGCATCAAAATCATCCGGGACATTGCCGTCATATTTCTCCTGCAGCATTTTCATGCAGGCACTGATATCCCTTGCTTTGCTGTGCCCCAGACCACATGGCTTCACGATTTTTTCAATCTCATCCACCGGTGCTGCAGCCAATGCCTCTACCGTAGGATATTTTTCATATAACCCTTCCACCACAACATTTACCCTGGCATCTGTACATTGCGCCGCTAAGCGGACACTTACCAGCAGCTTCCATGCATTGTCATAATCCAGTGTACAGCCTGCGTCCGGGTATTCCTTCTTTAACAGATTAATAATATCTTGAGCTCTCTGCTTTTTCGTATATCCCATGCTTTTCTCCTTTTTGTATCTTAAATAGCCAAGTAATTGTATTATAAGCTTTCTTTCCAATCCCGGCAACTGTATATTTTCTCCAAAACCGCAATAGAAAAACACGGCTAATTTTAACCGTGTTTCCTTTCATTTTTTTCATTATTTAGATAATTGCGAAACACAGTTTTTGAAACCGCACGTTGTGTAAAATAAACAATTCAACACAGGGTACGTTTGCACTACTTGTCGCTCGTAGCAGTACATAAGGTGCCAAAACACGGCACCTAAGTACTGACGGCTCCAAAGTACCCTGTTTGTGAAGTTGTTTATTTTACACAACTATGCTTTTGAAAATAAGGAGTTGCGCAATTACCTATCTTCATTATTCAGCGCATAATTATGCCACAGCGGACCTCTGCCCTGTCCCAGATTCAGTCCTGCGGCAATGGCACCTGTCACGTAGTCCTTGGCATGCTTCACACTTTCCTCCATGGAATATCCCTTCGTCAGAAATACTGCAATGGCGGAGGACAATGTACAGCCTGTTCCATGGGTATTATCATTGTCAAGCCGTTTCTCGGAAAACCATGTTACCTTTCCGTTTTGATAGAGTAAGTCATCCGCTGCCTCCGCTAAATGACCGCCTTTAACCAGCACTGCACCATCATAGTATAATGCAATCTGCTCCGCCGCCTTTACCATGTCTTCTTTCCCTCCAATGGAAATACCACTTAACACCTCTGCCTCACTAATATTCGGAGTGATAATATCTGCCAGAGGAATCAGCCGTTCCTTCAGGGTACGCACTGTCCGGCTCTCCATCAATGTGCTTCCACTGGTTGCCACCATCACCGGGTCAACCACAATATTTTCTGCCTGATACTGGATAAGCTTCTCACAGACCGCCTCCATAATATCCGGGGTAGCAATCATTCCAAGCTTAACTGCCTCCGGACGGATATCCTGAAATATCGCATCCATCTGGTCTTTAACCATCTGCACGGAGACCGCCTCCACACCTTCAACACCTTTCGTGTTTTGAGCAGTAATTGCGGTAATCGCAGTCATCCCATATTCTCCTAAACAGGTAATTGTTTTTAAATCCGCCTGGATTCCGGCTCCACCACTGGAATCAGAACCGGCAACGCTTAGTATTGTATGCATTTTGCTGTCCTTTCTCTTTTCTATCATAAATTAAATAATTGCGAAACTCATTATTTTAAAATGCGAGTTGTGCAATGTAACAAATTTATGTTTGTAGGACATTTGAGAACGCCGGTGCTTGCATTGAGTACTTAGCGAGGTGTTTTCGAGCTTAGTACGAAAGTACACCTGCA
>URMF01000064.1 GCA_900548855.1 uncultured Eubacteriales bacterium
CCCCCCCCCCCCCCCGCCGTTTTGAATACAAGGGTTGTCTCAATGGTTTTACTATAATTGATGATTATGCACATCATCCTTCAGAAATTACTGCAACATTAACTGCGGCACAAAATTATCCTCACCAAAAGCTCTGGGTCGTTTTCCAGCCGCATACCTACACCCGCACAAAAGCATTCCTTAAGGACTTTGCCAGGGCTCTTTCCCTGGCAGACGAGGTCATCCTTGCGGATATTTATGCGGCACGTGAAACCGATACCCTCGGAATCAGCTCCGAAACCCTGAAGGAAGAAATTCTTCCACTCAATCCAAACTGCCATTATTTCGGAAGCTTTTCTGAAATTGAAAAATTTATTTTGGAAAACTGTGCACCGGGAGACCTGTTGATAACTATGGGCGCCGGAGACGTTGTAAACATTGGGGAAGAGCTTCTCTCCAGATAATTGTCCACATCATCCACATATTTTTATGAATAATTTCTTAAAAATATGTGGATATTTTTTTTGCAGTTTTTGTGATTTTTCTTAGCCTTTCCAATTTATATCCACACCATCCACATTATCCACATTTTCCTCAAACCCTTGTAAATACTGGGGTTTCAGGAATTTTGGCTATTTTCATTTTAAAAGGCATGTGCTATAATTCATCTTGCTTATTTAGTTTGAATGAATGTTAAGGTTGGTGAATTTGATATGGCTCAGTTTAAGGTGTATCAGGAGAATTATTCTGATGTTACTGTGGTATCCAATATTTTTATTGATGAGTATATGAAAGAGGCGAACGATGCCCAGCTCAAGGTATATTTATACCTTCTCCGCACCATGAGCGCACACCTTCCGACAAGTGTGTCGGATATTGCGGATCAGTTTAACCACACCGAGAAGGATGTCCTGCGTGCGTTAAAGTACTGGGAGAAGAATCGTCTGCTGGCTCTGGAATATGACGATGCCAAGGTGCTTACAGCAATCCGTCTGCTTGACGTTACAAAGAAAGCCTCCGATGAGGCTGCTCCTCTTGCACCGGTCGTACCGCTTTCTGCCGCACGCAAAGAAACACAGCGCCCTGCACCGGTTGAAGCTGAGGCAGAAGCACCGGCTCCCAATCCTTATGAGAAACCGGCTTATACCCTTGACCAGATCCGGGAATTCAAGGAAAAGGAAGATACCTCCCAGCTTCTGTTCGTGGTAGAGCAGTACATCGGGAAGCCGCTGACGCCAACCGAAATGAAAACGATCCTGTTCTTTACGGACAGGCTGCATTTTTCCGAGGATCTGATTGATTATCTCATTCAGTACTGCGTAGAAAAGGGAAAGAAGGATTTCCGTTACATAGAAAAGGTCGCTGTCAGCTGGGCAGAGGAAGGCATTACATCTCCTAAGCAGGCTGCACGCGCTGCCAGAAAATATGACAAGACAGTCTATGATATTATGAAGGCCTTAGGCAAGTCAAGCAATCCGACGAAGGCCGAAGCGGATTATGTCATCAAATGGACGAAGGCTTTCAGCTTTACACAGGATATTATCTTAGAGGCCTGTGAGCGGACGGTCATGGCTACGGACAAGCACCGATTTGAATATGCTGACAGTATCCTGAACAACTGGCATAAGAACGAGGTTCATCACAAGGCCGACATCCTTAAGCTCGATGATGCCTACAGCCAGAGCCGCCAGACTTCCGCAAAGTCTGTAAGAAATACCACCGCTTCTTTCAACCAGATGATGCGAAGTACCTATGACTTTGATGCTCTGGAAAAGGAGATCATCAGCAACTAATTTTTGAGGGAGATTTTATCGTGGCACTCAGCAACGCACAATATCAGTCCATCATTCATGGATACGAAGTGACCCAGTTAAATAACCATCGTATTATGGAGGAACGTCTCCAGGAGGTCAATTCCCACGTAGACGGTTTTAAGGAATTATCGGCTTCCATTGCTTCCGTTTCTGTTTCACAGGGACGCAAGCTTTTAGAAGGGGATGATTCTGCACTTACAGACCTTCGTGATACGATCCGGCGTCTTTCCGGTATGAAACAGGAGCTTCTGGTAAATGCCGGTTATCCGGCCGATTACCTTGCTCCCATTTATACCTGTACGGACTGTCAGGACACCGGTTATTTGCCGAACCGTGAGAAGTGCCACTGCTTCAAGCAGGCAATTATCCGTCTGCTTTATGAGCAGTCCGGATTAGAGAAGTCTCTGTCTACTGAGAATTTTGACCATTTATCTTACGACTACTATGAAGGGGAGGCATTGGAGTGTTTCCGCCGTACAGTAGCCATCAGTAAAAATTTTATAGAAACTTTTGATTCAGACTATCATAATCTGTTTTTTTATGGTACAGTAGGTACGGGCAAGTCTTTCCTATCCAGTTGTATTGCCCGCGAGTTACTGGAAAGTGAACATTCTGTGGTATATATGAGTGCCATTCATCTTTTCGAAATACTTTCCAAGAGTATGTTTGATTATAAGAATAAAGAAGATCTTGCTGCTTATCATAAGGAGCTCTTTGATTGCGATTTATTAATCATTGACGATCTTGGTACTGAATACCCTACCAATGTGATCTCTTCCGTGTTCTTTTCCTTATTAAACGGAAGAAACATGGCACAGAAATCAACTATTATATCTACCAATCTTTCTTTTGAAGATGTGTCGAACCGTTACTCGGATCGTTCCTTTTCAAGGATTATGCAAAACTATATTGTATGTAAATTTACGGGGCCGGATATCCGGATTATTCAAAAAACTGCAAAGTAGAAAGTGAGGTACCTTCATGGCACAGCGTGAAGAAACGAGAAATCTTGAAACCATTCCCGTCGGTTCATTGGGAATCATTCCTTTGGAGGGATGCAAATCCCTTGGAGAAAAAGTGGATCATTATCTGGTAAAATGGCGTACCATCCGTGAAAGTGAGCACAAGGAAAGTCTTGCATTTGCAGGCTATCAGCGTGATTCCTATCTTCTGAAGGCGAAGGTTCCGCGTTTTGGTTCCGGAGAAGCCAAGGGAATTATTCTGGAGTCTGTCCGTGGTACCGATCTTTATCTTCTGGTTGATGTTGCAAACTACAGCCTGACCTATTCTCTGTGTGGCAGAGAGAATCATATGTCACCGGACGATCATTATCAGGATCTGAAGCGTATCATTGCCGCTGTTGGTGGAAAGGCCAGACGAATCACCGTTATCATGCCGTTCCTTTATGAAAGCAGACAGCATAAGCGTACCTCCCGCGAATCCTTGGACTGTGCCATCGCACTGCAGGAGCTTGTAAACATGGGTGTTGACAACATCATCACCTTTGATGCGCATGATCCGCGTGTCCAGAATGCGATTCCACTGCATGGTTTTGAAACAGTTCAGCCGACCTATCAGTTTATTAAGAGTCTTCTGAAGCATGTGAAGGATCTTAAGATTGATTCCGATCATATGATGGTAATCAGCCCCGATGAAGGCGGTATGGGACGTGCTATTTATATGGCAAATGTACTGGGTCTTGACATGGGTATGTTCTATAAGCGCAGGGACTATACCAGAATTGTTGACGGACGTAATCCGATCGTTGCGCATGAATTCCTTGGCTCTTCCGTAGAGGGTAAGGATATGATCGTCATCGACGATATGATTTCCTCCGGTGAAAGTGTTCTGGAAGTAGCTGCCGAATTAAAGGAGAGAAAAGCAGGCAAGATTTTCATCTGTGCTACCTTCGGGTTGTTCACGAATGGATTGGAGCGTTTTGATAAGGCTTATGAAAATGGTCTGATCGATGGTGTAATCACTACGAATCTGATCTATCAGACTCCGGAATTACTGAGCCGAGAGTGGTATATTGATTGTGATATGAGTAAGTATATTGCGTATCTGATCGATACCCTGAATCATGATACGTCCATCAGTGATCTGCTGAATCCGAATGAGCGTATTCAGAGTGTTGTGGCGAGATATAAGAATGGAGAGTTGAATTAAAGCCGGTTCGCTAAGAGAGACTGTTTGAAGCATATAAGTTAATGATAAATCCGGAAGGTCATCCCGGGAATCCTGTGGAACCTTCCGGTTTTTCTATTAATAACAGATCATGGCAATGGCTCTGTATGGAAGACGTACACAACCGCCTGCCAGAGAACATCCATGTTCTTGACAGGCTAATACTCGTAGCATCAACTGATTTCAGTTGCACTTTTCCATTCATGAAAAAATTCTTCAAATGTTCTATATCGATTGACTCTATTCCAGCTAACAGCTTTACACACAACTTGATAACTTCTTTTATCTAATTGCCAATTTTGAAATGCACAAGGAACGAATTGATTATTACAATATCTCTGATCAATCTCCTCATCAGAAAAACTACCGAAAAATTCAAATATTAATGCCCCTAAAGTAAATATATTCGTCTGCTCGTCAATCACACTACCTTCTATATATTCCTCTGGTGCTTTTAGTCTCTTTGTCCCAAACCATTCGATACCTTTATCATTAATAACCGGTGCTTTTTGGAAAAAATCAATATCACAAATAGTTATTGCATCTGTTAAAAAGTCGTACATGATACTTCCATCATAAAAATCCACAGCAACATATCCCTTTCGGTTTACATTCTGTAAAAAAGAAAATAAAACCTCTATTGCTTTCAGTTTTTTACTGACAGGTAATTCTCTAAACTTTTCCCGAGGACTTTTCATTGTGATATTTCTTTGGTATGTTTCAAAGTTCCAATGATCAAATAAGCATTCTCCATCTGCCCATTCAAAAACCACTACATAAAATTGGTTGTAATCGTATTCTTCAATAATTTTAATCAAATTAGGATGTGCTAAATCATAATACAAATGAACTGCTTCTTTCAATATCACCACAGACTCTTTTGGTGAAACTTCTGCTTCCAATGTATTTACTCCTGCAATTTTACAAAAGTATTTTCTTTCCGCATCCTCCATTCCAATACAAATACATCCTGAGCCGGTTTCATCCACCACCCAAAAAGCCGTACCATATTTCTTTAACCAAGTAAAATCATGCAATTCTTTAAGTCTAAATTCAATCGAATCAAGTTTATTAATTATCATTGCTCCTCCTTTATTATCTGGAGGGTTATAATGTTTTTTCCCTCCATTCTTCTACTAAACGACTAATATTTCTATTTTTCATTTACAATCATCTCCTTTTCTATTTAATATCTATATAAACTCTACTTTTCATTTTTACTTTACAGCCCAAATACTATTCTAAGCAATACACTTTTGCAGAAGCATTAATCTGTGACTGATAGAAAAGCTCTTCACACCCAGAAGATACAAAAGCCTAAAAGTTCAATTCCAAATTCCGCTATCAGCCAGACGTTTTACACTTTGAATCACTGTATCATACGTTTCAGGAACAAATAACAATCCAACGGTGATATTTTCATAATCAGACTTATAAACTTGTTTTTCAATTATCTCTTTTAAGATATTTGTAATGCGCACATCCTCTTTAGCAGATGGACAGACGGGTAACTCAGAACGTACTGTTCTGACCACCGGGATCAGTCTTTCCAATTCATCTGTAATACCTATACAATTCACAATCTTATGAATGTCATACAAATGTCTTGAATGGCATTCAATTTCTCCCTGCAAATGCTTCTTTATCATGATGCAAATTCATAGATCATCCCCCATTCAATCATTTTTTTTGCTGTCGCACCAGTTAATGCAGATGAAACATCTGATAATTGTCCCTTGGTAAATTTCTTCTTTCTTATATAAGTGATTAAAATATCAATAGTCTCTTCTATAGTCAATTCCGTATACCTTTCTGCCTGTCCAATGGCATCAAGCAGCTGTAGCAGTTCAGCATTGTCCTCTGATACGGAAATCGATGATTTCTTTACTCTTACTTTTTGATTACCAACCATAAGCATGCGTCCATTAGTGGATTCACGATTTGTAACAATCTCAATAACTGCCGGCATCTGTGTTGTTAAGCCTAATTGATTGGCAAATGACAAACCCGTAATATATCCATATTTATCTGATTGATTTTCTACATATTTGCGTATAATAACCATAGAAGGATCCAGGTAACTCTTTCCAAGTAGTCCTCCGTGCTTTGGAATATAGTATATTCCATTATCATATCTTTCCAAGAAACCACTTGCTACAAGTCTTTTCACTGACTGCCGGACAGCATTTTCAGATAATCCCTCAATGGATAAGTCATTTAGAAAAATTGGTTCACTATATCCGTAGTTCTCCATCAAATAGGTTTTTAGCACGTTCTCACCTCCACGTCAAATATACCATATTTATATTTTTATTGTAAATATATATGTCTTTCTTATTATATCCAGATTTACAGTAAATAGTCACTGTTAACAATCCTCTTAATATAAAACAGATTCAACTCCTATACTGAACCCCAAAATGTTTCACCGACACAAAATAGTTCAAAATTACTTCATATCTTGTATAAAGAAAAACAGAGCTAACATCGTTTTCGCAATGCTGCTCTGCAAAAGTTAAACTTTTTGGTATTACGCTATGAGCGTATATTTATTTAAATTCATTTTCATGTTTTTTGAAGAAATCGTAAAAATATCACACATTATCCAAATCACTCCATTTCGTAACATCATACCCTTCCGTATCAAGATTATATATTTTTGTGTTTAATGTTCCAAGCATAAATGGCGAATGTGTTGCAATAATAAATTGACACTCCAGCAGCCTTGCCATTTTATTAATTTCTTCTGCTAACGCAACCTGATTGGCAGGCGAAAGTGACACCTCCGGTTCATCTAATAAATACAATGCATCCGGTTGTAAGTATTCCTCAAAATATTGAATGGATGTCTCTCCGTTAGAATATTTTTCCTGTGCAAATTTTATATACTCTTCCTGCTTACGCCCTTCTTTTGATGCTAAAAATTTCTTTACTTCAGGTAAAGACATCCCTCTCTTAACATAATCATATTCCATACCATAGGATAATACCTGCTTTTGTTGTATCTTCTTAATTTCATACAATATATCTTCGCTTTTTATATACCGGCTATTGGTTGGTATATTTCTTATTGTGTTTCCAAAATCATCTTCCCCAAAAGTATATGAACATTCACTAGAAAACGAACTACAATAATTAACGATTCCATAAGAATTACTTGTTGCATGCTCTTTTCCTTTTAGTTCCAAACAGTTGGCTATAATATTTAAGAGTGTTGATTTACCAGAACCATTGTTCCCATAAAGAACAGTTATAGGGCTAAAAACAAATGGCTCGATATATTTTCCTCTAAATACATTGTAGGGATAAATATTCGGATTCTTTACTTTTCTGTCACTTAACCTGAAACTACTTAAATATATCATAACTCTCAACAAGTCCTAATTTGCCTTATTTGTAAAATTGGAATTTACCTATTTCAATTCAAAAAGAAACTTCTCATAATCTTTTACATAGTAGCGTATGTTTTTACGACCTTTTTGCAGAATGGTGTGGCCCTCCGCTTCTAATTTTTCTTTTTGTGCTTCAATACCGTTTGGATATTTTTCATTGAGTTCACCGTTGGCTTTCAATGTTCTCCAATAAGGTGTCTCATCGTCTGTACGCTGATAACTTGCCCACGCTGCAATAGAAACAAAAATTCCCGCTGTAATAGGTTCTGTAAAATCAGCACCATTTAACTTTGCAAAGTATTCGCGTATCTTTCCAACAGTAATTACTTTACCATAAGGGATTTTTTTCATTACCTTGTCATAGTCAATTGGCGGCGCAAAATACATTTTACTTCCACCATATTTTTCAATACTTTTCTGGTCTGTAATTGTCTGAAATTTTGGCATATCCTTATTGTCGTGCAACATAACGTTAAAATCTTTTTTATTTTCATTCGCCATTTTGTCACCTCCTTCTTTAAGGATAATCTGTTTATAACATCTATGCAATGAGACTGTTTGTAATATTTTTAGAAAGTTCTAACTTTTTTATTTGTACAGACTGGAAGTTGTGGTTTATATTTTATTTTCAAATTATGGACTGCTCAATAAATGCTTTTACTGCATATACATCTTTTAATTCTTCATATCGCGGAAATCCATTAGAATTATGCTTTGAGTAAGTCAAATGGAAAATATAGTAGATGTCCGCATTCCTTCCGTTGTCAGTAACATATAACATATCATCATTAGATTCACACTTTGCTACTGCCCAAATTCTTTTGTCATATAAGAAGTGGTCTTCCCCAATTTCATTTTTCAATTCAGTAACAAACACTCCATCAGCCTGTGTTAATGGAATCATATACCAGTTAAAATCTTCCCCATATTTATCATATAAATCACTAAAAATTTCTTCTATTGTCATTATCAATTTCCCCTGTAAATTCCAATTTATCAAATTCAATAATCCTATTTATCTGCTACCTCATTGTAACATAAAACATTGTATCATGACATGTTTTGTATTATTATATCGTGCTTTATGTCACTTCATGGTAATCTCTTTATCACGTATACACTTTCTACGTTTTTATTTTCCTTTACAATGTACAAAAAGATCCAACCCATTCCTAATCCTAATAGAACGGGTTGAATCTTCATCTGCTCTTCTTATTGAAAGGGAGCCCAATTAATTTTGTCTAAACAAAATACCGGTAATTACTGCTTAGCTAAGTACGGTTCCATCGGCAAGTGTGATGGTATATCCATTGAAATTGATGGTTCCGTTGTTGGTGAGGCTGCTGATGGTACAGTCACCGGTCAGGTTCCAAGTGCTTCCGGCTTCGATTGTAAGGACTGCATTATCTGAAACGGCAGTTCCGTTTTGTGCATTGTCTACAATGTTGATGGTTCCGGTAAAGGTACTGTTTCCTTTCAAAGTCATAGTAAGAGTAGAAATTGTATCTACAACAATGTCACCGTTAAGTTCCTGCTGGTCTGCGGTAAATACCACCTGTGCGCCGTTTGCACCTGCCGTTCCCCAGCCATGGGATGCCGAGTTTCCACAAATATTCATCAGGTAAGAATCACTGTCGTGATTGGTAAGCTGAACACCGGAAAGGTCGATCTCACAGGCCGTATTGGTAATGTAGAACAGATCTCCATTGTTGGAGGTAAGGGATCCACCCGTCATAGAGAAAATGCTCGTTCCGACGTCTGCATCTCCGGACATGGACTGGTAAATCATCACATTATGGACATTTTCATCGGAGCTTGTTCCCTTCGTGTCACTCATATTTCCGTACACCGTACAGTTATCTAGGGTAATCGAATTCTTTCCTTCGATTACAAGTGCTTCGGAATTATTGGCCGTAAGTGTTGCATCTGAAACCGTTATTGCTGCGGTAGAATAAACAGCCGGGGAATTATATCCATTGGAGGTATAGGTTCCGCCATTTACATTGACCGTTCCACCGCCACGGTCAGACCGGATAGCTGCGGAAGAGTTCCCGGAAGTTTCAACAGTTAAGTTGCTTGCATTGGTTGTTCCACCACCGGTTGTCTGGATACCGCCGGAATTATCTGCTGTCGTTGTAATTGTAGAATCCGCAATATTTACAACCGTTCCTGATCCATAGCTGAATACACCGTTACCGTTCTGCGCGGAGGATGTCACCGTTGCATTCTGAATGGTTACATTGGCTCCGTCCGTAGCCAGTAAAGCAGCATTTACTCCATAAAAATCTCCGTTTTCCGTGTTGGAAGTTGCTCCTGCACTCTTATTTACAGTAATGTTATTAAGTGTTACTTCTGCCCCATCAACACGAAGCGCATTTTCATCGTCTCCCGTCGATTCATAGGTCTGATTTTCATAAGTGCCATCTTCAGTGATTGTGTTGGCACTGGCCCCTTGGGTCACTTCACCGGATCCACCAAAGGAACCGTCTCCCGGTCCTCCCTGCCCTCCGAATTGAGAGATTGTAGAGGCTTCTGTTATGACTCCATTTTCATCAAACGTAACCTGAAGAATGTCACCTTCACTAAGGTCATCTACGGTAATGGTATTGTTGTCTTTCGTAATCGTTGCTTCCGAAAGATCTACCGTTATAGTTGTATCTCCAACGATAAAGTTCTGCATTTCTCCTTCCGGTTTCTCCGGTGGTGCTTGATTATCTCCGCTCTGGTTCTGAGAGTCATTTTGATCCGGTGGAGTCTGGTGATTTTGATTATTGTCATTCGGAACAGACAACTCTCCCAACCGAAGAGTTACACCAGTATCATTGATTGCAGTAATCTGTCCTACGACAGTTGTGCCTGCATAAGCTATATTGGATGCCAGTGCACTATTTACACTTTCCTGAACGGTGTCGCTCGTCAAACTGTTATCTGTACCATTAGCAGTGCTGCAAGCTGCTAAGGATAGCGCCATGGCAACTGCACAGGTCATTGTTAATACTCGTTTCATTCTGATCACTCCTCTTTTTGATTTATTTGTGACAGTTTAACCAATCTGTCCCATACGACGGATTATGAATGACATGGATATATTTCCCGCTATTTACTTCATTATATCCATTTTCATCATCATGGCTTCTTAGATTACATTTGCCATGGCTTGTTTTGGGATATTTTCACTCCTTGAAGCTCTGTTATGTCCAATATCTCTCATAGACTCTATTCTTTAATTCCTGATTTCCCTTGATTTTGGATATATTTCCCACTATTTGCTTCATTATATCCATTTTCATCATCATGGCTTCTTAGGTTATATTTGTCATGGCTTGTTTTTGGATATTTTCACTTCTTGAAGCTCTGTTATGTCCAATATCTCTCATAGACTCTATTCTTTAATTCTTTAATTCCTGATTTTCCTTGGTTTGAACTGTTACATTTACTTTGCTGTTTTTATTTCTTTTCCTTTATGATATGCTTATTCTAATCAGGGAAAATTGAAGATAGATTGAAACTTTTTTAAATTTTGATAGTTTATGCAACAAATATAATTCCAAATTATTATGGCTTGTAACTATCGAGAACTAGATAAATTATAACAATATGGACGTTAACTGTTTACATTTCAAGTCATATTTGTCAGATCTTATATGACGGAATAATCTCAGGAGCAAAAGGAGTCCCTATGAATTTCAGAGTGGCAATTTTACAGAAGAAATCCCTTACAAGAAAATATCAGGAGAATACCGATGTTATTCTTCAAAAAATGAAAGAAGCGGCTGGGAATGCAGCAGATCTTCTGCTTCTGCCGGAAGCATATCTTACTGGATATGAATTACCCATCAGCAACGAAGAGGCACTTTCTGACGATAATCCTTATCTTAAGCAGCTCTGTGATACAGCCAGGGAACTACAGCTTGGTGTAGTTGTGACTGCCTTTACAAAAGGAACCGAAAGACCGCAAAATTCCGCTTATGTTATTGGTAAAAACGGGGAGCTTCTTATGAAATATTCCAAGGTTCATACCTGCGATTTTGCAGATGAAGCATGTCTGGAAAGTGGCAGTGCCTTTCGGGTATGTGACTTTGACGGGATTAAGATTGGCATTATGATCTGTTATGACCGCGAATATCCGGAAAGTGCCCGGATTTTAATGCTGCAGGGCGCAGAAATTATTCTGGTTCCGAATGACTGTGGTTCCATGAAGCCCCGGCTGTGTGCTTTATCAACAAGAGCCTATGAGAATATGGTCGGAGTTGCAATGGCAAATCCCAACGGAGAAAATGCAGGAAACTCCTGCGCGTTCAGTCCGATCTGCTGGGATAACAATGGAATCTGTGTAGATAATACACTTCTTATGGCAGATGATATGAGCGAAGGATTATTCTATGCCGACTTTGATCTGAGTGCGATCCGAAAGTATCGTGAAAGTGAAATGCTCGGGAACACCTACCGGAAAGTAAAGGCCTATGAGCCTTTGCTTTCCGGTAAGATTACCTATCCCTTTTTACGTGAAAACCAGAGTCCCATCGATTAACTGAACAGAACGGTTTTCTAATATCCCTTTACTCCAAGAATGGATGCGGTCTCTTCTATAATATCCTGCGCCACACCATCATCAAAAATATCGCGCAGCCCCGCATATTCCACGGCTGAACAGTACGGCACATATCCCGGAATGGTTGTCAGCGTCATATATGTTTCAACAGCCTCATGACGGTCTTCCTCTGCCATCGTCAGAATATCAAGGCTCGAGAATGCTGAAGTCAGATAGGAGAAATAATAGCACGGTGAGGTAAAAATGTGTGGAACCTCAGACCAGGTATAAAGCTCCTTGATCTGGGAATCATACTGCATGCCATACCTGCGTGAAAGCTGCAGATACAGCTTATTCAGCTCCTCAATCGTCATATCCGGATTCTCATAAGCAGCAATCTCAAACTCTGAAATCAGTGCTGTGGAAATCGCATTATCCGCCATGCTGTACACATCATAAAATGCGTAAATATCTCCGATATCCTCTCCTAACAGTTCATCGTAATAGTCATAAAACAGCATCTGCATGCCCTGGGAATGAATCTCACTGACATCAATGTTGTTACTGGATTCAAAAAAGGTATCGGCACTGCGGTAGACATTGTTGTAATGTCCGAATTCATGGATTACATTGTAGTAGTCCATGTAATTGTCATACATCTGTCCGTATATAAAGCCATCCTTAAAGTAAGATAACCGCATGGTAAAAGCCGTGTTCGCCTTGTTCTGTGAGGTATCCATATCATACAGCCGGTACTTAAGAAAATGCTCCTGTGTATCCTTAAGCTCCGGATCAATCTCTTCCAGATACGGTCCGATCTGTTCAATGATCGATGTACTTTCGATCCCCTGTCCTTCGGTATACAATCTCATATAATCCGTGTCATTAAGCACATCCTTCATATCCGCCATGACCGGTACCACGTGCTTACGGATCTCCTTTAAAAGATCCCTGGTTTCATCGAGGGTATAGTCTCTCACATAAACTGCATCATACGCATATTCTGCATAATTGTCATAGCCGTTCAGCTTTGCGATCTCATTCCGAACGTCCACAAGCTCCACAAAAACCTCTCCGACCGCATCATTCCTCTGCTTGCAGATTCCCTGATAGATCTCAACAACAGCATCATGATCCATCTCATCCGCTTCCATATTCAGACGGTTCAAATCCCACTCTTCCCCGTCATATTCATAATAAAATTCTTCGGAGGAAAGCTGCTCGTACTCCTGCTCCAGACTGTTTTCCTTCGCCGTAAGCTCCTTCTCTTCGTCCGTCATCTCTTCATACTCAAGGTAAGCCTCCACCTGCTCCGCATTCATCAGCTCAGTCATCGTATTCTGATACGGTGATTTACACAACTCCCGGATCGCTACATTCAACCGGTCTCCGTAATCCATCACGTCATCGAGAAGCTCTGCCTGAATTTCCTGATTCTCTTCATCAAAAATATTCTGATAGTAGGTAATCTGTGAAAGAGAATAACAGGTTGACAGCTTTTCCACTTCATCCAGTGTCTCCCCGAACAATTCCTTCACACGCTCCGGATCCTTGGCTTCTCCGGCTGCTTCCGCTTCTGCTGCCAGTTCCTTCATTTCTGTCAGCTGTGCATCCAGCAGCTCCATATCACAGGTCGTCTGCTTCATCTCTTCCAGTGTAAGATTGGCATGGTCCACATCCCGATAGCGGGAGGTTGTCTGATAGACATAAAGCGTGTACGGTGAAGCCTCATCCGTATAGGTCCCGATCAGGGTAAGCCCGATCTCTTCGGCATTGCCGAGGTCAATACGGGAGAAGATGTACCGTCCTCCCAGACGCTTAAACTGATCCACATCCAGATACAGGTCATGGTCGGTCACCTCATAGATACGGGAGCTGTTAATAATGGAAGGATCCGTACCGGAATAAAGATAGGCACGCGCTCCCCATTCATCAAAATACAACCGGCTCTCCTCCACTCGGTCAAGTGCCGGTGCAATCATTTTCCGGAATTCTTCCTTATAATTCTGGGAATAAAAGCCAAGATAACCATCAAGAGTGGCAATATCATTGTATTCCAGAACAGCCGGATAAAAGCCGTATGCCACGGACCACTGTCCGCAGTATCCGATATCCTCCTTTGCCTTTTCAAAAAGATCTGTGGAATAAAATTCACGGTAGGTCAGGTCATTCGCTTTCTGCCCCTTCACCATTTCATACACCTTGCCAAAACAGGTATGATAAAGGTCATTATAACGGGTATTGCTTCCCAGAATCACAAGCACTGCTGCAAGAGCCAGAAGGTCTGCCGCCACACGAAGCCCCTTTTTCTCCTTCTCATACAACCGTTTCAATACCAGGAAAAATGCAGCATACCACACGAAAGGATTGAAGAAAATCGTCCGGTTAAACTGCCATCCGGTAAGCGGCGGGCACAGAAACTCAACCACATTCCGCACCGGCTCCAGGTAATAAATGCCATAGATCAGGCTGTTAAAAACAAGAATGACCATGAGAAGATTATACCAGTCATGAAAAATAGCTCTTGCGTTTTTCTTCACCAGATAAGAAATATTCAGATAGAAAAAGTAAACGGCACAAACCGGAAGTACCACATACATATGGACGCTTTCTGCGTGGAACATACCCTTTACAAGGGAGTCCCCGATAGTCGCAAGAACCTCGGAAACCGTATAGCTTCCTGCCACAATCGTTGAACGGATCGTCACCTCGTCATCGAACAGCATCATGTAAAACAGCCGGTATTCGCACACGATGTACCCCACCGACAGCACAGCAATGGCAAGCAGCATTCTTCCCGGGAATTTCCGGTCTTTAATCCATAAGATCAGAAAGGCAAGCGCCATATACGCCAGAATAAACAGTCCAAAATAGGAAAAATAGGACAGCACCGGATAGAAAAACAACGCCGCATACCATCCAAAAGACGGCTTTTGCATGATTTTAACAAGCAGGAACAAAAGCAGGGGAATGGACGCAAAGGGAATACCAAATGCCGGAAAGACATTCAGAATTCCGTAGGCAAAGCCGCATAACCAGACAAGAGCCTGCTGACTTTTATATTTTTCACCAAGGAGTTCCCTGCCAAGCAGAACAGAGCCTGCAATGGCAATCAGAATTTTCAGGAAGTATGCTGCGATGTACGCCGGGAATGCCGGCAACAGCATAAACAGAATCGTGTAAATATAAAACTCGGAGAACAGCGTATCACGGCTGATTCCTCCAAGGAAATCCACATAAGCATCATGACTGAAAAACGAGTGGTCGTTTTTCATCATTTGAAGCTGTGGGATAAACAGATCCAGATTGTCATGGACGGCTATGACACTGTCCTCTCCGCACAGGAGAAACACTGCCATGGCAGCCAACAGGAAGCCTCCGATCACCAACAGATACCAACGGGAAAGTACTTTCTTCATCTTCTAAAATCCTTTCTGTTTATCCTGCTTCAGGAAGATTATTATTTATTTTCTCCGCTCATACGGCGTCCCTTTTCACAGACGAGCGTATAACGGTATTCAAAGTCTCTGCGGTTCTTCATTGCCATATTCGACAGAATCAGTCCTGCAAAGAACGACTGAATGGCAGCCAGTCCCACGAAGCCGCAGACAATCAGGGTCGGGAACTTCAATACCAGCCCGGTCTTCACATATTCTGCAAGAACCGGAATAAAGAATACCACGGCAAGGATTCCCAGAATCAGCGCAAGAATACTGAAAAATCCAAATGGCTTGTAATCACGGTAAAGCTTAAAGATCGTAAACAGTACCTTGAATCCGTCGGAATAGGTATTGAGCTTTGATTCGCTTCCCTCCGGACGGTCACGGTATTCTACGATCACGTTATCAATCTGCATATGATTATAGACCGCATGAATGGTCATTTCCGTTTCGATCTCAAAGCCCTTTGACAGAATCGGGAAGGTCTTCACAAAGCCGTAGCTGAACGCGCGGTATCCGGTCATAATGTCCTTGATCTTACAGCCGAACAGCCGGTTGATGCTGGC
>URMF01000065.1 GCA_900548855.1 uncultured Eubacteriales bacterium
AGCCAAAATCGCAAATGGGTACTCATTTGCTGTGCTTGCTCCCTACTCAAAACAAAGGAAAGGACGGGAAAGGAATGGAAAAGAAGCGAACAATCAAAGACGGGCAAATCGTTGTAAAAAATCCACTCTATCAAGAGTTGCCCACACACGAAGTTACAATTCAATCCGGCAGGACGTTCTATCGTTTTACGGGAAGCTACGACGGAAGCCGAAGCCTACCCCATAAAGTTTTACGGCTTATGGGGCACTCCCCTATTGATGAAAAAGACGAGGAGCGTTAAAATGAGTATAAGCAATCCTGTAATGGCAGACTGCCCGCCGATGAAAGGAGCAGAAACGATGTTAAGGCAGTCTGGCAAGATTACCGCCCTCTATTGCCGCCTATCCCGCGACGATGAACTAACGGGCGACAGCAACAGCATTGTAAATCAAAAGGCGATTTTAAGTAAGTACGCAAAGGAAAATCATTTTTCAAATCCATTGTTTTTCGTGGACGATGGATATTCCGGGACAAACTTCAACCGTCCAAGTTGGAGCGAACTTTTGGAAAAAATCGAAAACGGCGAAGTGTCCACCTTGATCGTCAAGGATATGTCGCGGCTTGGGCGTGATTATCTGAAAGTGGGATTTTATACCGAAGTCCTGTTCGTGGAAAAGGGCGTGCGTTTTATAGCTATTAACAACGGCATAGACAGCGCAAACCAGCAGGACAGCGACTTTACCCCCTTTCTCAATATCATCAACGAGTGGTATGCGAAAGACACCAGCAAGAAGATACGCGCGGTGATGAAGTCAAAAGGCGAAGCGGGGGAACACCTCTGCACCAACCCGCCATACGGCTACAGGAAAGACCCGGAAAACAAAAAGCGGTGGATTATCGACCCCGAAGCTGCCGAAGTTGTCAAGCGGATATTCGCCCTTTGTCTGGACGGTTACGGGCCGTCGCAGATTGCCCGTATTCTGAAAGATGATAAAGTCATAACGCCGACAATCCATTTTCAGCAGACAGGCAGGGCGACAAGGAACGCGCCGCCGGATAATCCCTTTAACTGGACGGGCGATACAATAGCCGACATTTTGGAGCGTCCGGAATATCAAGGGCATACAGTAAACTTCAAAACCTACAAGCAGTCCTACAAGAGCAAAAAGACCTGCAATAATCCCGAAGAAAAATGGCTTGTGTTTGAAAATACCCACGAAGCAATCATTGACGCTGACACATGGGCGCGGGTGCAGGAATTGCGGAAGAACAAACGCCGCCCGACGAGGACAGGAAAGACAAATATGTTTTCCGGCATTGTGCGCTGCGCCGATTGCGGTGAAAAGCTGTATTACTGCACAAGCAGGAACTTTGAAGCAAGGCAAGACCACTTTGTCTGCTCTACTTCAAGGCTCAAAGGGAAAGAGGTTTGCGCGACGCATTTTATCCGCGCCGTTGTCTTGGAACGGGGCGTACTCGCCCACATGAGAATGACGATTGCCTGTGTTGCGAACCATGAAGAACAATTCCGCAAGGCTATGGGTGCGAAGCAGAAAGCCGAAGCAAAAAGAGAACTCGCGGCGAAGCGTCGGCAACTGACGCAGGCAGAACGACGGATAGAAGAACTTGACCGACTATTCAAGCGTATTTATGAGGACAACGTAGGCGGAAAACTATCTGACAGCAGATTTCAAATGCTCTCTGACGACTACGAGCAGGAGCAGAAAGAACTGCGGGAAAAGCTGTTGCGGTTGAATGAAGAAATTACAGAACAAGAGGAACAGGCAGAGAATATCGACAGGTTTATCTGCAAGGTGCGGAAGTATCTCGACTTGAACGAGCTGACACCCACTATCCTAAACGACATGGTAAAGGCGGTATATGTTCACGCGCCGGACAAGTCGAAGGGTTATCGGGAACAACAGATTGACATTTCCTATGACCTTGTAGGAATACTCCCCGCGTCTTTACTGATTGACCTGCAAAACGGAGAAACGGCATAGCCGAAGCTACGCCGTTTCCTGAAAACATTCTTATGCTGTTTTATGCGTGCCGCCCCGATGTTGGTCTCTTTTTTCATAGACAAGTACAAGCAAAAAAATTACAAATCTAAAAATATTTTGAAAGAGCATGTAGGAAAATATAGAATTAACAAAAAAAAAAAGAATTCTGCTAAAATAGTTTCATTGAGGGAAAGGATAGGATGTGCTGTAATGGTGTTAACAGATAATTCGAATTATTTACAATGACTAGTGACTTTCACAAATACCTGATTTAAAGAAATGGAAGAGAGGGAAATTATGAAAAGAAAAATTATTTCTGTATTACTTACAGCATGTTTGTCAATTAGCTTATTGGCTGGCTGCGGGGGAAATGCTTCTAAAACTGATGATTCACAAGTAAAGGAGGAAAGCTCCGATACTGCGACGCAAACAACTGATACTGCTCAGAATGAAGATCCTGAGGTAACTATTACTGTATTAACGAGGTATGCCGGAAGTGATGTACAGGCACAGTGGCTTCAGACGATGATGGAGAAGTTTTCTGAGCTGCATCCTAATGTAACCTTCCAGGATGATTCAGTAGCTGATGAAGCTGCATACAATAACAAATTAAAGACCGCGATTGCAACTGGAAATTTACCCAATATGTGGATGCAATATGGAGCTGCATCATTGGTAGAATATGCTAAAAACGGCTTGGCAATGGATTTATCTTCTTTACTGGAAGATACGGAATTTACTTCCGGATTGGCAGATCCAACATTATCCTCTTATGACCTGTCAGGTTATGGAGTTGATGGAATTTACGCATTGCCATTTGCTATGCAGCCGGAAGTGATTTTTTATAACAAGGATTTGTTTGCCCAGGCAGGGATAAACGAAGTACCGGAAACGATGGAGGATCTTTTTGCTGCATTTGATAAATTAAATGCAGCAGGAATTACACCTATGGGAATGGGTGCAAAGGATACCTGGAGACTTGGGCATTTTTATAATTGTATTGCATACAAAAAAGTAGGTGTTGACAATATTAAGAAAATAGGTGCAAGAGAAGCAAAATGGACAGATGAAAATATGGTTGAAACATTTGAAATTTTGAAAAGCTTTAAAGACCGGGGGGCCTTTGAAGAAAATTTCGAAGGAATTGACTGGAGTACAGAGAATGCAAATTTTCTGAGTGGAAAATATGCCATGATTTGTGTTCCGCTCTGGTTCATCCCAAATGCAGAGGCTTCGGAAATTGCAGATTCGTTAGATTTTTTCCCGATTCCGTACTTTGAAGATGCTGAAGATTATAAGGATAATGCTGCTGTTTATACAGATGCACATGTGTATAACGGAAAATTGGAGGGATATGAAAAAGAGATTACGCTAGAGTGGGCCAAATTTACACATAGTGCATATTCAGAAGAAGTACGTTTGAAAGTTTGCAATCAATTACCGGGCAGATCTGATGTCAATATCGATGGTTACGAAATGAGTCCACTCATGAAAAAGGCACTTGCACTTAATAATGAGCTGACAGCATATGGAGGAGATGTTTTTGAATATGATGAAATAACATCCATGCAGGACGTTATAAGAAATTCATTAGTAGGAATGATGCTTGGAACAACACCGGAGGATACTGCTAAGACGATTCAGGCTGAAATAGATAATAATCAGTAATAAACAAGAGGATGTTGCCGCCCGATGAATTGCTGCCTGCACGGTTTCACTGGGCGGTTATCCATATCAAGAACGGAGATGATAAGGATGGAACAATACCGTCGCAATAAAAAAATCATATTTGTATTTTTGCTTCCGGCACTTTTGGTTTATATCATTTTTGAGTGTATTCCTGTATTGCAATCATTTTATTTTTCCTTTTTTGAATGGCCGGGAATACAGGGAGTTCCACTTAAATATGTGGGAATAGATAATTTTGTCGCTCTTATTAAGAATACACAGTTTCATCAGGCAATGAGGAATATTCTTCTTTTTGTTTTTGTTGGATTGTTAACGCAGCTTCCAATTGGCTTTTTCTTTGCTATTCTTTTGTATTATACAAAACATGGTCAGAAATTCTTTAAAGCAGTTTATTTTATACCGATGATTTTGCCGGTTACAGCTACAGGATTGTTATGGCAGTTTATTTTAAAACCAAACGAAACGGGTGTCCTTAATAATCTTTTAATGAAGCTTGGAATGGAAAATCTTTGTACTGGGTGGTTGGTGGATTCTAAAACTGCAATGATTTGTATCATTTTGGTTACTACATGGGCCAGTGTTGCATATTACATTGTGATAGGATTGGCAGCCTTGAATTCCATACCGGAGGATATTTTGGAATCAGCTACAATCGATGGTGCAAATACATGGAAAAAGGTAATATATATTATGATTCCTATGATTTGGGAATCTATAAAAATATCAGTAGTAATGATCATAACAGGCGTATTGAAGGTGTTTGATATGGTTTTTGTTATGACAGAAGGTGGACCGAATGGATTAACCCATGTACCAGCAACATTGTTATATAGTCAGGCATTCAAGTATAACCATTATGGAATTGGTAGTGCAATATCAACAGTTATGTTTCTGATGAGTCTTGCACTTACTATCATTTCTTTAAAAATTATGAATAGGGATGACGAGAAAAAAGGGAAAAGGAAAGGAGGGAGTAAGGTTTGGAGATAAGTTCAAATAGTCATGCTATAAGAAAAAAAAGGGTGCGAGGAATAATGTTGTATATAGTTTTAAGCATTTTTGCTGTTATTTGTCTGTATCCGGTTTTTTTTACATTGACTTCTTCCTTAAAAAATAATACTGAAATTTTTACAGAACCTTTTTCATTGCCGCGTACTCCACAATGGGAAAATTATGTCAGGGCGTGGACAATTGGAAAGATGGGGGTTTATTTTAAAAACAGTATTATTTTGACAGCGGCGACGCTATTTGTCAGTGCTATTATTGGATCTATGGCAAGCTATATTTTGGCGAAATATACATTTAAAGGAAAAAGCTTTGTGTATATTTTATTTCTGGCAGGTATGATGATCCCCATACAAACAGTTATCATACCACTTGCTTTTACATTTGGAAAATTGGGAATCGTCGATAATTTTCCAGTATTGGTATTGTTATATTCAGCCTTTTGTCTTTCTATGACAGTTTTCATTGTTACTGGATATATGAAAGGATTACCAGACGAATTGGAAGAAGCGGCTGTTATGGATGGAGCAGGGCATGGAATTGTTTTCTTTAGAATTATACTGCCATTGTCCATGCCTGCCATTGCTAGTGCATCTATTTTTAATTTTGTTTCTGCCTGGAATAATCTTTTATTTCCGTTAGTGTTTATCAGTAAAGATAGTATGAAAACCATTTCTATTGGTTTATTGTCTTTCTTTGGGGCATATACGTCAGATTATGGTGCAGTAATGGCAGCAATTGGAGTTAGTATCATTCCACCAATTATCATGTACATACTGCTTCAGGAAAAGATGGAAAAAGGATTGACAGCGGGTGCTGTGAAAGGATAGGGCATAAGCAAAATAAAGAGTAATGTTTCAGAAAGGATTAATAAATTAATGAAAGGTTTAATAACTGATGGAAAAGGAAATGTTTTATTAAAAGATGATATTCCAAAGCCGGACATAGGAGATTATGATGCATTGGTGCAGACGGTTGGATGTGGAATATGTAATGGGACAGAGTTAAAAATCATTGATGGTCACTTGAAAGGATTTTCTACTTATCCGGCAGTATTAGGACATGAGGCGGTCGGAAGAGTTATTGAAACCGGAAAACGGGTAAAGAACTATAAAGTAGGAGACCTGGTTTTACGCCCAGGACTTTGTAATAATGATAAATATTATTCCCTGTGGGGGGGATTCGCAGAATTTACAACGGTGGCTGATTGTATGTCTATGGAAGAAGATGGTATAGCCGTAGAGGATGTCAGTTTAAAATCCAGAATTGTTGTACCTCCCTTTGTGAATGAAATTGAGGCTCCCATGCTTATTACTTTAGAGGAAATCTATAGTGCTGCAAAACGTCTTGGTGTATGTGAAGATATGCGTATAGTGATTATGGGTTGTGGACCGGTGGGCATAGCAATGGCTAATTTTTGTAAAATATTAGGTGCAAAATTCATTTTGCTTGGGGGACATCATGAAGCCAGGATGACTAAAGCTTTGGAGGTAGGAGCTGATGTGGTAGTTAATACACATACGGAAGATATTGTAGAAAAGGTTCATAAGTACATGGGTGCAGCTGATTTGTATATAGATGCAGTTGGAAATGGAAATACACTCAGCCAGGGGCTCAGATGTATTAAGCCAGGCGGTACGATTGGAATTTATGGAATAGGATTAAAGAATGATCAGATGATTGATTGGGAGCATTCGGATTATAGCTGGAAAATCCATTCAGTTCAATGGCCTGATTACAGCCATTTGATTACAATTCAAAAGGATGTCTTAAATTATGTAAAAGAAGGAATGGTTAATTTGTCTGATTATGTGACACATAAAATTCCGATAGAGCATTATGAAGACGGCTTTGAATTAATAAGAAAACGTCAGGGCTTAAAAATAGTTTTAACATTTTAGGGAGAAATTGGCTGATGGGAAATGTATTATCGTTTGAAAAGTATAAAGAACAATTTTATGCAGAATTTGATGAATACTATTCGACATATCCGATTGATGTTGAAAAGGAAATAGGAAAACTGGATAAGGAAAAAAGAGATGAAAATCCATGCACGGAAAAAAGAAAGGTTTATGAATTGGCAAGAAAGTGTAAGGTACATGTTTTCAGAAATTTTCCTTTTTACTTTGAATTGTGCACAGGAAGGGCAAGAAATGGGCTGACAGCTTCGTTTCCACCGGAACCTGGCATTGGTGGCGAAATGATGCGGGAAAACAGAGAAATAGAGCACGATTTTTTTTCATTTCGAGATTATTATAAGGAGCTCAATGTATTTATCTCGTTCTTCTTTACGGATTTTGCTCATCATTGTATCGGATATGAAAAAGTTCTTAATTATGGTTTAGACGGCATCATTGCACAGGCGGAGTTAAAAAAAGAGCAGATTGAGGGTGAATCGGAAAAGGCATTTTTAGAAAGCGCGATTTATGGATGTGAGGTGTTAAAAGAAATTGCACAGAACTTTTCTACAGAAGCCCTCAGTCTGGCAGATGGTGAAAGTAATGAGGAGATTAGAAAAAATTTGATGACCATTGCTGAAACAGCAGCACAAATTCCGGCAAAGCCTTCACAAACATTTTATGAAGCGTTGAATACCATATGGTTTATGCGCGAAATTGTCATGGGAATGGAAGGCATTGGGATTGCAATTATAGGCCATTTTGACAGGCTATTATATCCGTACTACAAAAAGGATATAGAGGAGGGCAGGTTAACAAGAAATGAAGCAAAGGATCTTTTGGCTTTTGCACTTCATTTGACAGATGCAAAATGGGATCTGAGAAATCATCCGCCGGATGGTGGTGCCAATACGGCCATGACCATCGGAGGATGTAGCAGGAATGGAGCGCCTGTTTATAATGAAGTGACTCAAATGATATTGGAAATATTTGAAGAACAGGAGCTGGTAAACCCGAAGCTTCAGGCAAGAATTAGTCATAATCATTCAATGGAGTATTTCGAAAAATTAGGAAAAATTATTGCAAAGGGTAAGAATGTTCTCTCCATTTTTAATGACGAAATACTAATTCCGGCAAATGTACGACAGGGAAAGGAATTGGCAGATGCCAGATTATATGTTGCTGGAGGGTGTCAGGAACCACTTTTAAGTGAAACAGAGATAAACTGCCGTGCGTATATCTATGTAAGTTTGCCGAAACTTTTATTACTCATTTTAGGTGTCGGAACCCAAGATTTCTGGATACACGAAGGTATTGAACAACCCAATGTGCATACTTGTTTGAATTATGCTGAGTTCTATTCCTGCTTTGTTGGAAAAATCAGGCAGATTATTTATCAGGTGGCAAAGTACTTTAACCAATATGAAAAAATGTGGTATGAGTATAATCCCTGTCCATTATATTCGGCTACGATAACCGGATGCATTGAAAAGGCAAAGGATATGACGCAGGGAGGGGCAAAATACAATACATCCAGTTTTTCTCCTGTGGGATTTGGTACTTTGGTCGATTCTTTGTTTGCAATCAAAAAAGTAGTTTTTGAAGATAAGGATATGACGCTGGATGAACTAATAAAATGTCTGAATAGTAATTTTTCTGACTGTGAAAGAACAAGGGCTTTTTTGACATACAAAGTAGACAAGTGGGGGAGAGACAGCGGAGAAATCAACCAGCTGGCTTCAGAAGTATCTGAGGATTTATCACAGATATTTTCAGGTATTCCCAATTCGCGTGGCGGGTGGTTTGAAAGTTCTCTGTTTTCAAATACCGGGTATGTTTCTTTGCGTAACACAGAGGCTACACCGGATGGAAGAAAGCAAGGTGATATATTATCCAGAGGAATGGGACCGAGCGAAGCAGTTGGTCCGACAAATATCAGCCGGATCATGGAAGGACTGGATAAGCTGCGTATGGAAAACTATCCTGCATCAGCAGTATTATATTTGGATTTTCCATTTTCTCCCAATAATATGGACAGCACTATTTTTTCAGCAGTTGTTCGCAGCTTTTTGGATATGGGAGGTAATGTGGTTGATTTCAATATTACAGATTCCGGAGTTCTTGAAGAAGCGAAGAAAAATCCGGAAAAATATAAAAATCTGATTGTAAGGGTTTGGGGATTCAGTGCATACTTTACGGCATTAGATGAGGAACTTCAAAATGAAATGATTAACAGAAACCGTGCACATTAATGATGAAAATCGGTTTTATATAAACTAGGAAAGTATGGGATATAGTGGATGCAGGGAACAATATTTAACATACAGCATTTTTCTATTCATGATGGTCCTGGCATACGTACAACGGTATTTTTCAAGGGATGTAATTTAAAATGTGCATGGTGTCATAATCCAGAATCGCAGAGTGCCATTCCTGAATTAATGTTTCATGAAAAAAAGTGTATTGGATGTGGTGCATGTGTAGATATCTGTGAAAGAAAGGCACGCCGGATTGCAAATGGCCAGTTGATACATTTATATGATATTTGTACAAATTGTGGAAAATGTGCAGAAGTATGTTATTCAAGGGCATTAGAGATTATAGGACAAAAATATACAGATGAGGATGTTATGGAAGAAGTTATGAAGGATACTCATCTGTACAATAACTCTGGAGGCGGCGTCACATTTTCAGGCGGTGAAGCTATGCTACAAATTGATTTTTTAGAAGAGTTATTAAAGAAATGTAAAGCAATGGAAGTCAGTACTGCTGTGGATACAGCAGGTAATATACCATGGGAATATTTTCAAAGGATTTTACCATACACAGATTTATTTTTATATGATCTAAAGAGCATGGATTGTAATCAGCACCAAAAGTTTACAGGTGTGGATAATGGACGAATACTTACAAATTTAAACAAATTAAAGAAAAATTCTCCTATATGGGTTCGTATTCCATGCATTAAAAATGTTAATGACTCTGACAAGGAAATAGAAGCTTACTGCAGGTATTTACAACATGCGGACAACATCCAGAGGATAGAGTTGATTCCTTATCATTCTTATGGGGAACATAAATATAAAATGCTGGGCAAAAGTGTTCAGAACTTTATGCCAATGGATAAACAGACATCACAAGTTTTACAGAAAAAATTAGAAGCACAGGGATTTCAGGTAATCAATTATTGTTAAGGGTATATTCTCTGTATATAAGAGAAAATAATGCATAAGGCAAGGTGGATGATATGGGAAAAAAAGTGATTGCAGCTGGGCATATATGCTTGGACATTACACCTGTTTTTTCGAAGGCTGGTAAAAAAACAATGAGCAGCATCTTGCAACCGGGAAAATTGATACAAATGAAGGGAGTTGATGTACATACAGGCGGTTCTGTAGCTAATACGGGTCTTGCTATGAAAATATTAGGTGCGGATGTCACTCTTATGGGAAAAATAGGCAAGGATGCCTTTGGTGATATGATCCATAATATTCTGAAAGAATATAAAGCGGAAAAGGGGATGCTGGTTATGGAGGGAGAATCTACTTCTTATTCCGTTATTCTTGCTGTTCCGGGAATTGACCGTATTTTTTTACATAATCCAGGTGCAAATGATACCTTTCAGGCAGATGATGTTCCACAGAAAGAACTGGAAAACGCTTCTTTGTTCCACTTTGGCTATCCGCCATTGATGAAGAAGATGTATGAACATCATGGAGAAGAACTGCAAAAGCTTATGATAAAAGTCAAGGACACTGGTGCAGCTACCTCTTTGGATATGGCTGCAGTGGATTCTGCTGCCGATGTCGGACATATAGATTGGAAACAAATTTTGGAGAAAGTCATTCCGTATGTTGATTTCTTTATGCCAAGTGCAGAGGAACTTTGTTATATGCTGGATAAGGAACGATTTGCCGACTGGCAGAAACGTGCTGGAAGCCAGGATATTACAGAAATATTGGATATTGAAAAGGATATTAAGCCACTTGCCAAACAGTGTATGGACTTTGGTGCAAAGGTATTATTGATCAAGTGCGGCACTCCAGGTATATATTATCGAACTGCAGGCAGGAATACACTTATGAAAGTGGGAAAAAAAGCAGAGCTTAATATAAATAGATGGGCAGATAAAGAGGGGTTTGAAAAAAGCTATATACCAGAGCGAGTATTGTCAGGAACCGGAGCCGGGGATACAAGTATTGCGGCTTTTTTGACAGCCATGCTTGGAGGTTATACGATCGAAGAATGTATGCAGCTTTCCACAGCAACCGGTGCATCTTGTGTAACAGAGTATGATGCACTGAGCGGTTTAAAGTCTTTTAGTGAATTGCAGAAAAAAATAAAAGAAGGATGGGTTAAAGTACCCGGAAATGTCTGAAAATTATATGAGGAGAGTAATAGATGTTAGTAAATATGAATGATGTTCTGTTCCCGGCAAAAAAAAATAAATATGCGGTAGGATTGTTCAATGCAGTTAATTTGGAATTGGCCAGAGGTATCATGGGAGCAGCAGAGAGTATGAGAGCTCCGGTGATTATTGGTACTGCGGAAGTGTTATTTCCGTATGGACCGTTAGAAGAGGTCTCATATTATTTAATTCCCATGGCCAAAAAGGCAGATGTTCCAGTTGTAGTACACTTGGATCATGGTTTAAAGAAGGAAACTTGTTTAAAGGCACTGGAATTAGGATTTTCTTCCATTATGTATGACTGCTCAACAGATTACTATGAAGATAATGTAAAAAAGGTAAAAGAAATGGCAGATATAGCACATTCATATGGTGCAACCATTGAGGCGGAATTGGGGCATGTAGGTGATAATGAAGGATCTGCTGAAGGAGAGTCGGGAGATGAGAATCCTGAAAAATATTATACAGATCCTAAAATGGCAAAGGATTTTGTGGAGAAAACAGGTGTAGATGCGCTTGCAATCGCAGTGGGTACAGCGCATGGTGCCTATACCCTTCCTCCAAAATTGGATTTTGAAAGAATCAGAACAATCGCAAATACAGTTGATATTCCATTAGTGCTGCACGGAGGTTCCGGCCTGACAGATGCAGATTTTAAGAGGGCAATACAGGAGGGAATCAGTAAGGTTAATATTTTTACAGATATAAATGTTGCGGCGGTAGAAGCAGAATTAAAAAAATTTAGTAGTGTGAAAAAAGGGATTATTGACTTGATTCCGGCTGCAGTCGAGGCTGTTAAACAGGAGACAGTCAAAAAAATGAAATTATTTTCAAGTGATGGAAGAGCTTTGTCGTATCATATAAATGGGTAATAAATAAAATGGTGTTTAAAAAATATTAATCATAGATCTTCTTTTCCATATGATCAAGCTTTTTCAATAATGACACTGACCCTGGCATTAAACAGCTTGAACGGGCAGTATGGAACAGAGTATAATATTTTAATGGCAGGTAGTCTGCTTTCTATGATACCGATTATTATAATTTATACTCTTGCACAAAAATACTTTAAGGAAGGATTGATGGCTGGCGGAGTGAAAGGCTAGTCAGGGACAGGAACGATGGTAAGGAAATATATCTTTGGAGAACCGATTGAAACAGATGCTGTGGTAAAGGAGCTCGCATCCTCTGCATGGAGCGATGGTGTTTTTCAGAAAAAAGAAGACGGTTTTCATTATTCTTTAAAAGAGGATGAAATCGTGTATGGGCTTGGAGAAAATGTGCGTGGCATCAACAAGAGAGGATGGCGTTACATCAGCAATTGCAGCGATAATCCGAATCACTGTGAGAATACCAATTCCCTGTATGGAGCACACAACTTCATTATGGTGGGTGACGGAGTGCATGAAACCTATGGCTTGTTTGTGGATACGCCGGGCAGGGTGACCTTTGATATTGGTTATACCGATATTGATGATCTTTGCATTTCCATGGAAGAGGAGAACTATAAAATTTATCTGATTGAGGCAGCTTCCTACAGCAATGTGGTGAAGGAATTCCGTGAACTGATCGGAAGAAGCTATATTGCACCCCGCTGGGCATTTGGTTATGGGCAGAGCCGGTGGAGCTATGATACAGCGGATGAAGTGCGTGAGGTGGCGGCGGAATATAAAAAGCATAACATTCCCATCGACAGTATCTATCTGGACATTGATTATATGGAGCGGTATAAGGACTTTACGATTAACCGGGACAGCTTCGCTGATTTTGAAGAGCTTGTCGAAGAGATGAGGAAGGAAAACATTCATCTCGTTCCCATTATTGATGGTGGTGTAAAAAAGGAAGATGGCTATGACGTCTACGAAGAAGGTAAGGCGAACGGCTACTTTTGCAAGGATGAAAACGGGGAAGACTTTGTTATTGGAGTATGGCCCGGTAAGTGCTGCTTTCCGGATATGCTTGATGATAAGGCAAGACAGTGGTTTGGCGATAAGTACCGGATTCTGATCGACAAGGGAATTGACGGCTTCTGGAATGATATGAATGAGCCTGCAATTTTTTATTCCGAAAAGCATCTGAAAGAGGTCTTTGAGAAAATGGAAAACTATAAGAAGATGAACCTTGACGTGAATACCTTTTTCGAAATGACAGGAATGATTGGAGGCATCTGCAATAATCCGGAGGATTATGCTTCGTTTTACCATAATTATAAAGGCAGGCGTTACCGCCACGATCAGGTACATAACCTGTTTGGCTATTATATGACGAGATCTGCTTCCGAGGCATTTGAGCGTTATGTGCCGGAAAAGAGAATTCTGTTGTTTTCCAGAGCATCCTATATCGGCATGCACCGGTTCGGAGGAATCTGGCAGGGAGACAATGCTTCGTGGTGGTCCCATCTGAAAATGAATGTGAAGATGATGCCCTCTTTGAATATGTGCGGCTTTTTATATACCGGAGCGGATGTCGGTGGATTTGGTGCAGATGCAACCGAAGATCTGGTGTTACGTTGGCTGGAATTTGCGGTGTTTACACCACTTTTACGGAATCATTCGGCAAGGGGAACCAGAAGACAGGAGGTGTATCGTTTCTCCCATGTGGAGAAATTTGCGGATGTGATTGGTGTGCGTTATCAGATTCTTCCATATATTTACAGCGAATATATGAAGGCAGCATTGCGTAATACGATGATGTTTAATCCGTTAGCGTTCCTTTATGGTGAGGATGCACTGGCAGGACAGGTGGAGGATCAGCTTTTTATCGGCGAAAATGTCATGGTGGCACCGGTCTGCGAGCAGAATATGTCAGGCAGAGTCGTATATTTCCCGGAAAGAATGAAGCAGCTCATTTTTAAAAATGGTATTGTGGAAGAGGAAAAAGTGTACGAAAAAGGCTTTTCCTATGTGGAAATGCCGATGGGAACCGTGCATGTTTTCCTAAGGGAAGGATATCTGTTCCCGGTGGCAAAAGGCGGAAAGTGTGTTGAAGATGTTGATTTTGAAGACCTGACGCTGTATTCCTTTGGAGAAGAAATCAAACCGTACGAGTACTATCTGGATGATGGCGAAACGAAAGACTTCACGATCGAATCCCATATCCGTATGTTAAGCTGTTAAAAGCGAAAGGCTGGCAACAGATTTTGTCAGTGGAAGGGAGTTGATGCAATGAGTGAAACCATAGTAACTTTGAAAAAGGGCGAAGGCCGGACATTGAAAGCCGGCGGCATGTGGGTTTTTGATAATGAAATTGAGAGCATTACCGGAAGATTTGAGAATGGAAGCATCGTGACCGTACATGATTTTGATGGCTATCCGATGGGAAGAGGCTTCATTAATCAGAATTCCAGGATCCGCATCCGTCTGATGACGAGAAATGTCCATCAGGAAATCGACCACGAATTTTTAAGGGAACGCGTGAAGACTGCATGGGAATATCGGAAGAAAACTGTCGATACCGGAAGCTGCCGTGTGATTTTCGGTGAGGCAGATTTTTTACCGGGACTTGTGATTGACAAGTTTTCGGATGTGCTGGTGGTAGAGTCACTGGCACTTGGAATTGACCGGTTTAAGCTGGAAATTGTCGATCTGCTGAAGGAGGAGATTCGTAAGGACGGCATCGAGATCCGCGGTGTCTATGAGCGGAGTGATGCGAAGGTACGGCTCAATGAAGGTATGGAACGGATCAAGGGCTTTCTCTCCGAGGAGTTCGACACCAACGTACAGATCGAGGAAAATGGCGTGAAGTATCTTGTTGATGTAAAGGACGGACAGAAGACCGGATTTTTCCTTGATCAGAAATACAATCGTCTGGCAATTCAGAAGCTGTGCAAAGATGCCAGAGTCCTCGACTGCTTTACCCATACCGGATCCTTTGCGCTGAATGCGGCAGTTGCCGGAGCAAGAGAGGTTACCGGTGTGGATGCATCGGAGCCTGCTGTTGCACAGGCTGTGAAAAACGCAGAACTGAACGGTGTGCAGGATAGGGCGAAATTTATCTGCCGTGATGTATTCGAGCTTCTGCCCGAGTTGGAAAAGCAGGGAGAGAAATACGATGTAGTGATTCTGGATCCACCGGCATTTACGAAGTCAAGAAACTCTGTGAAAAATGCCATCAAAGGATATCGTGAAATTAATCTGCGCGGCATGAAGCTTGTGAAAGATGGTGGTTTCCTTGCAACCTGTTCCTGCTCCCACTTCATGACCTACGAGCTGTTTACTGAAACGATCGGACAGGCGGCCCGTAATGTGCATAAGCGTCTGCGTCAGGTGGAATTCCGTACCCAGGCTCCGGATCATCCGATTTTATGGGCGGCGGATGAATCGTACTATTTGAAATTCTACATTTTTCAGGTGGTGGATGAGAAGTAATGACTGGAAAGTGGAGGGAATGCTTGATTTATAAGGGATTAAAGGCATTTGATGTTTACAGAGAAAACCTCGTAAAGTATCGCAAAATATCACAAAACCGTGATTCAAAGTGGTAAGAAAAGTGGTAAGTCTGAGTGG
>URMF01000066.1 GCA_900548855.1 uncultured Eubacteriales bacterium
CTAAGCTCGAAAACACCTCGCTAAGTACTCAATGCAACCACTGGCGTTCTCAAATATCCTGCAAACATAAATTTGTTACATTTGCACAACTCACATTTTGAAATAAAGAGTTTCGCAATTGCCTATATGGTGAGGGGAGATAAAAGGATGGTTTTGTCTATAATGTAGAATCTTATTTGACGGAAAAATACAAGATTGCCTAAAATATACAATAGTAATTTTTTTTCAGATTTGTTATTATATATAGACAGGTAACTTATGAATACAAATAGTGGAGGATAATACATGAGCGATAATAATTTTGATGATGAACATAAGGATGATGGCTATGAAAAATACTGTTATCTCTGCAGAAGACCGGAATCTAAGGTGGGCAAGCTGATTTATATGCCAAATAACATAAATATCTGTCAGGACTGTATGCAGAAAACCTTTGACAGCTTTTCCGGCGGTGGGATGCAATTTATGGATTTGTCCAACATGCCGAATATGAATATGAATCAGTTTACGCCGGTGGATGATATTCCGAAAAAGCAAAAGGTAAAGAAAAAAAAGGAAAAGAATCAAAAGGAAGAGGAACCGGAGCTTACATTAAGTACCATTCCGGCACCTCATGAAATGAAGGCACAATTAGATGACTATGTGATTGGACAGGATTATGCGAAAAAGGTTATTTCTGTGGCAGTGTATAACCATTATAAGAGAGTGCTGACGGACAGCATGGATGATATTGAGATTGAAAAGTCAAATATGCTGATGGTGGGACCTACAGGTTCCGGAAAAACCTATCTGGTTAAAACCATTGCCCGCATTTTAAATGTTCCCCTTGCCATTACAGATGCCACAACTCTTACCGAGGCAGGCTACATTGGCGATGATGTGGAAAGCGTTTTATCCAAGCTGCTTGCTGCGGCGGATAATGATGTGGAAAAGGCAGAGCGGGGTATTGTATTTATTGATGAGATTGACAAGATTGCTAAAAAGAGAAATGCCAATTCCAGAGATGTCAGTGGAGAGGCGGTGCAGCAGGGACTGTTGAAAATTTTGGAGGGAGCCGAGGTTGAAGTTCCTGTCGGTTCCGGAAGCAAGAATGCTATGGTTCCACTCACAACAATCAACACGAGAAATATATTATTTATATGTGGCGGGGCATTTCCGGATATTGAGGATATCATTAAGGCTAGGCTGAATAAACAGTCATCCATTGGTTTCCGGGCAGATTTGAAGGACAAATATGATAAAGATGCAAACCTGCTGCAAAAGGTAACGGTAGAAGATTTGAGAGAATTTGGCATGATTCCGGAGTTTTTGGGACGTCTGCCGGTACTCTTCTCCCTGCAGAGCTTAGACGAGGATATGATGGTACAGATTTTGAAGGAACCAAAAAATGCGATTTTGAAACAGTATCAGAAGCTGCTTTCCTTAGATGGAGTGGATTTGCGTTTTGATGATAGTGCTTATCATGCCATTGCAAAGCGCGCCATGGAAAAGAAGACTGGAGCCAGAGCTCTTCGTGCTATTATTGAGGAATTTATGCTCGATATTATGTATCAGATTCCAAGGGATGATAATATTGGAAGGGTCACCATCACCGGAGACTATATTGAGGGAACTGGAGGACCGCTTTTGGAGATGCGGGGTGTGCTGGCATTAGAGCAGGAGTAATACAGATGTACCAGAAGCTTTTAATGAATAATATATGCAGTTTTCGAGGAAGCTAATATAATTGAGGTGTTTTGTTATATAATGTTTTGATATAGGAGGTAATAGAAATGGATCGGAGAAATGCGTGGAAAGACTATGACAAGAAGGAAGTAAAGGAGCTGGAAAAGCTTTGCAAGGAATACCGTAAATTTCTTGACCATGGCAAGACGGAGAGAGAATGTGTAAGGTATATTGTGAAAATGGCGGAAGAAGCGGGCTATCGTGATTTTGAAGAGGTGAAAAGATCCGGTAAAGGCTTAAAGACTGGAGATAAGGTGTATGCCGTTAATATGAAGAAGGCAATTGCCCTGTTCCAGATTGGAAAGAGACCGGTTACAGAGGGCATGAATATTTTAGGGGCGCATATTGATTCCCCAAGAATGGATGTAAAGCAGAATCCATTATATGAGGATACGGATTTAGCATATTTAGACACGCATTACTATGGCGGAATTAAAAAATACCAATGGGTGACGCTTCCGCTTGCCATCCACGGTGTGGTTGCGAAAAAAAATGGAGAGGTAGTGGATATTGTAATTGGTGAGGATGAAAAGGATCCGGTTTTCTGCGTGACCGATTTGTTAATCCACCTGGCAGGGGAGCAGATGGAAAAGAAAGCATCCAAGGTGCTGGAGGGCGAGCAGCTTGACATTCTGGTGGGCAGCAGACCCCTTCCAAAGGAGGAGAAAGAACCTGTAAAGAAGATGATTCTTTCAATTCTGAAAAAGAAATATGGCATGGAGGAAGAGGATTTTCTCTCAGCAGAATTAGAGATTGTCCCTGCAGGAAAGGCGAAGGATGCTGGTTTTGACTCTTCCATGATTATGGCATATGGACAGGATGACAGGGTGTGCGCATATACCTCTGCTGCTGCGATGCTTGAAATGGGAGAACTGAACAGAACAGCATGTTGTCTGTTAGTGGATAAGGAAGAGATTGGTTCCGTAGGTGCTACTGGAATGCAGTCCAAATTCTTTGAGAATACGGTGGCAGAGCTGATGGATGCCTGTGGTGAATATTCTGAGCTTAAATTAAAGAAATGTCTGGCAGCCTCCTATATGCTGTCTTCGGATGTATCTGCAGCCTATGACCCAGGCTTTGCAAGTGCTTTTGAAAAGAAAAACTGTGCTTATTTTGGAAGAGGTGTGGTGTTTAATAAGTTTACAGGTTCCAGAGGAAAATCCGGTTCCAATGATGCCAATGCAGAGTATATTGGAAAGCTTCGCAAAATTATGGATGACAACAAGGTTGCATTTCAGACGGCAGAGCTTGGAAAGGTTGATATTGGCGGCGGTGGAACAATCGCTTATATTCTGTCCTTATATGGAATGAATGTCATTGACAGCGGTGTGGCGGTACTCAATATGCATGCACCATGGGAGATTACCAGCAAGGCAGATGTATATGAGGCATTAAAGGCATATAAGGCATTTTTGAAGGACGCATAACAGGAGAACATGGGGGGATACCGCATGAAAAAGAGGATTTTGGCTGTATGGCTGATGCTTTTTATAGTGCTAAGCTGTTCAGGGGTTACATTTGCAAAAGAAATCGGTACACAACCGGATGTTCGGACGGAGGAGTCTGGTTTTCCGGTTTCTTATCGTGGAGATACTGAGATAAAAATTGACAGCATTTCTACCAATACCATGCTTCGGCAGAAGAGCATACAGGCTCTGGAAGGGGCTTATATTTCACCTTATGTGACATCTGTAAAGAATCAGGGAATTTATGGAACCTGCTGGGCATTTTCTCTGGTGGCGGCCTCGGAGGCAAGCATCGTCAAAGAGGGGCTTGCAGCAGAGGATATTGATTTATCAGAGTGGCATGTTGCCTACTTTTTGGCGAATTCGGTTACAGACCCCATGGGCGGGACCCGGGGGGATAAGATGACAATAAACGGAAGCTATCTGATGGAGGGAGCAAACCAGCAGATGGCGACCTACAGGGTGGCTGATTGGTACGGGCTGGTGAATGAAGAGACAGCTCCATATTCTGCAGTGTGTTCGGATTCTTCTGCAGTACTGCCGTCATCTGTGGCATATGACAAGGATGTAGTACATTTGGAAAATGCATACTGGGTAGCCATGAAGGACCAGAACATAATTAAGCAGCTCATTAAAGAATACGGTGCCTGTGGAGCATCTTACCACAGTGAAGATGCATATTATAATACATCGCTTCCCTATAATACAGAGGTGGCAGAATACTGTCCGGATAATGTGGCATCTAATCACGGTATCACTATTGTGGGATGGGATGACAGCTACAGCAGGGATAATTTTGGAACGGAAAAGCCTGAGTCTGACGGCGCATGGTACTGTAAAAACAGCTGGGGCGGACAATGGGGAAAAGACGGATACTTTTGGATTTCCTATGAGGATGTGCCGCTTCAAAACGGCGTTGGCTTTTTTTACGACTATGGAGCTGCAGATAATTATGACCATAATTACCAGTACGACGGCGGAGCATGGGGAAATTATTACATGAACTGCAAATATGAGGCGAATATATATAAGGCTCAAGGATATGAACAGTTGAAGGCCGTGGGGTTTTACACCCGGAATGTGCAGTATAATTGTACCGTATACATATATAAAAACTGTGAAGAGGGTAACCCTATATCCGGTGAACTGGTGGCGGAAAAAACAGCAGACCAGCTTTATGCAGGTTTTCATACAGTGGAACTGGATGAGGGGATTGTACTAAGCCGGGGGGAGAGTTTTTCTGTGGTAATCTGCCAGACTACGGCAGAGGGTGGATATGTGGAGATTTCCGTTGACAGTACCACCTCCCGGAGTGACAGCTGGTGTGTGAATACATCAGCGGCAGAAGCAGGACAGAGCTTTATCAGTGCCAGCGGAACAACTTGGCGAGATATCAGTGCCGCCAAGGAAGAAAACTGCCGCATTAAAGCATATACGGATGATTTGACTCCGGTTACCAATATTAAGCTGAGTCATTCCAGTATTAATTTGGTGCGTGGAAAAAGTGTCCGGCTAAGTGCAGTGGTTACACCACAGAATGCATATAATAAGGAGCTTGAATGGATTTCCGGTGATACGGATATTGCGGCGGTTTCGGAACAGGGGCAGGTAACCGGAACAGCGGCTGGAAGTGCGGTGATAACCTGCAGGGCAAAAGATGGCAGCGGTGTACAAAGCACCTGTGTAGTTACGGTATTGCAGCCTGTGACAAGCATAACCTTAAGTGCGTCAGATATGGCATTGCAGGTGGGAGAAACCGCAATGCTGACAGCCGGGATACTGCCATTGAATGCCTCTGATAAATCGGTGGCTTGGTCCAGCAGTAACAGTCAGGTGGCAGTAGTTTCAGACAGTGGTGTGGTAACTGCGGCTGGAATTGGAAAGGCGGTAATCACCTGCAAGGCGAAGGACGGAAGCGGTATTATGAAAAGCTGTACTGTTGCAGTGCGTGAAAAGGTGGTCAGCTATAAAAAGGGAACCATATTAACCGATTCCCTGACCCGGGCAAAGTATAAGGTGGTAAAGCCGGAAATGGAGAATGCCACAGTGGAATATGTGAAATCAACCGCAGCAGGGGTAAGTCTGACGGTTCCTGCCACGGTTAAAATCGATGGCGTTATCTATAAGGTGACCTCTATCAGGGCAAATGCATTTAAAAATAACGGTAAGCTTGTGAAGGTAAAGATAGGAGAAAATGTTACTACCATTGGTGCCGGCGCATTTTATGGATGCTCAAAATTAAAGAATGTGACTTTAGGCAAAAATGTGACCTCTATTGGAAATAAGGCATTCTATAAGTGTTTGAGGCTTACAAAGATAACGATTCCCTCAAAGGTAAAAAAAATTGGGAAACAGGCTTTTTATAATTGCAAAAAACTTAAAAATATTACGATAAAAACCAGTAAGCTGGCCCGTGCACGAATAGGCAGCAAGGCATTTAAGGGAATTCATTCCAAAGCAGTTATCAAAGTTCCGAAGAAGCAATTAAAGGCATATAAAAGAATTTTGAGAGCAAAGGGAATTGGAAAACGGGTCAAGGTAAAGAAATAAAAGGGCGGATAACAAAAGGCATTTGTGGAACTCCCTGGTTTAAGCCATATGTTGTGTAAAATAAACAATTCAACGCAGGGCACGTTTGCACTACTTGTCGCTCGTAACAGTACATAAGGTGCCAAAACACGGCACCTAAGTGCTGACGGCTCCAAAATGCCCTGCTTATGAAGTTGCTTATTTTACACAATTATACTTTTGAAACTGGGGAGTTTCGCAAATGCCTAAATTATTTATTAAAGTGAAAGGATTATTTTGTCATCAAGGATAAAATTTCGTTGCTTCGTGTGATGAATTTTGTCATTGCCTCTGATTCTAACGGGGCATGTGCCAGCAGGGCGAGGTCGTACAGCTGTTCACAAACCATGCCAGTATTTTCACCCTCCGGATTGTCTAAAATATACTGTACAAGGTTGTTATTGGCATTTAAAACCAGAGTCTGTCCCGAGCCGCCAAACATGGATGGATCCATATTTCCCATCATATTGTACATTTTCATCATATCCTGCATTCTTCTTGTCTCTTCCGGAAGTGTTATCATGGAAGAGATGGAGGTGTTCTTAAGCTTTTCTACTTTTACCGTGAGTTTATCATTGTCCAGAGCTTTTTGGAATATTTCTGTCAGCTTGTCTGTAGTCTCCTTCAGCTCTTCTTCCGGCACATCTTCCTTGAAGGTATTAGTAATGTCGGAATCAATACGGGTGAATTTCACACCATCATGTTTCTGCTCCTGATGTGTGATAAACGGAGTGTCAATGTTGTGGGTAAGAACCACGGCATCAATCCCCTGCTCTTTAAACATGTTAATGTATTGTGACTGTACCTTCTCGTCATCTGTATAGAATACGGTATTTTCGTATTTTTCCTTGCCTGCCTCCAGATATTCCGGCAGTGTGAGGTATTTACCGTCAATGTTTTTATAAAGGATATAGTCTTTCATTTTGTCGTCAAATTTATCGTCCTTTAAGCATCCAAACTTGATAAATGGACTTAAATCGTCCCAGTAACCCTGATATGTCTCACGTTCGGTCTTAAACATTCCAGACAGCTTGTCCGCTACTTTTTTGGTGATATAGTCCGATATTTTCTTTACAAAGCCGTCATTCTGCAGTGCACTACGGGATACATTCAGAGGAAGGTCCGGACAGTCGATGACACCCTTTAGTAGTAAGAGGAATTCCGGAATAACCTCCTTAATGTTATCTGCAATAAATACCTGGTTATTGTACAGCTTAATCGTTCCTTCCAAGGTATCATATTCGGAATTGAATTTAGGGAAGTATAGGATACCTTTTAAATTGAATGGGTAATCCATATTCAGGTGAATCCAAAACAGTGGTTCCTTGAAATCCAAAAATACCTTGCGGTAAAATTCTTTGTATTCTTCATCCGTACAGTCGTTTGGATGCTTGGTCCAAAGCGGTTTAGTGTCGTTGATTGGCTTTTCCTTCGGTTCTTCCTCTTCAGAGGCATCTTCCTCTTCTGAAGTATCTGTGTTTTCCAGAGCATCTGTATCTTCAGCAGACGATTCATCAGCAGTGTCATCCGATGTGTCTGTAATGGCATCTGAATCCACAACATCATCTGAAGCTTCCTTTGCTTCATCTGCGTTTGTAAAATAAATTTCCTCCGGCATAAAGGAACAATATTTTTCCAATACCTCCTTTACACGGTATTCGTTGGCAAACTCGTAGCTGTCTTCGTTAAGGTATAACGTAATCTCTGTACCGTGTACCTCTCTGTCACCTGTGGACATTGTATAATCTGTTCCACCGTCACATTCCCAAAATACCGGTTCTGCGTCTTTCAAGTAAGAAAGGGTATTGATTGTGACCTTATCCGCCACCATAAAGGTAGAGTAAAAGCCTAATCCGAAATGTCCGATAATCTGGTCATCCGTTGCTTTATCTTTATATTTTTCTAAAAAGTCTGAGGCACCAGAAAAAGCAATCTGGTTAATGTACTCATTGACTTCCTCTGCGGTCATACCGATACCGTTATCAATAAAGGTAAGGGTTTTATCCTTAGCACTGGCAATTACATCAATCCGGTACTGAATATCCTCCGGTTCTTCATATTCTCCAATCAGGGTCAGCTTGCGCAGCTTGGTTACTGCATCACAGGCATTGGACACAACTTCACGGATAAATATGTCGTGGTCAGAGTATAACCATTTCTTGATAATAGGGAAAATATTTTCACTATTAATTGATAAGCTTCCTTTTTTCTTTCTTGCCATAAAAACATCTCCTTCATAAAATATAAAAATATGATAGTATATAAGATTTAAAAAGTCAAGAAAAAATTAGCACTCATTTTAAGTGAGTGCTAACAAAAAAGGATGCCACATTTTTATACAACTATATTTCGCAGGTGATGCTGTTTGATTTTAAAAATGTGACAATATTTGAAGAAAATTCAGATTCCAATTCCTTATCCATTGTAAAAATAGTATAAGAAATTCCGCAAATTACATTTAATTTATTTTCCTGAAAAATAATATTTACAAAAATGCCATCAATATCCTTGGAATTTAGTGATGAATTAGTGGAAGCAATAAGCTTTTCTGTTTCCTGGGCGGAAGCTCTTAAAACAATTTTCAATAAGGAAGGTGTTCGTTTTCCCTTGATTAAGGTAAAGATTTTTTCCCTGGCAATGCTCCAGGTCAGATAGGAACGCTGGGTTAAGGTGTGTAGGGCTAATTCTTCATCAGAAAAAAAGCTGCGGTTGATATGTCCATCAAGGGAGTAGGTCATATCTGTGCGAATATCAGCAGATACAAATTCATATTCATTTAGTTGTTCTGTCTGGAATAATAGCTGCATAAATGGTTTAATATCTAATATATGAATTGACTGCATGACGGCCTCCCGGTTAAATCTGGGATTAGTTTAGCATTATTCCTCCGTTACTGCAAGGTATTTATAATTGAAACTTATCAGAAAAAATGGTATTCTATTAGAAAAAAGGAAATTATTGGGGGGGTGGTATTTTGAAGAAAAAGACAAGCATCCGATGGAAATTGCTTGCTATAGTGTTATTTCCTATTCTGTTTTTGGGACTGGGAATTTTTTTCTTCGGAATTACATTGATTTATGGATTCGCAACAAATAGTATCAGGGACGAGGTGGAAACCACAACCTATTTGTTAAAGGGATGCTTTGATTTGTCTGTGCGTGGTGATTATGTCTATGAGGATGGTATTTTTAAGAAAGGCGATATCAATATTACGGATTCCACAATGCTTTATGATATAAAGGAAAATTCAGATATTGATACAACTATTTTCTGGGGAGATACAAGAATTCTGACCACAATCGAGGATGAATATGGAGTGTCGGCAGTCAGGACAAAGGCAGACAGTGACGTGAGGCAGACCGTACTGGAAAATGGTGGGAATTATTTTTCCAAAAAGATAGATATAAATGGGATGGATTACATCGGCTACTATACGCCATTAAAGAATGATGACAACAGTATTGTGGGGATGGTATTTGCTGGTAAACCAACGGAATCGGTATATAGCCAGATTGGAAAAATTATGCTGGTATTTCTGGTTTTCTCCTTAATTGCGATTGTGGCGGCACTGATTGCCGGCAGACGGTTTTCGGAAAGTATGATTGTGGATATTGGCTTAATCAAACAGTATCTGCATACTTTGTCAGACGGGGATTTAAATACTGTTATGGATGAGCGGATAGGAAAGCGCGCAGATGAGATTGGAGAAATCGGCATTTATGCAGATAAAATGCGTTATGCCTTAAAGAACCTGATTGAACTGGATGTTCTGACCTCCCTGTACAACCGGAGAAGCTGTCACAATAAGATTCGTGCACTAATCAGGGACAATAAAAATTTTACGTTTGTGATGTGTGATATTGACTGGTTTAAAAAGATTAATGACCAGTATGGGCATGAATGTGGAGATTATATTTTAGTGAGTATATCGGAAATACTGAAAAACAGTGTGCAGGATTGTGGTTTTGCTTCCAGATGGGGCGGTGAGGAATTTTTACTGATTTATGAGCTTGATTTGGAAAATGTAAAGAAAAGGGTAGAAAAACTTCTTGTGGATATCTGTGACAAAGTGTTTGAATATGAGGGATACAAGATTCATGTGACCATGACCTTTGGGGTGAAAGAAATGACACCGGGTATTCCGTACGAGAATGAGATTAAAGTAGCAGATGATAATTTATACAAGGGAAAAAATGCAGGAAGGAATCAGATTGTATGCTAACGGCTGAAATGGGGGATATTATGAAAAAAGTGTGTATGGGAATGATAGTTGCAGGGCTGCTGCTGTTGGGAGGCTGTAATAAGGTGCCGGAGAACACGGTATTTTCTCTGGATGACCTGGAGGGGAAAAAAATCGGTGTCCAGCTGGAGACAACAGGAGATGTTTATGCTACCGATATTAAGGATGCACAGGTAAAACGATTCAATAAAGGCGGTGATGCCGTGGAGGCATTGGCTGCCGGTGAGCTGGATGCAGTCATTTTGGATGATGGACCGGCAGAAATATTTGTAAAGGGAAATGACAATCTGCGCATACTGGACGAGCCTTTTGCAGAGGAGGAATACGGACTAGTGGTAAAGAAAGGAAACCAGGAATTACTGGACCGGATAAATGCGGCCCTGGGCACTATTGAGGAAAACGGAACCTTAGAGCAGATACTGCGGGGATGGATATATGACGGAGCCAAGACTAGTGTATATCAGGGACAGGATAAGGAAGCCTATGCAAATGGAACCCTTGTTGTGGCGACTAATGCGGAGTTTCCACCCTATGAAAGTAAGACGGAGGATGGAGTTGCTGGTATTGATATCGATATTATGAAGGCAGTCTGTGATGAAATGGACATGAAGCTGGAGATTGATGATATTGCATTTGATTCGATTATTGCAGCATTGGATAGGGGAAGTGCAGATGTGGGGGCAGCAGCTATGAGTATTACAGAAGAGCGTAAAGCGTCAGTTGATTTTTCGGATTCCTATACTACTGCAAAGCAGGTTGTAATTGTAAGAAAAGATTGACAGGAGGCAGCACAGTGGAACAGTTATTAAAATTATTACAGGAGGGCGTGACCGCCGCCCACACAATCAGCTATGTGAAGCAGCATCTGTTGGATAAGGGATTTCAAGAACTTTTTCTCAGTGAGGACTGGGAGTTGGAAAAAAATGGGAAATATTATGTAAACTTGTATGGAACGAATTGCATGGCATTTACAGTTGGCAGCCGGATTGGAGAAAAACCTTCTTTCCGCATCTGTATGGCACACAGCGATTATCCTAATTTTCAGATAAAGCCCAATCCGGTCTTAAAGGGAGTCCATTCAACGAAGCTGAATGTGGAAATTTATGGGGGAATGTACCAGAAATCATGGTTTGACCGTCCTTTAGGAGTTGCGGGTAAGGTTATTGTGAAGGGCAAAACTGTATTTACTCCGGAGGTACTCTTATATAAAAGTGACCGTCCCCTTGCCGTTATTCCGGGTCTTGCCATTCATATGGATAGGGAACTCAATAAAAAGGGCGCCCTGGATGTGGCAAAGGAGCTGGTTCCGCTGGTTTCTTTATCAGAGAATGGAGATTTACTGGAGGAAATTGCAGGCTCATTGGGAATAGGAAAGGATAAGATTCTGGATTATGATTTATTTTTATATAATATGGATAGACCTGTACTGGTCGGATTGGATTCGGCAATGCTGTCATCTCCAAGGCTTGACAATCTGACCTCTGTGGGAGCTATTTTAGAAGCTTTGGAGCAATGCGGGGAAGTGCCTGACAATACTATAGATGTGATGGTGGTATTTGACAATGAAGAGGTTGGAAGTCTTTCCAAACAGGGAGCGGACAGTGAACTTCTTCCGATGGTGCTTGACAAAATCGGACAAGCAGCGGCAGGGAAAGCGTTTGCACTTCGTGATGTGGTGGGGCAGAGTTTTTTACTGTCCGTGGATGTGGCGCATGCCCACCATCCGAATTATGAAGAAAAGAGTGATGCAAGCAATAAGGCATACATGGGACAGGGGGTTTCCATAAAGCGGAGTGTGGGGCAGAAATACGGAACCACGTCAGAGAGTGCAGCCATATTAAAGCAGCTCTGTGGGGATAGGAATATTCCTTATACAATTGCGATTAATAAGACAGGAATACCGGGCGGCAGTACATTGGGGCCTATTGTAACCTCACATTTGCCGATTCCCTGTGCGGATATTGGAATGCCAATTCTTTCTATGCATTCTGCCAGTGAGCTTGGTGCAGCAGCAGACTATGACGCATTAAAATCAATTATATGTGCTGTTTTTGAGGAAAGCGCATAGTAGGAAGTTATTTCGATACATGTACAATGCTTTTTGCATAAGATAATCCGCTTTCGTACACACTAAATCATACGAGTTATATAATTAAGGAAAGGAAGTAACAAAGTATGAAAGCTGTTGTGAATAAGGATGGATGTATCAGTTGCGGCTTGTGCGTCAGTACCTGCCCGGAGATATTTTCTTTTGATGAGGATGGCGTTGCGGAAGCAAATGGAAAGATAGACGATTCCAATTATGCTTCCGCAGAGTCGGCACGTTCCTCCTGCCCGGTGGCGGTGATTGATATAATAGAGGAATAGTTTAAAAATATTCTGTCATTTTTTTCTCAAAATGCTGTAGAACCATGTAAAGCAGCATAGCAATGAGGCAGAGAATCAGGATGGATAACAGCACATTGCTCATTTTGAAGGTCTGGGAGCCATAGATAATCAGGTATCCCAGACCTTCTCTGGCTGCAAGGAATTCCCCGATTACTACTCCCACAAGACAGAGCCCGATATTTACTTTCATGATACTTAGAATGTTTGGAACATTGCTGGGAAGTACTACCAGTTTGAGGCATTGGAAACGGTTTCCCTTCAAAGTTTCAATGAGTTTTATCTTATCTGCGTCCACGTTTACAAAGCCTGTATAAATGCTTAAAATGCTTCCAAAAATGGCAACGGAACAGGCGCAGACAATAATTGTGGTCTTATTGGCACCGAGCCAGACAATAAGCACTGGTGCCAAAGCCGACTTTGGAAGGGCATTTAAGATTACGAGATAAGGCTCCAGAACCTGGGATAATGTTTTGTTCCACCAGAATAAAGTGGCGATGATAAGGCTCCCGGCAATTACAATAACAAATCCTATCAGGGTTTCATACAGAGTGATGCCAATATGATGGAGCAGGGAACCGTCTTTCACCATTGTTATCAGATTTGTAAAAAGCTTAGACGGGGAACAAAAAATAAAATCATTGATAATGCCATGTCTGGCGGTATATTCCCAGATAAATAAAAAGCCTGCAAAAATTAAAAGCTGGTAAATCCGTATCATAATTCGGTTTCGCTTGATTTTGCGGACATATTCCAGTTGCTTATCGGAAACAGGTTCATTTTGTTTTTTCTGCAGCTGCATTGTTTTATCCGAAGTCTTCATTTTCATCGTATACAGCCTCCCATATCTGATTATAATACATATTAAATTCTGGTGCATTTCTGGAGGTTTTCGGTGTCCGGTGGGGAATGCTTAATTCGATTGGTATGACGGCTTTGACCGAACCCGGACGTTTGGTAAGTACAATGACCCGGTCAGCCATGGAAATGGCTTCTGATAAATCGTGGGTTACTAAAAGAGTGCTGATACCCTTTTCCTTAATAATGGAGCCGATGTCATTGGAAACATTCAGACGGGTCTGATAGTCCAGCGCACTAAAAGGTTCATCCAGCAGCAGAATTTCAGGCGAAAGGGCAAGTGTCCGGATGAGGGCGGCTCTTTGACGCATACCGCCGGATAACTGCCTCGGATAGGCGTTCCGAAAATCCCAGAGACCATAGGTTTTTAACAAATCATCTATTATTTCCAAATGGGCATCATCTAATTTATGCTGGATTTCCAGTCCCAGAGTCAGGTTTCGATAGATGCTGCGCCATTCCAGCAGATGATCCTTTTGCAGCATGTAGCCGATATTGACATCGGACTCTGCCATTGGTTTACCATTCAGTTCAATTTTGCCAGAGGACACAGGAAGCAGACCAGCTATGAGATTCAGCAGTGTGGTTTTGCCGCAGCCGCTGGGCCCGACGAATGAAATAAATTCATTTTTGTTTAATTTAAATGAAATGTCTTTAAGCGTATGGGTTTCACAAGATATTGTGTGATATGCGTAATTTACATTAAAAAATTCCAGTAATGGTGTTTCCAATTTTTTTCACTTCCTTTTGACCTATATTATATTGTATTCAAAAGGGGAAAAATTGACCTATATTACAAAAAATGGTGGCTTGACGAAAAAAAAAACTTTATTTATAATAACTAAGCTTAGAAAAATTGGCGTATTTTTGATTTACTGAATGAAGAGGATAAGGATTGCAGATACTAAGTAAAAGAACAGAAATCGGGTGATGAGATGGCCAAGATAACCAGAGCAGAGCTTGCCAGAAGGAAGCGGGTTGAACTTTACAAAAGAATAATTATATATGGCTTTTTAATACTTACTATATTGCCAATCTTTACAAGCATTTTCCTTTTTCACAAGGTGAATCAGTTGGAAAAGAAACTGGATTATGCATTGAGTGAGGATGGAGGAGATTATCTGACTCTCCGTTCCAGCAGGGAAGCCCTTCTGAGTAATCCGAATGCTAATAGCGGTGTGTTTGAGGATTCAGTCCGGTCTGTATTGGGAAATACAAATGTGGACACCAACAATGCAAAAAATACAGAAAATTCCGGTGAGGGAAATGCGTTAGACACTGTTCAGGCAGAGACTAGTAAAGGTACCACAGAGGATATGGCGGATGCCGGTACAAAGGATGCTTCAGAGAAGACGGATGCAACACCGGTGGAGCAAGCAAAAAGGGTGTATCTGACCTTTGATGACGGACCTTCAATTTATACCGGGCAGATATTGGATATATTGGCAGCCAATGGAGTGAAGGCAACTTTTTTCGTGATTGGAAAAGATGAGACCTATTATGAATATTATAAACGAATAGTGGACGAGGGACATACAATAGGAATGCACTCTTATTCCCATGTGTATCAGGACTTTTATAAATCGGAGAAAGCATTTGGTGATGAGCTGCAGAAATTAAATGATTTGATTTATGAGGTGACCGGCACAAAGAGTACGATTTTCCGTTTTCCTGGTGGAAGCTCAAATAGTGTGGCTCCATTGCCAATTCAGAATTATATTGCATATTTAAATGAACACAATATAAATTATTATGACTGGAATGCATTGAGTGGAGATGCTGTTACCACTGGACTGGCACCGGATCAGCTGGTGAATAATATTATGCATGATGTGGAAAAGAATCAGGATTCGGTTGTGCTGATGCATGATTTGCAGACCACCCATAACACAGTAGAGTCTTTGCAGCTCCTCATTGACACACTAAAGAGTGAAGGGTATGAGATTCTCCCGATTGATGAAAATACACCGCTTATTCAGCATGTATCCTGTAACTCGGTGGAAGAATAGGGAGTATATGGAGACAGATATCTTGAACAGTTCAGGATATCTGTCTTTTTTTGTTGCCAAGCAAATGTATATATGCCTTTTGCGTATAAACAGTGTATCAGTCAGCCACGTAGAATAGGGATGATTTTTGCAATCAACTAGATTCCTTAGAAAGCTGCTGTTTTTTATAGACATTTGCCATGTGCGTCCGAAGTGATTGTCTGAGTGCCACACAGAGGTTTCCGTTGGTT
>URMF01000067.1 GCA_900548855.1 uncultured Eubacteriales bacterium
CCGGCTTTTTCGTTGCCAAGCATATGAGAAAATGGTCCAGTGGACCATTTTTGAGTTTTATAGGAAGCTTCTCATTTCAAGGCTTTTAGAGTTTTGAAAAACCAGAGTTTTGCAAAACTTTAAAAGCCTTCATAAAAAAATAAAAAAATTTAAAAAAAGGTATAAAGTTATCGAAAAGAGTGTCGATAAATATAGTGTAAGGAACTTGAAACGGAATTGAGTTCCAATAGAACAATAAAAAAGGAAAATTATCAAAAGGATTTGATATCAAGGAGGAATTTATTATGGTAGTACAACACAATATGCAGGCAGTTAACACAAACAGAATGTTAGGACAGAACGTAAAGGCAGTACAGAAGAACACAGAGAAGTTATCATCTGGTTATCAGGTAAACCGTGCAGCAGATGATGCAGCAGGTCTTTCTATTTCCGAGAAGATGAGAAACCAGATTCGTGGACTTAATCAGGCTGTTAAGAACTCAGAGGATGGTATTTCCCTTATCCAGACTGCTGAAGGTAACATGAATGAGATTCATTCTATTCTTCAGAGAATGGGTGAGTTAGCTATCAAGGCTCGTAATGATGTTAATGCAAGCGAAGACCGTCAGACGATTCAGGACGAGATTTCACAGTTAAAGCAGGAAATCTGCTCTATTACAAAGAAGGCAGAGTTCAATGGAACCAAGCTATTAGATGGTTCTATGTCACTTGCAAATTCTGGAAAGCAGTTACAGGTAGGTGCGAATCAGGGTGAGTTATTGAGAATTTCTATCAGTGGTACATCATTGAAGAAATTAGGTCTTGCTGCTACTTCTGTAACGACAGCTGCATCTGCATCTGCAGCAATTAAGCAGATTCAGAGTGCTATTAAAATGGTATCTGCACAGCGTTCTTTACTGGGTGCTATCCAGAACCGTCTTGAGTACACCATTAATAACTTAGAGAATTATTCTGAAAATCTGACCGCTGCTGAGTCACAGATTAGAGATACAGATATGGCTACAGAGATGGTTGAATACAGCAAGAATAATATTTTACAGCAGGCAGCACAGTCAATGCTTGCACAGGCTAACCAGTCTACACAGGGTGTTCTTAACTTATTGCAGTAATTAATTATACATGGAAATAATAGGCTGGCCTTTATGGTCAGCCTATTTTGTATTATCTTAAAATATGATAAAATGGAAAGGGCAGGAACGAGGAGTTATGAATGATTTATTGGAAGTATTGGAAAAAGTGGCTGAATTATTGTATCAGGAAAGAAAGAATGACGCATATGGAATATTGGTAAAGTGCCTGCCAATTATGGGAGTATATATTGGAGAGATAGAGGATGAGGCTTTGCAGGAAGAAATCAAGGCTTCTTTAAATGATGCGGTTGGAGCGATGGAGTCCAATGATTACACGTTGCTTGCGGATATTTTACAGTATGACATTATTGATAAGCTTAGGGGCATAGGAGAAGAATAGGGATGTCTTTTTGGGATAAGAATTTAGAAGTTATAAAAGAAAAAGATAATGATATGTTCCGCAAAATACAGGAACATGAAAATATAGAGAAAAACAGTCCGCAGTTTATAATGGAGCAGGCCAGAGACGGCTCCGATATACTGGGTATAATGGAGGAAGGGCGTAAGGTAATGCTTAACAGTACATACCGTCCGAAGGATGAGGCAGTTAAATTTGCGGGAAAGATTGAACTGACAGAAAACTCCATTACTGTTCTGGTCGGGCTGGGCAATGGGATAGTTGTATCGGAAATTTTAAACAAATTAAATAAAGAAGCTATGCTTTTTATTTATGAACCATCTGTGGAATTGTTTTTCTTTGTGATGGAGCATTTTGATATGGCGGATATTTTGAGTGACAGTCGTGTCCGTTTGTTTGTGGAGGGAATTGATGAGGATATTCTGGGGAATAATCTAAGTTTTGTTCTGACGAATATCAATGTAGGGGTTACGGTGCTGGAGGCCCATCCTAAGTACAAGGAATTATTTCCACAACAGTATGAAAAGATAAAGAAAGTATTTAAAGAATGCAGGGAATGTGCATTGACGAATCTTCAGACAGTGATTAACAGGAGCAGGCTTATGACAGAGAATGCCATAGCGAATGTTCCGTATTTTTTGCGTTCAAAATTGTCAACAGATTATATTGGGAAGTTTCCGGAGGATATGCCAGCTATTATAGTAGCAGGCGGTCCTTCTCTTGACAAAAATTATGAAGTGTTGAAACAGGCAAAGGGAAAAGCGCTTATTATAGCTATGGATAGGACAGCAAGATTTTTATTGGACCGGGGAATTGTGCCGGATATGTTTTGCTCTTTGGATTATAACAAAAATCCGGAGCTGTTTAAGGATGACAGGTTAAAGGATATACCATTTTTGTACATGCCGGATTTAAGCCGTCGGGTAATGGATATTGTAAACGGAAATAAATTAATGTATGGAACGGGTGATTTTAAGTTTTATGATTCCCTGATAGAAGAATATGGGAAAACCCCAATTGTCATACCGGTAGGTGGTTCCGTTGCGACATTTGCCTATGGTTTTGTCAGGAGGATGGGATTTAAGCGGACGATTCTGGTGGGACAGGATTTGGCGCTTACAGGTGGAAAAGTGTATTCCGGAAATTTACAGAATAAAAGAGCGGAAGCAGAGGAATTTGCACATCTCATGGTGCCGGGAAATGTAGAAGAAATGGTAGAGACCAGAGGTGATTTTTATGTATATCTGGTATGGTTTAATCAGGCAGTGAAAGAAGCCGAGGGGCAAATGGAAGTGATTAATGCCACCGAAGGTGGAGCAAGGATTGAAGGAACAAAGGTGATGACACTGCAGGAGGCTGTAGATGCTTATTGTACGACAGAATATGACATCGATGCAATTTTCGATGCGGAGGATTATATTTTCCCACAGGATAAACTGGAAGAGGTATATAGTATATTAGAAAAGCACCGGATGGAAATGAAAGGGCTGAAGGGAACTGCGAAGAAAGCATCGGAAGCCGCCAGAAGATGTGCGGTGCTGACAGAGCGTGGGGATTCCGGAAAGGAATTTAAAGAAAAAAATAAGCTGCTTTCAAAGACAGGAAAGCTTTTTGATGAGGATATAGCGGCAAATCTTATCAGTAAGTATACGGAAAATCTTTTATTGCAGCAGGATATGGACCTTTATGTGGCAGAAAGCGATAATGAGAAAGAAATGTTACGGCTCTATCATAAGCTGGAATATGATTATAATGTAGTTTACGAGAACATTGACGGGCTGTTAGAGCATTACGATGCAATGCTGTCCCGTGTGAGAGAAGCGTATAATTTGAATGTATAGCTGTCTCATTAGATGCGGACGAGGAATAAAGGGAAATAGACGGTTATCGAAACAGGAAGGATGGAAGGTATGAAAATATTGGCTGTTATTCCGGCCAGAGCCGGTTCAAAATCAGTCCCCCATAAAAATATAAGGGAAATTGGCGGTAAACCCATGCTTGCATATTCTATCGGACACGCAAAAGCATCGGAATATATTAACCGTATTATTGTCAGTACAGACAGCAGGGAGTATGCGGAAATTGCAGGTAAATATGGCGCAGAGGTTCCGTTTATAAGACCGAAGGAGTACGCAACGGATACCGCTCTGGATTACGATGTGTTTTATCATGCATTAACCTGGCTTGCGGAAAAAGAAGCTTATATGCCGGATATTGTGGTACAGCTGCGGCCCACATATCCAATTCGGGATGTTCATGATATTGATAATATGATACAATTATTAATAACGCATCCGGAGGCGGATTCTGTCCGCAGTATGGTAAAGGCAACAGAGATACCTTATAAAATGTGGCGGAAGGAAGAGACTGTTCCGAATATGGCGGACAAAGGGGCATCGGCGCCGGGTAACCGGATTATTCCCTTGATAACCGATATACCGGAATGTTATAATATGCCCAGACAGCAGCTTCCGCAGGTGTATTATCAGAATGCATGTATTGACGTATTCCGTCCGGAGGTTGTGTTGCAGAAGCATTCCATGTCAGGGGATTATATTCTCGGATATGAAATGAAAGAAAATTATGATATTGATACAGAAGAGGATTTTCAAAAGGCAATGCAGCGCATGAGATAATGGTATTCTTCTAAAAGGACGATATAATAAATAGGTGGAAACATTTTGTAACATAAATTTACCTACCAAGGAGGGTCACATATGGGAAAAGAATTATTTGAGGATTTATTTATTTTTGAAATGGCAAATTCCCATCAGGGAAGTGTGGAGCATGGAATAGATATTATTCATGCCATGAGTAAAATTGCCAGGAAATATAATGTAAAAGCAGCGGTAAAATTACAATTCCGCAATCTGGATACTTTTATACATCCGGATTATAAAGGCAGGCAGGATGTAAAACATATACCGAGATTTGAAAGCACCAGGCTGAGTGTAGAAGACTTTACCCAGCTTGTGGATGCGATTCATGAAGAAGGGCTTATTGCCATGAGCACCCCTTTTGATGAAGATGGTGTGGACTGGTGTATGGATATGGGCGTGGATATTATTAAGATTGCCAGCTGTTCTGCGTTGGACTGGCCGCTGTTAGAGAAGGCAGCCCGGGCAAATAAGCCGCTTATTATATCAACTGGCGGCAAGGCTCTGTCAGATATTGACAAGCTGTATAATTTCTTTACACACAGAGGCTGTGATTTTGCGTTCCTGCATTGTGTAGCAGAATATCCTGCCCCGATGGAGCATTTGCAGCTGGATTTTATAGATAAAATGAACCGAAGATATCCGGATGTAACGGTGGGATATTCCGGTCATGAGAATCCGGATGATAATACAGCTCCGATGCTGGCAATTGCAAAGGGTGCCAGGATTTTGGAGCGCCATGTAGGTCTGCCAACAGAAACCATTACATTAAATGCGTATTCAATGAATCCGGAACAGGCAGACCACTGGGTTGCGGCGGCATTGCAGGCTAAGACAATGTGTGGCATGAAAAGAGATGGGGAGAAATATATATCCCAGGAGGAGCTGGATTCCTTGAATTCCCTGATGCGGGGTGTGTATCTGAAGAAGGATGTAAAAGAAGGGGAAGAGCTGACCCGTGAGGATGTATTTTTTGCAATGCCTTGTCATGAAAAGCAGATGACATCCGGTGAGTTTTATGACGGGGTTATAGCGCATAAAGACTATAAAGTAAATGAAGAATTGCATGAGAAAAAGAAGGTAACAGATGTAAATCTGGCGAGAAGTGTCATTCATGATGCAAAAGGAATGCTGTATGAAGCGGGGATTGCCCTGGGAGATGATTTTGAGGTGGAGTTGTCCCATCATTATGGCATGAAGCATTTTCGCCAGACAGGTGCGATTATTATCAATATCATTAATAGGGAATATTGCAAGAAACTGTTGATTGTATTACCAGGACAGAAGCATCCTGTACATGCCCATAAGGTGAAGGAAGAGACCTTCCAGCTGCTGTATGGTGATTTGACGGTGACAATGGAAGGGAAAGAGCGAAAGATGAAACCGGGTGATATACAAACGGTTCTCCGGGGAGAAAAGCATGCATTTACTTCCCAGACAGGAGCCATCTTTGAAGAGGTATCTACCACCCATGTAAAGAGTGATTCCTACTATGATGACCCATTAATCCGCAGAATGGACCCAATGGAGCGGAAAACCATATTAAGGAAATGGTAACACAAAAAAATTATATATAACAAATGAGTCGTTTATTTTGAGACGGAAATGGAGGAGACTATGCAAAAAGAAAATTTATCGGCATCGGAGGCTTTGAAGAAACTGCAGGATGGAAACAGTCAGTATCTGACTGCAATGACAAATCCGGGCGATATATCGCCAGAGATTCGCAAAGACACTTGTGAAAATGGACAGGCTCCGTATGCAGTTGTTGTGACATGTTCGGATTCGAGAGTTATACCAGAAAGTATTTTTTGTGCCGGAATCGGAGAATTGTTTGTTATCCGGGTGGCTGGAAATGTTATTGACAACCACCAGCTTGGCAGTATCGAATATGCGACTGCTCATTTAGGCACCAGGCTGGTTGTCGTGCTGGGTCATGAGCACTGTGGAGCGGTAGGTGCTGCAATCCATGATGAGCCGGATGGATATATTAAGACAATCACAGACGAAATCCGCAAAGCCATTGGCGAAGAAAAGGATGAACTTCGGGCAAGCTGCCTGAATGTAAAGAGAAGTGTGTCTGTCGTTAAAGAACGCCTTGGAGTCACGGATTCGGATGAGGGCATAAAGGTATGTGGGGCGATGTATCATATTGATAATGGTTCGGTTGAATTTTTAGACTAACTTTAAATATTATATTCTGTACAAATAAAAGTAAATGATTTTATGAAAAAATAAAAATTCGTATAATCATTTACTTTTTTTGTTGACATTATATCGCACTATGATGCATCATAGTTGCCAAGCATATGAGGAAAAGGTCAGGTGGAACTTCTCTGAGAATAAAATATGGAGTGCTCTGGTGAAAAGATGAAAGGAATCGTAAGATTTAATATCAAAAGAGAAAATCCCTTAGAATTCTAAAATAAAGGGTATAATATGTCGATATATAATAAGACGGGTTCATTTTAATAAAATGATATTTTAGTTAAACAGAATACGCTTACAAGTATATTTATAATAAAAAATTTAGGACACGGATGTCGGCATAGATTCAAGGGAATGAGGCGATAAGATGAAGAAGATAATAGAGAGAATCAAATATTGGGGACAATTGCTTTTGTTACCTGTATACTGGTTCTCTTTTTTGTTTCCCAGAAATAAGAAAATCTGGCTTTTTGGCTCTACCTTTGGAAGACGATTTGCGGATAATCCAAGATATTTTTTCCTATATTGCAGTCAGCATAAAGAAGAATACAGTATACGTCCGATTTGGATAAGCCATGACAGGGGAATTGTGCATTTTCTCAATGAGAATGGATATGAAGCATACTATTACCATTCTTTGAAGGGTATCTGGTATGCCTTAAGAGGCAGAGTATATTTCTTTGACAATTATTCCAAGGATATTAATTTTTGGCAGAGTGGAGGAGCCGTTAAATTTAATATGTGGCATGGGATTCCGCTTAAGAAAATACAGGCGGATAACCTGTTTGACAAAGTGAGACATCCAGTGAATGGATGGGAAGCTTTTAAGTCTTTCCCAAGGCGGTTATCGGATGAAAAGCCTTCCCACTATGTACTTACCACATCTGAGTTTATGAAGCCGATTTTTGAATCGGCATTTCAGACACGGAAGGTTTCCACTGCAGGATATCCGAGAATAGATAGCTTTGCCTTTCGTAATATACAGAATTTATGTACAGGAACAGAGCAACAGGCAATGGAAAAGATTCACAAAATATTGAATCAGGAAGAAAATTGCAAAGTGATTTATTATATGCCTACTTTTCGGAATAGTGAAACAGAGTTTTTTGATGTGATGAATTTGGAAAGCTTCAATCAGTTTCTAAAGGAGAATCACTTAATCTTTTGTACGAAGCTGCACCCGAAATCAAAGTTAAGGCAGCAGTTTCAGGCTATGGATGGTGGTAATATTATTAACATAGATGCAGATACCGACCCCTATGTGTTTATTCCGGTGTCTGATTTATTGATAACGGATTATTCCTCTATATATTTTGACTACCTGTTTGCAGATAAGCCAATTGTATTTTTTGATTATGATTTGGAGACTTATCTGAAGGATTCCAGAGAAATGTATTTTGATTATGAGGAATATACACCGGGGAGAAAAGTGCGGGACCAGAAGGAGCTGGAACAGGCTATATTTGATGTGGCGAATGATACGGATGAATATAGGGAGTCAAGAAGGGAATTGAAGAAAAAAATATTTGATATAACGGAAACGTGTGTCAGTGGGATGCTGGTTAAGGAGATTCAAGATATTTTATAGATGAATTTTCCTGTTGGTAATAAAATGTAAAGGTATCGATACACAATATAGTAGAATGGAGATATGGTATGAAAAAAGTGATAACATATGGAACCTTTGACCTGTTACATTATGGACATATTAATTTGCTGCAAAGGGCAAAGGAAATGGGAGATTATCTAATTGTGGCATTGTCTACGGATGAATTTAATAGTAAAATGAAGGGTAAGGTGACTTACTTTTCTTATGAGGAGCGGAAACGGTTGTTAGAAGCGATACGGTATGTGGATTTGGTAATACCGGAAGAGAATTGGGAACAAAAGATATCGGATGTAAAAGAATTTAAGGTGGATACCTTTGTAATGGGAAATGACTGGGAAGGAAAGTTCGACTTTTTGGAGCCCTATTGTGAAGTAGTTTATCTGGACAGGACACCGGAGATATCCACAACAAAGATAAAAAGCGATTTGAAAATGTAGGAGAAAAGAATGAAGAACCAGTATGATGAGAAGCTTGAGAATTTAATAAAAAAATATGGATTGGATTACCATGGAATTATTGATAGTACGGATATTCATAATATTGTTATGGGTTTATTTCAGGAAAAATGTCTTACGAAGCGTGTTGCCCTGTGGGGTGCAGGAAGAAGTAATTCTCTGACGAGTCACGCTTCCGTTATTTTGACAAAATATGCTTCTTGTATGAGGGGACTTGTTTGTCTGATTGATTCGGCAAAGGAGCTTTGGGGAACAGAGTTTATGCATTATCCTGTTATTTCACCGGAAACCATTAAAGAGAAAAATATTGAATTGATTATTGTTGCATCCCGTGCAAATGCAGGCTCTATCTGTGAAAGTATCAAGAAATATGCACCATGGTGTGAGGTGTTAGATATATATGCGGAGTTAAGGGCACGGGGAATTGTAATACCCTATAATTTCTATGAGGAGCGAAGCTTGTATACAGAGCTGTATGACAGACGGAGAGAATATGAACAGGCTGAAAATTTTAGTGAACAGGGTGAGAAGCTGCGAAGCCTTATATCCGCCTATTTAAATATCAGAGACATTCCATATGCCATTGATTTTTGCAGGGAGTATATATCCCATCAATATGAGGGATTCCAGCAGGTAGAGGATTTTTTAAAAGAGCTTTTGCGTCTGGTTGAAGAGGTAAAGACAAAGAATAATCAGCGAAGCGGGGACATTGTTATCCATTTCATTGATGCATTACGAGCCATGGACGTGGCGCATCGTGAAGGAGAGGTGCTTAAATTTGATATCATGGAGAATTATTTTTCCAATATGCTTTATTTTGAGAATGCTTATTCAACTGCACCTACAACGTATGAAAGTATGCGTTCTATTATCTGTGAACAATATCCGTTTGAGGTAAATGTATATAATAATAAATTTATTTATCATTTTGATGAATTTCCATTCCTGCCACAGGTGTATAAGAAAGGATATGATATACAATTTTATACCTCAGAGGAATACCGTATTATGTTTGAGGATGAGAGAATCCGGTATATAAATCAAATTCATATGTCTCAGAAATTATGGACCTTAATGTGTAACAGAGCGGTATGTGAAAAACCAGTTATGGCATTTATGTATTATCCATGGGAACTCCATTTTCCTTTGGTTTGTGGATATCACAGAAAAAAACCACATATATTAGGATTTGTTGATGTGGGAATCGTTGACATGTCAGACTTTATAGAGGAGCAGTTTGCAGACTGCCTGCAATATGTGGACAAAGAGTTTGCATTTTATTATGGCTTCTATAGTCAGGATACCTATTTAAACATATTCAGTGACCATTCGCAGATTGTATATGATGAGAAAAATTTTATGCCGTACTACATGTATTATAATAATAAAGAGCGTGCTACACATTGTACGATGGCGATATCGGGACCGGGAGTTGAAAAAGGTATTTATCATGAAAATTTCAGTATGATTGATTATAATAGGGCATTAAAAAAATTAGTCCTGAAGGAAGCGCAGGAGATTCCAATCCGGAAGATTCTTAGATGGCAATATTACAGCAGTCACAATAAACGGTTTCGGGATGTGGCAGAGGAGAGAGGATATACGGATTATATTGACGGTATCGATTGCTATATGTTAGATGGATATATTTATTCCTGTACCAAAAACGGAAAGAAGGAGGTATATTCCATAAACGATTTGGAGAACAACCTGATTCATACAAAAGAGGGACAGGCTTGTGTGGAGCAGGTAGAAAAAACATATGGTGAGAGTGAATTTCCGGAATTTTTGGATGTACATTTTGTAAGTTAGGAGGATTCGTATGAAGGCTTTGTTAATGGCAGCGGGAAAGGGAACCAGAATTAGTCGTTATATTGAGGGACGGCCTAAATGTACGGTGGCAATAGGCGATACGACGCTGATAGAATATACCATTCATCAGCTTCATGAAAGAGGAATTACGGAAATTGCCATGGTATTAGGATATCAGAGTGAAGTGATTAAGGAAGTGTTAAGGGATTATGATATCACTTACTATTATAATTATTTCTATGATGTGACCAATAGTATTGCATCCGCATGGTTTGCCAAGGAGTTTCTTGAGGGAGACATGCTGCTGATGAATGCAGATGTATATTTGGAACCGGCGGTATTTGATGAGGTGCTAAAGGAGGAATATAGTCCGGTTCTTTTTTCAGATGGAAGCAGAAGGGAAGAGGCGGATTATAAATTTTATTATGAGGCAAATGAGCTGATTAAATATGGCAAAGAGCTGGAGGGAGAGGATATCTCTGGTGAATACATTGGCATTGCAAAAATGAATGGAGAATTTATTCCACACTTTATTGATAAACTAACAGAATTGATTACGCAGGGGCGGCACAATATGTGGTGGGAGGATGTATTGTATTCCTTTGTGGAGGAGCGTTCCATTTATGTAAGAGATATTCAGGGAATGTTCTGGGCTGAGGTAGATTATATTGAGGATTATGAACGGATTTTAAAATTTAGGGGTATTCAGGATTCCACAATCATTAAATATTGGCTGGGAATGTAGTATAATAAGAGGATTTGTACGGAGGGAAAAGATATGTATTTTGTAAATGAGGACGTTAAAAACTGTATACGTATTTTTCCTGAACAGGGAAGATATGATTATCACCGATATGATATGAATGAGAACCCCGAAGGCTTGCCCAAAGAATTTGTGGCTTCTGTATTAGAAGAGATTACGCCGGAGTTTTTGGCAATCTATCCGGAACCGGACAGATTTTTAAATAAATATGCGAAGTACATAGGTGCACATTACGAAAATGTATTAACCACAAACGGTTCGGACATGGCAATCCGGTATTTACTAGAGGTATTTTGTGAAAAGGGAAAAGAAGTATTGACGGTAACGCCCTCTTTTGAAATGTATGCTGTGAATTGCAGTATTTTAGGTTTGAAGCATAGAGCAGTTTCTTATGAAGATGACTTGTCAATTGATGTGAACAGCATCTTAGCAGAGATTTCAGACAAAACCGATATTGTTGTATTGTTAAATCCCAATAATCCAATTGGTAATGTATATACGCAGGAGGAGCTGGAACGAATTGTTGACAAAGCGGAGCAGCATGGTGCGATTGTGATTATTGATGAAGCCTATCATTATTTTTATAAAGAAACATTTTTATCCTATGCACTGAATCGAAATAATGTTGTGGTACTTCGGACTTTTTCTAAATTATTTTCCTTGGCGGCATGCCGGCTGGGTATTATCATTAGTAATCCGGAAATAATAGGATATGTTAAAAAATCAAGGCTGACATTTGAAGTGAATTCCATTGCACTGCTTTTTGCAGAGAGGTTAATGGATCATCCGGAGGTAATAGAAAGCCTGATTAAAACAGCGGATGAAGGGAAAAAATATGCAATTGACATGCTGCAGGGTGCTGGATATGAGGTTAGGGACTGTAGAGGGAATTTTATTTTTGTGAGACCGAACACTTCTCCAAAGAATTTAGAACAACAGTTAAAGGAAACGGACAAGATATTAATAAAAACGTATGGTAATGATTTGTTAAAAGACTATATCAGAGTTTCAACAGGGTCTAAGGAGGCAATGAGATTTTTTGTAGAACGTTTTTTGGCGGCGGATACAAAGGAGTAAGCTGTTAATAGATAGGAGCAGATAAGGGTGTTAAGAAAAAGCTTTAAAAACTTAAAGGCGAATATACAATATGGAGACTATTATAAGGAAATTGCAGGGGAATTAAAAGTACTTCTCCAAAAATATAAGGAGGACGGCAAACGTGTTGTTATCTGGGGAGCAGGACTAAAGGGAAATGCATTTCTTACACTGGTGGACCCAGAGCATAAATATATTGAAGCAGTGGTGGATATGAAGGAATCGCTGCATGGCACATATCTTGCCACAGGACATGTGATTGTGGCGAAGGAATATGTTATATCCAATGCTGTTGATGTGGTGTTTGTTATGAATGAGCTGTTTTATGTAGATAACTTTTTTATGTTGGAAAAGATGAAATATAAAGGGCAGCTGTTCGATGTGGATTATTTGGTAAAGCATAAGGTTCCTTGGGAGCAGATATATAAGAATGACTTTGAACAGGTGGACTTGAAGGATGATAAACTGTTCGGTTATGAATTATCAGATATTCAGTATAAGATATTAGATATTCTCCATGAGATAGATAAAATTTGCGAGAAGCATAAAATCACATATTTCCTTGAGGCTGGAACAGCATTGGGAGCAGAGAGATACAACGGTTTTATTCCCTGTGATGATGATATTGACATCGCTTTGTTGAGGGAGGATTACGAAAAGTTTATAGAATGTGCTGGAAAAGAACTGCCGGAAGGTTTTCTGATTCAGAAAATGCAGCCAGGCAGTCAGTATCCTTATCCCTACGCACAGGTTGTGATGGATCACACCTGTTTTGTGCGATATGATTTTAAAGATTTGAAAATGCATTTAGGAATACATATTGATGTGGCACCTATTGACAATGTTTCAGAGGATAAAGAGCTGCAAAAGAAACAATTTGACAAGGTGCGAAGGATAACAAAGCTGATTCGCACGAAAATGCTGCCACAGCATTTTAATGGGAAGAATCCGATAAAAAGATTTATTGTGAATGCACCGTATTATCTATTAAAATTAGTACCTCTGAAAGTATTGATGCATATACAATGGAAAGAATTTACCAGATATGATAAAATGGATACAGGTTATGTGGGAGATTTGTGTACGCATTATAAGAAGCTGCCAGTGTTTGAAAAGGACAAGCTGATACCGGTATCCAGTCATCAGTTTGAAGATAGAGAATATCCAGTGCCTGGGGATATAGATTATTATCTTGGGATTATGTATGATGATTACAAGAAACTATCCCCAAGGGAGAACGGAAGTGTGAAATATAATCTGGTGGCGGTGTCGCTGGAAAAGAATTATGGGGAATGAAAGAGCAGGAGTGCAGCCATGGAAGATATTGAAATCTATGAGAAATATTTTCGACAGAAATATGATGTAATAACGGAAATCATTGATTATTTTATAGAAAGAGGAGAAAAAATTGCAATATGGGGAGCCGGATTGCGTGGCAGAGCATTTTTGAATGTTTTTGATCCGAATGGTGCGAAGCTTACATATGTGTTTGACAGAGATGAAAAAAAGCACGGAACGGTTTTAGACACAGGACATCAAATTGTTCATTTTCAAGAACATAGTGCTGATGTCATTATTGTTGTGAATTCTAAATTAGAGTATAAGATTCTAGGAGCCTTAAAGGATGCAAAAAGGAAAGAACGGATATTGAATATTGATAACATTATATTAGGGAATTTATCAGTAAATGATATTTTGTTTCCGAAAGAATTCAAAGAGGGGGCTGTTAGAGAGGTAAAAATTGCAGCAGTTGTTATTTTATATAATCCCAATAAGGATATTATAAAAAATATCAGGTCATATGCTGGAGAGTTGAATAAATTATATATTCATGATAATTCGATGAAAAGAAATTTAGATATAGAACAGGAAATAGGTGAATTACCCAATACGGAATACGATTTCGCAGGAGAGAACCAGGGCTTGTGTATTCCGTTCAACCGCTATTATAAAAAAGCAATAGAAGAAGGGATGGATTGGTTTATCACCTTTGATCAGGATTCTATTGCGGGAAAAGATATGATAAATGAGATGAGAGGATTTGCTGGCAGTGAACTGTGTGATGAAAAAATAGGCATTATAGCTCCAACGATAGATGATTCCGATCAAGTAGGTATTCAGCAGGATGGATGTTACACATATACAGACAGAGTAATCCAGAGTGGTGCTATGCATCGACTGAATATGATGAAAAATGTGGGAGATTATGATGAAAATTTGTTTATAGATGAAGTTGATTTTGAATATTGTGCACGCTGTAGAAGCAAAGGATATAGTATTATAAAATTGAACCAGGCTGTGCTGATACATGATTGCCAGGATGTGGATATAGAGCGTAAATTTGTGGATGGAAAAATGGTCTATATCAATAAGTATTCCCCGCTGAGGTATTATTACAGGTATCGTAATGCTTTATATTGTTATGAAAAGTATCATGAAACAGATGTTATATACGGATTGGAATGTGAAAACACATTAAAGAAAGTGAAGTTAGCTTTAAAGTATGATGATGACGTGGAACAAAAGGCAGGGATGATAGAGAGGGCAAAATATGATTTTGAACATCATCTTATGGGAGAGTACAGAGGAGAATAGGAACATAAGGAGTAGAGGCAAATGGGTTTTGAAGAAGAGATATTTGAATTGTATGTGAGAGATTATAGAATTGAAACACTCTGCTATAAAATGATGGGAGAATTGTTAGAGACAGAGTGGGTGAAAGAACGGTTGCAGTTGTATAATATCCAATCCTTATATATATATGGTGGAGGTTACCTTGGAGTACAATTATATAATGCAGTGTATAACATGGTAAATGTAAAAGCAGTAGTAGATAAAAATGGTGGATTATCTGTGAATGTTAAAGGAATTCGTACAATTTCTTTTAATGATTTGGTAGAAGAATATAGTGGTGAAAAAATTATTATAACACCGGTCAAGTATTATCAGAAAATTAAAGATGATTTGCTAAAATTTGTGAATGAAAAAGAAATTTTGTTTTTGGGAGAATTTTTGGAAGGGATAGTACAACAATGATATATATTATATTAGCTGATTTATTTTCAATTGGATATATGGGAATTAAAAAGAAGGTTTTTGCCCAGATAAAAGTGTTTGTAAAGAGGTTTTCTCCTGTTTATTATACATCATACAATGGACAAATGATATATCTGATGTTCTTGAGTTTCCGCAGTCTTATCCACAGAACCCTGATTTTACAACGTACACCATAA
>URMF01000068.1 GCA_900548855.1 uncultured Eubacteriales bacterium
CAAGACGTAGAGCCGAAGAGGAAGCAAGACGGAAGGCCGAGGAAGAGGCAAGACGTAGAGCCGAAGAGGAAGCAAGACGGAAGGCCGAGGAAGAGGCAAGACGTAGAGCCGAAGAGGAAGCAAGACGGAAGGCCGAGGAAGAGGCAAGACGGAAAGCCGAAGAGGAGGCGAGACAGAAGGCCGAGGAAGAGGCAAGACGTAGAGCCGAAGAGGAAGCAAGACGGAAGGCTGAGGAAGAGGCGAGACGTAGAGCCGAAGAGGAAGCAGCTCGGAAAGCGGAAGAGGAAGCGTTGAAGTATAAGAAGCTCGCTGAAGAGGCAGCCCGGAAGGCAGATGAGGCTGAAAAGGCACTTGAGGCAGCCAAGGCAGGTTCTGTGGGTGCAAATAATTCAGGTGGAGATTTTGCATTACCTGTTGGGGCAGAGCAGTTCTTAGGAAAATATCTAGTCGTTGGAGCAATTAGTGACCAGATAGTACGTGCCATGAGATATATTAGTGAGAATCCATCAGAACCTAGAAATGTTGTAATTCTTGGGCAGTATGGATTTGGAACTACTGCGATTGCAGAGGATTTTGCGAGAAGCTTTTATGCAATGGGTATTTGTAAGACAAAAACAATTGCAAAGATTAAAGCAGGAGCTTTAAATAGGGCTAATATCGGTGATGCTATTTCTAAATTGCAGGGTGGTTGCCTTGTAGTAGAAAATGCGGGAGTTATTTCTCCTGAAAAATTAGATGAAATTTATCAGATTGTAAGCAATCCAAATAATGATGTAGTTGTTATTATGACTGGACAAATCCAGACATTGTCTAAGCTTTTCAAAGATAATGTTGTGATTTCCGCTCAGTTTAAGCATTTAATCCAGGTACATAGAATTACGGATATGGATGTATTTTCGATAGCAAAGAACTATGCAGTACAGCAAGGATATCCATGTGAGTCTGATGCGGAAAACAATCTTCGCAGAAGAATGCAGGAGGTAGAGAGCGGTAATCTTGACAGAGTGTTAAAGATTGTAGATAATGCGGTTTCTAAGGCACACAACCGTGAAATGAGTTCGGGAGAGCAGGAGCATCATCTGGTATCCGCTGATTTTGAGTAAATTTTAATATTGCAGATAAAAGAGAAGGAAAGGGAATGTTTTTTTCAACATTCCCTCTCTTGGTTTTATGCTGAAGAAAATGGATTGCTGTGTATGTCAAAAGGAAAAAGCCACATAAAGCATGAGGAATATTAAAAATAATAAGGTAAAATGTAGAAAATACAAAAAAAGTATTTGTTTTTTTCTCATTTTTTGATACTATATAGTTGATTCAGTTTGAGATTTAACTTTAGATGATATAGATTAACGGAGGACAAAGCATTATGTTTGATATGGATATAGGGATTGACCTTGGAACAGCTAATGTTTTAGTGTATGTAAAAGGAAAAGGAATTGTTATTAATCAGCCATCAGTGGTAGCATTTGAGAAAAAAACAAAAAAGCTTATTGCAATTGGAAACAAAGCAAAGCTGATGATAGGAAAGGAGCCGGCTAATATTGAGGTAATCCGGCCGCTGAAACAAGGAGTAATTTCTGATTATACCGTTACAGAGAGAATGTTGAAGGCCTTTATTGAGACAGCAATGCAGAAGAAAAGAATGCTGAGCAGACCGAGAATCTGTGTATGTGTTCCCAGTGGTGTAACGGAGCTTGAAAAACGTGGAGTGGAGGATGCAGTATACAGGGCAGGTGCGAAGCACGTAGATATTATGGAAGAGCCGATTGCGGCAGCAATTGGATCCGATATTGATATATCACTGCCGAGGGGAAATATGATTGTAGATATTGGTGGGGGAACAACAGATGTTGCAGTAATTTCTCTTGGCGGTATTGTAGGGAGCAATTCCCTGAAGCTGGCAGGTGATGATTATAATGAAGCAATGATTAAATATATCCGCCGGACCTATAATTTGTTGATTGGGGAACCTACAGCGGAGAAGATTAAGATAGCGATTGGTACCGTATATCCAAGAGAAGAGCCGGTGACAATGGAAGTGAAAGGAAGAGATTTAGTAACCGGTTTTCCTGCCAGGATTATTGTGTCCTCTGAGGAGACAATTGAAGCCTTTGCGGAGGTGACAGCCCAGATTCTGGATACCATTCATAATGTGCTGGAGATTTCACCACCGGAGTTGATTGCTGATATTGCAGAGCATGGTATAGTTTTAAGCGGTGGAGGAAGCCTGATATATGGGTTAGACAAGCTGGTGGAGGAAAGCACAGGAATTCGTGCCTATGTAGCACCAACGGCACTGGAAGCGGTCGTCGTTGGAGCTGGCAAATCTGTAAATTATGTGAATAAATAATATATTTGTATTAGAATGGCTGCCATTTATACAATATAACGAAATGTAAAGCGTCGATTAGAATCATATTACATGGTGAGTTGGCGCTTTCTTTGTTGCTAAACTATGATGGCTTAAAGTATTATATTGGCAAGAGTATAGAGAAGGAGGAAAGGGTATGGGATTTTTACCTGTTACCCGGCAGGAAATGCTGGATTTGGGATGGGACAGACCGGATTTTGTATATGTAATAGGGGATGCTTATGTGGATCATTCTTCATTTGGACATGCCATTATCAGCCGCATTCTGGAAGCAAATGGGTATCGGGTTGCTATAATATCCCAGCCGGACTGGAGAGAGGATTCCAGTATTACGACCTTCGGGAAGCCCCGCCTTGGTTTTATAGTAACTGCGGGCAACATGGATTCTATGGTAAATCACTATACTGTGTCAAAAAAGAGAAGAAAAGAGGATGCATATACGCCAGGCGGTAAGAGTGGAAGGAGACCAGACTATGCAACTGTTGTCTATTGCAATCTGATAAAAAGAACTTACAAGGATTGTCCTGTTATTGTTGGAGGAATTGAGGCAAGCTTAAGGAGGCTGGCACATTATGATTACTGGTCTGATAAATTAAAACGCTCTATTTTACTGGATTCCGGTGCAGATTTACTGATTTACGGCATGGGAGAGCATGCGATTGTGGAGATGGCAGATGCATTAAACAGTGGTCTTTCGATAGAAGACGTTACGTTTATACCAGGAACTGTTTATAAAACCAGAGATATCGACTCTGTGTATGATGGGATTATGCTGCCGGATTTTGTGTCCATGCAAAAGGATAAATTGGAGTATGCCAAAAGCTTTGCTGTCCAGTACCGTAACACAGATTCCTTTCAGGCGAAACCGTTAATTGAGAAATATGGAGAAAAGCGTTACATTGTACAGAATCCACCTTCCACACCGCTGACCACTCAGGAGATGGATGATGTTTATGAACTTCCTTATATGAGAAGCTATCATCCGTCATATGAGGCGGAAGGCGGGGTTCCGGCGCTTTCGGAAATTAAATTTTCCCTTACTAGCAACAGGGGCTGTTTCGGAGGCTGTAGCTTTTGTGCCCTTACATTTCATCAGGGCAGGATAGTTCAATGCCGGAGTCATGAATCACTGGTCCGGGAAGCGGAGCTCATGACAAAGGATAAGGATTTTAAAGGTTATATCCATGATGTGGGGGGACCTACCGCCAATTTCCGGGCACCGGCTTGTAAAAAGCAGATGACACAGGGTGTGTGTTCTCATAAGCAGTGCCTGTTTCCGCAGCCTTGTAAAAATCTGGTGGCAGACCATTCGGATTATATTGCGTTACTTCGGAAGCTTCGCCAGATTCCGGGAGTGAAAAAGGTATTTATACGTTCCGGTATCCGGTTTGATTATGTAATGGCGGATTCCAAAAATGATTTTTTAATGGAACTTTGCAGGCATCATATCAGTGGACAGCTTCGTGTCGCACCGGAGCATGTGGCGGATGAGGTCCTAGATAAAATGGGAAAACCTCGGAATGCTGTTTATACCCAGTTTGTAAAAAAGTTTGATAAAATTAATGAAAAACTGAAAAAGGAGCAGTATCTGGTTCCGTATTTGATGTCCTCCCATCCGGGCTCAGGACTGAGAGAAGCGGTTATTTTGGCAGAGTATATCAGGGATTTGGGGTATATGCCGGAGCAGGTACAGGATTTTTACCCGACGCCGTCTACCATGTCTACTTGTATGTATTATACCGGGGTAGATCCCAGAACCATGGAGCCGGTGTATGTGCCCCGGTCACCCCATGAAAAGGCAATGCAGAGAGCATTGATTCAGTACCGCAGACCGGAAAATTATGACCTGGTAAAGGAAGCATTGATAAAGACGGGATGCCGGAATCTGATAGGTTTTGATAAAAAATGCCTGATTCCGCCAAGAAAAATGAAACCGGTCACAGAAATGAAAAAGCAATATGGAAAGAAAAGGGAGCAAAAAAATAGATATTATAAGAAAAAATAGAAATAATTTTCAATTTGTCTACATGGATAATTAGTTGCAACTTTAAAAAATATATGCTATCATGTTAGCAGATTGCGTGATGAGTGAAACATTGGTATATCAATCATTTTTGATGCTGTTTCATGTCTGTCCGCAAAAATTTTAAACGGAGGATGTTTCATTATGTCAAAGAAAGTTGTTTTAGCTGGCGCTTGTCGTACGGCAATCGGAACTATGGGTGGAGGTTTAAGTACAACTCCGGCTCCAGTATTAGGATCTATTGTTATTAAAGAAGCTTTAAACAGAGCTGGTGTTCCTGCTGATCAGGTAGACCATGTATATATGGGTTGTGTAATCCAGGCGGGTCTTGGTCAGAATGTAGCACGTCAGGCTTCCATTAAGGCTGGTTTGTCAGTCGAGACCCCGGCAGTTACCGTTAATGTTGTTTGTGGTTCAGGTTTGAACTGTGTTAATATGGCTGCACAAATGATTCAGGCAGGGGATGCAGATATTGTTGTAGCAGGTGGTGTGGAGAATATGTCTATGGCTCCATATGCATTAAAGCAGGCTCGTTTCGGATATAGAATGGGTAACAATACTATGGTAGATACCATGGTTAATGATGCATTATGGGATGCATTTAATGATTACCATATGGGTATTACTGCTGAGAATGTATGCGAGAAGTATGGCATTACAAGAGAAGAATTAGATGCATTTGCTGCTAAGTCACAGCAAAAAGCTGCAGCAGCGATTGAATCCGGTGCATTTAAGGATGAGATTGTTCCAGTAGAGGTTCAGCAGAAGAAGCAGACTGTTATTTTTGACACGGATGAAGGTCCACGTCCTGGAACTACTGCAGAAAGTATTGCTAAGTTACGTCCTGCATTTAAGAAGGATGGTATTGTTACAGCAGCAAACTCTTCCGGTATCAATGACGGTGCAGCAGCAATTGTTGTAATGAGTGAAGAGAAGGCTAAGGAGTTAGGAGTTAAGCCTATGGCTACATTTGTTGCCGGAGCATTAGGAGGTGTTGACCCATCTATTATGGGTGTTGGTCCGGTTGCTGCTACTAAGAAGGTTATGGCTAAGGCTGGTTATAAGATTGAGGACTTTGATATTATTGAGGCAAATGAAGCATTTGCAGCACAGTCAATTGCTGTTCAGAGAGATCTTGGCTTCACAGATGAACAGTTAAATCCAAACGGTGGTGCCATTGCACTTGGACATCCTGTTGGAGCATCTGGATGCCGTATTCTTGTTACTCTGTTACATGAAATGGAGAAGAAAGGTGCTAAGAAGGGTCTTGCTACTCTTTGTATTGGTGGCGGTATGGGTTGTTCTACTATCGTTGAGCGTGATTAATCAAATACTGAATACATGGTATTTAGAATTTGTATGTTGTAACCAATAATGATTAAAGGAGATATTCACATGGAGTTTATCACATATGAACAGGATGGTTTTGTCGGGGTAATCACCATCAACCGTCCAAAAGCATTAAATGCTTTAAATAGTCAGGTTTTGGATGAATTAAATGCAGCATTAGATGCAGTTGATTTAAATACAACCAGAGCCTTGATTTTAACAGGTGCCGGAGACAAGTCCTTTGTTGCCGGTGCAGATATTGGAGAGATGTCTACCCTTACGAAAGCAGAAGGTGAAGCTTTCGGTAAGAAGGGAAATGATGTATTCCGTAAGCTTGAGACATTCCCGATTCCTGTGATTGCAGCCGTAAATGGTTTTGCATTAGGTGGAGGATGCGAGATTTCTATGAGCTGTGATATCAGAATCTGTTCTGAAAATGCAGTGTTTGGACAGCCGGAGGTTGGACTTGGCATAACACCGGGATTCGGCGGTACACAGAGATTGGCACGATTGGTAAGTCCGGGTATGGCAAAGCAGATGATTTATACAGCTCGTAATATTAAGGCGGATGAAGCATACCGCATTGGTCTTGTCAACGCCGTATATCCACAAGAAGAATTAATGGCAGCAGCTAAGAAGATGGCTGCAGGTATTGCAGCGCAGGCTCCGATTGCTGTCCGTAACTGTAAGAAGGCGATTAATGATGGTTTACAGGTGGATATGGATCAGGCAATCGTAATCGAAGAGAAATTATTTGGTGACTGTTTTGAGACAGAGGACCAGAAGGCTGGAATGGGTAATTTCTTAGAGAAGGATAAGGAAAAGAAGTTAAAGGTTGTACCGTTCCAGAACAAATAAGAATAAGATTTTATTACATTTAGGGTGGCCATTTGACCATCCTAAATGTGTGAAATAAGGATAGCAGTTTGAACGAAACGTAAATGAATTCAAACAGTATATTCAATATTATTTTTTAGGAGGATATGAAAATGAAAGTTGGCGTTATTGGTGCAGGAACCATGGGTCAGGGTATTGCTAAGGCATTTGCTCAGGTTGAAGGATATGAAGTAGCACTTTGTGACATCAAACAGGAGTGGGCTGAAGGCGGTAAGGACAAGATTGCAAAAGGTTATGCAAGACTTGTAGAAAAAGGAAAGATGACACAGGAGAAGGTAGACGGAATTCTGAATAGTATTACTCCTGGTCTTAAGGAAGATTTATGTGCGGATTGTGATTTGATTGTGGAAGCAGCATTCGAGGATATGAATGTTAAGAAGACAACATTTGCGGAGTTGGATAAGATTGTTAAGCCAGAGTGTATTTTTGCTTCGAATACATCAAGTCTTTCTATTACGGAGATTGGTAATGGTCTTACCCGTCCTATGATTGGTATGCATTTCTTCAATCCTGCAGACCGTATGAAATTAGTGGAGGTAATTGCCGGTGTAAACACTCCGGAAGAGACTGTTTCTAAGATTGTTAAGATTTCTGAAGAGATTGGAAAAACACCTGTGCAGGTGAATGAAGCTGCCGGTTTCGTTGTTAACCGTATCTTAATTCCTATGATTAATGAAGCAGCATTTATCAAGATGGAAGGAGTTTCTGATATTGCTGGTATTGATTCTGCCATGAAGCTTGGTGCAAATCATCCAATGGGACCGCTTGAGTTAGGTGATTTTGTTGGATTGGATATTTGTCTTGCAATCATGGATGTTCTTTACAATGAAACTGGAGACAGCAAATACCGTGCTTGTCCATTACTTCGTAAGATGGTCCGTGGCGGCAATCTTGGTGTTAAGAGTGGAAAGGGATTCTATATCTACAATGCTGACCGCACAAAGACACCAATTGATGCTCAGTAAATAAAAAGACACGAAATGCAAGGCTACGTTGCCCATTAAGTGTTCAAGCGGGAAACACTATGCCCACTAAGGTCAAAAGCACTTCACTAAGTGGGCAAGTGTATTTTCACACTAAATTCGCAACTGCGTTGCTCATTAAGTGTTCAATATAGGAGGAAAAATAAAAATGGATTTCACTTTAAGTAAGAAACATGAAATGGCGCAGACTCTTTTTAGAGAATTTGCTGAAAATGAAGTAAAGCCACTTGCTCAGGAAATTGATGAAGAACACAGATTTCCACGAGAGACAGTAGAGAAGATGGCAAAAGCCGGCTTTTTAGGTATTCCTGTTCCAAAGGAGTTAGGGGGTCAGGGATGCGATCCTTTGACATATGTTATGTGTGTAGAAGAATTGTCTAAGGTTTGTGGTACGACAGGAGTTATCGTATCTGCACATACATCTCTTTGTGTAGATCCAATCCAGACATATGGAACACCAGAGCAGAAGGAAAAATATATTCCGGATTTAGCTTCCGGTAAGAAATTAGGTGCTTTTGGTTTGACTGAGCCAGGTGCTGGTACCGATGCGCAGGGACAGCAGACAAAAGCTGTATTAGACGGTGATGAGTGGGTATTAAACGGTTCTAAGTGCTTTATTACCAATGGTAAAGAAGCTGATGTTTATATTATCATTGCTGTAACGGGTAAAGTAGAGAAGCGTGGACGTATGCAGAAGGAGATTTCTGCATTTATCGTGGAGAAGGGTACACCAGGATTTACTTTTGGTACGAAAGAAAATAAGATGGGTATCTGTGGATCTTCTACATACGAGTTAATCTTTACAGATTGCCGCATTCCAAAGGAGAACTTGTTAGGTGCTAAGGGTAAGGGCTTTGGTATTGCTATGCATACACTGGATGGTGGTCGTATTGGTATTGCTGCTCAGGCTCTTGGTATTGCTGAGGGTGCTTTGGAGACAACTATCAACTATGTAAAAGAGAGAAAGCAGTTTGGCCGTTCTATTGCCCAGTTCCAGAATACACAGTTCCAGTTGGCAGATATGGCTACTAAGGTAGAGGCTGCTAAATTGTTAGTATATAGAGCAGCTATGAAGAAGGGCGAATACCAGAATGGTGCAAAGGTTTCTTATTCTGTAGAAGCTGCTATGGCTAAATTATACGCTGCAGAAGTTGCTATGGAAGTAACAACTAAGGCAGTTCAGTTACATGGTGGATATGGTTACATTAAAGAGTACGACGTTGAACGTATGATGCGTGATGCGAAAATCACAGAGATCTACGAAGGAACTTCAGAAGTTCAGCGTATGGTTATCTCTGCAAATCTTTTAAATTAGGAGGTAATTAACGTGAAGATTGTTGTTTGTGTAAAACAGGTACCTGATACAAAGGGTGGAGTTAAATTTAATCCGGATGGAACATTGGATAGAGGTGCAATGCTTACTATTATGAATCCGGATGATAAGGCTGGTCTTGAGGCTGCACTTACAATCAAGGATCAGTATGATGATGTAGAAGTTACAGTTGTGACTATGGGACTTCCAAAGGCTGAGGAGGTTCTTCGTGAGGCTATGGCTATGGGTGCCGATAAGGGTATTCTTGTTACTGACAGAGTATTAGGTGGTGCGGATACCTGGGCTACCTCTACTACCATTGCCGGAGCATTGAGAAATATTGATTACGATTTGATTATTACAGGGCGTCAGGCGATTGATGGTGATACTGCACAGGTTGGACCACAGATTGCTGAGCATTTAGGACTTCCGGTTATCTCTTATGCACAGGATATCAAGATTGATGGAGACAGTGTAGTTGTTAAGCGTCAGTATGATGACGGATATCATATGGTTAAGGTTCAGATGCCTTGCTTAATCACAGCATTAGCTGAGTTAAATGAGCCACGTTATATGACACCAGGCGGAATCTTTGATGCATATGATGCAGAGATTACAACGTGGGGAAGAGCAGATCTTAAGGAGGTCGACGATTCAAACATAGGTTTAAATGGTTCTCCGACAAAGATTGCAAAGGCTTCTGACAAGGTTCGTAAGGGCGCTGGTGAGAAGGTAGTTCCGGATTCTCCAGAAGATGCAGCTAAGTTAATCGTTGACAAGTTATTGTCAAAGCACATTATCTAATAAAGAGGTGAATAAAATGGGTGCAATGAGTGCAGAACAATTGGAGCAGTACAAAGGCGTATTTGTCTTTGCACAGCAGGTAGATAATAAGTTAAGCAGTATTTCCTTTGAGTTAATTGGAGAAGGAAAAAGACTTGCTGAAAAATTAAATGAAAAAGTAACTGCAGTATTAGTAGGTTCTGATGTAGCAGGTCTTGTTGATGAATTAGCAGAGTACGGTGCTGACAGAGTGATTGTTGTTGATGATCCGGAGTTAAAGGATTATAGAACAGAGCCATATGCACATGCGCTTGCTTCTGTAATCAATGAGTATAAGCCTGAAATTATGTTAGTTGGTGCTACAGCAATCGGTAGAGATTTAGGTCCTACCGTATCAGCAAGAGTTGCAACTGGTCTTACCGCTGACTGTACACTGCTTGAGATTGGTGATTTCCCAATCAATCCAATTCCTGGTAAGGAGCAGAAGCATAATCAGTTATTAATGACTCGTCCGGCATTTGGTGGTAACACAATCGCTACCATTGCATGTCCAGATAACCGTCCGCAGATGGCAACGGTTCGTCCTGGTGTTATGCAGAAGCTTGACAAGGTTGCCGGTGCAAAAGCAGAAGTAATTAATTATAATCCTGGATTTACTCCAGATAAGAAATATGTAGAGATTCTTGAAGTTGTTAAAGCAGTTTCAGACGTAAAAGACATTATGGATGCTAAGATTCTGGTATCCGGCGGTCGTGGTGTAGGAAGTAAAGAGAACTTCAAGCTTCTTGAGGATTTGGCAGAGGTGCTTGGCGGAACGGTTAGCTGTTCCCGTGCTGTAACGGATTCCGGCTGGTTACCAAAAGAACTGCAGGTTGGACAGACCGGTAAGACAGTTCGTCCACAGGTATATTTTGCAATCGGTATTTCCGGAGCAATCCAGCACGTGGCTGGTATGGAAGAGTCTGACCTTATTATTGCAATCAACAAGGATGAGGATGCTCCTATCTTTGATGTAGCAGATTATGGTATTGTTGGCGATTTGAATAAGATTGTTCCTCAGCTTACAGCAGCAATTAAGTCACAGGTGGCAAGTAAGTATTAAAATTTTTATATTATGCCTTGGCAAGTGAAGATATGTCCAATTAGGCATAAAGTAAAAACCCAGAGATGGCATCCTCTGGGTTTTTTTATACACAATGTGGCTGTCCATAAATTTTATCTGTTTTTGATGGTGGTGCCAATTGGATTGTGGATTGGTGGAGCAGGATATTTTTGGTAGCAGAGGAGAAGGAAGCGGTTTCGGGATGATGTGGAATTGGATGATGGACGCAGGGTAAGAACCCATTTGATACCAGGAATTGTGGAGCTTTTAATCTGTCTTGGTTTTACAGTATTCTGGACAGCCTGTGTACGGATGATTGCAGAGTATATGGTATAGATTACTGCCATCAGCTTGCTACAGGGTGTTGACTATATGAAAGAAAATGGTTAAAATAACAAAATACTATGAAAAGAGAAAGGGAGAATTATATGGACAAGTTTTTTAAGATTAAGGAACGTGGTTCCAGTGTAAGGATGGAAATTATTGGTGGTCTGACTACATTTTTTGCAATGGCTTACATTGTGTTTGTCAATCCCAATCAGGTTGCCGGCGAGGGTGCGAATGGCTGGCTTGCAGGTGCGGCAGCAGAGGCGGGAATAGATGTGTCGGCGCAGCTTGGACAGATTTGGAATTCTGTATTTATTGCTTCCATATTGGCAGCAGTTGTGGGCACTTTGCTGATGGCGTTTCTTGCAAATATGCCATTTGCACAGGCTTGTGGTATGGGATTAAATGCATTTTTCTGTACCAGCTTTATAACAGCATCTGTATTCAGTGGAGTAGATGTGATTGAAGGCTATCATGCAGGTATGGTAATCATCTTTGTGTCTGGTCTTGTATTTCTTGTATTATCTGTTACCGGAGCGAGAGAGTATATTGCAAAAGCGATGCCGGAATGTCTGAAAAAAGCAATTCCGGCAGGCATTGGCTTGTTTATTGCTATGATTGGTCTGAAAAATGCAGGTCTTATTCAGGCAAATCAGTATACTTTTGTACAGTTTGTTGATATTCATGGTGCAATTGAAGAATCAAAACTGAATGGAACAGATTGGAAATTAGTCGTAATCCCGGCATTGATTGCCTTTGTTGGATTGTTGATTATTGCAATTTTAGAACATTATAAGGTAAAAGGCAGTGTGATTATTTCTATTCTCATTTGTACAGTGTTGTACTATCTTTGCATGATGACGGTTCCAAACTTTGATTTAAGTGCAATCGGACAGACCTTTAGGGATTTTGGTGAGGTTGGCATTGTTGGACTGTTTGATGGAAAGGCATGGAGCGATGCCTTTGTGGGAGCACCGGTTGGCGGTGTGTTTAATGCAGTGATGTTAATTATCACATTCTGCCTGGTGGATATGTTTGATACAATTGGAACTTTGTACGGAACTGCATCCCAGGCAGACATGCTGGATGAAAACGGTGATCCGGTTAACGTCAATAAGTCAATGCTTTGTGATTCCATTGCGACGGTTGCAGGTGCGGCTCTTGGTACTTCAACCTGTACTACTTTTGTGGAATCTTCTTCCGGTGTGGCTGCCGGTGCAAGAACGGGCTTTGCCAGTGTTGTAACTGCAATTTGTTTTGCACTTTGTTTATTCTTAAGCCCTCTTGCCAGCATTATTCCGAGTGCAGCAACAGCTCCGGCATTAATTTATGTTGGTGTATTGATGATGAAGAGCTTTGCACAGGTTGATATGCATGATATCACTTCTGCAGTTCCGGCATTTTTAGCACTTCTTATGATGCCACTTACGTATTCCATTGCAAATGGTATTGGTATCGGAGCGATTGCCTATGTGATTCTTTCATTGTGTACCGGCAAGTATCAGAAGAAGGATGTTGTGATTACAATTATTGCAGCATTGTTTGTATTGAAATTTATATTTGTTACAATGTAGATTTAATGTTGTAAATGAAAAATGGGGTATAAAGCAATATGTCAGGTGGCTGTTTCCAGCCACCTGACGATTGCAATGATTAATTGGAGACTAATCTATCTGAATCAATTCATATTCTTTCGAACCAAAGCCTAATGCAGCAGCAGTTTCAATGGTATAGCTGCCGTTACGGGATTCAATCCGCTGGATTAAATGGTCTCTGCCCGGGTCGTCGGATGCGTAAACCAAATCCAGGCAGGCCTGGTCAATGGCAACCGGGTCGGTGGAGACAAGGATTCCAATATCCTTCATGCAGGGGTCTTCCGCTACCGCACAACAGTCACAATCTACAGACATATTTTTCATTACGTTTACATAGAGAATATTTCCCTTAAAGAAGTTGACAATGGAAGACGCAGCATCTGCCATGGAAGCTAAAAAGGAATCATGGTCGGCTGTCCAGATATCCTCCGGTTTTCCGGCTCCGTGAATGTAGGCTTTTCCATAGGAGGAAGCGATACCGATGGATAACTGCTTTAAGGCTCCACCATAGCCACCCATTGGATGTCCCTTGAAATGGGATAAAACGAGCATGGAATCATAATTTTTGAGATTTTTCCCCACATAGTTTTTATGAATGACCTTTCCCTGTGGAATATCCAGTTCCAAATCAGGTCCTTCTGCATCCAGCAAATCCACATTAAAATAGTGTGTCCAGCCATGTTTATCTAAGGTTTTCAAATGCTTTTCTGTGGTATTGCGCTCTCCTTCATAGGCAGTATTGCATTCCACAACGGTGCCTCTGGTAAACTCTATAACAGGTTTCCAAAATTCCGGCTTTAAAAAGTTTTGATTGCCGACTTCTCCCGAGTGCAGTTTTACGGCTGTTTTCCCGGTCAGATTTTTCCCAGATAGCTGGTAGAGCTCTACCACTTTTTCCGGTGAGATATTTTTTGAAAAATATACTTTTGATTTCATTTTGTACACCTCCATCTATGATGAATGTATCATACTATATTTTGGTAAAAAAAACAATTCTGCGTTGAAACAGAGATTTTCATAAAAGTCATGTTGGCAGCATACCTTATTGTAATGAATATAAAAGATTAAGTGGTATGGAGATATATGTTGTAAAATCAGGGGATACACTTCAGAGTATAGCGGCTCGGTATGGAGTAACCGTTGCCCGGCTGGCATATGATAATGAGATTGAGGGGGAAGGTCTGGTGGTCGGGCAGGCACTTATCATACTAAGACCGGAACTTGTCTATACCATTCAAAATGGAGATACTCTGCAGAGTATTGCAAATCAATTCCAGATAACAGTCCTACAGCTGGTCAGGAATAATTCGTATTTGTTAAATGAAGATTTTCTGCTACCCGGCAGGCAGATTGTTATAGCGTATCAAGAAACAGAGAATCGTGATATAGAGATTTTTGGATATGCATATGCCTTTATCATGGAAGCGGTATTAGAGGAATGCAGTCTTTATATTCAGGAATTGCTTCCCTTTTCCTATGGTTACAATGAGGATGGTTCCCTGATTCCTATGAATGATGAAAGACTTTTATCCACGGCAGAGCGCTTTGGAAACAGAAAACGTATGGTAATTACACCGTTAGACAGGTATGAGCGGTTTAATAACCAGCTGGTGGTGAGGCTTTTATCCGATACCCAGATGCGGGATGTTTTGCTTGACAATATATTACAGACCATGGGAGAGAAAGGGTACGGGGCATTGGATATTGATTTTGAATTTATCCCAGGGGAATATCGGGATGCTTATGTGGCATTTATTGAAGAGGCAAGGAGAAGACTGAATTTCCAGGGATATAAGGTGAGTGTTGCGGTTCCTCCGAAGGTGTCGGATGACCAGCCGGGGCTCTTGTATGAGGGGATAGATTACAGGGCAATTGGAAATGCGGCGGACAGTGTATTTCTGATGACCTATGAATGGGGATATACCAACGGTGATCCCTTGCCCGTATCGCCTATAGCAAATGTACGTGAAGTATTAGAATATGGAATAACGCGGATACCTCATGATAAAATCCTGATGGGCCTCAATAATTACGGGTACGATTGGCCTTTGCCTTTTGTGAG
>URMF01000069.1 GCA_900548855.1 uncultured Eubacteriales bacterium
TTCTTCGCCGTGGATATGATGTTTATGTCGGCAAGCTCTATCAAAAGGAAATCGACTTTGTTGCTCAGAGAGGCAGCGAGAAGATTTATATTCAGGTCAGCGACAACATTTCCGGGCAGGAAACATTTGAGAGAGAATGCTCTCCTCTGCTTCAGATTCGAGATGCTTATCCGAAAATGATTATTGCCAGAACCAAACATCCCCAATATAGTTATGAAGGAATCGAAATTCACGATATAGCCGATTGGTTACTACAAGAATAAGCAGGGCGAAATATCTTTTACGAGTCTTCTTGCGAGTTTTTTTAATACCACTCGTAAGAAACCCGTATCCATTATGATGATATCCGCGTCCTTGACGAATCGGAGGTCTATCGCATCTTCTATCCAGAGAAGTTTGCAAACCTACATAAAACCCGATACATCCGCCTCCCTGATCTTCTGGAAGAATACGCTGAGAAATCAGTGCTTCCCGGTGGAAAGTTGATGACCTGGGCTGAACTGCGACCAGCCTTTGCTAAACGGCGATACCCATGCGCTGAACGCACTTCAGCGCATGGGCTAATCGCCCGGAATAATCATTCATTTCTTTTGATTTTTATTTTTCCTTCCCCCTTCCTAATCAATTTCCCGTCCCTATAAACTTCTGTTTCTCCATTATGGATAATCATTCCATATTTATGGTTATCTGCCGGAATATTCCAAAGCTCAATATCTTCATCTGCCCAGAAGTTTCCAAAAATAATCTCATTTTCTTCAAATTCCACCAATTCCTCCAGTAATGGTAATCCCATCAATACCCCCCAATTATAATGAGGAGAACCAGAGCATTCTCCAGTTACTGCATGATAATTTTCTGGGGTGAAGCCATTTTCCTTCCACTCCTTTGCAAGCATGGACGCTGCCTTTTTGGCAAATTCCCATGCAATCTTGTCTTCTTCAGCCCGTTTTAGTGCCAAATAAGTCCATAATGTCTGAGGAGGCCAAATTTGTCCTCTCCAATAATGCTGCTGTATAAATGCCGGATCATCACGCGAAATAGACGGAATCATATAATCTCCCCAAAATTTCTTTTCATCCAAAAGTAATTTTAGGAGTTTTTCTCTCCGATCACTGGGAACCAATCCCGTCATAAGAGGCATAAAACAATCAGGAGACTGTTTTCTAGAGAAAGTACCATCAAATTTCAAATTATAATAGCATCCATCCTCTTCGCACCACATCCTGGTATTAATCATTTCTGCCATCTTTTCATATTTTTTCCGATATTCATCCGCTTCATCCGGCTTTCCCAAAGCAAGTGCCATTTTGCTTAATGATTCGCAATCTACCGCATACAGGCAAGACCGTTCCAACGTATAAATATCTGCCATATGGTACTGTAAAAGATAACGCGATTCATCTTCTACCGTATCCTCTGTCAAATTCTCTAATCCGGCAATGCTTACAAAATATTTCCCTGTCGTCCACTGTGGACTGTCATCATAGGTTTCAAAATATGCATATTGCGCCTTTGCCACATATGGCTGTGCTTTGGTCCCAAGAAATCCCATTTCTTTTTCCGGGTCATATCCAAATCCAAGAAGTCCCCAACCAAGCGCATCTCGATATGCTTGCCCATCTCCCCGATCCGAAAACCACCATTGGTTTGCTTTTTTAGCTCCTTCATAGCACTGCTCTGCCCACTTTTTATCCTTTGTATGCAGATAGGTTTTCCACAATGTTAGTCCTTGAACAATGTGTTGCGCTCTCCCAGCCGTAATCGGCGGTTCTGCTCTAAGTTCTGAACGCGGCGTTGTATAAAGAGGGATTTTCCCGTCAGGCAGTTGGGCATCATATCCGGAAAGCATATTTTCCTTGGCCAATTCCGGATATACCCATGCGCTGGACCAACTGCTTAAAAAAGTATCCCAATTAAACTGAATTCCCCAGCTGTCTTCCTTTCTTGTCCATGGCCGATCCACCATGATATATTTCCGCTGTGTTGTTTCTTTATAAATAGTGTTATATGAAAGCAATGAAGAAAAAGCCTCACAGATATCTCCCGTCATCCCAGTTCCTCGAAGACTCTCTGCTTCCTGTCTTTTTCTTGCTTCCTGTATGGATATTTGCCCTATTCTGATCTTCTCCAAACTTTCTGTTTCGGAAAATCCTTTCAGGAAATCTTGCGCTAAGCCATTTTCCAAGGTAAAACAAAATACCCCTTCCATAAGCAATCCATAATGACTGCTCAATCCCATATCATTCCAAATACTTGGTTCATTTATATTACGCAGCACTCCGCTGGAAGAAAAATCCACAAGCTGTTCCTTCCGATTATTATAGCCCAGCTCCTCTACCGGAATAGAATCCAACGTTAAATAGACTGCATGATTCTGACCGTCCTTCCATGGGGAAATAATCTCTCCAGCCACGCATTTTTCTGACTGTTTCGTGAAATTAACCCATTCTTTCTGCAGACAGTATTCTCTCGGCACATACATCTCCGCCAATACAGCTACCTTTTCCCCCATATCAACCCGTCCTGCTATTCCGGTATCAGATATCCTAGCCCAGGTAAGCTTTATTTTTTCTCCAAACGCCTCCCATTCTATTTCGTAAAATTTTTCAGGCGTCATTTTCCCAATTCGTATTTTCCGAAAATCAAAGTCAGTAGCATCCTGCAGCTTTTTTTCCTTTTTACTATAAGCCAGAAAACGAATTCCAAATAATTCTCCTCTACTGCCTACCGACATAATCCCATTCGGATATAACGGATCGTATGCTCCATATTTTACCATAATACACCTCTCATCTTTTATTTATCCCACTGCAATGATTTCCCGGCCTTTCATCAGCCGGGAAATCATTGCAGCTACCTGTTTATTTTGCATCAGAATAATAATCTACTATCTTATAATATCCCTGCATCTCCGGCGCAACTTCATCTTGTAATCCTTCCAGCGCCGTATCCACATCTACTCCATCCCAAATCTTATCTAACCTCGGCTGTACGATGGCCATAATCGGATCATAATTTTTAACATAATAAGCTTCTCTGGACGTCGTTTCTGTCTGGAATAGAGAATCAAAATAGCTCATCAATGATTCATTATGCCAGGCATTATCCGTCCACACTGCTTTCTTTTCCGGATCAGTATACCAGCTCTTATAGATGGGCATCTGAGCTGCCGTTACAAAAAGATCATTTACCTCTGCCGGATTACTCAGAGCAAGGACCAGCTTTACCGCCGCTTCATTTACCTTTTCATCCTTGCTGTCATATACAACAAGCGGTTCTCCCCAGATCATGCTTGCAGGTTTTTTGAATTTCGGCAATGGAGCAACTCCAAAATCTCCCCACTCTGCTTCAGCAAACGTAGCAATTTCAAATTGTCCAGCCATGTACATTCCAAGCTGTCCATCCATAAGCATCTGCTGAGAGGATGGCATCGCACTAGTCACAGCAGGCTTAGGCGCAACCTGATGTACATAAATCAGATCCTGAAGCTCCTTCAAAACCTCCTTGCTTTCTTCACTATCAACCAAAACCCGATCCCCCTCTGCTGCAATATACGCTCCTCCATTAGAATTCAGCAACGTAAAGTTAAAGATGGGAGAATCAAATACTTTCGTTCCCCACACAGAAATATTATTTGAATCAAAGCCTTCTTCTCCTGGATGCTTCCCATTGATATCCTTTGTCAGCTTAACGGCAGCATCCACATATTCTTCCCATGTCCAGGGATTCGCGGCGTCTGTAGAAGGCGCATCAATTCCAGCCTCTTCAAAAAGAGCCTTATTGTATAAAACCATCTGGCACTCTACGCCAAAGGTCATTCCCCAAATCTTGTCGTCATATTCAAAGATTGCCTCCGGTAGGATATCTTCAAAATCCACCTGTCCTTCCAAATAAGGCTTCAGATCCAAAAGCTGGCCTTTTGCTCCATATTCCGGCGCCAAATATCCATTCAACTGTGCTACATTGGGCGCATCTCCCGCAGCCATCAATGTATTAATTTTGGCTGTATAATTAGCGTTATCTATAAATTCCGCTTCTACTTTAATACCAGGATTTTGTTCCTCGAAGCTTGCCAGAGCCTGTTTTACCGCCTTCTGCTCCCCTCCGGCACTCCAACTTGTAAATTTTAGCTGAATGACTTCTCCATTCTGCTCATCCGCCGCCTCCTGTTCTTGTGTCTGTACGGCGGACGTATTATCCGCTGTTTGGCTTTCCTTTGCCTTTTCCCCACATCCTGCCAGCAAACTCACACACGTAATTGCCGCTAAACATAATGAAAATCCTTTCTTTCTCATCTTTTTTTCCTCCTTAATAATATTTTTGCCGTATTTTATCGCGCGCCAATAAAAACGGCTGTATTTCTTTATTATCCTTTCAAACCGCCAGACAAATTAATCCCATTAATGAAAATCTTCTGGCAAAAAGCGAATAAGATAATAACAGGAATTACCAGCACAGTTGATGCTGCCATCAAGTAATGCCACTGACCTGTATACATTCCAATAAAGGAACGCAATCCTAACGCTGCAGTATATTTCTCTTCACTGGAAAGATAAATGAGCGGTCCCATAAAATCATTCCAACAGCTTGTAAAGGTAAAAATAGCAACTGTCACAAGCGGGGCCTTTGATAACGGAATGATTATTTTCAGATATATATCCAACGGACTTGCTCCGTCAATCCTGGCAGCCTCGTCCATATCCATCGGGATTCCTTTATAAAATTGTCTTAACATAAAAGTATAGAATCCTGGCGCACCAAATGCTCCTAAAATCAAAGGCGCATATGTATCGATTCCCTTCAATGCTTTCCAAATCATAAATTGAGGGATTAACAATGTCGCAGAGGGAATCATCATAGCAGCCATTACCATTGCGAAAACAACATTCTTTCCACGGAAATTAATTCTTGCAAAAGCAAATGCTGCCATTGAACTTGTAAGCATTGTGCCTATCACATTAAAAAATACAATAAATGCAGAATTACACATCCATCTTGCAAATGGCCTCATCGTCATAATATCCGCATAGTTTTTCCATTGAGCTATTTTCGGCATCCATTGCATAGGTTTACGGAAAATTTCGGATTGTGTCATCAAAGAGGATCTTGCCATCCAGAACAAAGGAAAAACCATAATTAAGCCGAGCAGAAGCATAAACAAAAAATCTAAAACAGCCGCAATCTTTTGCTTTTTTTTCATTCCGCATCACCTCCATAATAGACCCAGCCTGATGTCCGGAACAGGAAAATTGTAAGCAAGGCAATTACCAGAAACAAAAGCCAGCTCTGAGCACATGCAAGTCCCATCCGATTATAATTAAACGCGTTGTCATATAAATACAGCATATAGAAATTAGAGGCATTTTCGGGTCCGCCATTTGTCATCACATAGCCCTGTGTAAAGGTTTGCAGCGATCCAATCAGAGCCATAACAAGGTTATAGAAAATCAATGGGCTCATCATTGGAAGGGTCACATAAATCAATCTTGCCCACCAATTCCCTCCATCTATATCTACAGCCTCATATAATTCCTGTTGGATCGAACCAAAACCTGATAAATTAATCATAATCGTATTTCCTGCTCCCCATATTCCCATAATAGCAATACAAGGAAGTACCATCTTTTTATCAAAAATCCAATCTTCATGTATTCCAAATGGAGCTAAAAGGTTATTCAAAAGTCCATTTGTCGGATCGTAAATAAATGTCCACAGCGCAGAAGAAGCCATAATTGGTACGATCGATGGTATATAGATAAGAACTCTCCACAGCCCCTTTCCCTTTAACTGCTTGACATTTAAAAGCAAAGCAATCACAAACGTTATAATCAGCATGGAGGGGACAAAAATGAGGGTATATTTTAACGTAACCAAACACGAATTCATGTAATGCGGATCTGTTGTAAAAAGTGCTTTATAATTTTTCAATCCTACAAATTCCGGTGCAGAAATAATATCCCAACTGCAAAAGCTAATCATTAAACTATATATCATCGGAAGAATAATATAGATAAGCAATCCCATACAGGCCGGTATTACAAAAATCCATCCCCATATTGTCTCCTTTCTCCGGGTTTTTAATTTTCCTTTCATATTGCCGCCGCCTCCTTTTAATCGGGTATCTATTGGTTGTACTTATTATCTCTTCTCCCATATTTAAAAAACAGTATTATTTTGAGCTTTCACTCTGTATTTTTTTTACATAATATAGAATCAAATTTACTTCACATCTGTAATATTATATAATCGTTAAGGAAAGGTGAGGATGAATATGAAAAATATGCATAGTATACTAATAGCAGATGACGAGAAGCATGTAAGAAACGATATTATTCAAAGCATGCACTGGTCCGATTACGGCTTTTACATCATTGGAGAAGCAGAGAACGGCAGACAGGCTCTGCAAATGATTCAAGATCTTCAGCCAGATGTTCTAATTACCGATATCAAAATGCCCTTTGCCAATGGTTTAAAATTAATTGAAAGTGCCCACCAAATAAAACCAGATATTCAATGTGTCATTATTTCTGGTTATGAAGACTTTCATTATGCTCAGGAAGCAATTCGTTTGAATGTATCGTCTTATTTAACCAAGCCTATTGACGGGAACTCCATCCTCGCCATGCTCCAGAAGCTTTCTCTGAAAAGTAAAGACTTTTCTTCCAATTCCCCACAGTATCCGGAGCTTCTGATGGATTCGTTCTTCCATTTTCAGAAAATGGCTGAAACGGAACAGACTTATGCGGTAGCTGCTTTTTATTTTCCTCATTTTTTTATTCAAAAAACAAACCGGTATATGCTAAGCCTCTTTCATTCTTGGGTGACTGAAGCCATTCATGATATCTTGCCCTCTTCAGATATACAGACAGCCCTTTTCTCCCATGGCTCCAATCTCCTTCGTCTTACCCTGAAGGCTTCCGCCTTAACCATCGGTGATTTAGAAAAATTACTCACAAGAATACGTTATGTTTCTACCCAAAAAGCAAAAGAGGCTCCTATCATAGCCGCTACAGCACCGTTTCAAGAAGAAGAAAAACTGGATACTCTTTCCATAAGCTGCCTCCAGTTTCTGAATATCCACCTTCTCTTCAAGGAATCACTCATATGGTATCGTATTCTTCCTCCTGCCAGTGAAACCTTTACAGAAAAAATTATGAAAGAAATAGAAGCCTTTCGGGCCGCTATATCTAACCGCCATTTTGCTGCTGCCGAAGATATATTGTCCTGCCTTTTATCTAACGAATATCTTTCCGATTACACGGCAGAAATTTTGGAATATATTATATGTGAAATTAGCAATACTTTGCGCCGTCTTTCTCTTCGTTATCAACTGGGCGCAGAACGAAGTATTTTTCAGGATATGATTTCTTCTTATTATTTGGTGCAATTTTTCACTTTGGAGGAACTGAGAACAGACATCCTAAAACGCTGTAAATGTATTTTTTCTTTTCTTCTAAAGGTGAATAACATAGATATTGTAGCTATGATCAAAGCTTATATCCAGCAAAATTATGAATATGATATTACTCTGGTTGGAATTGCGACAGAATTTTTCTTTAATCCAAGCTATCTTTCCAGAATGTTCAAAAAGAAAACCGGTGGAAATTTGTCAGCATATATTGAGGAAGTACGCATTAAAGAAGCATTAAAGCTGTTTCAATCCCGAAGGCTTTCTATTGCGGAAGCCGCTCGTATGGTCGGTTACAATGATCCCAATTATTTTTCTAAGATATTCAAAAAACGGACGGGCTTTTCTCCCAGTTTTTATAGCACACAGGAAGGAGATCAATAATCATGCGTTTTAATCATGCGAAGAAAAATACCATTGAATCTGAATTGATTCGTTTAACCTCACTTATACTGCTTTCTTCCATCATACTGTGTACCATCATTTCAAACCTGATTCTCTATAAGCAAAATTATGAAAATGTTAAACGCTATAATAACGATATGCTGGAACAAATTTCTCAAAGTACAAGTTCCTACTTCAGTACGATCAACCTTGTTGTCTACAATTTTGTCTGTAATCAGCAGGCACAATATTATCTGATTCAGGCCCGTAAGGATAATAGCCCCACAACATCAACAATTTCATATCTGGAGAATAATCTCCGTCAAATCTCCTATGCGCTTCCAGGATGCAGTCTTCATCTTTTTATCGATAATCCCTCCTGTCCTCCAATTTATATGGAGGATCCCAGCCTCATTTTCACCCCTGGGTATCATTTTAAAGAGGACAGCTGGTATCAAGAATTCTCTAAAATTCCAGAAAATCAAATGTATCTTGTCACTACATATGAGGATAGACACTATTATATCAATCAGACTGAAGGTGGCATTACTATCATATACCGCATCCGCAATAATTCTAATCTAAATACCATCGGATATCTTCTGGCTGACATTCCAGGACAGGTATTACAGGAAAAACTAAATATTCGGAACCAGCCTCGGTTCTACCTTAAAATTGTAAACAGTGAACAAAAAGAAATCTTGAATACACTTCCTCCGAATGAAAACGGGAAACTGTTTCAAATGACAGTTTATGAACCATTTACCTCCTGGATAATGACCGCTTATACGCAAAATGATAATTTCAATACAAATTCAACAATGGTTATGTTTTCCAATATTTTTTGCGCCTTTCTCGTTGGTACGGCTGCATTTTTATTATCCGTTCATTTTGCCCGATCTTTAACAGAACCTCTAAAGGTACTTACTGCATCCATGCAGGAAATGGAAACAGGCACCTTTGGAAATCTTATTTACTGTAAAACCGATAATGAGATTGGATTTTTAATTGACCAATATAACGCAATGAATCAGAAAATAAGAGATTTAACCCAAAAAAAAGAAAGCGCCGAGCTTGCACAGAAAGACGCTCAAATAACCATGCTTCAAAATCAGATTAATCCGCACTTTTTATATAATACTTTAGAAATGATTCAAGGGATTGCAGACGGCCCTTCTTCCCTGATCATAAAAAATTGCTGTAACGCTTTATCCAGAATGTTCCGCTATAACCTGAAGGGTCCTCATATCGTTACCTTAGAGCAGGAGCTACAGCATATCAAGTATTATATTTATATTATGGAGCTACGTTTCAATCATCTGTTCCAGGCCAAGTATCAAATTGATGAAACGTTGCTTCGATATAAAACGGTCAAATTCAGTTTACAGCCTTTTATAGAAAATGCAATTCTTCATGGATTTACTGAACATCAGCTTCATGGAGTGCTGTTAATTTCTGTATCAAGAGAAGTCGATGGAAGAATTCAAATCTTAATCAAAGATAATGGATATGGCATATCATCCGGCACGCTTGGCAAAATTCGACAGCAAATACACTCCACTGATACCCAGAACTATGTAAAAAAAGAATATGGAAGCGTGGGAATTGTCAATACCCATCAAAGACTGCTGCAGCATTTCGGCGACGAATACTCTTTTTATATGGACTCTGTTCCACAAAAAGGAACCACAGTAGCTATACATCTTCCAAGGATTTTATAGCCCACGCCCCTCCCCCCATCCCGCGCCAGATAGCATGCGGCGCGGGATGGGGAGCGCAGGAAGCAGGTACAGATGAATCTGCATCGCGCCGTCTTCACTGATAAAAACATCCTCGTCCAAAAGCATCAGCAGCATGGCCATAGCTATGGCCTCGTTGCCGTCCATCTGAAACTGATAAGGCACTATGCCGATTTCAGGCTCCTCATGATGCAGCTTCCACTCATTGCAGTGGAAGGCAAGGTTCATCAGATTGTTGGCTGTGGAGGTACGGAATGCATCCTGTATATAGCCAAAGGCCGCCTCGCCGTCCCACAGCCTGCCCGCCTGGTTCTGATACCAGTTCTGATATTCTTCCCTCGCCTGCTTTACGCAAGTTTCCAATTCTGGCTTTCTGTCTGCAGTTTTACCATATGAGCATATACACCATTCTTTTCTTCCAGATCCTTTGGTGATCCTTCTTCTGCCACGGTGCCATCAGAAAGGACAACAATTTTATCTGCTCCTGCTACGGTACGCATCCTGTGGGCGATGACCAGAACCGTTTTATCTGCGATCAGACGGGAAAGGGCTGTCTGTATCAGAGTTTCATTCTCCACATCCAGGGAAGCAGTAGCTTCATCTAAAAGAATGATCGGCGCATTTTTCAGAAATGCACGGGCAATAGAGATACGCTGGCGCTCTCCGCCGGAAAGTTCACAGCCATTTTCCCCGATATTGGTATGCCATCCATCCGGCAGTTTTTCCGCAAATTCATCCACATTGGCAAGTTTCGCAGCAGCAATGACCTGTTCATCTGTGGCGTCTTTGTTTCCGATTCGGATATTTTCCAGAATCGTATTGTCAAACAGTGTAACATCCTGGAATACGATGGAATACAGAGAAAGCAGTGTTTCCGGGTCAATTCGGGATACATCCATGCCTCCCACGGTAATCTTTCCTCTGTTAATATCCCAGAACCTTGCTGCCAGCCGGGATACGGTTGTTTTTCCGCCGCCAGATGGGCCGACCAAAGCCGTAACCTCTCTCTGTTTTGCCGTAAAGGAGACATCTTTCAATACGGTTTCTCCGGTATTGTAGGCAAATCCAACATGGTCAAAGACAATATCATACCCCTGATTGGAAAGCCTGTCGCTGCCCTGCTGGATCGGATGATCGAGAATTTCATTCATACGGGCAATGTTGGTTCGTGTACTGATGACTGCCGCAAGATTCTGGAGTGCGCCCTGCAGAGGGTCATATAAACGGGATACTACCAGAAGGAACATAAAGAATGTAAGCACGGAGAGGCTTCCTTGCATGAGCAGAACAGCTCCCACCAGCGCAACCGTTGCAATACCAAGCTTCAGCACCAGCGATGCGGAAACCACAAAAACAGCAAGGCCGAATTCATTGAGGATGGAACGATGCTCCACGGCACGGATCTTCTTTTCCAGACCTTTTAAATATGCCTGCTCCGCATTGTTCGCTTTCAGGTCACGAACCGTTTCAATGCACTCCTGTATCCCGTCTGCGCAGGCCATCTTCACGTCCATCGCTTTCTGGTTCAGATTTTCCTGAATCTTAGCGGAAAATCCCACAATCGCAAAGGCAACCGGCAGAACCCATAAGGCAGCCAGTGCCATTCTCCAGTCCGTAAAGAGCAGACCGATGGAAATTAGAACCGTAGAAATGATCGAACCTGCAAGCTCAGGGATAAAATGCGAAAAACTTTGTTCCAGGAAGGTACAGTCCGCCATAATCGTACTGGTAAGATCGGCTAAATCTTTTTTCCCAAAAAAGGAAAGAGGGATTTTGCGCAGATGCTCTGCCAGAGTAATACGGCGGATGCCGCTTTCTTTGTAAGTAGCAAAATAGGTGGCATTGTATTGAAAGAAAGTGGTCAGCAGTATCAGGCCGATACACACCACGCAGCCTGCCACATAAAATGGAATTTTCCCACCGGGAACACCCCCGTTCATCAGATCGCTGACCAGGTAATATAAAAGTCCTACCGGGAACATAAAAGACAGATTCTGAAGGACACAGGCCAGGCATCCTTTGATCAGGTCTTTTGCCCCCTGTTCAGACAGGGCATATTTTTTCTGCAGTTTTTTGATCATATCACTGCACCTCCTTTGTTACCTTCCATTGCACGGAAGTCTGGTAATTTTTCCACATACGGCTGAAAATGCCGTCTTTTGCAAGCAATTCACGGCTGTTCCCGCACTCGGCAACCTGTCCGTCGCAAATGACAAAGATCTGATCCACATTTGTTACGGTAGAAAGCCTGTGGGCAATCATAATCACCGTCTTTCCCTCGGAAAGTCTTGAAAAAGCAGCCTGTACGCGGCTTTCGTTATCCGGGTCAGCAAAGGCAGTGGCTTCATCCAGAATGATGATCGGTGCATTTTTCAGCATCACACGGGCAATGGCAATTCGTTGCTGCTCTCCACCGGAAAGATAGACCCCCTTTGTACCGATGACCGTATCCACACCCTGTGGGAGTTTTTCCAGAATATCATCGCATTGCGCGTGATGAAGGGCAGTCAGAACTTCCTCACGGGTAGCTTCCGGTTTTCCCATACGCACATTTTCCAGAATGGACGCCTTGATGAGACGGCTGTTCTGAAATACGAAAGACACCGTATTCATGAGTTCCTCTTTTGGGATGTCTTTCACATTAACACCACCGATTTTTACCATTCCGCTCTGGGGATCAAAGAATCGGGAAATCAGGTTGGCAAGGGTTGTCTTACCACCGCCGGACGGGCCTACAAAAGCTACCGTCTGCCCTGCAGGAATGGTCAGTGAAATATCTTTTAATACTTCTTTTTCTCCATCATAGCTGAAATGAATCGATTTCAGTTCCACGGAAGCGTTTTGAGGATGCTTTGGATGTTTCGTTTCCTCCAGAGGCTTCAAATTCAAAACGCTATCAATTCTCTGTAAAGCGTCGTCTACGATCATGGCGTTTTCACTTTGGAACATAATGCGTGTCAGTGTGACAGAAATAACCGGCGTAATAATGATATAGAAAATGAGATCCAGTAAGAAACCGGAAGTCACACCGTCTTGTGTAAGCAACAGTCCTCCGGCGATCAGTGTGGCAAAAACTCCGTTGATCGCAGCTGTATAGAACATCATCGGTGTCCGAAGCTGCTTGGTATAAGCAATCACCCATACTTTATACCGGTCAATGGAGTCTTTAAACTTCTTAAAGGAAAAGATCGTCTGGCCAAAGGTTTTTACCACCGGAATCCCACGGACATACTCTACCGCTTCGTTGGACATATCATCCAGCGCATTCTGGTATTCTTTCATCTTTTCCTGCATCTGCTTTCCGGTCATTGTCATCATGATCAGAAATCCCAGCACAACCGGAACAAGGCTCAACAGTCCCAGTCTCCAGTCAAATGCAAACAACAGCACCAAAAGACCACAGGGGGTTGCAATGGCATTGGCTCTGTCGGGAAGCTGATGAGCGAGATAGGTTTCAGTGGCTGCGCTGGATTCGTTGACGATCTTGCGCAGTTTTCCGCTGCCAAAACTTTCGGCAAAACCTAAGGGAAGTCTGACAATATGTTTCATGGTCTGGATACGCAGGTTTGTGGCGATACGAAATGCCCCTAAATGGGAACACATCAGCCCTGCTATGTAGACAAGCACCGCTATAACCGCAAACAATACTGCCATCCAGCCATTACCGGTCAGGTTCTGTGCCTGGCCAAAATCTGGTGCCACCTCCAGTACTTCCTTGATCATTTTCCAGATGTAATAGAATGGCACCAGAGCAATCAGGGCACTGATGGCAGAAAGCACCCAGGAAGCATAGGTCAGGTACTTATGGCTGCCTGCAATTTCCAGCAGGCGTGATAAATTGGATTGTTTTTTCAAAAAAACTCCTCCTTTTCTTTGTGTTTATGATAAAGAGAACACGTCTATGTTCTTACAATATCCGAATTTAGGTTAGTTACGGCTAACTTACAGGCAAAAATTATAAGGCATTACTGCCCCATAATTTTCATCCATCCCGCTGTATAAAAGGCGCGCATTTCTCTGACGTAGTTTTCGGCATCCTTGAGCGGCATTTCGTGGATGATCAATTCAAAAAAAGTATGAAACATTCCGGTGATCAGAATATGCTCCAGCGAAGGATCGATATGCGGAGAGGGCCGTCCAAGCTGCCTTAAGACATCCTGATAGGCATGCGTCCCATCTACCTCAATCTCCACCATTTCATCAATTAGCCCGGCAAATTTTGTCCCTTCCGAACAGCAGAGGATCAGTTTACATTCCTCTAAATGTTCGTACGCATAATAGAGAATATCGTACATGCAGATTCCCGAAATATCACTCATGACTTCCGGCTGCTGGGCAGCTGGTAGTTCGGCGAACTCCTGCTGTGCTTTTATAAAACGGTTACGAATATATTCATAATGTTCACCAACGATGGCTTCAAAAAGTTCTTCTTTGCTTTTGTAATATCCGTAAAAGGCTCCGGTAGTCATTCCCACGGATTTCACAATATTCCGCAGGGAAGCGTCTTTATATCCTTTTTCTAAAAATTCTGCTTTCGCTGCCTGGTGGATATTTTCTAAAGTCGTTCCATTTCCGTTTATTTTGCACACCTCCTATATAACAGTGCTATATAACACTGTTATAATTTTAATCTCTAAAAAAGATTTTGTCAAGAGCAACAAGAAATAGTTGCATAAAAACAGTAATCCAACCCCGTTTAAAAAACCAGAGGATACGAAGAAATTATCATTAATTGCAAATGGGGGATGTATTTTGATAATGGGTATATTAGCAATTCCATTTTTAATGCTGGGAATAGAATATATTCCTAATAATGCAATATGGATGATGATAGGTGGAATTTGTGGCGGATTATCTCTGTTGCCACATGAATTGCTGCATGCAATATGTTATAAAAAAGATGTATATATGTATAATGATTTGGCACATGGGTTGATGTTTGTGGTAGGAACAGAGGATATGAGTAAAGGGCGTTTTATTTTTATGTGCTTGTGCCCTAATCTTATACTTGGCATAATTCCCTATATTTTATTTCTGATATTTCCGCAATTTGTTGGATTGGGTTTATTTGGAATTATTTGTATTGGAATGGGGTTTGGGGATTACTTAAATATTTACAATGCAATAAAGCAAATGCCGAAAAATTCCAAAACATATTTATGTGGAATGCACTCATATTGGTACTTGTAGAAATGCCAAAATTTCAGTTTCATGTTGCTTTTAATAATTGAATATTGAATGATT
>URMF01000070.1 GCA_900548855.1 uncultured Eubacteriales bacterium
TGTGGCGGAACTGGCAGACGCGCTAGACTTAGGATCTAGTGGGAGACCGTGCAGGTTCAATTCCTGTCATCCGCAGGCTATAAAAAGACTGAGACGAGGAGTGTCTCAGTCTTTTTATGTCCCGGAATGGAGCAATAGAATAGCCATTGACAATGACTTTTAAGAACATTGTCAATGGCTGGATAAATTATTAGAAAGTGTATACATTAATATGGACTATATAATCTTATTATGGAGGATATAGGCCATGAGTAAAATGGATACATCCAGCGAAAGAATGCAGTCAGCACTTAGATTGCGTCAGATTCGAGAAGGTGCAGGCTTAACACAGGAACAATTTTCAGAAATTCTTGGTATTTCATTATCTGCTTACAAGAAAGTAGAGAGCGGTGAAAATCAAGTTTCTTTGTCGTGTCTTAGAAATTTATATACAACAATGAATGTATCAACTGATTATATTTTATATGGAGATAAGCAGGATTTGGATGATACATGGTGTATGATTCTGAATTGTTCAGAGCATGATAAGATGTTTCTGTTTTTGAGATTGTTAGCGTATTTTACAAAGCTAAAGGGTGCTATGTTTCCATCACAGGATAAGCAGTCGAAAGAAGATAAGGATATCCTGCAGCTTCTTCGTAAGCTACAGGGTAATGGAGAAAACTGATGCAAAGGAATATTCTAATTGTGGAAGATAATGAAGCGCACAGGAATGCATTGCTGGTAATTATTCAGGACTTGCACAGGGATGTTAAAGTGTATTGCGCGGCGAGCATGGAAGAGGCATATCAGCTGGCACTAAAATATAATATACATTTATTTTTGGTGGATATTATATTAAATGTACAGAAACCGGGTGATGTATCAGGTTTGAAGTTTGCAGAAGAAATCAGAGGAATCGTTAAGTATAAATTTATACCATTAATATTTATTACATCCTTGGAAGACCCAAAGTTATATTCCTACAGCCAATTGAATTGCTTAGGTTATATTGAAAAACCATTTAGTGTTGCTCAAGTGAGGGACACTATTTTAAATGCTTTAGAATTTCCAATCAAGGAAGAGGATGATAGATATGTATATTTTCGGAAAGATGGGATTGTATATTCTGTGTACATCAGAGATATTATTTACATACAGAGCAGTCGTAGAATGATAAAAATTTATTGCGTAAATGATGAACTGGAGATACCTTATAAGACCTGTAAGGAAATACTTCAAGAACTAAATTCAGAATCATTTGTTGAATGCAGCAGATATAGTATTGTTAACAAAAAATATATTGAGCAGATTGATTATGCCAACCGATACATCAAGCTCAGGAATATAGATAAACCAGTAGAAATTGGAGTTGTTATGAAAAAAGCTTTTAAGAAGAAAATGGGAGAAGACGATGATGAATAATATTCTCCTGTTGGTTGTTCTATTGCTTGAAGTTATGACGGTTTTGCAATGCCTGCAGATTACTTTTAAAAAAGAAGTACATTTTGATAGATATACGGTTGGTATAATAGTAATAGACATAAGTGTATACATGATAATTAATTTGAAAATGATACCAGAAATATATGTAATTCCTTTGTACATATTGATATATATATTGATATATATATATTGTTATATTGAGTATAAACAGACAATTGTAAAAACAATGATTGGCTTTGTAATAGGCTTTGTGTTGGTTGGCTGTCTGGAAGGTGCATTGACTTTTATTTGTACTTTTTTTAAAAATGAAAGTAATTCGGATTATGTTCTATTGATATTAAATGTAATTGCATTAGCGGTTGCATATTTTGGGAAGCGGATTACTATTCGTGTGAAATCCGAAAAAATAATAAAATATAGTCGGGATATTTATTGGGTTACAATGCTATTAGGCGTAACAATGGCACTGCTGCTGCTCGATTATTATTTTATTCGTAAACTTGTGAATATATATATAGTATGTATTTTGTTTTTTTTATTATTGCTGTTGCTTTTTGTATACCGCTTGGAAAAGGCGCGGAATGAAATTGAGAAAAAGAACTATGAACTGGAGCTGCAAAGAGCTTATGGTGGAGCATATGAAGAACTGCTTGCAACTGTCAGACGGAGACAGCACGATTTTAAAAATCAGCTGGGTGCAATATATAGTATGCATTTAGTTGCAAATTCTTTGGAGGAATTGATTTGCATGCAAAATGAATATGGGGATACTATTCGTTATGATTCGAAATTTGATTCGATTTTAACGGGTTGTAATAATCCAATATTAGCAGGGTATCTATACCATCGATGTGTGGCATGTGAGCAAAATGGAATCTTGGTTCATTATAATATACAGCTCGACCAGGCTGAATGTCGTTTTCAACTCCATGAAATAATAGAGATACTTGGCATACTAATCGACAATGCGTGTGAAAGCTTTATGACATACCAGGCAGAATACAAGCAAATAGAAATAGAGTGTCTGGAAAATGAAAAGGAGATAATCTTTTGTGTTTCCAATCCGTCTAATTATGTTACTTATTCTGATATCGAGAAAATGTTTGAAAAAGGATTTAGTACGAAAGGCAAAAATCGTGGAATAGGTTTGGCGAGGGTTTTGGAATTGACAAAAAAGAGTGGTGCAGAACTCAAGGTATCCAATACTACGCATGGTGATAATAATTGGATTGAATTTCGAATCAGGATAATAAAATAAAAGTGCCATCAGAATTTTGATGACACTTTTAATGCTATTCATCTAAGAATGGATGCCTTGGTTCTCCGAAGAAAAGTAGACTGGCAATATTAAAGCCAGATCCCCAGTTAAGCATGTATCTTCACCTCCTTTATGATGTATGCGATTATTAGCTGCAATATATGCAAGATGATTGTCCAATACCCAATGAGAATATAGGTATTATAATGACATAAGCATATCAACACAAAAAACAACAGCATTATAATTGTGGTGTTCCGCTTGCATTTTGCTATTTGAACCGGTGTTGCTGGCGGACGGTTGCTTGAGGTGATGGGAACGGAAAGATATCCCAGTAATGTACAGAGTAAAACACTTATACAAGCAAAGGGCTTGGCAGGCGTTACATGTATTGCAAGCAGGATACTGCTATATAGGAATGCAAAGCTGACAAGCAGGCAGCTTATATAATGTTTACAGTGAAGTCCTCCGCCGTTATTCCGCAATACCATTAAATATAAAAGTGCAAAAAAGTATTCTCTGGTTAAATCTATGAACAGGAAGATTACTAAAAATATACACATCTTGCTGAACTCAGACAGAAAACATTTCCAATAATATTCATTTAATTTTTTTTCTCGTTCTGTTAATTCTCTTTTGTTTTTTGATTTTAGCATTTGTATGTTATCCAATCCCGAATTAATGAAACGAATATAGTACAAAAAAAGCATAAACGGCTAAAATCGGATTGAAGTAGATGTTTTTTTAGACGGAACTTCATATATTTCTTTGCCAGATATGTATATTGTATGTTTAGTTATAATTTATAGCAGTTGGTTACAAAATTACTTCGAAAGCTCTCCATTTGATATAATAAATAAACGAATGTTAAACGGCGAGTGGTAAAGCAATTGATAGTTTTGGAAATGAAATAAGAATGTTGAGCTGTTTTTAAATATAATAAGGGATGGTATAAAGGATGGACTGGCATAAGGAAGCAGGCAAAAGGCTCTTGCTTATCCGTGTTGAGCGAGGTTATACAAGAGAATACTTAGCGCAAAGGGCATCCATTTCTCCCGAGCTTTTATATGAGATAGAGACTGGGAAAAATGGATTTTCTGCGAGCGTTTTATATAGGTTATGTGCTGCTTTAAGTGTAGACTCGGATTATATATTAACTGGGGCAGAAAAAACGGAATATGTTCAGAAGCTGGTGGAAACATTGCAATTGTTTTGCAAAAATTAGTAGAATTATTATAGCGTATAAGGTATAATCATCCTAATAAATAAACGGGAGAAAATATTATGAAGATAATTACAAAATTATTTATAGTTTTATTTATGTCCTGTCTGATTTTAGGAGAGGCAGCTTCTATCAGGGTTGAAGCGAAAGATTATAGTAAAAAGAAGTATAATAAGACAAGGTGGAAAAATATACAGCAGGATTATTTGAATACAAAAACAGACAGGTTGATTTTTGTTAAATATAAAGGTGGAAGTAAAGCAACTGTTGAAATGTGGAAAAAAGTATCGGAAAGGGTTGAGATGCCTGTTGGAAATGCAGCTGCACAGAAAACAGAAGAAACATCAGAGGATACAGGCTATCGGTTAGAGAAACGGTGGAAAAAGATTGTATCCTGTAAAGCTTATATTGGACAAAACGGATTAAATAAGAAGAAACAGGGTGACCGCAAAACGCCTATGGGGATTTATAATATTACAATGGCATTTGGCAGAAAAAAATCTCCCGGCACAGCAGGCATTTCTTATACAAAGCTGAAGAGATATCATTACTGGTCTGCTGAAAAGACTACATATAATAAATTTATTGATGTCAGAAAGCTGGGGCGTAAGCGGATGGGTGGAGAACATTTAATAGATTATAATCCATGGTATAATTATGCACTTGCCATAGATTACAATAAGAAATGTACATATTTAAAAGGCTCTGCAATTTTTCTGCACTGTGTGGGAGGAGGAAGGACCTATACAATGGGATGTGTCGCTGTCTCCGAAAAAAATATGAAAACGATTGTAAAGAATACAACAAAGCGAACAAAAATATGTATCTATAAGAAATAGCAGCATTTTTGAGTGTTCAAGAGGGAATCGGCTTTTTAAGCTGGTTCCTTTTTTATCATACAGAAACGCCGTATTTTATACGATAAAAATTTTTTAACCGTCAATTTTTAAATAAAAAAAGGAATTTCCACATTTTTGTCGTATATTTAAAAATGGACGGAATAAAATGAAATATATAATATATAAAATAGATAATACTTTTAGAGAAAGGAATGAATGTTTTTATGAATATTCGTGAAAAATTAGAGATATGGGAACATGAATATTTATGTGAATATGCGGCATTTTCTGACCAGTCCCGGGGCAGGGATGTGGAGGAACCGATGTGTGATGTGCGGACAATTTACCAGCGTGACAGGGACAGGATACTGCACAGCAAGTCATTTCGCCGCTTAAAACAGAAAACACAGGTATTTCTTTCTCCCGAAGGCGACCATTACCGTACCCGCCTGACTCATACCCTGGAGGTTTCCCAGACAGCTAGAACCATTGCCAGGGCGCTCCGGCTGAATGAAGAACTGACAGAGGCAATTGCTCTGGGGCATGATTTGGGGCATACGCCATTTGGACATGCAGGCGAGAGGGCCTTAAACGAGGTCTGCTCCAAGGGCTTCCGGCACAATGAACAAAGCATCCGTGTCGTAGAGCGATTAGAGAAAAAGGGAAAGGGACTGAATCTTACGGTGGAGGTCCGGGACGGAATTTTAAACCATAAAACAACCGGAAATCCATGTACTTTAGAAGGCAAAATTGTACAGCTGGCAGATAAGATTGCCTATATTAATCATGATATTGATGACGCTATCCGCGGTGGCATTTTATTGGAGGAAGCGCTGCCGGCAAACTGTACGGACAAGCTGGGAAACAGTACGAGAAACCGGCTGAATACGATTATACATGATGTGATTGCAAGCAGTGAGGGAAAAGGGGATATTGTGTGTTCCCCGGATATTCGCCAGGCAATGACGGGACTTCGGAGTTTTCTTTTTGAGACCGTTTATACGAATCCTGTGGCAAAAGGAGAAGAGGGCAAGGCCAAAAGAATGTTACAGGAATTGTTCAGTTATTATAATTCTCATCCGGAAATGATGCCGGAGGAATATGTGCAAATGATTGAACAGGGAGAAGACAGGGAGATTGTAGTATGTGATTATATTGCAGGCATGACAGATAACTATGCAGTTTTAAAGTTTCAGGAGGCTTTTGAGCCAATTGGTTGGAAGCGGTAACATTGAATAGTTAACATAAATAGTGTACATAATATGTCGACATAACGTGATTGAGAATTGGAAAGATATAGGTGGTGATACAGATTGTACTATACAGATGAAGTAATTGAAGAGGTGCGCTCACGAAATGATATTGTGGATGTGATTGGGAGTTATGTAAACTTGAAAAGAAAGGGAAACTCCTATTCAGCCTGCTGTCCCTTTCATCATGAAAAGACACCATCCTTTCATGTGAGCCGGGAAAAGCAGATGTATCACTGCTTTGGCTGTGGCGTGGGTGGCAATGTTTATACATTTTTAATGGAGCATGAGAATTTTTCTTTTCCCGAGGCGGTAGAGGCGTTGGCGCAAAGGGCAGGAATCCAGCTTCCGGAACAAAGCATGACACCAGAGGCAAAGCGCCAGGCAGATGCACGAACCAGGATAAAGGATATGAATAAACTGGCTGCCGGATATTTTCACTATCTGTTAAAGACAGAGCATGGAACCCATGCCATGGAATATCTGAAAAAAAGAGGTTTGACGGATGAGACCATTACAAAATTTGGTCTGGGATTTTCAGATGTGTACCGGGATGATTTGTATAAATATTTGAAGAGTAAGGGTTATCAGGATGAGGAATTAAAGGATTCCGGTCTTGTGAAATTTGATGAGAAGCAGGGGGTATCCGACCGGTTTTGGAACCGGGTTATGTATCCCATAATTGATACCAACAACCGGGTAATCGGTTTTGGTGGCAGAGTTATGGGGGATGCTAAGCCCAAATATATCAATACCCAGGACACACCCGTTTTTGATAAAAGCCGTAATCTTTACGGTCTCAATCTTGCAAAAAAAACCAGGAGAAGCGGGATTATTTTCTGTGAGGGATATATGGATGTCATATCCATGCACCAGGCAGGGTTTGACAATGCGGTGGCATCTCTTGGTACGGCGCTGACGGTGGGACAGGTTAATCTGATTAAACGCTATACCGACCGGGTATATCTTGCCTATGACAGTGATGAGGCGGGAACAAAGGCAGCGCTTCGTGCACTTGAGATTATGCGGGAGTTTGAAATACCGGCGAGAGTGATATCCTTAAAGCCCTATAAGGACCCGGATGAGCTGATTCAGGCAGAGGGTACGGAGGAGTTTGAGAGGCGGATTGAACAGGCACAAAGCGGTACAATGTTTGAAATTGAAAAATTAGCACATAATTATAATCAGGAAGACCCTCAGGAACGAACCCAGTTTCAGAAGGAGGCGGCAAAAAGGCTTTCCATTATCATGGAGCCGCTGGAACGCAAAAATTATATCGACAGTGTGGCGGAAAAATACCATATAGATGCGGACAGCCTGAAGGAGGCGGTTACCCAGTATGGAATTGCAGGGGTAAATAAGGTGGATGCCTCGGTATTCAGGGAGCGCTCCGCCCGGAAATCCTCTGAGGAGGAGAGGGAAGAGAAGCAGTTAAAGGCAGAACGCCTTTTGATAACCTGGCTTATAAATGAGAATGCCCTGTTTGATATTTTGAAGGACAGGATATCGGCAGAAGACTTTTTTGAGCCAGTCTATCACGATATTGCAGTAGAGTTATTCAGCCAGTATGAAAAAGACGGTAAGGTTACGCCTGCAGCCATTATGAATCACTACCAGAGCAGGGAAGAGCATGAAAAAGTATCTGCTATTATGCAGCAGGGTTTCGACATGGAGGTAACAGCAGAAGAAAAGTCGAAAACCATAACGGCATTGGTACGAAAAATAAAAGAGCGCAGCATTCAGCACCAGATGGAGTCTGCAAAAGGTGATTTGGTAAAAACCGGTGAGCTTTTAAAACAAAAAAGCGAATTGAATAAAATTGTTATCCGCATTTAAAAATGTTCAATATATAGTAACGGATAGGAAGAAGATAAAATATAAAGTAAGAAATTTAAGATAAAGGCTTAACATAGTCAAATTAAGGAAGGATGGAACGATGGAAGAACAAAAAACAAACATTACAGAAGATGCAAAATTTCAGGAGAAACTAAAAGAACTGCTGGCAATTGCAAGGAAAAAGAAAAATGTGATTGAGGATACTGAGATTATTGCATGCTTTGCTTCAAGCAGGGACATTGAACTGACAACAGAGCTCATGGAAAAGATATTTGAGTTTCTTGAGAAAAACAAGGTGGATGTTTTGACGATTTCTGAGGGAGAAGAGGAACCGGATGAGGATGCCCTGTTAGAGGTAGAAAATGATGAGGACCTTGCTGTGGAAAAGATTGATTTATCCGTTCCAGAGGGAACCAACATTGAAGACCCGGTCCGAATGTATTTAAAGGAAATTGGTAAGGTGCCGTTGCTGAGTGCGGAGGAAGAGATTACCCTTGCCCAGAAAATGGAGGGGGGAGACGCAGCCAGAGCTCAGTTAGATGATGCAGGAGACGATTTGGATGAGGAGACAAAGAGGGAACTGGAAGAACTGATAAATCAGGGAGATTATGCAAAGAAGAAGCTGGCAGAAGCGAATCTCCGCTTAGTGGTGAGTATTGCAAAGCGTTATGTGGGACGTGGAATGCTTTTTCTGGATTTGATTCAGGAGGGAAATCTTGGACTGATTAAAGCGGTTGAAAAGTTTGACTATCGCAAGGGCTATAAGTTTTCCACTTATGCAACATGGTGGATTCGTCAGGCAATCACAAGGGCAATTGCCGACCAGGCAAGAACTATCCGTATTCCGGTGCACATGGTGGAAACTATTAATAAATTAATCCGCGTATCTCGCCAGCTTTTACAGGAGTTAGGCAGGGAGCCGTCCCCGGAGGAAATTGCGGAAGAGATGGATATCCCGGTGGAGCGTGTCAGGGAGATATTGAAGATTTCACAGGAGCCGGTATCCCTGGAAACCCCAATTGGTGAAGAGGAAGACAGTCATTTAGGAGATTTTATTCAGGATGAGAATGTTCCGGTTCCTGCGGATGCAGCGGCATTTACACTGCTAAAGGAGCAGCTGGTGGAGGTATTGTCAACGCTGACAGAGCGGGAGCAGAAGGTATTAAGACTTCGTTTTGGCTTAGACGATGGACGGGCAAGAACGCTGGAAGAGGTAGGCAAGGAATTTAATGTTACCCGTGAGCGTATCCGCCAGATAGAGGCGAAGGCGCTCCGGAAGCTGAGACATCCAAGCCGCAGCAGAAAATTAAGAGATTATCTGGAGTAATTGTCATGTTATCAAAGAGAATGGAGGCTGTGGTGAGTATGGTTTCACCGCAGTCCTTTACTGTTGCAGATATTGGCTGTGACCATGCATATGTATCCATCGCCCTGATAGAGAGAAAGATAGCAGAAAATGTTGTGGCTATGGATGTGAGGCAGGGACCTTTAGGAATTGCTGCAGGCAATGTGGCAGCAGCGGGACTTCAAGGAAAAATCGATTTGCGTTTGAGCAATGGATTGGAAAAGCTGCTGCCGGGAGAGGTGGATGCGGTTGTGATTGCCGGTATGGGCGGCATGCTTGTAAAAAGTATTTTGGAAAGTGGAGAAAAAATACTGCATTATGAGAAAATGCGTCCGAGTCTGATTTTACAACCCCAGTCAGACTTAAAGGAAGTACGGATATTTTTACATAGCAGTGCATATCATATTGTGCAGGAAAAAATGCTGATTGATGAGGGAAAATATTATACTGTAATAAAGGCAGAGCCGGGAACATGTAACCAGATTGTAGATTCCTTTGTGGAAGCGGATGGAATGCAGTACTGGAATGTGAAAAAGGATGCGCAGGGTATAGAACAGTATACCGAAGCAGACTGGCAATACGGAAGATATAATCTGGAACACCGGGACGCCATATTGTTTGCATACTTAAAAAAGGAACAGAAAAATCTTTTTAAAATTTACGAGTCAATTTCCTGCAATCTTTCCGGAGAGGAAGGGCAGATATCTGCCCGGACAAAAGAGCGTGCGTCTGCTATTTACCGGGCAATTAAAATAAACAGATGGGCACTTCAAAAATACTATAACTATGAAAAGCTTCTGTAAAAGGATAAAATTTATAAAAAGAACAAAGGGGTGATGAAAAATGAAATGTCAACAGATTATAGATGCGTTAGAACGGCTTTCTCCGAGACAGTATGCCTGTGATTGGGACAATGTGGGGCTGCTGGTGGGAAGACGGGAACGGGAGGTATATAAGCTTATGATAGCACTGGATGCCTCTAAGGAAGTCGTTTCCTATGCGGTAAAGCAGAAGGCGGATATGCTGATAACTCACCATCCAATGATTTTTTCCTCCATAAAGCAGGTAAATGAGGAACAGTTTGTGTCGGAGAAGATATTAACTCTGGCAGAAAACCGAATTAGCTATTATGCAATGCATACGAATTTTGATGCTGTGGGCGGCATGGCAGAGCTTGCAGCCGGCAGCCGGTATCTTAACCTCTCGGAGGTAAGTCCCATTGAATACAGTGGAAATACACAGGAGGGAATGGGACGGTATGGCAGACTGCCGAAACCAATGACGGCAAGAGAGGTGGCGGAATATGTGAAAAAAATGTTTCATCTGCCCTTTGTGATGCTTTATCAGAGCAGAGAAAAAGCAGAGCAGATATTTGACCGGATTGCGGTGATGCCCGGTTCCGGTAAGAGTGAAATGAAAGCTGTGAAGCAACAGGGTTATTCCTTGTATCTTACAGGGGATTATGGGCATCATGAAGGGCTGGATGCCATGGATATGGGGATGACGGTAATTGACGCAACCCATTATGGTCTGGAGCATATTTTCATTTCCTATATCAGCCAATATTTGAGGGAGACTTTTGGAGAGGATACAATCGAAATTGTTGAGGCAGATATGGGTTGTCCGGTACAGATATTATAAGCGGCAGGTTTAGTATAAACATTGAATAGTATAGGATAAAATACAGAAGAAAAAAGCTGGTTGAAGGAGGGATTTATATATGATTACCGTTACAATTGATGAAAAGGAATATCAGGTAAAAAAAGGGATTCGTTTAGAGGATGTTGCAAAAAAATATGGTGTCTGTGCCGAGGGAGAAATTGTACTTGCCTATGTAAACGGACACCTTTCCGAACTACATAAAACGATAGAGGAACCTGCTGTCATTGAGTTTGTTTCTACGGTAGATAAAATCGGATATGATACTTATAAGAGGAGCATGATTTTAATGATGATGACAGCGTTCCGTGAGGTGCTGAGAACTAAAGGAACCACAGGCCGTATACGGGTGTTGTTTTCACTGGGAAAAGGATTTTACTGTGAGCTTGAAAGCAAAGGTGCTTCTGTAAATCAGGCGCTTCTTGATGAGGTGGCAGAGAAGATGAAGGAGCTTGTGGATAAGAATATTCCAATTATAAAAAGCACCTACCGTTCCCATGATTTAATGAAGCGCTTTGAAGCACAGGGTAGAAAAGATAAAGTACAGCTGTTTAAATACCGCAGGGCTTCCAACGCAAATGTATACCGTCTGGATGGTTTTGAAGATTATTATTATGGTTTTATGGTCGCTTCCACCGGGTATCTGAAACGCTTTGCATTAATTGCTTTTGAGGAAGGTTTTGTTTTGCAGATGCCGGAACGGAAGAATCCGGATGTTTTGCCAGAATTTAAGCCACAGCATAAGCTGTTCTCTGTGTTAAAGCAGTCGGATGAATGGGGGGTTATGCTGAATGTGGACACAGTGGGCGGCTTGAATGATGCCATTGCCAATGGGGAAATTAATGATTTAATGCTGGTACAGGAAGCGTTACAGGAAAAGAATATAGCAGAAATTGCATCCCGGATAAAAGAGGAAGACAAGAAGGTTATTCTGATTGCAGGACCAAGCTCGTCTGGCAAGACATCATTTTCCCACAGGCTGAGTATCCAGCTGCGGGCAATGGGCATGTCCCCTCATCCCGTTGCACTGGACAATTATTTTGTAGACAGGGAGCATACCCCGAGAGATGCGGATGGAAATTATGATTTTGAGTGTATAGAAGCAGTGGATATAGCGAAATTTAATGAGGACATGATGTGTCTGTTGCAGGGAGAGGAGATACAGGTGCCTACCTTTAATTTCCGGATTGGGAAAAGGGAATACAAGGGCAACACTATGAAAATGGGAGCAAATGATGTGCTTGTAATAGAGGGAATTCACGGATTGAATCCGAAGATGTCGGCAGGTCTGCCAGACGACAGCAAATTTAAGATATATATCAGTGCCCTTACCCAGTTAAATGTGGATGAGCATAACCGGATTGCTACAACAGACGGGCGTTTGATACGGAGAATTGTAAGGGATGCCAGAACCAGGGGCAATAGTGCCCAGGCCACCATTGCCATGTGGGATTCTGTAAGGCGTGGAGAGGAGCAGAACATTTTTCCGTATCAGGAGGAGGCAGATGCCATGTTTAATTCTGCCCTGATATATGAACTAAGTGTAATCAAGCCTTATGTGGAGCCGCTGCTCTTTGCAATTCCACCGGAAGCGAAGGAATACCAGGAAGCAAAAAGGCTCTTAAAGTTTCTGGATTATTTTCTGGGCGTCAGTTCAGAGAATATACCAAACAATAGTATATTAAGGGAGTTTGTCGGAGGCAGCTGTTTTCCGGTATAGAGTAAGCTTTTGCTTCACATGACAATTTTTCAGGTATGGGAACCGCAGTACAACGGAATCCGAACCACAAAGGTCGTACCCCTTCCTTCCTCTGACGTTACGGAAATCTCTCCCTGATGCTCGGTGATAATCGTCTTTGCAATGGAAAGCCCAAGCCCCTGTCCGCCTTCCTCCCTGCGGGTGGTATAAAAGCGCTGGAAGATATGGGAAAGCTCTTTTTCCGGTATACCGCAGCCGGTATCCGATACATGAATACAGGCAAATCCATTTTCCTGCTTTAGGGAGAGGGTGATGTTTCCGTCGGCAGGAGTAAAATCTGCGGCATTGTATAGCAGATTTTCCAGAGCACGGGATAATTTCTCCGGGTCTGCCATAATCCGGCAGGCTTGCCCGGAAGCCTCGTAATAAAAATCCGGTCCGCTCATCTCAATAACAGGGCAGATACTGTAGTGAAAATCAGCAAGAAACCGGTTTAAGTCAAGGGCTTCCATATGAGGCGGGGTGCCTGCCTCGGATACCAGGGTCTGGATGGACTGCAGCCGGTGGGATAAAAGTGCACACTGCTCCTCAATATAGGACATTTTTTCTCTGGAATTCGGGTCCAGCATGATATCATTGCTGCGAATAATCTGTGCCATGTTGGACAGGGAGGTAAGGGGGGATTTCATATCGTGTCCAAGCTCGGTGATGAGCTGTCCCCGTTCGGAGAGAAGCTGATGCAGATGGAATGTCTTTTCCTCCACCTCTTCCTGAAGGTGGAGATTCAGCCGGACATTTTCCGCCATGATATCCCGGTTTCTCTGTACCATCAGTATGGCAAAGGCGACAACCATGCCGAAGGCACCGTATTCCTCCGGCCAGCCGCCGATGACAGGTTCAAAATGCCCGATTGCCAGGACACCGTAAAGAAGGCAGACACCGTTTACGGCAGACGCCGCAAGTGGAATCAGGATGTGGGGACGTCCGGTCAGGCATCCGCAAAATGCGGAGCCGGTGAGGAGGATGGCGGCAAAAACCTTATACCAGGAAATGAGAGCACCGTACCATTGTACCAGGGTGGGGAAGGCGGGCAGGATGAAGACAGGCAGGATGACGGAGACAGCACACATTCCGAGTGTGACCATGCGGACGAAGCTGTGCAGCCTGCGGTATTTTTCAGGCAGGAAGAGGGAAAAGGCAATCTGCAGGGCAAACATAAGCCCGGTTAATGCCATGCAGTCTTCTAAGGCATACAGGGAGCGTATCAGTGGAATTCCCGCAAGCCGTAGGAACGGATAGCAAATCCGCAGGGCAAAGGACAGGCTCAGCATGCCAAAATAGAAAAGGATGGGCGAAGAGGGCTCGTCCTTTTTGAATACCATACAAAACAGTGACAGGGTCAGGGATGTGAAAAACAGCAGCCCGTAAAAGAGGATGCGGTAAGCGGTAAGATGGCTGATGCTGTCAGGAGTCCCGATTGCAGGAGGATACCAGAGACCGCCATAGTAATGGGAATAGTTGGAAACCTGTATAATAAGCTCTGTGGATTGATTAATGGCAAAGGAATATGCGGTATCGCGAATGAGAGGGGAATACCGTTCAGGTGCGGTTTCTCCGGGTCCTCCAAGATTTATGCCGTCCACAAATACCCTGGCGGCACAAAGCGGCTCGGGAAGATAGAGTGTCACGGTGCCGTTTCCCTGCAGAAGCAGGCGGTAG
>URMF01000071.1 GCA_900548855.1 uncultured Eubacteriales bacterium
ACGTCTTGCACCCCACTCCCCTCGAACTGCGGATAAACCGCAGAGCCACGCTAACGCTTTTTATCAATTCACTTTCTCTTTTTTGAATCTTCCTCATATAGATGAATAACTGCTTCAAGTGCCTTTTTCAGAAGTTCTGTTTGCTCATTATTCATCATTTTTATTTCTGCAATATCCTCTTCATACAACTTCCCCGTTTCATTTGCTTTCTTAGCATACTGATTGAGATTATTACTAATCCTTGCATGTAAAGATATTACCCGGTTCAAATCAGGCCATTCAGGGATTATTACATACCCGTTTATCGCCATCTTCCTGATATACGCACTCATATTTTGAACTCCGGCTTCCTTCATCTGATCATGCAATATTTCCACCTCCTCCGGTTTAAATTTCACATAAATACCTTTTGAATACTCTTTCACTTTGCATTTCCTCCACTCTTTTTACTTTGTTTTTTAGAAATCGCTCTATCAGGGCATTTAATGACTTTCTAAAAATAGGCAACAAAAAAGGCAACCGATGTTACTCGATTGCCATGCTGCCACTTTTACAAGACTATATACGCTCAAAAATTTGTTAGTATTGTACAAACAGTTTTGTGAATAATTCTGTCCATTTTCCATTACAAAATGATAATTGACTTTTTAGAAATAGTTATTCTCAGATTTTCTACAAAATTAGAAAAAGCCCAAACCACAAGGGTTTGAGCTCCATTTGTACATTCCTATTTTCTGCTTTTGGGTATAAAATCTCCGCAGTTAAATATAGAATATTTGTTCGTTTTTGTCAAGTCTTACTTGCACTTTTTCTCAACTTTTTCTCTTTCTTCTTCGGCAATTCTTCCCACATGCTCTCAACCAATTCACACAGAAACTGCCGATTATCCACATCATCAACCAGAATCATTTTTTTCGCACCATCATATAGCGGTTCCATCTCAGCATCCGGCATCATTTTCACCGCCACCGGAACCGGCTTTACCAAAAGTCTGTCAATGCGCACTAACACCTTGCTCCGCATTAACATTCTCAGACATTGTATCTACTTTATCGATTTAATCCAAACATACTTTCTGCCAAAGCAAATGTCTCATCAATACTACGGTTTTCGTCTCTTGTTATTACATTAAATCCAGATTTTTGAAACATCATATATCTTTCCTGTGAATTAACTCTTTTCAGACATTCTCTGAAATTTATCATAGCATCCTCTGGATTATCTTCTTTCAATAACAACTGATATAAAAACTGTTTTTCCTTATCTGGTCTTTCAAAAAATCTCTGCACAGAAATATTCGGATCTGCTAACATAATCAAAACATGATTTTCATCTGAAATTTCATGTAAAATTTCAACCGAAATATTAGTATCTACAAATATTTTTTTCTTTGTTCTGGAAACTAAATCCTTTAAAATTTCAATTTCTAAGACAGTACATTCTTTCGTAACTCCATTTACCCACGCCTCATATTCATCTGGAGTTCTTCTGACAAATTCACCCCAATCCTGTAAATCTCTTGTGTAAGTAAGATTAGGAAACTCCTTGGTATCCAAATTTTCTAAAAGTCTATCCTGATAATTTTCTTCGCAGGCGATTCCGTCATATTTTTCTGCCAGAAGTTTTACCATTGTGGATTTTCCAGCATATGCTGTCCCATTAATAAAATAAACATTTTCAAACTTCACGACTATCTTACCACACTCCAATCTATCTTATAGACTCAATTATCATATCAATAACAGCACCAACAGCTCTTTTAATATCATTGCCTTCCCATCCAAGTTTCCAACCATTCTCTGAATACACATCAGAAATAACATATATACCTGTTGCCACACATTTTCTATAATTAGCTATTGTAAACAAACCAACACCTTCCATTTCAACGCAAAGTGCTCCTTTTGTTTCTTCACTTTCCGGCCAGATTTTTAAGACAGCATTATCTAGCGAATATTCTTTTCCGCCGACAATTGCCTGAATATTCTCAGGAAACTCCAGTTGTCTCATTTCTCCTATACTATGCTATATGTAAAGACTTAATCAAAAAATCTACGACACTCTTTTGATATTGATCTTTTATGATATTTTCTTTGCTTTCTTCAATACTTCCATCAACAAAATATTTGCCGTTTTCTTTATTGATTGATAATGAATCAAGAGGCCATCCTTCAAATCTTTTTGATGAAGCTTTATCAATCATATAGAATAATCCGTTTTTTTGAGCTGCCATATTGTCCATAAACGATGAAATTACTCCGTGATTATAAACTGCAATTCCATCTAGGTAATATGCTGTGACTTTACCTCCAAGCCCTGCAATAAGTTTTGAATAGTAATCAATCATCTCTTCATCTGACAGTCTATCCATATTCATAGGTGTTCTAATATTTAGTCCCGGCTGACGCAAATCCTCAAAATCCAGTTCTTCAAAATATAATCCAGAATCATTACAAATAACAACATCAAAGTATTGTCCATAAAGCTCTGCCTTCATAATAGCATTTTCTTCTGGTGTATTCCCCATTTCCTTAGGTTCTTCTATAACTTCGATATCTCTTAAAGTAATAAATTCAATATCATACCCTTTTAACAAATCCGAAAATCTTTTTACCTTTGATGGATTTGTTGTTCCTAATAAAACCCTCATATCGTCATACTCCTAAACTAAATCATCTTAAAAGCTTTCAACGCTTCTACTATTGCCTCTTCCTTCTCCTTTGGGCACTTAGGCTGTCTGGCATCATCTGACTTAGGCTTGTTATAATTTTCTCTCTCTATAATCCCATACTTAGCCTTAACCTGTGCAATATACAGATTTGAAACTTTCATTCCATCATTATGCTCAGCCACGTATGCTTTGATTTCCTCATAGGTTGCCTTACTCTCCGCAGATGTCAAATCCAGTTCATCCATATCCAGTCTCACATTCACATGATGCTTCGCTTCATGAAGTTTGGACAATAAGCATACCGTCTCAACATGCCATGAGTGTGCAATAAAGATGCACATCCCTTGGCTTTTTCGTTAAGCCTTGGATTTAAAATGATGCAACAGCCCTCTATCGGATCTGCAAAAATAAGCAAGGTGCAGCACTTTGCCCTTGCCATAGAAAAAGATTAGATTTGTTTTTGAGATATAAGCCGGATTGCTTATGTGTGATTTGTACTCTGCTCTTTCCCTATGGTACTTTCCTGCCTGTATAACTTCGAGGATATTGTACCACAGATTGTTTGTTTCTGAAATTCCTTTCCTGAAAAATGGGCAGAAGAAAACCTCCAAATCTTTTGGAGACTTGGAGGCTTGATTCTGGCCATTTTATATTTTATTGTTTTCTGTATCGGGTTATCTTTCTCCAGTTTTCCGGGAAACCCATTCTTTCATATAATTCATGTTCTGATATACTATCATGTTTCTTCAGGTATTTATCAATAAGTGCTTTAAGCTCCTTTATAAATTCCTTGTACCAGCCATCGCTCAGCATATATCTTAAAGCAATCACAACCGAAAACAAATCATTTTTTCCATTCACATATTGTGTACCTTTTTGAGCAATCTTTAACTTCATATGTAACGGAAAATCCGGGATACTATCGGTAGTTCTATAAGTAAATAATCGCTCACCATGCGCACAGACATTTCTGAATTTTACCATTACAGCCAAAATAGAAATCATTTGACTTTCGTTAATGCAAGAATAATTCCTGCTAATCTTAATCTGTATATCCTGTGGAAGCAACATATACATTTTGGAAATATTTCCAAATGTCAACGCGTTCGTCAGTACCCATAATGGAACATTTCCATATTTTTTCTGTGCATGATTTATATAATGATAATCTGTCGGTTTTGTAACGTATCCTTCTAATATCTTTATTAAACGGTCAATATCTCTTTGATTTTTTCTGCCTACATAATTGTAATTTGCAGTATCAAGATATTCTTTTTGGTTCTCACCATTCTTCTCTGTAAAATAGTAAGAGACTTGTGATTTTATTTCGTTTTCTACTTTGATAAGATATTTCAAAAACAACTGCCTTAAAGATTCATCAAAATAATATAACTCTACAATATCCTCAAATTTCGTTCCATCCTTATACTTCTTAGTTGTTGGATTTTTAAAGATATCCTTATACCCTCCAATTAATGAATAATAGCTTGTCTGCCTTAAAATCTCTTTAGCATATGCCTCATCATCAATTTGCAGATTTTTCTCATTCTTCAGTTTTTCTATTTGCTGATCATAACTCAAAAAAATCTTTGGCATACACAATGTCTCCTTAAAGTAAAAAAGAGGAGACCCCGCAGGTTCTCCCCCGGTCGCAGGCCTCACAGGTTTCTGCAACGCGATCACTGTATTCATCTTACTCGACTTTGAACTTCATGTCAAGCGGTTTCTACAGCCACTATAGTATATGCTAAAACGCTTCATTTAATGCCAAATAACTTTATCCAACCTCTTCTTTATGCTCTTCTAAATATTTTACTTTCCAATGCATCCTTTATCACAGCATTGAAAACATTACTTGTTATTATAAACAACTTTACCCTTTCTTGCGAATTTTCTGATTCCTGTTTTCTCCTGTGGAAAAACAACTAATTTTTTAATATTGCCCCGTTCTGCCAGTTTGAAAACATCCCTTGCAATCTTCAATGCATGTTTAGGATTTGTTGTAGGAAAAACATTTATATCAGTCACGTTTCTTGGTAAATTTCTTACCTCATCCACAATCTTCGCTATAAACTGTGGGCTATAATATCTGGATACATTTGGACGCATGCGATTAATTGTAATTGTTGATAATCTTCGTTTTACAATCGGCAGCTGTTGGTTTTCAATAGGATATGTATCCGCAAGAACTAAATTCACTTCGTCTGATACCTGAACAAAATTTGCTTTTTTAATTTCTATTTCTTCATCTTCTATTACTGGGTAATCATCTTCTTCTCCAACATTGTAACTTGAAAAAGTATCATTTAATACTAGCTTGAATTGTAAATATGGAGGAACCAATTTTAAATTACAAGTTTGATATCCCAGAACTTTCGCACAAAACCAGTACCATAGATAAGGGTAATTATGATAAACATTTTTGGTATTAAAAATCTTTTCCTTATTAAATTTTCTAACCCAAAGCAATGCTGAGAACACAAGTACTATACTAATAACCCAATTTTCGGTATTTAGCAAAAGGTAATATCCTATGTTATCAAAATCTACAGACACATTTTCAAAACATAATGCAATTAATCCTTTAACATTTATTATATAGGGTATTAAAAAGGCTATTACTAGACCAATAGTTTCCACTATGGAACGAGCACTCTCTTGCAATTTTTTAAATAATTGTTTCATTTTCTTTCAGAATTCCTTTCCAATCTACACTACATATTTTAGTGATTCTCTTTTGAACAGCATTATATTCCCAAATACCCACTTCCTGAATTCCAGCAATAATGTGATATTGAATACCACCCTTCATTTCTTTCCCAATTTTTTTCCAATTGTTTGAATCTATAAATGAATATTGAGGAATATTTTCCGGATGTGTATGCCATTCACCCATATAACCATATACACCCTCATTTTCTTCATATAGCTTTTTAAAAAAATCGAGGTGTCTTTTATCTTTGCGCAGAAATCTACTTCTACTTCTTTGATCTGCGGCCATTGGCTCTGTAATAAACTCGATAATCAAATTTGAATTGCCGCAATTCTCCCGTCCAATTAAAATTCCTCCAGCTTCGCAAGATTTCCGTTCACTTTGTACATATTTCTGCATGACTTGCAATATATTATTACAAAATTTTATCTTTCTGTCTCCATATTCAATTACCATACTTTTCTCCACAAAATTGACATTTCGGTTGAGCAAAGAGTTTTCCACTGCATTCCACGATGCTGTCTTTTTGATTCAAATATTTATTCGAAACCTGTAACCCGGATCTCTTAAAATGATAGTCATCACCCTTTGCTGAAATAATTACATTATCTGAATATCTGCCCTCAAAAATCTTTTTTATAGTATCAACACACATACCGGCTGTTTTAAGGGATATGGTAGAGCCGTAAGGTATAAAAGAACTTCCACAACCTGTAACTTTTTGAACGACCTTTTGTCCTGACCGACAATAGGCTGTACGATCATATAGCTCCCCAGTATCTTCATCTCGTCCTATAAAACACTCATAGCATCCAGCATTCCCATATTCAATATATGCCACATGATTTCCCAACCCTAACACCTCATTCCACGCATAAACAACCGGTACCATCAGCTTATTTGACATCACATACTGATTAATCCATCTGTTCACATTATGGTTGCCCGTCGCGGATATAATCAAATCATATTCGCCAAATTCAATATTTTCCTCCTGTACTGCTTCCTCTATCTTTTCTGCCAATGATGAAATTTTCAAATCCGGAATATTTTTTTCGAGATAGTTCTGTAAAGCCACACATTTATATTGGCCTACATATTCTAATCCAAGCAAATGCCTAAAAACATTGTTCTCGTACAAATGATCCGCATCAAGCAACATCATCTTTTCTATACCTGCTTTTACTAACTCATTAGCAATATACCCACCCAAAGAACCACATCCTATTAATAGAACTTTTTTGTTCATCAAAATATTACTAACTTCATTTGAACGAGTCATTAAATATTGTTTGTCAATTCTGTCAATTAGAATTGGCGTAATCTGACTCACTGACTGTAATCTACAGACAGCATTTTCAAAAGAAATCATACATTTTTCAAGTAAAAATCCTAAAATCGTGCTTACACCATTCGGTTGCTTAACTGCAAAAATCATTAGTTTATCACTGCTTATTTTAGAACTAATTGCTTGAAATTCTTTTGCATCTACATATCTTAATATACTTTGGAAATATTCATTTATATCTACACATCGTGCATCTGGCGGAAACAGAAAATCATCTACTTCAATATTTATATAAACTGCATTTCTTATGTTGACACTTTCGTTTTCTTTATAATAATGTTTCAATTTTTGTGGATCCTTAGAAACATATATTTTACCAGTCTTTGCCCTTTGCATATATTTAGCATAGCCTTCTCTTCGTTAGCACTCAACATAAAAGAGTGCTAACACTTTTAATCTATCACTTTATATTATCATTGTCAATTTCATTAAAGACAAAATGAACAGAAGAAAAACTCCAAATCTTTCGAAGACTTGCATCTCATATTTTTAAATAATCAAAAGGTAAACTATCTACTGGTTAATTAGTGGTCATTTTCTCAAAAAATAGCCACTATTACACCGAATAATAAATAACTGACACCTTGACTTGCCTGATTTTTCATCTGCTGCGTTGTCGTCAATCGACGTAGCCACCGCTACGCCTCATTCCTCCGCCTTGCAAATGAAACAATCATTCAGCGTCAATGTATTAGAAACTTATTTTTCGCTGTACTAGTCTCTAAACACTATTTTTACCTCTCCATCCTTGGCCACTAAACCCTTGTCCACTTTCTTCCTGACAACCTCTTCATCATACTCCCCTCCGCAGACTCTCTTTCCAAGTTCCTCTTTAATCCATTCTTCTCCAACAGTCGGTGACTCCTTACATGCCTCTCTCCCCTTTTCCATTCTGGTTGCACACCGGTAGACCACCTTCCCTCTTTCCGTTCGTCTACGAAATGCAGCTCCGCATTCTTCGCATTCCAAGATATTGCCCAGGACATTCTGCGGATTATATTTCCGGCCCTTTTTTACGATTTCATCATCATTTTTTACTGCTAAATTCTTCCTTCGATTCATCTCACAAGCCACTTCCAGAAACTTTTCTTTTGAAATAATTCCCTCATGACTATCATGCACATAATATTTATCTCTCTGACCTATATTCTTTGCTTTCTTTCCTGACAAGTAATCCTCCGTAAAATATTTCTGTAACATACAGTCTCCCATATATTTTTCATTACATAGCATTTCCTGAATAACGGACTTACTCCATACATCTTTTCCTGATGCAGTCTTAATCTTTTTCTCTTCTAACCTCTTCTTAATTTGCCCTAATGACATCCCCTGCAAATACCATTCATAAATATCCCTTACTACTGCTGCCTGCTGCTCATTTATAACAAGTTCTCCATTAATTACATCATATCCGTAAAAATACTTATAATTATTCAAGGTAATTCCCTGTTCAAATCTTCGCTTAAATCCCCACTGTATATTTTCGCTCATATTTCTAATCTCCTCCTGTGCAAGCATTGTATGTATCGTAATAACCAGTTCAATGTTCTCATCCGCACTTCTGATATTTTCTTTTTCAAACCATACCGTTACTCCCTTCTCTTTCAACAACCGTATTGTTTGCAACATATCCACTGTGTTCCCTGAAAATCTACTGATAGACTTGGTAATGATACAGTCCATTTCACCATTCACTACTTTTTGTATCATTTTCTGAAACTCTGTTCTCTTATCAATCCTGACCCGACTTCCATAATCTGCATATACACCCGCAAACAACCAGTTGGGGTGTGCTTTAATATAACCCTCATAATAATCTTTTTGTAACTCAATGCTGCTTTTCTGGCTCTCATATTTCGTACTGACACGACAATATGCTGCCACCCGCAATTTTCTGACAGTATCCTTTTTGGGCACTTCAATTTTTCTTACCTTTCTCATCCCTTATCCCACCAATTTCTGAATACAGTTAACAGTAATATTCTTTAGAATTTCAAATGGGATAAGTATAGCTTTTTCACCAATCGATTACAATATTCTCTTTCCTCCCTGCCATGACTCTAACAAAAACTATCCTGCAAATCATCACAACTGTAATAAGTCGTACATTATCTGTAACAAGTCGTATTTAAGACATAAAAAAGACATTATCGTGTTCCTCATACCTAAATGATTGCACTCTAATGTCTTCCCTCTATTTTCTGTTTTCTTTTCGTTTTACCCTTTCTTTAATGTGCCGGGTCAGCACCTCTTCTTTGCAACAGGACCGTACTTTCATCTGTACTTTTGTTGTCCCAATCCACACCAAGCACATTTCTGCCATTCATATATATCGGAAATTTAAACCGGAGACCTCTTAATATCCTGCCATCCTTTTGCTCTTCCTCATAGATAAACACATCAGACAGGAAGCTCTTCAAAAATGTCTTCTTTTCCAGATCTGTAAATTTATCATACAACTTATCAAAGAATAAAAGGAACTGGTAAACATTATCTTCTGAGATTTTGTCCTGCCTGATATTATATAGTCTTGTTTCGACTTCTTCCATGGCATCCTCAATATCAGTGATTTCATCATATAGCTTGTCCAAACGTTCCTGCATGTCATTATATTTTTTGTCATAATTCTTATCCGACACAGATAGATGATCCATCTGGTCAGCAAGCCTGTTTTTTGCCCCGGTTGTCTGGCTCAGTCTGTCTTTTAATCCATCATATTCCTTATCAAGCTCCGAAGTATCAATGCTGCTTCCTATCTGCTTACGGATTTCCTGCTCAAACTTTGGATTCTTCACAAATTTGCGGATAATTTCCTCAACTGCCGCATTAATCCTGTCCTCATTCCACTGTCTTTTATAAGTACAGCGGTGTCCGTCCACAAGCTTCCTGTGTTTGCAGGCATAATAGAAATAATCCTTATAATAGCCTCCATCCGGATGCTTCTTGCGGTTTACATTGCCATACATACCACTTCCACAGACAGGACATTTGATAATTCCAGATAAAATATGCTCATGTTCAAGGCTGTGTGTTTTTACCTGTAAAACACCTGTCTCCTGACGCTTTCTGTGTGCCTGATTCCACATTTCTTCTGATATGATTGCCTCATGGATTCCATCATTTAACATGTATTCCTTTTGTTTTACGATATGATATTCATTTCTTGTACCCGGAATCTTCTCATTTTTTCTTCCTCCAAATGCAAGCTTACCGCAATATATCGGATTGTCCAGCACACCTTTGACGAATGATGTAGAAAAGCCTTCAATTGTGTTATTCTGGCGAAGCTTTTTCTTATAACCACTGTTATTTAAAAATGCAGCTATCGCAGCCATTCCCATCGTTGTATTGACGAATTTATCATATATAATACGGATAATCTCTGCCTCATCCTCTGCAATAATAAGCTCACCATTTACCAGCTGATAGCCATATGGTGCAAATCCGCCGTTCCATTTGCCTTCTCTCGCTTTCTGTCTGCGGCCTTCCATTGTCTGAACAAGGATATTCTCACGCTCTATCTCTGCTACCGCAGATAACACAGATATCATCAGCTTTCCGGCATCCTTTGAGCTGTCAATCCCATCCTCTACACAGATAAGATTAACCCCATAATCCTGCATTTTCTGCAATGATGATAAAACATCTGCAGCATTTCTTCCAAAGCGTGACAGCTTAAATACCAACACATAATCAACATTGTCTTTGCCACTTTCTATATCCGCAAGCATCTGCTTAAACTGTGGTCTGCCTTCCACACTTTTACCAGATTTACCCTCATCAGAATATTCACCGACGATAGACATTTCCTGATAATCTGCGTATTTTCTAAGCTTGTCCTTCTGTGCATCAAGGCTGTAGCCTTCTACCTGCATGGAAGTGGAAACTCTTGTGTATATATAGCATTTCTGCTGTTTTTTCATAGCTTTTCATCTCCTGTGTCTAAAAATCTGTCTATTTCAATTATCCATAATTCCATACAACTGAATTGCATGATATGCTTTGTTATTCTTCCATACCTTCTTTATCGTTTTCAGACAATGCCGGATGCTGCATATAAAATATTTCTTTCTGTCTTTCTATCTCTGCTTTCAGCTGCTCTTTTGTTGGCAGATATGTGAGATATTTCGACATAAAAAGTCTATCATTATCATGTAGCACAGAATACCTTGCTATATCCTCATCTGTTTCCGCACAAAGTAATATACCAAGTGTAGGATTATCTCCCTCCTTACATTTCAGTTCATCGTACATCCGGACATACATATCAATCTGTCCCACATCCTGATGAGTGATTTTCCCCATTTTTAAATCTATAAGCACATAACATTTTAACTCAATATTATAGAAAACAAGATCAACAAGATCAATAAAATAGTCTTCTGTCTCAGTAACAATATGTTGCTATCTGGCAACAAAAGCAAATCCCTTTCCCATCTCCATAAGAAAGTCCCTGATATGTGTTAAAATAGCTGATTCCAAATCACTTTCAATATAAGAATCTTCATTTTTGAATCCAAGAAACTCTGCAACAATCGGACTTTTTAGGAGTTCAAATTTATTTCTTTGATTTTCCGCTGTTTTCTGCAGCATTTCATTCATAACAGCATCTTTCTTTGGTGACTGCATTAATCTGTAATAATATTGTGTGCTGATATTTCTATCTAAAGTTCTTGAACTCCAGCCTTCCTGTGCAGCTTCGTTCATATACCACATTCTTGCATTTTCATCCGGAACACGTAAAAGTGCTCTAAAATGTGTCCAATTCAGATTGTGAACGCATGCGTTCACAATCTGCTCATCTGGAAAAGCAAGATAAAATTTACGAAAATATTGCAGATTTCTTTTTGAAAAACTTTTTCCATATTCTTTTGTAAGTTCATCCGCTAATGCCTCAATTAAAGCCTGACCATATTATGCTCTTTCTTTTCCTGCCTGTTCCTGCTCCACGATACGCTTACCAACATGCCAGTAGGTAAGCACCATAGCCTTATTTGCTGCATTATAAGCCACTTCACGACCAGATGAAATAATTCCCTTTATGTCAGTAATCACATCCTGATAGTTAACGATATCATTTGCCATATCAACTTACCTCACTTTCCAGCTCTCTATAAATTCTTACTCTTTTCTACTCAGATAGCTTTGCTCTGTTTTTAATCGTATTTTCAACCTCTGCAATCCGAGCTGCAACCTTCTTTACTTCCATCAGCTTCCATGCTTCTAAACAGGTTAAGAATTCCTCTGTTCCGTCTTTTTCTATTTTATCAAGAACAAGCATGACAACCTGCCTGTTTACATCTTTCATTTCAAAAATGACACGGGCATTCTTTTCTTTTATATCCAGACAAAATCTCTGATAAAGCTCTTCCGCAAATGTTTCTTTCTCTATTTCCCATCCCTTTTCTGAAAACACTAATAACGGAAGGCGATAATCATACTTAATCCTGAGGTAATCTTTCTTAATCATCCAATCAATGCACTTGTTGATATCATCTAATTTCATGTCATGATAATATCCATAAGCAGGGCATCTCTTATCTCTGGTGCAAATTTAATAATCATGTCTGCAAGAAAGCTGCAGCAGCGTTCAAAATCCTTGTTCATTGCCAAGCCTCCTCAAAATATAATACTGTGAACGATTCACAGAACATATTTTATCGCAAGGCTTTTAAAAATGGAATGGATTTTACCAAACGGCAGTTTTCAAAAAACTTATCTGTCAAAGATTAATTTTTCCCATGGTTCATATCCTGTCATGTAGCCGAATTCTTCCTCATTCCTGAATCCTTCAAGAAGTTTTTCTTTTACATTATCTAATATAACTTCATCAATATCCCTGAATTTCATATGCTTATATAAATCGGACTTTCTAAAATCATACATAGTACCCACGTTATCAAGAAGATGTTTTACCACCTTATATGTTCCCTCTACATCTTTCCCTGCACATACAATATCAAGCATTGGCGAATACTCATTATATTTTCCCATTTCCAATGTATGAGCAACTGCCTGTACTTTCCCTGACAGAAATCTCGCATAACCGATATCATTTTCCCGCAATGCCAGTCCAGCCATTGTGGAAAGCACAAAATTAAGTGTACTAAAGCCGGATAAAATAACATTTTCATATTTCTCATATGCTTCTTTGATTTTTCCCTGCTCCTGGAGTAATCTTCCCTGATAACAACTTTTCATAGGATCGTGTTCTGAAAAATAGTCCAGATATTTTTCTGCCTTGGCATAATCCTTCTTACGTAAATAAAATCCAAATAGAGAATCTGCTGCATGATGCTGTATCTCTTCATTCTCATCATGTAGTGCCAGCTCATACCATGCGTTAATCTGTTTATCATATTTTTCCGGATTCGTGCATTTATCCGTTATTCTTCTTGCATCAAGCATTACCGCAGTCTGCCAGATAAGCATATTACAATTCGGATATTCCTTTATAAGCCTCAATGCCCATTCATAAGTCTTTTCATAGCCTTCTTCTGAAAACATCCTGTCCATCTTCCTGATAATTTCTTCGATTTCAGTATCTGAAAGATTTTCATGAAAAGAAAGTAATGTATCAAGCGAAATATCAAGCAGTCTCGCAATTGGTGCCAGCAGTTCAATATCCGGCTTGGAATTACTATTCTCCCATTTGTTTACAGCCGGTGTCGTCACGCCTAATCTGTTTGCCATCTCCTCCTGCGTCATACCAGCTTCTTTTCTATATTTTTTTATAACAACGCCTATATCCATTTGCTTCATCTCCTAAAAAAATTCAAAAGCTTTTGTATACTCAGCATATCAGATTCATATAGATTGCTCAATTGAACAGTGTTTAATTTCTATTCAATTTAATTAACCATTAGGAAATGTTGCATGATTAATCTGCTGTTTTGGCTGCCTTGATACTTCTTAGGTTGACGGCTAGATACGCATTAGAGATGTCTCCATCCAAATGCTGTTCTAGCAAGGGATTTTTCCCTTGAATCCATCATTTATGATATATGGTGGCGCTTTTCGCCCCCAAATAGTGAAAGTGGGGGCACTTTCTGCCCCCACTCAGGAAATGTTGCTAGAATACTGTTTAGATTTATCATACATACAAATTGTTAAGGAAACAATCGGAGTTGGTGTAAACGAAAAAGCAGTCTTGCT
>URMF01000072.1 GCA_900548855.1 uncultured Eubacteriales bacterium
TTCCTACTGCATTTGACATTGGAATTCCTAACTGATCTAATACACTTTCAGCCTGTTCTTTAAGTTCAGGCTCAACTCGAGCAAACACATTTGCTGTTCTTGCCATAATCATCGCCTCCTTCAACTGTATTCTACCACATGCATTTTCTCTTCCTGCTCATTCTCTACAGGTTGCATTTTGGTCACTTCACTATGCTCTGAAACACCCATTATATCCTCAATCTCTGCCTCTATCTCTTTAATATCTATCTGAAGATTTGTTATGTACTGTCCTGCATTTCTATAAAACTCCGCCTGTTGTTTTGCAAATGAAACCCAGTCATTCTCTTTTCCATCAAATGGAGTATAGTTTCTTTCTTGTACCACTGTTTCTTCACCACCTTTATCATTAAATGTCGGTTCAATGCTATATCTTTGCTTTGTATTTTGGCTATTATAAACCGTTTCATATATATCTTCTCTTTGCAATCGTCTGTCTTTAAGTACACAGTTTTCAAACAACTCTTCATACTTTCTAGGTTTGTATTTTCTTGTTTCCAAACCTTTGATACATTTTAATGCCTGTTTTGCCTTAGCAGCATTCGCATTAGTTCCGAGGTTGTTTTGAAAGTATTCAATTCTTTGCAGTTCATCTTTGATGTCTCTTCTATTTTCCCTGCATACCCTTAACAGTTCAACCAGATCCGCAGCCTCATTATCATCGGTTTCACATAATTCAATATAATGAAGAATATCGCAAATCTTCTGATCTATATCTGAATGTTTTTTTGACAGCTCGTCTCTATAGTCCTTCAGACCTTCTACAAGATATGTAAAATGTGTAAGATATTCTGCCCAGTCCATTTCTGACAATTCATACGATGTAACATTCTTTTCAATCGGCTCTGTTACCTCATCGTATGTGAGTTCCTTTATTGGCGAAACAAATTCATCCTTAATATTTTCTTCCTGTTCTTCAATCTGTTCCCATAGGCACCTCCTATTCTAATGTTCCATCACTTTTACACACTTCGTTTATTTCAAAAAAATAAGAACCAGTAAGAGTTTATCTCTTATCTGATTCCTATTATAAAGACCTGGGTGTCCCATAAACACACCTTGCATATCGAATTTTTGTTCTCATTTTTTATATTGTTTTATCAATCTGTCAATTTCAATGTTCATCATTTCGACAACATTATCCGGTCCAACAAGTGTTACGCCTTCACCAAGACTAATAATCCATGCTAAAAACTGTCTGCTGACTGCGACTTCCACATTGACAACAAAGCGTTTATCATCCAGCCTGATCATAGATACATCTTTACCAAAACGATCTATCATTACACCTGCAAAAGAGTTATCACACTCAATACGCACCCATTCCTCTTTTCCTCCATACATTCCAAACATTTTTCTGGCATATGCAGCCATATCAAATGATTTAAAAACCTGTCGTCCTTCTCTTCCTTTCCCATTTGATTTAATATAAAGCATTTTATCTACACGAAAATGTTTAATTATCCCCTCAGAACTATCATATGCTATGAGATAATAATTCTCATCATCCCATGATAAAGACCAGGGACTGACCTCATAAAGTGATCCACCGTGCCGAAGCTCCATTTTTTTATCAACGTTCCACTGGAAGTACTGGAATGTTATCCTTGAATTCTCTGCTATTGCTGTATGTATCCGGTCAACATTGTAATAAATGCTTTCATTCATTGTCTTTACACGACCAGCCACAAACACCTGCCTATGTAACTGAGATGCTTCGTATTTGCTTGCAAGTCCCTCTATCTTTTTTATAAGTTCATTTGACTTCTTAGCCGTGATAAATTTTGCAGACTGTACAGAGTCAACCAGTAATTTTAATTCTGCCAATTCAATTTGCCTGTTTCCTATATGATATGAATAAGTCCTATCCTCCTGCGTTCCGATAACATCCAAACCATATACTCTGAGATTTTCAATGTCATTGTATAAGTTCTTACGTTCAGCACTTATATCGTATGCTGCAAGTGCATCAATAATCTCTGACATAGTAATACTGTGCGTTTCATCTGTTCTCTCCCAAAGGATTTTCATAAGATATATAAGTTTCAATTTCTGATTTGACGATTTAGGCATATCGCACCTCCAAACTACCTTTCCCCCTCATTCGCATCTTCCATCTCAACCTGTTCCTCACCAGCCCCATCTTCAAACCTCACACGGATCACTGCCTGTGGCCAGTTGACCGATACATACGCCTGTTTTCCTTTTACACTGGCCTCCTCATCAAATACCACAAGTAATTCTTTTAGGACTTCTTTTGTCAGATAGCCTCCACGCCAATGGAAAAGTAAAATCCGGTTCTTCTTAACGGCCTGCTTTGTACGGTTACGCACCTCATCAATAGTTGTCCACGATAATTTTTTCTCGCGATAATAAAAATGATCACTGTCTGTGCACTCCGGCACTATCCATATCACCGGCTCATGGTCCCTAAAAATCTGTTTATCCGCCAGATTTACATAATCATAACGGACAGCATCATCCCGTGATAATGTGTTATCAAATGTCACATCAAGATGATAATATTTTCCGTCGATACGAATCACATTCCATGCATGACGATATTTAATTCCCTTATCGGGGTTTGCATCTGAAAGAGCAACAATACACCAGATACCAAGTTCATCGCAAAGTATTTTCACAGCTTTTGCCATGCCTTCACATACTGCAACGCCATTGCCAAGAGCACCTATGATTTCGTGGGAGTATTCCTTTTTAAGCTTGTCGTACTTCACATTTTTGACGATAAAATCATGTATGAAAAGTTCTTTCTCTTTTTCACTCAGTTTCTCAGCCAAAAGCGCAAGCTTTTTGACGCGGGACTTCATTGCCAGGCGATGTTCTTTTATCTTATCCCTTGTAAAAAGATACTCCGGTATGAGTTCAACCATTGTAGAATCAGGATAATATCTGTATGTAAATTTGACAGAATAAAATATTTCCGGGCAATCCATACGAACCATAAAATATATATCCGCCAGCTCACGGCTGCTTAGTTTAAGCACCTGAAACGACTCCTCCATTTTGAGAAGTCCCTCCTTCACGGCGTAATAAACTTTTTTCTGTTCTTTATTTAATTGATGATAGTAATAATCTTTTGCGGTTAAAGTCATGATGTTCTCCAGCTCTATTGGTATTACCGGCGGCTATTTTACATAATAAACATAGTTTTCTTTTCTCGGTGCCGGCGCATTGGCAGGTGCGGCTGCATATCCGATTGCGCAATGTCCAATTCCTTCATAATTGCCTTCAATGCCAAGATCTGCAAGAATCTTTTTTCCAAAGTCCGACTCGAACTCTTCTTTTGCCCTGTGAATCCAAATGCTGCCAAGACCTAGGCTTTCCGCCGCATTCATAAGATTTCCCATGACAAGGGAACCGTCATACTGATAGGTTGGTATGTCTTTGTCTGCAAGAACAATCAGAATTACAGGCGCTCCATAAAATGGATCTGTCGCAGTCCCCATAATCTTTGCATTTTCTGCAGATAACCGGTCTCTTAATTCTTTGTTCGTCACGGCAATAATGATCGGGCTCTGTCTTCCCATACCGGTTGCCGCATAGGTACCAGCCTTTACGACAGCCTGGATATCTTCTTCTGATACCATTCTTTCCTTGTCAAAGTTTCTGCAGCTTCTTCTTGTTTCCAATACTTTTAATGTTTCGTTCATTGTGTTATCCTCCATTTCTATTGATCGGCTCAGATATCTGATTTTCCCGCCCTGTACCTTCTCTGATAATAATCCATCGTGCGATACTCAATCACATCCTTCATTTGGATTGCAAATTCCGGTAATCGGATCACCTCCTTAAGATCATCTCTCAGCGCCAGGGCAAAGCCATCCTTTTTTATAAAAAATCCTTTTCCAGATTCCTGTAAAAAATGAACTGGATTCTTTAAAATATTGCTAATATGTGTTTTATCAGAAATATTCTGATATTCCTCAAACGTAATATTTGTTTTCAGATCCTTCCAATTGGTACCCGTGTCAAAGAATTCCTTCCAGCTCTTCAGGAGTTTTTCTTCCGTCACCTGCATTTGCACATCCCCATGATTATAAAAAGCCATAAGAACCGGCATCTTATAAACCTTCGACATATTCGTATTCTCCAGAATGCTGATAAATTCTCTTCCCTTTCCGCTGTAAAGCGCGGCCTGCGAATCTGAAAGTTCATGCCTCCCGTTGAGGAAATCCAAATAATGTTTAAAGATATTATCCTTCGAATATCGAATCGTCATTTGATAAATATCATCATCCATATATGTAAATAATTCCATCCTGGATGGCTGTTTACCGGTCAACTCCTTTATTCGAACATATTCGCCTTCGATCAAATCCTTTATTTTTAAAGATTTTTTATCCATCTCTTTAAAAAGATCAATCAGACGCATATCGAAATCTATCAGACAATCATCCGGAAATCCGGATTTATCTGCAGGATCATAGGAATGTCTTTCCATATAACTTTTTCCGGTAAGTAAAAAACGGGTCTGCCCGGCTTTCTCATAATTACCAATGAAATCTAACACATTCAGATATTCTTTTCCACGGCACTTTCTTAACCCTCTTCCTAATTGCTGTAAAAATACAATTGGCGACTCTGTAGGTCTGAGGAACATCACCATATCCACTGACGTAATATCAACACCTTCATTAAACATGTCAACAGAAAATATCACTCTTATCTCTCCAGATTTCAACTTATCAATAGCAGCCACCCTGTCCTCCGAAAATGCTCCCTGCGCATCACTATAGACAGCCACAGAAGGAATGCCTCTATTCGAGAATTCCTTTGCCATTTCTTCCGCATGTGCCCTTGAGCAGCAAAATCCTAATGCCCTGTCAGAACCATATTTACAATAATATTTATAGATCAGATCATATCGGTAACTATTTCCAATATATGTCTCATTTAATTCTTTCTCATCATATTTTCCCCGGACAATATGCAGTCCTGAATAATCTGTATCATCATATATCCCATAATAATGAAACGGAACTAGCATTCCTTTATTGATGGCATCACCCAGTGAAATCTCATAGGGGACATTATAATCACAAATTTCATAGATATTCCTTCCATCCATCCGGTCTGGCGTTGCAGTAAGTCCCAACAAAAACTTCGGTTCAAAATACTCTATGATCCTTCGATACTGATCATTTACTGCGTGATGAAATTCATCGATCACGATATAATCAAAATAATCCTTTGTAAAGTATTCTTCCGTTAAATATTCTTTTCTTCCTAATGTCGACACCGATGCAAATATTACGGATCTGGCGTTCTCCTTGCTTTTCCCCGTGAAAAAACCATAATCATCTGAATTTCTTACATTTTTAAAGGACAATGCGGCCTGATTCAGTATCTCTTCCCTGTGTGCTACAAATAATACCCGCTTATAGTTCTTTGAATCAAAGGCTGCAAGATAAGTCTTCCCCACACCGGTTGCAGCCTGAACCAAAGCCTTCCTGGCTCCCTCTGCTCTCGTATCCTCAAGTGCACACAACGCCTCTATTTGTGCTCCTCTAGGCTCGTATAAAACTCTGACGTTGGTATCCTGGCTTTCTTCATTGATGTCATACTTATCTAAATCCTTCGATACCGCAGGCCGATGCCATGTTTTAGAATATCTTTTCAGCTCCTCCCTGTCGATCACGATCGAATGATTTTCAAAAAGTTCCTCAAAGGTATGAAAAAACTTCTCATAATTTTTTGCATCTGACGTGTTTCGAAATCTATAATTCCATTCAATACCAGATGTCAGGGCACTTCTTGAAATATTGGATGAACCTATATATATCTCGCTGTAATCGGCATAATGGAATATATATGATTTCGGATGAAACGAACGATTTTTCTCATTATAAAATCTAAGATCAACTCTGTCTCCAAGTTTTTGCTTAATCAGATACAATGCTGATGGCTGGGTGATCCCCAAATAATTTCCTGTAAGGATCCGAATTTTTGCGCCTCTGTCAAGAGCATTTCCAAGCTCTCTTAGCAACATTTTTACCCCCGATTCCATCAGGAATGAAACAATGATATCTACGCGCTCCGCCTTTTTTAAACTATGAATAAGCTGGTAATAGAGAAACATTCTTTTATCTCTGTCACCGGTCATCACATCGGTTATTTCAATATCCGCCAGATTCAGTTTTTCCGCAGAATCAAATTTAGCCATTTCTCTTCTCCCCGTCCCTGCCGTACATCACCTGTAATCCAGTATTCCTCTATTTTTACGGAATCAATATTCTGAATAAATTTCCGAAAATTTTCTATCGTAAAATCTGTAAAATATCTTCCGTTTCTCTCTCCTTCATATTCTCCATATTTGAAGGATGTATATATGATTCCAGACGCTTTCAAGGCAGCACACATTTTCCCGATCACACCTGTTAACTCCGTTTTGGGCAAATGCAGTATAGAAGAACATGCCCAGATTCCATCATATATTTCTTTCTCATCTAAATCCTCAAAGAGCATCTGCCCGACTTTTATTCCTGTATACTCTGCCGCCAGCCTGCAAAGTTCTTTCGAACCATCCACCGCCTTTACCTGAAATCCTTTATCTAAAAAATACTTTGTATCTCTCCCTGATCCACACCCAAAATCAAGAATATATCCCTTGTCTGTAAGATAGTTTAAAAATCTATCCTGTGTTTTCGTAAAATCGACAGATATTGTTTCCTTTGAAAACTGCTGCGCATTTTTATTGTAGTAATCTAATGTATGATTCATAATAATCCCATCTCATCTCCAACCTTCTCAATCAGCGTTACATCCGCCGGCAGCCACTCCACCTCGCCTAATTGTTCCCGTGCCTGCCACCTTGCCGCCTCATGTTCCTTCAGTACAAGCCCGCCTTTTAGATCGCCATAACCTCTTTGTGTAGCAAAGATCATTATAGATTACGTTTTCCTTAGCGTAATCACCTGATTTACCTCAACAATATCAACACCCTCATTTAAAATTTCAACAAAAAAATATAGTCTAATAGCTGTCTGTCTCGTTTTCATTCATTGCCAGCCGCTCAAACACATCCCATTCCGATACGCTGTTATTTAAATCAACAGTCCTGAATTTTTTCTGATCATCGGATTAATGATCTGATAATTAAATAACTCATAGACATTTCTACCTTCCACATTATTATCACGTTTGTCCGGCGCAACGGTCATTCCAAGCCATAACTTTTGTATTAAATGACTTATGATTTTCTGGCAGATATCCGCATGGACATAGTTTGGCTCATCAGCTCAGCGTATGTCAAGATAGGCTAACAATTTTTAAATATTGAATTATATCTTCTATCCACTAAGCTATTGATATAATTTTCGGCAAATTGCCCTTAGTTCTTCTTCCTTAATCGTAGATTTCCACATTTCAATTCTATCTCTTATTCGCTTAACATGCCTTAAATATTTAACACCTTTTAATTCTGAAATCAATGATTCTAGGAAGTCAATTCTTTTTGTTAACTGAAAAACTATTTCGCCTGCATTTCCTTCCCAATGAGATGGATCTAATGGAATTTTCTTAAATAACTCATAATCATCATTTATAGATAAAAATAATAATAATGCTTTTTTTCTAAGAACGATATCCGCTTCTGATAATGCTTCAAAAATAATGATAACACTATCGCTCATTGCATTTTCTTCAATTATATGCATTATCCATGCTTCCTGCCTGTTTTTTATAAGCTCATCTTTATTTCCATAGAATAAAATTGACTTAAATAAATTCGTCAATCGCCATTCCGATATATATGTTTCGGAATTCGCAAGCTTTTTAAAGATACAATCGTAATATTCTAAATATTCGTCTGCACGCCATAGTGCCATATATCGGTAATTATCATGATCTCTTTCACTATTAATATTATCAGCAACATGATTTGCAAAATCATCTATCCATTCTTTCTCAATATGTAAAAAATACAACAAAAATGTTCCTTTCAAATCAACCATATTATCATTACATAACATGAAGAAATATATATCTCTTAACAATTTTAAATTGTCATTATATATTTCAAGCACTTCCTTCGGAGTATACCAGTGTTCATCAAATAATAGTGTGAAATACATTTCAACAATAAAGCGGCTATACTCTCTTTTAGCAAAAATAATTTTAGAAGCTGTAATGTATATATCCTTATCGAAGATTACAAATTTATCTAAAAATCTAAGTTTCCTCCACGAAGATGACTTTATATCTTTATCCGAATCGTCCTTTAGATATGTGATCAATTCATTAAAAATATATTCATCCACCATTTCCTCTGGAATAAGCTCAAAGTAGTAAAATTTCCATTTGTTTTTATATATATAATCTTTTGCATTAATTAAATCAAACAACTCTTTTGCAGACATCGTCTTGAATAACGATGTCATCATCACACCTGGATAAATTTCTAATGTTTCAGAGTTTTCCATGACTGCATTAATCATCATCTTAGTCTTTTCGCTATCGTTGCAAAATTCTTTTGCAATCTCTCCAAGGCTATGTGCAATAGTATAGCATTTATCTTTAGAATGCTCAAATTGTGCTTCATCTGCAATACAAACAGCCATCTTTATCAAACCAGGTATTTCCTCTATTGAAATCTCACTGGCAAATTTCTGAATATTTATTTCTCTCTGATTTTGAAAATCTTCATATTCCATTTCAGAATAAATAAAATCATCATCTAAAATAGTAAGCAGTTTCCACTCCCTGCTAGCGAATACATCTTCATCCCTCATGTACTCTATGTTTTGGCGGCTCCATCCATAGTATAAATCGCGAAGAATCAAGGCTTTTCTTACTTTATTAATCCGTAATGAATTCATAATTAAATCAATATGTTTCTTGTCATCAACTACCACTTGGGATTCATCTGCTTTTCTAACAGAAACCGCATAATATTTTAAAAAGTCTTCAATTTTTGTCTTTAATTCTTCATATACAGACAGATTAGTAATAATTTTCCAGCATAATTCTCTATATTCTTTTACACCTTCTGTGTCATCAATTTTCAAATGATAAAACCTAAAAGTATTTCCTCTTCCCATTTCTGCAGGGCTAAACTCAAACTTCAAATATTCTTTCATGGTCTCTAAAATGAAACTTAGAACAAATATGTTATTATCGGCATATTTTAGCAGTACATTGCATATTGCTTTTTCATTATAAAACTGATACCTATATGAATTTTGATCTATGCCATAAGCATTCTTAAGGAAGTTAAACCCTGCAATTGCAGTTTTAACAGATTTTGATACATACTCTATTAATAATTCAACCGCCGTCTCTATATGCGATGAATAACTATATCCTGACAATAAGCCAACAATATTATCATCAGACAAAGTTTCACTTTTTTTAAAATCTATTACCTCATCTGTATAATCGCACTTTTGAATTTTCTGTATTTTTTCAGCAGCAATAAGAAAAGCTTGCTCTGGTCGAAACGTATGAAAGGTAAGAACAAAATCGTCAAAGCATTGTTCCTTTTCTTTTTCGTATCGATTCCATACTTTCTTTACTTCATCTGCAATATATTCACATAATGATTCTTCTGAAAAAATATTAAATAAAGTTTTTATTGATCTAATAACACCTTGCTTAAAATACTTATAACCCACATATAAAACTTCAGAAAAAGGAAGCAATTTTTCCTTAAAAAAGACAAAATACAACATATAATTTGAAAGACACTGATCAGAAATAGCAGCAACTTGATCTTTATGTATTTCCACAACTTCCATCTGTGAAAGCCGATAAATACAATCTTTAAATCTTTGTTCTGATATAATACTTAATTCCAGTAAATTTTCCAAATATTCCATTCTATCTAAAAACACTGCATTCACTAATGCTAATATTCCAGCGGTAAGACATAATTCTCTATCTTTGCCCAACTTCAATCCTACGACATTTGAATAGTATTGTTCATACACTTGCGACGCATCATTTACAGCAGAAAGTGACTGAGTATCCTTTGCTATTTTTCCTGTCATGTATGCTATTCTCGGATTTCCTTCAGCTATTTTGATAATTTGATCAACATACAAATCATTGGTAATTCCCATATTTATATTCAGGAATTCTTTTATATCATTATCAGAGAATGGCAGCAACGAAAACATTTTAGGAACAGTATACTTATTTGCAATTAAAAAAACAGGCTCTTTCGCATAATCTCTAACTGTAAGTACTACCTTAACTGAATATTCATCTTTATCTCTAGTTATATATTGAATAATTTGTGCCAAACCAGACAATTCATTTGCATCATCTACAAAAAGTAAATAAGAGCCTGGTTGATCAATCTTAGCAATTAAATCCTCATATATCGGTTGATTATTGTTTTTTACACATAGAAGTCGATATTCATCCTCACTAGAAAATCTTCTAATCGCTTCCAATGCAATTCTAGTTTTTCCTGTACCCGCAGATCCATGAACTATAACAACACTGTTTTCTCTTATTGCTTCAATAAGATTCGAAAGCTCTTCTTTTCTTCCATGAAAGATTGTGTCTAGCGGAGCTGCCATTTCATTTGAATCATATAGGGAAACAAACTCATTAATATACATTATTTGATTAGTATCTGCAGAAATGCCAAAAAAATCTTTTGCTATCATCGGATAATATCTATATATTTGCTGCGCAATTTCATCTACACCAAATATAGTCAGCTTTATATTCTTTTCTTCACATAATTTATGTAGTTTATGATCGTCACCTGCTAATAAATTTGATGACGTATGACAACAAATTATCTCATCGATTTCCTCTATTGGTAACTTGGTTTTTTCAGGATCAAGACATTTTTCAATATCCTCTTTCAATTTTTTAAAAATATCACTTTGTTGAGCAGTATATGCTACACAAATATATTTTCCATTTTCTTTTCTAAAATATGTATCAGGATTTCCTATTGTAGTTTTTAAAGTTCCACTTTTCATACCTAATCCTGTTATTTTTCCATAGTGTTTTTGACTAAGAAAAGTATCACAAAATTTTTGAAACTCTCCAGGTCCTAATTGTATAATTGCATTTTCAATTTCAGTAATCTTTGACAAATATTTTCTCTCCTTCTATTTCTTCAGGCAACTACACTTCTGTTTTCTCTTCTCAATACAGTTCTGTTTCACATCAACTTCGATATTTTTTCCATAATTTCTATCTAGAATCATAAAATCATGTTATCTCATTTATATAATTACTTTCATCATTTCTAATTTTCAAGTCAAAAATAGTTTCTTCTATCACACGCACACATTCATCTGTATTCTTTTTTATATCTTTCCCCCAAAAGCGAATCACTGTCCATCCAATAAACAACAATTTCTTATTAATCTCATCATCCCTCTCACGGTTTCTAGAAATTTTCGCTACCCAGTATTTACTGTTATTCCCTTTTTCAAGCCTTGGTTTCAAAACTTCCCAGTCTTTTCCGTGAAAAAATTCTCCATCGCAAAAAATAGCAATTTTATACTTTGTCAGAACAATATCTGGCTTCCCTGGTAGATCCTTATAGTTCTTTCTATACCTGTACCCTTTATCCCACAATGCTTTCCGCAGTATTGTTTCTATCTTCGTATTATCTGACCGAATATGCTGCATATTTTTCTTTCTCTGATCCGGCGTTAAATTATCCATCACTATCACCTCTATAAATCACTACATTCAATATAACACATTTTCTTCCTGCTATCCATTTATCATCTTTTTCAATGTCACCAAAAATATGTTCGTTTTTTGCTGCTTTTAGTACGGTTTTTTATTGACACTAAGCAGCGTCAATGCTATACTTTTTCAAGAGAGGTGAACACATGCCTGAATTAGGACAATTTTTAAAAGAAAAAAGGGAATTCTCCGGTTTATCCCTAAAAAAACTTAGTTCCGTAACTGGAATTAGCGATTCTGAATTATTAAAAATAGAAAATGGTACTCGAAAAAAACCTGGTTGGGAACATCTTTGTAAAATTGCAAAAGCATTAAATTTTCACCCATTTGAGATTTTGCTTAATGCTGGATATATATCTGAAAATGATATACATCCACCATTGTTAATCAGCGGATTAGAAACTTTGAATGAACAACAGCTCAATACAGTTCAATTATTCGTTGATTTTATCAAAACTCAGGAAAAAAACTGTCTGAACGATTAAGGAGGCTACTTATGCAATACAGATTAGGAGAATTATTTTGTGGTCCAGGCGGAATTGCATGGGGAGCCACTCATGCTGATATAGGCAATTCCGATTATTCTATCGTACATCAATGGGCAAATGACTATGATGCAAGCACATGCGAAACATATCGGCGCAATATCTGTCCCGATGCACCACAAACAGTTTATCATGAAGATATCCGCAAATTCGATATGAGCAAGCTGGCTCCTATCGATGCCCTGGCTTTTGGCTTTCCCTGCAATGATTACAGTGTTGTAGGAGAACAAAAAGGAATGGACGGCGTATATGGACCGTTATATTCTTACGGAGTAAAAGCCCTTAAAAGATTTAAACCGCAATGGTTTCTTGCAGAAAACGTCGGTGGTCTGCGTAACGCAAATGACGGCAAAGCTTTCACAAAAATATTAACAGAACTCCGCGATGCTGGATATACAATTACTCCACATCTCTATAAATTTGAAGAATACGGTATTCCTCAGGCACGCCATAGAATTATTATTGTAGGTATCCGCAATAACATTAACGTAACCTATCGCGTTCCTTCTCCTGAACCATACCGTGAGATAGATAATACCTGCAGAAATGCCATTGAAAACCCGCCAATTCCAGCAGATGCACCAAATAATGAAGCCACACGGCAGTCCCCGACTGTAATTGAACGTCTCAGACATATCCGTCCTGGTGAGAACGCATTTACAGCAAATCTTCCACCGGAATTACAGCTTAACATCAAAGGTGCTCGGATCAGCCAAATTTATAAAAGACTGGATCCACAAAGACCATCCTACACAGTAACTGGCAGTGGCGGCGGTGGAACTCACATTTACCACTGGGAAGAACCAAGAGCATTAACCAACCGCGAACGTGCAAGACTCCAGACATTCCCAGATACTTATGAATTTCAGGGAACCAAGGAAAGTGTACGTAAACAGATCGGAATGGCAGTTCCTTGTCGTGGAGCTCAAATAATCTTTGAAGCGATTCTTAAAAGTTTCGCAGGCATTGATTATCCATCTGTTGAAGCTAATATCAATGAATAACAAAAAGTCGGAAGTTTAGTAGCTTCCGGCTTTTTATTATTCACTTTTCTTCAACAGAAAAGTCCATATAATACTGTTCTTCATCTATCTTGTAAAAAGTCACATCTGTTCTTCCATATGCAAGAAGATCATCTTTTCTGACATATGCACCATTTGACAGTCCCAGGCGATTTCTAAAATATTCTCCCAGCAATGCATTACTGTCAGGAGTAGTAATTGCTTTATCATTCTGCTGTTCCACTCTCAACTGTAATGTATGATGATCATCAGTAACTACTAAAAAGTGCTGTTTATCTAAAGGGAAAAATCCAGATTTTGCGATATGAGACGGTAATGGAATATAAGCCTCATTTCTGTTTCTTTTATTACGCTGTCCCCAGTTTAATCCAGATCTAGTATACTGTATCATTGATATTTAATTAATTTTATGGTCTGACAAACCGTTTC
>URMF01000073.1 GCA_900548855.1 uncultured Eubacteriales bacterium
AGGATAATCAAAGTTTTTGAGGGTTTGCCAATCTATTTGAGGGTTTGGTTTGAGGGTCTGGCAAGATGCCAGACCCTCGTGTGTTAAAAGTCAAATTCTTCCGGATAAGGAAGATTGTTTTGATCTAGGATTCTTTGCAGAGCCTCGATGTAAAGAGTCTTCCTCTGAATTTCAATCCAGTTACCATGGCATAATTCATCTGCTTCTTCAAGTTCGTGTCGAGTTACGATATAGTCTGTCCACATAGGACATTTGTGATTTTTGCTAAATGCACAGGAATAATTCATTATGGATTTCCTCCTAAAAATCATCGTCTTCAAAATAGGTTACAGGGTTATAGTCTGTGACTCCATTTAATACAGGATTACTTCTTGTTGCATAGAGGAATCGATTGCGGAAATGTTCAAAATTTCGAAATCCTCTTCCACGTCTTTTTAGGTCTTTTACTTTTCTGTTAATAGATTCAATTGGACCGTTTGATAGACGGCTATCATACATCTTTCCATTTCCTATCTTCTCAACCATTATGAAAGAGTTAATGATTGGATCTTCAAATTTTTCTAGCAAGGAGGCAAAATTTCGAAAGATTTCATGCTCTGATTTCTGGTAACTGGATATAAGAATGTGAAGTTCACCACGAGCAGCCAACGGCTGACCGGCATTTCGGCTATTGAACTGTAAGTACAGTTCTTTTAAATCGCGAAACTCTCTGAGTTTTGGATCAATACGAAAAAGTGCGTCCTCATAATCGTAGGTATTCATTAAAACATGAAAATGTTGATCCATGCGACAATCCGAATGGTATCGAATGTTAGATTGGCTTGCCAAAATCAACCAGCGATATTTTTGAAGAAGATAAACTTCGTGCGAAATAGGGAGCGAGATAGGGCGCTGCTGTTCGTAAGAGAGTTTGTCTTGATATTCGCGATCACGTTGGCGAAAGCGCTTTAAAAGTTGCCGGATATAATTATCGATGGAACGAATAAGCCATTGAATAACGTGAAAAGAACCTACAACGGGAACTGCATTGGGAAAGTACTTTTCTACATATGAGATGTAAGGATTATATATATCAGAAATGAGGTACTTTACCTGATATCGTTCATCAGCAGGAATAGCGACAAAATAAGGTTCTGTAACATTTGTACGCCTACTTTGAAACAGATCAATAGGATCTCCGGTGTGGAAGTCTTGAATGACCAAGGCATATCTGCACTCGGAATCCATATCCAGATGCACTTCATCAACGGAAATCGCATCAGTAAGTGGTAATCGATCCAGTTTGACATAGCGATCGAAGATCTCGTGGGCATGCGTGTCGGAGATGTTAAAGAGCTTTGCTATGGAGGCAGAGGTTTCTAAAAGATTCCGATATGCATCCACAATTAACATGTCAGTAGCATTTGTAGTGCGTCGCTGCTTATTGACGAACTTGAACGATTCGCTAACATCATAAAGACAATCGGGATTAGTACATTTCCATCTGCGTTGCTTGAGAATCAAGATAAGGGAGTAATTGTCCTGCAGAATGGGATGCTTGATGGTTCGACTCTTTATACCGCGAGAAGGCATCTTGTACCCGCACGAGGGGCAGAAGTGTGGAGTTGGTGGTGTTTCTAAGGTTAAAGTTTTGGTTTGACCTTGAATTTTAATATCAGTAATGATGATTTCTGAATCTTCAAGGTCGAGTAATTTTGTGATACTATTCATGTATCCTCCTTTCCTGATTTTTCCGCAAATTTATCATAACGAAATGAGGATTTATGGACAATTGGTTCCATAAGAAAAAACAGGCTGATCAGTTACTATAACTGAAATAGCCTGTTTTTTCTTATTTCTATAACTTGACCCTCAAACCAGCCCCTCAAACTCGCCCCTCACGAAGAACCCTCAAACTACACCCTCAAAAATTTTGATTACCCCTTTTTTGTCGAAGACATTTCAAATATATCTTAGTGGAGGGATTATCTTACATAGTACGAAACCACACCTGCATTTCACGAGGTGTTTTTCCATTTCTGTTTCCCCAAAGAAAATAAGGAATGAACCGGGCACAGATTTTATTGGTATTTTCTGCATGATAGCGTTCATATAGACTTTGCTCAGGCAGGGCAATTTCTCTTATTGCTTTTTGAGTTTCTAAAAAGACTGCATTTTCATAAAGAGTAATACTATCAGGAGGTAGTGTTGGAAGTTCACCTTTCGAAAATTCTGAAGACAGGCATTCATTAAAACTACCTTCTGGAGAAACCAGTATATTGTACAACTGTGGTCCGTTATCAAGCTCTTCCATACAGTATACGATAGGACCCCGCATCAAGGCTGCTTTGCCGACATTCGATTTTGTCAGACAATTGGCCTTTACGCAGTAAGGGGTCATATCCAACTGCAGAAGGAAGCAGTCGTTGGGAGCGGGAGACAGATAAAGATAACCATGGTTAATATAAAAATCGTGGCGCTCCTGCCCGAGGCCGTTCAACAGTTTCCATGAAGTACACCATCCGGGAATGCGCAGAGCCAGAAGCATGTCAGGATGGAAACCTTCGGTGTGAAAAAGGATTTCACCTTTCCAAGGATAGGACGTTTCCTGGCGAATATAGAAAAATTTTCCGTTTTGAGTCAGGGTTGTCTCGGAAGAGGCATAAAGGTTTACATAAATAGCATCATTTCTTACCGTATAGAGATAACGATGGACAGAGGCGAGCAGGCGGATGAGATTAGGAGGACAGCATGCGCATGAAAGCCATTGTGGTCGTAGCGGTTTTACATATTTAAAATCCTGATCGTAGAGACATGCGTCGGGAAGAATCTCCAGCGGATTCAGATAAAAAAAGTGTGTGCCATCCAATGACATGCCGGAAATCGATCCGTTATAGAGAACCCGTTCCAGAGTATCAGCATAAGTGCTGTCAGGTATCAGATCAAGCATCCTTCTGGAAAAAAAGGAAAGGGAAACAGCAGCGCAGGTTTCCGCGTAGGCTCTGTCGTTTGGAAGATCGTAATCAAAGGTAAAACGCTCTTGGTGGCGGGAAGAACCAATGCCTCCGGTCAGATACATTCGCTGATTAATGATATTATTATATATACTGACGCATGCTATGAGCAGCTGCTCATCCTTTGTATGAGCGGCAACTGCTGCCATACCGGTAAGCAGGTAACCTACTTTTACGGCATGTCCGTCTGCCTTTTTTTGGAAACGAGGCTGAATATGAGCGCAGTCATAGACTTTATCATCCCTTGGGTTTATATCTTTGTTGCGTTCATAGTGCCATGAACGATTTCTTTTTTCCCATTCTATCTCCATATAATAGGGCTCTTCTCCACGTACATTCAGGAAAAATTCTGCCAAATTTAAATAGGACTTTTTCCCGGTCACCTCATATAGACGCACAAGGGCAAGCTCTGCTTCTGGATGTCCGTCATATCCTCGGGACTGACCGGGGTGTGGACCAAAGAGATGGCAGAGAAGATCGGCGTAGCGGCAGGCAATTTTTAAAAGGCTGTCTTTTCCTGTTGCTTCATAATAGGCTACTCCGGCTTCTGCCAGGTGACCGAAGCAGTAGTGTTCACAGCATTCGCGCAGATTCTTAAATCGATTGTCTGGTTCTTTAACGGTAAAATAGCTGTTCAAATATCCATCCTCTTGCTGCGCTTTTTCCAGAAGAAGAATAGCGGAGTCTGCAAGGGCTTCCAGTTTTGGATCTGGTTTTATTTCCAGGGTATAGGCAACAGCTTCCAGCCATTTTCCAACGTCACTGTCTTGAAAACAAGTTCCGTAATATTCTCCTTGTGCTAGCTTGGCGGCAAGTTTCAAATTATGTACAGCGCCACTTTTTTCAGCGCCTGGGATCCAGTCATTTAAGATCTTCCATTGATAAGGAATGGAAACTGTACGAACCAGTTCCTGATAATTTTTGAAGAATCCTCCCGTAATTCGACAGCACGGTTTTTTATTTGTCATATGATTCTACCTCCATCTTGGTCGATTGCTGATTCGATCGTATCATGGACAGTAGAAAAAGAAAATCTACTTATTTTTAGTAAGGGATATTGTAATAAAAATGCTGTGATATAAATTAAAATTTGGTATATAAAAAGTGATTATATACAATCAAATGCATTGATGATAGGATTTTTTTATCCAAAGTGCACTTTGAAAACGGTGCGAGAAATAATGAATGGATATATATGCACAAATGCGAAGGCGGACGATCTTATGAACCTGTTGGCACAGTCTGCAGTGGAGCGATTGAAAGTTTGGAGGTTGAAAAATTGAAGAAAAGGAATCTGAAAAAGAAAAGGAAATGGTCGTTTGCCATGCTGAAAAAAAATATTTGTAAAAACTATGAGTTATATTTATTTGTTTTACCGGCATTGATTGTTCTGATCCTCTTTAATTATGTTCCAATGTATGGATTACAGATCGCGTTTAAGGAATTTGTCCCATCAAAAGGGATTCTTGGAAGCCAGTGGGCTGGGCTGAAGCATTTCCAGCGTTTTACTACAGGATATCAATTTGGGAATCTGATGAAAAATACATTTATTCTTGCACTACAAGTTATTCTATATACTTTTCCAATTCCTGTTATTTTTGCCCTGTTTATCAATCAGCTTAAGAACGGATGGAAAAAAAATGTAATTCAGACGATTTCCTATATGCCTCATTTTATCTCCACGGTTGTGATAGCGGGTATGCTTCTTGTTTTCTTGTCTCCAAGATCAGGTATTGTCAATACGATCATAGGATGGTTAGGCGGAGAAAAAGTAAATTTTATGGGAATTGCCTCGTGGTTTCGTCCGCTTTATATTTTGAGTGAAGTTTGGCAGCATACGGGGTGGGAGAGTATTGTTTTTGTAGCGGCGCTTTCGAGTGTAGATCCAACATATTATGAAGCGGCGAAAATGGACGGTGCGGGAAGATTGAAGAGAATGTTGTATATTGATTTACCAATGTTGGTGCCAACGATGATCATCATTTTTATTTTAAAAGTGGGGTATGTAACAAGTGCGGGGGGATCTGCTATGAGTCCTGTATTCGAAAAAGTTTTTTTGATGCAAAATGATCTGAACTTATCGTCATCTGAAGTGATTGCAACTTATGTATATAAAATTGGATTGAAATCACAGCAATACAGCTATTCAGCGGCTATCGGGCTGTTTAATACATTGATTAGCTTTACGTTAGTAGTAGTGATGAACAGAATTTCAAAAAAATTGACAGGGGCGGGACTTTGGTAAAGGAGAAAAGGATATGAAAAAAAGCATTGCTGAAAAACTATTTGACATTTTCATGTATGGGTGTATCGGAATCGGTATTCTTTTGATTTTATATCCGCTTTATTTTATCCTCATTGCTTCGATAAGTGACCAGAATTTGGTTGCCAATGGTCAAGTTTTTCTGTTTCCGAAGGAAATACAGTTTGGTGGATTTAAAAGGGTTTTTGAAAATGATCTGCTTCTTTCGGGTTATCGGAATACGATTTTATATACGTCTTTAGGGACTGTTTTTAATATGATTCTTACTATTCCGGCAGCATATGCGTTATCCAGAAAGGATTTCCTGCCCAGAAGGATACTGATGTTTTTATTTGTATTTACTATGTATTTTAGCGGCGGATTGGTGCCAACCTATTTATTGATGAAAGATTTAAGGCTGCTAAATACTATATGGGTTATGATTATTCCTTTTGCAGTCAATGTGACAAATTTGATTATTGCCAGGTCTTTTTTTGAATCCAGTATTCCTGATGAACTGTTGGAAGCAGCGGTAATGGACGGATGCAGCAACACAAAATTTTTTCTTCATATCGTGCTTCCTCTTTCAAAGGCGATTTTGGCGGTGATTACACTTTATTATGCAGTACAGCATTGGAATGAATACTTTAATGCCTTGATCTATTTAAAGGACACCGCACTGTATCCTCTGCAGTTGGTAATACGAGATATTCTTGTTATGAATCAGAAAGCGTCAGCATCTGCATCTGCAGCGAGTTCGGCAGTTCAGATTGCAGAACAGGTAAAGTATGCGGTCATTTTGGTATCTACGGTACCAGTTATGTTATTCTTTCCGTTTGTTCAAAAATATTTTATGAAGGGAGTGATGATTGGAGCAGTGAAAGGATAAGCGGTGAAAGAAAGATAAAGAAGATTTGCCGTATGAATGCGGCAGAAAGGGAAGGGGTATGTGAATGAAACGTAAAATGATGAAAAAAGGATTAGCACTAATTTTGTGTGCAGCGATGACTTCAGCTTGTATGGCCTGCGCATCATCGGCAGAACAGGAACAAGGTGAGAAAACAGCATCTTCTAAAACGTCGGCTGAAGGGAAGCAGGAGGAAGGAAAAACAGCAGACAGCAATTTCAATGAAACAGGATTTCCGATTGTGAATGACAAAATAGAACTGAATTTTGTGTTTAACTCTCAGACAATGACGCAGGATCTGGATAAGCTGCCTGTATTTCAGGAATTGGAAGAAAAGACAAATATACACATAAATTGGGATATCTGTCGTAGTGGCTGGGAAGAAAAAAAGGCAACTATGTTGGCAAGTGGAGATTTGCCGGATGCTTTTTTCGGTTCGGGTATTGAAGATTCTGATATTACGACAAATATTGACTATTTCGTGCCATTAGAAGATTTGATTGACGAGTATGCACCCAATATAAAAAATCTGTTTGAAAAGGATCCCATTACGGAGAAAATGAGCACATTTTTAGATGGACATATATATGGGCTTCCTCAGCGGATGCCGTTGCGTCCTACATCAAATGACACGCTGGGTATCAATAAAACCTGGCTGGACAAGCTTGGTTTGGATGTTCCGGAAACATTGGATGAGTTTTATGACGTGTGCATGGCATTCAAAACACAGGATCCAAATGGGAACGGTATTGCGGATGAAATTCCGTTCAATTTTGCGAATCTGGATGATTCCAGATGGTTTACGGCAAGAACTTTGCTTGGAGCCTGGGGAGATATGTATGATATGACATTTAACTATCTGACGGTAAAGGATGATGTAGTTTCCTATATGCCAACGTTGGATTCCTATAAAGAATTAGTCCTTTTTTTAAATAAAATGTATCAGAACGGATTGATCAATCAGGAAGTGTTTACAGATGATCTTTCTAAATTTGTAGCGCTTGGAAAATCAGAAGATGTGCCGATTCTTGGCAGTGTAATTGCATGGACACCGGGAACTGTGACAGGACAATGGGCCGATCAGTATATTGCAATCCCTCCGCTCAGGGCCAGTGCAGATACAGAACCTCTTTGGGGAACCAATCGATCATTGGTTATTTATGATACAAATAAATTTGAAATTACTACCGCAAATGAACATATTCCGGAGACGATGCGCTGGATTGATGAGTGTTATTCAGAAGAGATGTCCTTATACTTGTATTATGGTTCAGAAGGAATCGGAATTCAGAAGGAAGCGGATGGAACTTATACAATTCTGCCTCCGACAAGTGATGAATACGATCAGGACCTTTGGAAGTGGTATAATGCACCGGCAGATTTTGCACCTGTAGCTACGTTGCCGGAAACAGAGAAAAAGATTAACGATCCTACAGGTTATTATGCCGAAAGGATTGAGATGAGTGATATTTATGATCCGTACCTTTTGGATGATAAAGATATTTATCCGCTTGCCAAGTTTGATGCAGCAGACCAGGATGAACTGACACTTTTGAAAACAGATATTACATCTTATGTGGATCAGAAATTTGCACAGTGGATTACAGTGGGTGGCGTTGAAGAAGAGTGGGAAAACTATTTAACTGAGCTGGATAATATGGGATTGCCTCGGATGCTGGAGATTTATCAGAAGGGCTACAATAATTATTATGGGATGAATTGATATGAGTAAAAAAAATTTGGAGACATTCTCTTATGAACATGTGACTCTGACGGAAAGTCCTTTTCTGAAGCAATTCAGGAGTATGGAAGAACTATATGAGAATCTGGATAATGACAGCCTGTTATATAATTTTCGTCAGAGGGCAGGAAAGCCAACTCCGGGCAGACCTTTAAATGGATGGTATGGAAGACAGTCATTCAACTTTGGACAGTTCTGCGGGGCATTGGCTAAAATTTACAGACAGACCGGCAAAGGAGAGGTGAAGGAAAAGCTCTTTTATTTGCTGGAAGAGTGGGGAGCTTGTATTGAGGGGGATGGCTACGGCTTTTCCCCCAAAAAGGAGCGATATCGGGAATATATCATAGCTTATGAGTATGAAAAGCTGGTTGGAGGACTGGTGGATGCCTGGGAATATGCAGGATACCCCAAATCTTTTTTCTTTTTGGAACAGATTACGGACTGGTTTGTGCGCCATGCGCCTGATCAGGATAGGGATAAGCTCTATCTGGTAGAATGGTATACTATTCCGGAAAACTTGTATCGGGCATGGCAGCTCAGTAAGAATGTAAAATTTAAAAAAGTGGCAGAAAGGTTTGAGTATACGGGCTTTTGGAAGAAATTTTTGGAAAAAAAGTTTACATTGGATAAGACGAAGCATGCGTATAGTCATGTTAATTCCCTTTGCAGTGCGGCTCAGGCATTTATGGTAAAAGGGGAAGAAAAATATCTTACTATCCTGAAAAATGCGTATCAGGAAATTACATGCAGACATATTTATTCCACCGGTGGTTATGGACCCCAGGAAGATATGTTCGGAAAAGAAGGATATATGGGGGATTCACTGAAATCTGCATGGGATAATACACTTACAGATGCACTGGTACGCGTACGTCACGATGCACAGGGAAGTTGTGAAGTATCCTGCTGTTCTTGGGCAGCTTTGAAGCTATGCCGCTATTTGATGTGTCTGACCGGAGATGCAAAGTATGGTGCATGGGCTGAAAAGCTTTTATACAATGGTGTACTTTCTCTTCCGGCTGTGACAGAAGATGGAAAAATCATGTATTATGCCAATTATTTTTTGGATGGAGGAATTAAGTCTAATTTAGACAGGAGATATCATGGAGCGCCGGAAGCATATGATGATCTGGAGGTAACTTATCATTACAGTTGGCAATGCTGTACCGGAACCTATCCGCAGGTGATCGCAGAATATGCAAATATGATCTATTTTACAAAAGACAAAGATCTTTATGTGAGTCAGTATATGCCTTCAATATTAAGAGATGAGGTGGATGGGAATCAAATGATGTTGACCTGCAAAACACGATATCCCGAGGAGAAAACGGTTTGTTATAGTATTTCTTGCAGAATGCCAATGAACAGGACGATTTATTTCCGGGTTCCAACATGGATGAAAGAGGAACTTGTAATTTATGTGAATGGGGAGAGACAGGAAGCAGAGAGCAGACCGGGAGAGTGGTTGCCAGTGACAAGGACCTGGAAAAATAAAGATACTGTACTGGTTAAAATTGGAAGGCCATTGTACTTCGAAAAAATTGACAATAAAAACAGAGATATTGTATCCTTGCTATATGGACCATTGGTTTTAGCTTCAGATGATCTGGCTGCTTTTAGTAAGAATCCAGATCAGGTAGAGGAGTGGATTGAGCAGGTACCGGGAGAAACACTTAAGTTTCGGACAAAACCGGGTGCTATGGAAGGCATATACGATTTTGAAACCAGGGAATTTGTACCTTATTGGTCTTATCCAGAGGGGAAATGGTATTTTATATATTTTTGGATTCGATAAAAGAGAGAAGAAAGAGGGGGCAGATATGAAAAGGATTCGAGTGATATGGCAGTATATCCTGTTCTATTTTATCATTTCTGCCATCCCTATTCTGGCAATTTTATTTTACTTTTATCCGATGGCAAGGCTTGTGGTGATAAATAAGGCAAAGGAAAGCAATGTCAATGTAACAAGAAATATCACTAATACGATGAATGCGCAGATTTCCAGTATCTACAGTATTGCGCGAGAGATAAAAACAGACAGCAAACTGACTCCATATGCCTTAACCAGGGACCAATATGCAGAAATCGAGGCAGTGCAGGAACTAAAAAAAATAGTGGCATCCAGTGCGGTTGTTTATGATGTTCTGTACTATATGGAGGAAAATAATACGCTATATACGAAAAATACATTAATCAGGGTAGGTACCTATGACAACAGATATACTGTTTATAAATATCAAAATCGCGAAATGGAGCAATTTTTAAAAGAAATGGTCTCACTCACAGACTTTGCAGTTTTAGCAGCAGAACCGGTTGCGGTATCAAATGCCGGAATACGGGATATGATCACATTTGTTTTTCCGATGTCGGGAAAGACGGATGGGAGCAGTCGGACTGTGGCGCTTGTTCTGGTAGAGGAAAGTAACCTTACTCAACTTATTGACATTTATTCCGGCAAGTATGAAGATAATGTACTGGTTTTTGATTATGATAACAATCTGGTTACCTGCTCCAATCAAAGTGCAGATTTTCCGAAGAAGAAATAAAGGAATTGTTGCTCTGGAGCGGGGAGAATGATTCCAGGACGATAGAGACAGCTGATGGTAATTTTATTTTGTCAAAGGTAAAATCAAAGACAAACGGATGGTCTTATATTAGCTATATCAATAGAATGGAATTGACAGAAGAACTGGATGAATTACGCAATCAGATTATTCTGATTGTGGCAATAATTTTATTTTTAGAATTTTTGCTTATTGTTTTTTTTTCACAGATGAATTACCGACCTGTCAAAAGACTGCTTATGGTATTGCAGAAGGTTGTATCGCGAGAGGAATTGATTTCTGTCACTGCCGGAAATGAGTTTCAAAAGATGGAATATCTTTTTGGAAGTCTTTATCAGCATAATGATGAATTGAATGATAAAATTAAAGAGGCATATTCGGCAATACGCAACGATCTTTTAAAAAGACTGATTAATGGACAACTTATTTCGTATGACGTGGAAGGCGTCAATCATATGGGGGAAGAAGTTGGAGTCCATTTTCCATACAGCACTTATTGTGTGGCAGTAGCTACTTTTGAATCAGGTGCTTTTCCGGTCGATTTTAGGACGGTGAATGAATTTTTAAATCAGCCAGTTGAGAAAATCCGGTTGAAAATATATGCTGTTTCAGATATGCGTAAAAATTTGGCAGTGTTACTCATTAATCAAGACAGAGAAGAGGATTTGATCGGACATCTGACCCAAACCAGAGAAGTATTAATGGACAGATTTGGCATGCAAATGTGGATTGGTGTCAGCAATAGTGCTTGTGATATCAGAGATTATAGCTTTTTATATGTTCAGGCATTGTCTGCCATAGAGTTTTTGCAGCTGCAGAAAGAGACAGGGATCATTCGGATGAGTGATCTGAAGTTAGGCAGCTATGCACTAAAGGATTATCCGGTAGATTTGACTAGTCAGCTGGAAGTAGCAGTTGCCAGACAAGAGGAAGGTCAAATAAAAAAGCTGACGTTGGAATTGACCAAGTTTTTTGAGGATTTTAGCCTTCCGGTATATTACATTAGGATATTGTATCGGAATATTATAAGTTGCCTGATAAAAGGACTGCTCAACTGTGCGGATGGTACAGAAGAAAAGAAATGGGTAGAGTGGAATCATTACCTTTTGGATATTGGATATAGCCCGGAATCATTAGTTGATAATATTCAGCTTTGCTGCAATAGCCTTTGTCAGAAAATTGGTCAGAGTGAAGAAAAGAAAAATGATTTATTTCAAGAAATACTGGGATATATTGATAGAAGCTGTTTGACATACGATTTTTCGATTCATAGTGTTGCTGAAAGTTTTGGAATTAAAGTTTCTAATTTCAGCCAGTATTTTAAAAAGAAAAGTGGAATCACATTTAAACAGTATGTGGATTGTATCAAGGTAGATAAGGCAATGGCGCTGCTTTCGGATACCGAAGAAAGTTTGGAACAAATTAGCGAAATGCTTTGTTACAGCAATGCATCCAGTTTTATACGTGCTTTTAAAAGAATTTGCAATATGACTCCAGGAGAATATCGTGAGAAGGTAAAAAAGGAAAACGAAGTATGAAGAATTTTTTGTGTACGGTTGTTTTGTTCGTTATATTATTTCTCATTTCAGGTTGTGGTGGAAAAGCGGTAAAAGATGACAAAGAGACATATGACTATGATGCCTATGCACATCCGAAGCAGTTTCACGCTATTGATGTCTCATCCATTTTAAGCGTTTCTGTGATACGACCGGAGAGAAAATGGCGTGTATCTTATAATCCGGAAAAAGATACAGAAGTATTTTACAGTGCGTGGGAAATAGCAGAGGGTTATCAGACAACAAGAATGGCTGATATCAGCAGTGTGCGTACGCTGTTTGAGGCAGTAGAAGTGTTGTCAAAAAGCTGCCAGGGAGAAGAACCCGTACAGAATGAAGAGGGAGAACCGGAAATCATTGTTGTGTATGAGGATAAAATAGAACAAGAAATCCTTTCTGTTAAATTTAGTTTTGAGAATCTGCCGGAGGGTGCACTGGCTATAGGATCGTTAACAGCATTTGATATGATTTTAAAATTACCAGTGCTTGAAAATCTGGATGATTTAAGCGGAGTGGAACTTTATTTTGATAACAGGAAAGTGAATTTGAACAGGCAGAAAGAGTCTTGGATGTTGAACGGAAAAGAAATCACTCAGGAAAAAGCTAAGGATTTGTATCAAATCATATTAGGTATATTACTGCAAGGAGAAACAGAGAGCCTTGCTATGCCTTCTGCGACAAAGGAGACGGGATTTCTGGATGTGCATTATGTAAGAAAAGATGGAAAGGTTGTAAAGGTAATGTTTGGTCCGCCTGTAGATGGTCGCTGTCAGGTGAATATTGATGGTATAGAAGAGTTCTGGGTCTGCGAAAAGGATGTGGAGAATATCATTTGTACCATGGAAAATGCTTTGGAGTCGCTTTAGAGGCGGCTCTTTTTGATACAGGAGCAGAAACCTGCAGCCGTGAGGCAAGGATAATCAAAGTTTTTGAGGGTTTGCCAATCTATTTGAGGGTTTGGTTTGAGG
>URMF01000074.1 GCA_900548855.1 uncultured Eubacteriales bacterium
CTTAGGAATCCACCCCAAAAGGAATCGCCTGCTCCCGTTGTATCAACCGTATTAACAGAGAACGCATCAAAAATTTCTCTTTGATCCTTTCTTGCCACTAATACCCCCTGCTTTCCCAGTGTAATTGCAACTAATTTTATTCCCATCTTCAGGAACTCATCTGATGCATCCTCATAATTGGACGCACCTGTCAAAAGCAGACTCTCTTCATCCGACACCTTCATTATATCCGCCAGCGATATCACTTTTTTCATTTCTTCTACAGCAGTACACTCACTTTTCCATAATGATGCCCGATAATTGGGATCATAAGAAATAATCACTCCTGCTTTTTTAGCGATCGATACCGCTTCCAACGTTGCACTCCTGGATGGCTCATTTGTTAAAGACAATGACCCAAAATGAAATATCTTACAATTTGAAAGTAATTTTTCATCCAATTCTTCTTTTCTAAGCATAGTATCCGCTCCCGGTTTCCTTGCAAAAGAAAAGCTTCGCTCTCCCCTCTCATCCAGCTCCACGAATGCCATAGTAGTAAAATATTCTGTATCCTCTAATACTGCTCTTGTATCAATTCCTTCCTTTTTCAGTGTTTCTTTTAGAAAATGACCATGCATATCATTTCCCACTTTTCCAACAAATGCAGTACTGCACCCCATATGGCTTGCCGCTGTCAGCAGATTCGCAGGTGCTCCTCCAGGATTCTGCTCAAATAGCTTCATTCCATTCTTGCTATATCCTGATTCTGTGAAATCTATAAGTAATTCTCCTAATGCAACAATATCTATCTCTTTACTCATCGTTTAAATACCTCATACTTTGGCATTATATTACGTTTAGTAAAAATAAGCACAACACTCATTAATTTTATGGCACCAAATAATTTTGTTTCAGTTTCGTTTCAAAATCATGAATTTCTTCCTTACCATCTATGATACCAATTTCCAGATTATAGGTTCTGTCTTCTAAAGGATCCAAAAACTGCATATTTTTTTGAGCCTCTTTAGACATTCTGTTTAAAGGATATTGCGTACATGGTTCAAGCGCCAAAGCATAATCACCACTAACCATATTTTTCCATTCCACCATAAACGGGAAATCTTTTCGCAAATATCGCAAATAAACCCCAAGTCGCAAATCATCGTTGATAATTGCCACGCTTGTATAACCGGATGCATCTGTTGCTGGACGATGGAAATATGTATCGCATGAGCTACCATCGACTGGATCTGTTATATGCCGAAATGCCTGTTCATCACTTTTTGTATAATTCACATAATTCTCTGTTATAGACGTCGGAAGTACAACCCTTGTATTTCTGTCTAATAACGGATATCCAAAATTAATATGATATAAAAGCATTATAGCTTCCCGTTTAAAGCCCTGATTTTCCACTGTATCACAAATAGTAAAGCTTTTTGCACCCAACCTTGTAGATATCTTACGCTTTAAAACAAGGTGCTCATGAGAATGAGCCGCTTCATGCATATCCCCTTTCACAGAAATCAGATACTCATCTCCATTCCACTCAGCGTTTATTCCAGTATTTTCAGCAGGCGTCTGAGATATTCTTCCATGCCAGTTGTATTCGGTGTCCTCATCCACACAGCTTTGTCCAATATTGCCAAGGCCACACGTATACAGCATTCCACCATGAAAGTAACGACCAAATTCCATACCATGAACATTGAAATACTCCGGTGCAACTGCTCCTGGCTTTGCAAGAAAACTTAAGTTTACCCCACGATACTTTGCATAAAGCAAATCCAGACATTTACTTTCCATTACGCAAAACTCAAGTCCCGATCCGTTATATATTTCCCATGCTTTTATTCCTTCTGCTTTACCAGAAGCCAGCTTTACCGGTCTGGCTCCTGCTACCTGCTCTATCCGGCCAATCTTTCTAAGCAGATCTGCCTTTTCTATTTCTCCACCCAGAAGCTTCACCATCTAATCTTCCTCCTGTTAATGTGGCTTATCTACTACAACCTTTAATTGCTTTGCTTCCAAACCATTGTCCTCTGTTTCCCGAATGACAGCCATCAATATTTCCATATCTTTATAACGATTGTAATCATATATAATGTAAATATCTCCATTATCATCTTGTGCAACATCCGGATAAGACACGCCATCCCGTTCATCCAGCAATAATTGTTTCGACCAGGTCTTTCCATCATCACAGGAAAGATATGCTGTTAACTGACTGCGAATATAGAAAAATTCTTCATCAGGATTAGGACGATACAGACCGTTTTCAGGCTGATGATTTACCATCAATAAGTTTCCTGACCTTAACCTCATTACCTGGAATCGCGAATTAGGTCCCGGTATATCTGACTTGCCTGGATTCTCCCAGGTCTTGCCTCCATCCTTGGAAAACGCCTGTCCTACTCCATCCTCACAACGAACCAGCATCCAGAGAAGTCCATTTTTCTTTTCTACTAAAACAGACTCATCATAATACCTTCCAGGAATAGCAATTCCACCTTTATACTGAAACGTTTTCCCATGATCTGACGATGAATAAACATTTGAAAGCGCCCTCGGCTGATCAGGATTAAATGCAGAAGGAAAACGTTTCCAAAGTGCTACTGGAAAAAGCCATTCTCCATCAGAACAAACAATAGGCTTATTTAACATTACCCCATCACCAATACGTACTGGCGCAGACCATTGTTCCGCTTTATCTTCATGATCCTGACAAAAAGCCCCAAAAACTCCGGCTCTTCCATCAAATCCTCCCAGGCTTTGTGCCCAAAATAACCATAATCTGCCATCAGGATCAAACCACAAGCATTGGTCAAACGCTCTGACTTCATCTGGAGGATCAACTGCTGCTATTGGATCCGACCATGTTTTTCCATAATCATCGCTTTTTTTCAAGAGAACAAAATTATCTTTTCCTTCATCCGCTCCCCCTGTATAAAAAGCTGCCCAAAGACGTCCTCCTGGGGAGATTTCAATAGATGGAATTCCCTGCCATTTCCGCTGATCTGCCTGATACTTTTCCCCTAACCCAGTTAATACTGGAGCTGCAGTCAAAGTGATATCTTTTTTTCTCAGCCTTTCCTCTGTTACTTCCAAATCGATCATTCTTCCTCCTTCACTGCCATTGCAGTTGCCATTGGCATTTCATGAAACATTACTTTTTCCAGAACATTTTCCGTTTCGTCTACTCTAAATATTTCCAATCCGCTCCAATAATCCTTATATGATTCATTCATTACAAATAAATATCGCTCGTTCTTTCCCAAGTCAATTACACGCGGCCACCCTTTTGTTTTTATGTGTTTCAGATCGCTGAGTATAAGCTCGTTGTCCTCCGTTCTTATCGAAAATACTCCAATACTGTCAAATCCTCTGTTCGAAAGATAAATACGTTTTCCATCATGAGAAAACTTAATATCTGCAGGTAAATTTTCATCATTTATTGGAGCTGCCGGAATACGCATGATATGCTTCTTTTCTTTTAAGTTCATGATTACCAGCTCTGAGGATTTTTCCATAGCAACACCTAGCCATTTTCCATCTGGCGAAAATGCTGTATGTCTAGGTCCTGCACTTGGCTCCACGTTCCACGAACAGGCAATCTTTAATTTTCCGTTTTTTTCTGTTTCCAGAATATTTAACCTGTTGGTTCCCATATCACAGACCGCAATCAGTGAATCATCCGGCGAAAAAAAGGCCGAGTGTAAATGGGAAGTATTCTTGCTGTTTTCTCCAGGTATTAATCCTGTAAAATCGCAGGACTCCTTAAGTTCACCAATACTTCCATCCTGGCAAAGCATATATTCCAAAAGGATGCCATTATCAAACAACGTAATCAATAATCTAGTTCCCGCCTGATTTATCTGCAAATGGCTGATATTAGATGTTTGCAGATATATGCTATTAATTATATGAAGTGATGTACTATCTGTAATATCAATCGCATACAGTATGGCCATATCCTTCTCCTGCTTGGCAGCGCAGTATAAATACCTGCCATCCGGAGATAACGCCAGAAAATAAATACCCGGCAAGTGGAGCCGTCTTCTGCTCTTTATCAGTACATTATTATCAGAATCGTAGATCCACTCTTCCAGATACCCTTCAGATTTTATACTTCCAACAAAAATACGATACTGTCTTCTTTTCTGCATTAATCCAATACTCCTACGCCCGAGCCCTTAATCCCTGCCGGATTATATGGATTATCCAGACCAATATTTCTGCCGCAGTTAATTCCACCATCTACATATAAATTAATTCCGGTAATAAAAGATGCCTCTTCCGAAGAAAGAAATACTGCAGCATAACCAATATCTTCTCCTCTTCCAATTCTTCCAAGTGGAATCTCCTGCATCTGTTGGTCATAGCTGCCATCCTTATGTCCTTGAGGATTCACATCTATACACCCTGGAGATATTGTATTCACACGAATCCCATAGGGAGCAAATTCTCTTGCAAGCGACTGCGCAGATCTATGCAATGCTGCTTTCATGCCCCCATAAAGGGCATCATCCGGATGTACTTCAAAGGATCCTCTGGTAGATGCCGTAAAAAGTATGCTCCCCCTAATTTTCTTTTCTTTCATATGATTTGCAACCATTGTTGCAAGGTAAATACCAGCCCGATAATTTGTCTGATATATATTATCCATCTCTCTAATCGTTGTATAGGTTAAACATTTTTCCAGACCAACTCCTGCATTACTCATTAATACATCAATCTCACCGTAAGCATCTACCGCTGCACGGAATAAATCCTCCACCTCAGCAGCAACAGCCAAATTACAGTCATAAGTATGCACTTCCCGTCCAAAACGCTTTTGTATTTCTTCTATGACTTCCTGTGCTTTCTCGGGTTCTCCATAATGAGCCAGGAAAAGATCATAGCCCTTCTCTGCAAAAGCCAATGCTATTCCCTTTCCAACCCCTCTGTTTGCACCCGTAATCAATGCCACTTTTCTTCTGCTCTCCATCTTTACACCTCCGTCTGATTATTCATACTTATAAAAAAGCTTCATATGGTATTTTTACAAAATAGTGTACTTCCCCATCCTCACACATGAGATAAAGCAATTCTTTATCATCCTGTGGCAGCAAATGAGGATAAAACAATGCCTTTTCCGGCTTGGCTACCGGAATCTGTTTATTCCAGTTAAGGCCATCATCACTTACCCATAAGGACAGATTTTTTCTGGCTGAAAAAACTGTTTTAGATGCTGGCGGCGCAGGATTAAGCGCTAATACTATTTTGTTCCGGATACGGCACAATGAAATCTTCGAATTTGGATTAGGAATTTCTGTGGGCTCCGGTACCGACCATGTTTTTCCCATATCATAGCTCATGCTCCTGTATAAAACTCCGGAAAATTCCGCTCTCATCAGCATCAACAGCGATCTATCCGGCAACTCACAGACGTTATTTTCCCAAAGTGGATAATCTGCACGTAAATCGCCATAAATAGAAAAACTCCTTCCCTGATCTTCTGAAATAATAACACCGCATCTCGTTGGCCATTTCATGGTAACATAATCCGGCGCCTTGGCCGGAGCTTCAATCCAGTCCCATCCTTCCTCGACTGCCTGCCAGTAAACAGGGAAAAGCCATGTATTATTTGATAATACAATTCCCTGACGGACGCTGAAATTACCAAGTCCATTGGGTATATTTCGTGGCATCTCCCATTTTTTACCATCTTCGCTTCCATATGATATGTAACTGTGAATTTCACGATAAAAGGAAGGTGTATGATATGTATGCACAAACATCATGGGACACACTCCTTCTGTGAAAATTTCCGTCACCCACACAGCACGTTCTCCATGCCGGAATAAAATTTCAGGCTTGCTCCACGTTTTTCCTTCATCTTCGCTTCGTACAGACAACACAAAGTTGTCCTCATGCGGTTCTCCCGGTCCACCAGACAATGCCGTCGAAATCAGTGAGCCATCTGCCATTCTCCTCAAAACCGGCTCCCGAGCAAAAGCATATTCAGGCTTTGCACACAGCGCCACTGTCGCATCATAAAAAAAATCTTCTTTGTTCATCATATTGCTACTTCCTTTGGTAATCATTATGAAATATAATACAACATGGAGATGGTACATCACATTGCTTTCCCGTATAGTGAAGCGTGCCATTTTGATAATCAATTTCATATGCAAGAATCTTATCATCATGCTGTATGCCCACAATTAAAAATCTTCCATCTGGTGTCAGATTAAAATCTCTTGGAAAGCTCCCAGGCATCTTAACAACCGATGTTTTTATAAGCATTCCCGTTTGTGGATCAACTCTAAAACATGTAATAGAGTTATCACCCCTGTTTGAAGCGAACATCATAGAACGATCCCTGCTATAACGAAGCGCAGACGTTACGCTCCAACCCAGATAATCATCTGGAAGGGTGTTTATCTGCTGAATTAAGATCATCTTTCCAGGCGCCGTCTTTTTATATTTGTAAACATTAATATCAGAATTTGTCTCACAAATAATATATGCAAGATTACCATCATCACTGAAACAGACATGTCGTGGACCGGAACCATCTTTTGTTCCAAAGGCATATTCCAGGTCATATCGATGCTCTCCTTTTGCATTATAAAAAGCCACCGCATCTATCCCACAGTCCAACACACAAATATATTCACCATCCGGTGTGATCTCACTGCAATGTACATGGGGTACTTTTTGTGCGCTTGGAAGATGTGATATCTTTCTTTCACAGCCACCGATGCTGCCATCCTGTTCCAATGGATAACATACAAGTGTTCCTTCTCCATAATTTGATACGTACAAGTAATCGCTCTCTACATCAACGTAGCAGGGAAGCTTTCCGTAAGTTGGCTGTTCATTTATAAAAGTGAGATTTCCATCCTCATCTATCTGGTACGCAGAAACACCTCCGCCATCAATACCATGAAAGCTATTACTTTCAATAGTTGCATAAAGATGCTTTTCATCTTTATCTATGCACAAATAAGACGAATTTTCTGCCGGAATGGTACGAACTATTTTCATCTCTGCTGTATGCTCGTCTATAGCAAGGGTGTAAATTCCCTGAGATCCCCGCAAAGAATTGGTTCCTACAAATGCTGTTAACAATGAATCTTCCTCCTTTCAGATTTTTGCAAATCACCAAGATCACTATATTTCTCTTATCCTTTTACAGCACCCGCTGTCAGACCCTGTACCATATATTTCTGCATAAACAGTAGGAATATCAATGAAGGGATTAATGCAATTGTAGATGCTGCCATCATCGTTGACCAGTCTGCGTTATTTTGTACCTGGAACATCTGAAGCCCTATTGTCATTGTCTGTAATTCATTAGAACGCAAAAATACACTCGCTAACATATATTCATTCCAACAGTTATTAAACGTAAAGATAGCAACCGTAGCAATTCCAGGAAGCGAAAGTGGCAAAACTATTTTCAAAAACGACTGTGCCGGTCCCAGTCCATCAATAAATGCTGCTTCTTCAATATCAATGCTTATGTCATCAAAGAATCCTTTCAGCATCCACGTTGCAAACGGCAGATTAATAGAAATATAGCATATGATTACAGATAACTGATTGTCTACAAGTCCCAGTGTTTTAAAAATCCAGAACAATGGTATAAGTACCAATACCAGTGGAAACATTTGCAGCATCAGCAAAAATACAGTATATCCTGTAAATACCTTCCCCCGACAACGTGATAATGCATATCCTGCGCATGAAGCAAATACTACGCAGAACACAACTACCACCAGCGCTATAAACACACTGTTCGCAAGATACCTTCCAAATGTAGTCCCAAATAGCACTTTGCGAAGCATGGAAAAATCCGGGTTGGACGGAAAAAGAGATTTATCACTCATATAACCGCCAAAAGGTTTTAACGCTGTTCCTATCATGCTTATATTGGGAATATTAACTACAAATGAAAGAAATACCATTACTAAAAAGAGTAAACCCCGTTTTATCTTTTTCCTGTATTTTATCATAGTTATCTATCTCACTCCTTTCCATACTTACTTACTTTGAAATAAACACCACTTGCAATCAGCATGATTACCAGCATTACAGTTGCCATAGCAGATGCATAACTGATATTTCCTCTGAAAAAGGCGTTATTATAAGCAAGTATTGACAGTACCTCTGTAGATTGTGCAGGACCACCCTTGGTCAGCATATATATATTGTCAAAATTATTGAATGTCCAAATTGAAACCAGCGTAATTGTTATGATGGAAACATTTTTAAGGTGTGGAAATGTTACATACCGAAACCGTTGAAATTTGTTGGCTCCATCAATATCAGCAGCTTCATAATAGTCCTTGGATATTCCCTGTAAACCTGCTAACAAAGATACTGTAATAAAAGGAAAATTTCTCCATGCACCTATTATGATTACCATTATCTTTGCAAGTGTTTTATCAGCCAAAAATAATATCGATTTGTCAATCACACCAATACTTTTTAAAAAATTATTAAAAAAACCATATTGATCACTTAAGAGCCAGCTCCAGCTCATACTTGACACTGCAGGTGATATAACCCACGGAATTAAAATCAAAACCCGGAACAAAGTACGGCATGGCACGTCTGTATTTAATAATAAAGAAAATACCAATCCTGTTATATAAGCAATCACCACTATGCCAATTGTATATATTACCGTAAACAGCAAATCACTGCGAAATTCTGCATCTGATGTTAATATAGTTATAATATTTTTCAATCCAACAAACTTCTTTTCATCGCCCTTGTATAAGCTGCTATTCTGAAAAGAAAGCATTATTCCCGTTAACAGCGGATAAATACTTACTATTAAAAAAACGATTGCAGAAGGGAAAATTAACATGTATCCAAACCTTCTACTGAATAATCGATTCCCTTTCATATGTTCATTTTACCTCCTTAACAATTATGTTATCTGATAAATCAAATATAATATTTTCTAAATATTCATAGTATATAAAGGCAGACATGTTGATCTGCCTTTATATACAGAGCCATAAAACTACTTCGCTTCATCTAACGCCTTTTGAATCTTTTCATCCGTCTGCTTGGCTAATCCTTCAAGATCATCATTTCCCATCAGGATTTCCTGTGTAATGCTCTGAAGCAGGAGCTCACCCTCTACCTGATTATATGCAGTGTAATACCCTTTAACAGGCCATGTAGGGAACTGCATAGAAGGTAAGCACTTTTCTGTCAGATCATTATAAATCGGAGTATTAAAAACTTCATCACTATACCAGTCACTTCTTGTCGGCAGTGTTCCTCTTGAACCCGTAACATAAATCTGCTTATAATGCTCCATATAGGATTTAATGAATGCCTTCGTCAGTTCCGGATGATCATTATTAAAAGCAAGTACGGGCTCAAAATAAGTCATACTAACAGGGGTATCTGTATCCGGTCCTTTAAGAAGATTCATAACACGGCTATTTTCCCATACTTCTTTGTTAATAGTAGCAACCGAAGAATCCAGGTTATGGCGGAAGATCATTGCTGCGTTTCCACTAACATAAGTACTGTCACGCTCGCCTGATGTCATAGAAGCTGCACTTTCAGCAATCAGTCCTTCATCATACATGGTTTTAAGGAATTCACACACATGTAAAACCTCCGGAGAGGATACATTAGGTTTCAGATCTTCAGTAACAACATTTGTACCATTCAGCATACAGAAATATGTGAAAAGCGTATGTACCTCATGATCACCTGCTGCTGCAACAAAGGGAATGATGTCAGGACGTTTTTCCTTAATGGTTCTGCATACATCCAAAAACTCATCAAAGGTTGTCGGTTCCTCAGTAATACCACATTCCTTGAAAATAGCCTCATTATAGGTAATGCATTCCGGCTGAACATCAAACGGCATTGCTACAAGTTCACCATCAAAGGTTTGAACGTCAAACGCTTCCTGAGGGATAGCATCCAGAATAGGATTATTCTCTGCCTTCCAGTCTTCAAGAATAGAATTCAGATTCATCGTTCCACCCATCATATGTACCTGACTTGGCAGGGTTGTTCCTGTTGTACCTACATCCGGTGCTGTTCCGGATGCTACAGCAGTCAGATAAACCTGTGTAAAATTGTCCCACGGCAAAAATCTGACCTCGACATTCGCACCGATTTCCTCTCCAACCTGCTCGCAGATCTCTCTCACGGTAGCTTCATAAGCATCTGCATCAGAGCCCCAGATCATATCCCAGAATTCAATTGTTTCTTTTTCACCGCTTTCAGTATTGCCTTCATCAGTATTGCTCTCTGCTGTATTTTGTCCTTCCGTTTCAGAAGCAGCTGACGAATCAGCCTTTCCGCATGCAGTAAACATTGTTGTGACCATACACGCTGTCATAATTAATGCTAATAACTTTTTCTTCATAATCTTCTTTACCTCTTTTCTGCGCTATCCTTGGTTGTGCATATCAGGCTTACGTGCGTAGCGCTCACACATATAAGAGCATCTTCCTTCTCTTCCCGTATGATGCAAATCGCTAATGTCCTTTAAGCAATTACTTCAATTTTCTCTTTTTCTCTTTCTTTATTGTTCTCCCTTCTTCTTAAGAATATTTCAGTGCCCCCACCTTAGCTTATATATGTGTACGGGATAACTCCCGGAAACACCATTATCACACATTCATCATGTGTCTATATTCGATTGTGAAAATGATTTCATCTATTTTCTTTGTTTTTGTCTATTTTCTTGTTTTGAACTATCATTTTCCACAAATCTATCACATAATATTGGCAATTACAAGATATATTTCACATATTCCTACCCATTTCATGACATTTCACAATTTGAAATCGTTTTCATTTATGCACTACACACAAAACTTCAGAAACTAATAAATGTTTTCCATATTTGCTTGACAATTTAAAAAGTAAAATTCTATAATATTTTCAAAACAACGTAAGGAGCGTGGCTGTTTCAGGTACAAATTAAAGTAATTTTTACAATTGCATTACTTGTTATGTATCCAAACCGGCCCAAACACATCATATGAACCATGAAAAGGTTACCATTTCAGATATCGCCAAAGCGGCGGGAGTTTCTATCACTACTGTTTCCCGTTATATCAATGGGAAACAGGACTTGATCCAAAAGGATACCCGGGAACGGATCGAAACAGTTATTAAAATGACCAATTACCATCCAAATGTTATGGCGCAGTCTTTAAAGACAAATTTATCGCATCATATTGGAGTTATTGTATCGGATATATCAACGCCTTTCTGTGCTGCTCTGATCCAAGGCATCAGTGAAACACTCCTGAGCAGTAATTATATGCCATTATTTGTCAGCTGTAACAATAGTATCAAAGAAGAAGAGTCCTATATCAGATCCCTGATGAGCCGGCATGTAGACGGTCTGATCGTAAACACCTGTTCCAGTCAGAACCCTTTGCTTATACAGCAGGCCTGCACCGGACTTCCCATCGTTCTTTGTGACCGTACCATAGATGACTATAATTTCCAATTTGTGGGTTCCAATCACCGAGACCCTATTTTTGAACTTGTAAAGCACCTGAAGGAACAAGGCTATACACTTCCTGTCTTTTTTACAGAAAATTATTTTGCAAGTTCTGTCCGGTCCGAAAGGCGCAATTCCTTTTTGGACGCAGTGAAGCTCTATTATCCCGAGGTTGACCCAAACGAATTAACCTACGTCATTGACATTCACAATACCCAGAATGTCACCAGTCAGCTTCACCATTTAAAGGATATTTGTGGGAAAAAGGAACTTCCCGCCATATTCTGTGTCAACTCCATTACCGTACTGCATGTATTTAATGCAATCCGCTCTCTTGGAATACACATTCCAGATGAAATCGGACTCTGCGGTCCTGATGACTGGGGCTGGGAAGAGCAGAGCATCCTGCTCTCTCTGATGACGCCCCGCATTACCAACATTGTAGTCCAGCCACGTCTTATCGGGAATCTGGCTGCACAAAAACTGCTTGAATGCATTGCAGATCCTTCTGTTGCAAAGAAAGAAACCCGGTTGACCTGTCCTTTACAAATTGCAGGCTCAACTATTCTGAAACACTAAAAGCAAGCAGCAAGACGCCCCCGCTTATTTTGCTGTTCATGCATTATACAAATCCTTCTATTTTCAAAAGGATAATAACAGAAGTGCCCCCGCTTATGCTATTTATTCTATATTTAGGAGGTATCTTATGAACCCACTTGAACGATTTTCACGTGCCTGCATTGTTCCCGTTGTTGTACTGGACAATGCAGAAGATGCAGTGCCAACCGCAAAAGCGCTTCTTGCCGGTGGCATTGACGTTATGGAAATCACTTTTCGAACAGCTGCTGCAAAAGACAGCATTGCTGCTGTTGCATCCGCCTGCCCGGATATGCTGGTGGGAGCTGGCACAGTCATAAATCTCGAGCAGTGCAAAGCTGCTGTATCTGCCGGTGCAGGCTTTATTGTTTCTCCCGGCTTTGATGAAGAAATCATAAAATATTGCATCAAAGCAGGTATTACTGTAACCCCCGGCTGTGTCGCTCCATCAGAAATCATGTCTGCTGTAAAATTAGGACTTTCTGTTGTAAAGTTCTTTCCAGCGAATGTATACGGAGGACTTACTGCCTTAAAGTCGCTTTCTGCACCTTTTCCAGGAGTAAAGTTTCTGCCTACCGG
>URMF01000075.1 GCA_900548855.1 uncultured Eubacteriales bacterium
GAGCGTCTCTTAAACGATCTGGACAAGCTGGACTGGCCGGAGAAGGTTAAGAAAATGCAGGCTGACTGGATTGGCAAGTCCTATGGTGCAGAGGTGGACTTTAAGGTAGACGGTATGGATGAGAGCATTACAGTATACACAACCCGTCCGGATACTTTATGGGGAGCAACCTTTATGGTATTGGCGCCGGAGCATGCATTAGCTTCTAAGCTTGCAACAGACGAGACAAGAAATGCAGTGGAGAAGTATATTTATGATGCGTCCATGAAGTCAAATGTCGACCGTATGCAGGACAAAGAAAAGACCGGTGTATTTACCGGTTCCTATGCAGTTAATCCGTTAAATGGCAAAAAGACGCCAATTTGGTTGTCTGATTATGTACTGGCTGATTACGGTACAGGAGCGATTATGTGTGTGCCTGCCCATGATGACCGTGACTTTGCATTTGCAAAAAAGTTCGACCTTCCGATCATTCAGGTTATCGCCAAGGACGGAAAAGAGATTGAAAATATGACAGAGGCTTATACAGAGGCAAACGGAACCATGATTAATTCTGGTGACTGGGATGGAATGGAATCTGCCGTATTGAAGAAAGAAGCCCCGGAAATGATTGAAAAGATGGGGTATGGAAAGAAGACCACCAATTATAAGCTGCGGGACTGGGTATTTTCCCGCCAGCGTTACTGGGGTGAGCCGATTCCGATTATTCATTGCCCAGACTGTGGTGCGGTACCGGTTCCGGAGGAGGAGCTTCCGGTATTGCTTCCGGATGTTGAAAAATATGAACCTACCGGAACAGGTGAGTCACCGCTTGCAGCGATTGATTCCTGGGTAAATACCACTTGCCCTTGCTGTGGGAAGCCTGCTAAGCGTGAGACCAATACAATGCCGCAATGGGCTGGTTCTTCCTGGTATTTCCTGCGTTATGTGGATAATAAGAATGACAGGGAACTGGTAAATAAAGAAAAGGCAGACAAGTATTTACCGGTTGATATGTATATCGGTGGCGTAGAACATGCAGTGCTTCATTTATTGTATGCACGTTTCTATACCAAATTCCTGCATGATATCGGTGTAGTGGATTTTGATGAACCGTTTAAGAAGCTGTTTAACCAGGGTATGGTCTGCGGCCGTGACCGTGAGACCGGTGCAGCCACCAAGATGAGTAAATCTTTAGGCAACATTGTATCGCCGGATGACATGGTAAATGACTACGGTTGTGATGCTCTTCGCATGTATGAGTTATTTATCGGACCACCGGAGCTGGATTCCATCTGGGATGACAGAGGAATAGACGGAGTATACCGCTTCTTATCCCGTTTCTATAATATGGCGGTTAAGAATATTGAGAATCCTGGAAAGGAGACGCCGGAGCTTATTAAGTTGCGTCATAAGATGGTATATGACATTACGACCCGTTTGGAGAGCTTTTCACTGAATACTGTTATTTCCGGCTTTATGGAGTATAATAATAAATTCGTTGAATTAACCAAGAAGGGTGGCGTTGATACCGAGACCCTTAAGACGGTGGTACGTCTGATTGCTCCATTTGCACCGCATATTGGTGAAGAATTATGGGAAGCATTAGGGGGAACGGATACCGTTTTCGCTTCCGGCTGGCCAACCTATGAAGAGGAAGCCATGAAGGATAACGAGATTACAATTCCGGTTCAGATTAACGGGAAAACAAAGGCTACCATTAATATCGGGGTAGACGAGGCAAAAGATGCCGTTCTTGCAAAGGGCAAAGAAGCGGTTGCGGATAAATTATCGGGTCTGACTGTGATAAAAGAAATCTATGTGCCTGGAAAGATTGTAAATATTGTTGCAAAGTAGTGTAAAGCTAAGGGGCTGTTAGTTTCCGGGAAAATCATTCTTGTGATTGAAATGGATGACAGCCCTGTCTTGCTAGGAGAGGAGTGGAGGAAATATGGTATTATTGCGAAAAATTATCTGGAGTATGATGCCGTTTTTGGGAATTGTTCTTTTATTTGGCAACTGCCGGACGGCAGAAGCGAAAAAATACTATTCTTTAAAAAATATAGGATTGTCCGGGTGCACAACCGATAATGTAGACTATGGTATTCTGTCAATCCGGGGGAATACGGTAAAATACATTAAGTATAAGATTGCATCGAACGGCTATGAATGGGAAAAGGCGGGCAAGGTACAGACGGCGAAGCTGACATCTTCCACGAAGTGTTATGTCGGTGATTCTAAAAAGGTATCCTCTTCCTTAAAAAAACCTGCAAATAGCAAAAAGAGCAAGACCAGTAATAAGAAGAAAATACAGAAAACCAGCAGTAAGAGGACGCATATTACCCAGAAAAGCATTAATACGGAGAAGTGGATATACAGGGTTCAAAAAGGAAATTTGAAACGGTATATATCGGGAAGAAATAATGAGATTCGGGTCGTCCGGGGTAAGATTACTAAGATTGCAGTAAGGCTTTCTTATTAATGAAAAGGCGTTAAGGAGTAAACAATGGCGGATTTAAAAAAAGAGATTGAAAAGAGAAGAACTTTTGCGATTATTTCCCATCCGGATGCTGGTAAGACCACTTTGACAGAGAAATTTTTGTTGTTTGGCGGGGCAATTAATCCTGCCGGTTCGGTAAAGGGAAAGGCAAATTCAAAATATGCAGTATCTGACTGGATGGACATTGAAAAGGAAAGGGGAATTTCCGTTACCTCGTCTGTACTGCAGTTTCAGTATGACGGATATTGTATCAATATATTGGATACCCCGGGACATCAGGATTTCTCAGAGGATACTTACCGTACGCTGATGGCGGCAGATTCGGCGGTGATGGTTATTGATGCTTCAAAGGGTGTTGAGGCACAGACCATAAAGCTGTTTAAGGTGTGTGTTATGCGGCATATTCCAATTTTTACCTTTATCAATAAGATGGACCGGGATGCAAAGGACACCTTTGAGCTGTTGGATGATATTGAATCCGTGCTTGGAATCCAGACCTGTCCGGTTAATTGGCCCATTGGCTCCGGTAAAGAGTTCAAGGGTGTATATGACAGAGAAACAAGAGTGGTATCAAAGTTTCAGGCGGTATCCACCGGCGGCGCCAAAAAGGCACAGGAGACTGATTATTCCATTGATGATGAGGAATTGCGCCAGGATATCGGTGAAGTCCTTTACAACCAGCTTATGGAAGAGGTGGAATTATTGGATGGAGCCAGTGAGCCTTTGGATTTGGAAAAGGTGAATAGGGGAGAGCTGTCCCCTGTCTTTTTTGGCTCAGCGCTGAATACCTTTGGTATCGAAACCTTTTTGAATCATTTCCTTAAGATGACCACATCGCCGCTTCCGAGAATGTCTAATGAGGGACTGATTGACCCGATGAAGGAGGATTTTTCTGCTTTTGTCTTTAAGATTCAGGCTAATATGAACAAGGCGCACAGGGACAGAATTGCATTTATGCGAATTTGTTCCGGAAAATTTGATGCCACAAAGGATGTCTATCATGTGCAGAGCAAGCGGAAAATGAAGCTTTCCCAGCCACAGCAGCTGATGGCACAGGATCGTAAGATTGTGGAGGAAGCATATGCCGGGGACGTAATCGGAGTATTTGACCCGGGTATCTTTTCAATTGGAGATACATTATGTAAACCTGGGAAAAAGTTTGAATATGAAGGGATTCCAACCTTTGCGCCGGAGCATTTCTGCAGGGTTGTCCAGATGAATACCATGAAAAGAAAGCAGTTTGTTCAGGGTGTCACCCAGATTGCCCAGGAGGGTGCCATTCAGATTTTTCAGGAATATACGGCGGGAATGTCTGAGATTATTGTCGGGGTAGTGGGAGTCTTGCAGTTTGAGGTTTTGAAATACCGGCTGGAAAATGAGTATGGGTGTGAGATTAAGTTAGAGCCGCTTCCATATAATTTTATCAGATGGATTAAAGACCCATCCACGGACGTGAATGCATTAAAGCGTGTGAGCGAGGTGAAGAAGGTGAAGGACATGAAGGGAAATCCGCTTCTGCTCTTTACAAATCAGTGGACAATCAACACCGTATTAGAGCACAATGAGGGGCTGGAGCTTCTTGAATTTAGAAAAAATTAAGTGGAGATATTTACAAAAACCCATCCAGGGTGTATGTGTAATAAAAAGCTCTGAATATCCGGTAAGAAATCCGGTATTCAGAGCTTTTTGAGTTGCCAAGCATATGAGAAAATGGTCCAGTGGACCATTTTTGAGTATTAACGGTTGAATAATCCCATCAGCATATCCACCTTCTGCTGTTCAGCAGGGGACATGTTTGCCTTCATGATATTGATTAACAGCGTTGTTTCTTCTTTGGTGAAGCTTAAGTTCCGCTTTGACAGCTCCTTGTCAATGGATAAAAGCTTAGGAAGCATAACCTCTGGAGAGGTGTGGGTGTTGTTCTGCATAACCTCACGGATAATCTGTTGCTTTACCGGGTGTAGGTTGTTAAATTCGGGAGTGGAAGTGAATGCTTCATAATTCATGGAAATACCTCCTGGTCTGATTCATTATTGGATAAATCATTTGTAAAGCGTTCCGCCTGTGCCATATCGTATTCGGAAAGAATGTTCTGGATTGCAGTGTCAAAGGAATCGTCGGAGAAGTTTTCAGTGTGTTCCCTTGTATTTGGCCTGTCATCTGTATCGGAAGCATGAAAGGGCGGTGGCGGACCATCCGTGCCGGTCTTGTTAAACTGGTTGAACATACTTACGATATTGGAAATATCCATGCCATTTTGTCCGGTTAAACCGGATAACATCTCCGGGGAAAAGGAGCCGTTTGTGTTTTCGGAAAGAGACATGAGCATTTTCAACATTTCAGGGGACATTCCGGTCAGGGCACAGAGCATATCGGTAGGACTGGAAGAGGCAAAGTGCAGTCCCAGACGGGATAAGTTATCCACAGAACGGAATGCATTTATAATCATCCGGATTTCAGTAAATTTAATAAAAAGAGCCAGAGGAAGCTTAAGAGGATACTCAACAAAGGGAATCAGGGATTCCAGCATGGAAAGGCTTTCGCAGTTTGTGATACACTCGAGAGGATGGCGGTTTTTTGATTCCATTTGGTTGCCTCAGGTCTTTTCTATTAAGTATATGCACAAAGTTGACGGTTATGAAAAAAAAGTGGTATACTATACGCCATGAGGAAGCCTGATTGATGAATATAGGCAGTTATACAGCAGGGTGATGATATGAACTTAGAACAATTTTACGGTGGAAATGAATGGTATGCTTATCAGTATTTTGGCGCACATGTGGAGGAGCAGGGAGTGACCTTCCGGGTATATGCGCCCAAAGCTGAAAGAGTTACGCTGATTGGAGAATTTAACCTCTGGAAGGACCAGGAAATGGAGGTAAATGGCAGAGGGGGAATATATAGCCTCACCGTGCCGGAGGCAAAGTCGGGTCAGATGTACAAATACCGGATTTACCACCATGATGGAACCGTGACGGATAAGGCAGACCCTTATGGCTTTTCCATGGAGCTGCGTCCCTGTTCCGCTTCGATTATTACGGAAGAGGGAAATTATACATTTACAGACAGAGAATGGATGGAGCATAGAGACAAACTATACAACCATCCATTTCATATTTATGAAATCCATTTCGGCTCCTGGCGGGCGAAGGGAGACCGCTGGTACCGCTATGAGGAGCTGCCGGAGGTGCTGCTTCCCTATTTAAAGGAAATGGGATATACCCATGTGGAGATAATGCCGTTAGCGGAGCATCCGTTAGATGCTTCATGGGGGTATCAGTGCACCGGTTTTTTCGCCCCCACTTCTCGGTACGGAACACCGGATGGACTGCGTGAGTTTGTAAACCAGTGTCATCAGGCGGGAATCGGAGTGATTCTTGATTTTGTCATGGTTCACTTTGCAGTGGATGATTATGGATTGTCCCTGTTTGATGGATATCCGCTATATGAGCTGCCCTTTGATGATGTGGAGCGGAGCGAATGGGGCTCCTATAACTTTGCCCATGGAAGAGGGGAGACAGCCAGTTTTTTGAAATCCTGTGCCAACTACTGGTTGACGGAATTTCATTTTGACGGACTGCGGATGGATGCCATATCCAACATTATTTACTGGAGAGGGCAGGAAAATTGCGGCGTCAACCAGCAGGCGGTCTTCTTTATACAAGCCCTGAATGATGGTTTACATAATATTCATCCCAATGTGATTCTCATAGCGGAGGACTCCACCAGTTATCTGAAGGTAACAGCTCCTGTCGCTTATGGGGGACTGGGCTTTGATTATAAATGGGACTTAGGGTTTATGCATGATACCCTGAACTTTTTTCAGATGAGCCCGGCAGAGCGTAGGAAGCATTATGGAGACATTTTGTTTTCCATGCATTATTTTTACAATGAGCTGTATCTGCTGGCATTTTCCCATGATGAGGTGGTACACGGGAAAAAAACGATTCTTGATAAAATGTATGGAGCTTATGAGGATAAATTTTCCCAGTGCCGGGCATTATTTTTGTATATGCTGAGTCATCCGGGAAAAAAGATGAATTTTATGGGGAATGAAATTGGACAGTTCAGGGAATGGGCGGAATACCGCCCTCAGGATTTTGAGGTTCTTGGTAAATTTCCTATGCATGTCATGTTCACCCGTTTTTGCCGGGATTTAAACCGTATTTATCTGGCACATCCGGCACTGTATGTTGAAGAGTACAATTCTGCCTGTTTTTCCTATGTGACGGCGGATAAGGACTGGGATTTAGTATATGCCTATACGAGAAGTGTCGGTGGTGAGCAGATATTGGCGGTGTTTAATTTCAGTGATGTAAGATACCGGAATTATTTAATACGGTTACAGGGAAACCATACGCTGAAAGAATTGATTCACAGTGCCAGCCGGATTTATGGAGGAACTGTATTACAGGATAATGTGGAGCTTTCGGTTAGAAACGGTCAGTGTATGATGGATTTGGAGCCTTATTCCGGAAGACTGTTTCAGGTATGGTAGCCGGTAATTGCGAAACTCTGTTTTTGAAGCCGAACGTTGCTCAAATGTAACAAATATGTTTTCCGGACCGTTTGCACTTAATTGATAATGCAGCAGTGCTAAGCTCGAAAGTACCTCGCTAATCACTGGCATTCTCAAATGTCCTGCAAACATAAATTTGTTACATTTGCACAACTATTCTTTTGAAAATCGGGAGTTTCGCAAATGCCTAAGTAGATGTAATAGGGAAGGGAGATATTATGTTAACCGATGCAATAACAAAAATGGATTTTACGATTCTGAACTGGCTTCAGGAGCATGTCAGATGCGCTGTGTTGGATATAGTGTTTCCGGTTATCACTGCACTTGGCAACAAGGGCTGGTCTTTTATTCTCGTTGCCATTATATTGGTCTGTATTCCTAAATACCGGAAGTGGGGTGCCGCAATGGGAACCAGCTTGGGACTGGGATTTCTGTTTGGTAATATGCTGATTAAAAATATTGTGGCACGCACCCGTCCCTACGACTTTGTGGAGAATATTGAAATTTTAGTTGAGCGTCTCAGTGATTATTCCTTTCCCTCCGGTCATACCCTGGCAGCATTTGAATTTTTTACCGTGGTATGTCTGATGCCGGTGAAAAAGGTGTATAAGGTGCTGGCAGGAATTCTGGCATTTACCATGGCATTCTCCAGATTATACCTGTATGTACATTTTCCGTCAGACGTTTTAACGGGAATGATGCTGGGAACTTTATTTGGGGTGATGGGAGTACGCATTGTAACAATGGTGAAAGAGGAAAAATAGCGGAAATTCTTGACAGGAGTAGTATCAGACTTTATAATAAAACAAATGTTTTAAAACATATATTGCAGAAGGGAGATTTTACATGCCGCCAAAAGCAAAATTTACCAGAGATGAGATTATTGATATGGCATTGCATATTGCAAGGGAACAGGGAATGGATGCGGTTACGGCGCGGGAACTGGGAAACCGGCTGGGCAGCTCGGCAAGACCAATATTTACTGTTTTTGAGAATATGGATGAGGTTAAAGAGCTGGTGATTTTCCGGGCAAAGGAATTGTATGGGCAATATGTAGAGGAAGGGCTAAAAAATCAGCTGGCGTTCAGAGGGGTAGGAATCGCTTACATTCGTTTTGCTATGGAAGAACCTAAATTGTTCCAGCTTCTGTTTATGACAGCTTCAAAGGATGTAAAGGATGTATCTGCGATTTTGCCGGTTATAGATGATAATTATGACAGGATATTGCAGTCGGTACAAGAGCCCTATTCTCTGGAAAAGGCAGCAGCCGAAAAGCTATACCAGCATTTATGGACATATACCCATGGCATCGCCACCATGTTTGCCACAGGGCTGTGCAGTTATACAATGGAACAGCTGGAGGAACGGCTGACGGATGTCTTTAAGGGTCTTCTGCTGGTTGTGAAGGGGGAAAATAGAAATGATAAAAATTGAGAAGCTACATAAATTTTATGGGACTGGTGAGAGTAAAAATGAGGTGTTAAAGGGGATTTCCTTAGACATTAAAGACGGGGATTTTATGGTTATACTTGGCGCCTCCGGCTCCGGTAAATCCACTCTTTTAAATGTGATTTCCGGACTGGAGCCTGCCGATGGTGGGAACGTATTTTATGATGACAAAAATATCAGTGATATGGATGATAGGGAAACCACCATGTTCCGAAAAGATACAATCGGATATGTTTTTCAGCAGTATTTTCTTCTGCCGAACCTGAATGTGGATAAAAACGTGAAGATGGGAGCCGATTTGGCGGGGAATGCAGACTACCGGAAGCTGATTGAGGCGGCAGGGCTTGCGGATAAGCTGAAAAAATATCCCCATGAATTAAGCGGAGGGGAACAGCAGCGTGTATCGATTGCAAGGGCACTGGCAAAGCAACCGAAGGTATTGTATCTGGATGAACCAACCGGCGCACTGGATGAGGCTACCGGCAGGCTGGTATTGGAGCTGATTTGCAGACTACAGAAGGAAATGGGATTTACCATGGTAATGGTAACCCACAACCAGAATATAGCAGAAATGGCGGATACTGTAATTTCCATGAACAGCGGAAGGATTGTGGAGCAGTATCAAAATGACAATCCAAAATCCGCATATGAAATTGCATGGTAGGAGGCAGCCTATGATAGTGAGTCTGAAAGATATTTATAAAATGATTGGCATGCTGATTGTCAGCTTTTGTGCAGTTATGGTATGCGGTATGTTTTTGAATTATTATTTGGATTTAATCAGCATTGAGAATCTGGTAACAGCGGATATGTCAAAAATATTTTATGATGCGCAGTGCAGCACATCCAAGGTGGTCAGCGGAGTATCCGGCGGCTGTCTGCTGTTGACTACCGTTGTTCTTCTCTGCTTTTATATCGGACATTACATTGACACCCACCAGAAGCAGCTTGGCATTATGAAAGCGTTGGGCTATTCCAGGTTTTCTGTAGCGAAACACTTCTGGGTGTTTGGACTGCCGGTATTCACAGGAACCGCACTTGGGTATCTGGGAGCCCATCTGTTAATGCCAAAGCTGTATGAAATACAAAATAAAGACGGGTATCTGCCGGAGGTTCCAATAACATTTCATCCGGGCTTATGTCTGGCACTGGTTTTAGTACCGGCAGTTTTCTTTTCACTGCTGGCAGTTGTTTATAGCTTTTGGAAATTAAAGGTACCTGCATTGTGGCTTATGCGGGAGCAATCTGTGCGAAAGGTGGTTACAGCCAGAAAGGATACGGATATGCCTTTTTTGCAGGAGCTTGAAAAAAGTAATGTAAGGCAGAAAAAATCCCTGATATTTTTCATAACCTTTGCAGTGTTCTGCTTTGCGGCAATGACACAAATGTCCTGTAGTATGGATGAACTGGCAAGCAGAATGATGGGAATTATGATAATGGCAATTGGTATCGTGCTTGCAGTTGTCACTTTATTTATTGCCACAACCTCTGTTATCAAAGCAAACAGAAAAACAATCACCATGATGAAGGTTTTTGGCTACAGTGCAAAGGAATGTGGGAAAGCGGTATTAAGTGGTTACCGCCCGTGGGCATACTTTGGATTTGCACTGGGAACCATATATCAGTATGTATTATTAAAAATCATGGTAACGGTAGTATTTAAAGATTTGGAAGATATGCCGGATTATCAGTTTGATGTGCCGGTTATGTTAATTACCTTAGCAGTATTTTTCGTATTATATGAAACCATTATGTTTGTCTATACAAAGAAAATGGAAAAGCTGTCTGTAAAAGAGATTATGCTGGACTGATTCTGTAATGTGGCTGTGCCTTTGGCATAG
>URMF01000076.1 GCA_900548855.1 uncultured Eubacteriales bacterium
TAGATTAAGAATCTATTCTGGGCGGATTTTTTTCGTTACAGATATTTTGGAGGAGGATAGCTTATGGATAAAAAAACGGATGTAAGAGATCCGGATGAAAAAGTTGTTGAGATTGAAATGGAACGGTTAAGAGCATTTCCAAATCATCCATTTAAGGTGATCGGAGACAGTCAGATGATTGAGCTTCAGGACAGCATAAAAAAGTATGGTGTACTGAATCCATTGATTGTTCGTCCAAAGATTGAAGGCTACTACGAAATTATTTCTGGCCACAGAAGAAAATATGCGGCTGAGAAGCTGGGATATAAGAAAATCCCGGTAATCATTCGTATGTTGCAGGATGATGAAGCAGTAGTGATCATGGTCGATTCCAATTTGCAGAGAGAGCAGATTACACCAAGTGAAAAGGCCTATGCCTATAAGATGAAATATGACGCCATTAAAAAAAAGGCAGGCAGAAAGAATTGTAGTCAAGTTGACCACAATACAGGAAAGAGGAGTATTGACGTAATCGGAGAACTTTGTGGTGACAGTGCGAAGCAGGTGCAGCGTTATATCAAAATAACAGAATTGATACCGGCATTGTTGGATAAAGTGGATGATGGAACAATGGGATTTACCCCAGCGGTACAGTTGTCCTACTTAAAAAAGAAAGAACAGCAGGAAATAATGAATGCAATGGATTCTACCCAATGCACACCATCACTTTCACAAGCTATCCGGATGAAAAAACTGAGTGAATCCGGAAAGTTGACAGAAGCAGAAATAGAAGGGATTCTTGGAGAGGTTAAGCAGAAGGAAACTGACAGAGTGATATTTAAAAATGAGCAGTTATACCGTTTCTTCCCATCAACTTATACATCAGAAGAGATGAGAAGAGAGATATTAGAAATACTGAAATCATGGAGAAACAGTAACTGGATTTAAGAACAGGAGGACAGAATATGTGTAAGGTCATAGCAGTATCAAATCAAAAAGGTGGAGTTGGAAAGACGGTATCGTGCGTGAATTTAGGAATCGGACTGGCACAGGAAGGGAAAAAGGTTCTTCTGATAGATGCAGATCCGCAGGGCAGTCTCACAATTAGTTTAGGGTATGAGGAACCGGATGAAATGGAGTATTCTCTTGCAACGCTGATGCTAAATATTGTGAATGATGAAAAACTGAACATGGAAAAAACAATCCTTCATCATAAGGAAGGTGTGGATCTGATACCGGCCAATATAGAATTATCAGCGATTGAGGTATCTTTGGTAAACGCAATGAGCAGGGAACTGATTATGAGGTCACTTATTGAGAGATTAAGGGAATTTTATGATTTTATCATTATAGATTGTATGCCATCTCTTGGAATGATGACTATTAACGCGTTGGCTTGTGCAGATTCCGTATTGATCCCTGTGCAGGCAGCATATCTTCCGGTTAAAGGATTGCAACAATTGATTAAAACAATTGGAAGGGTTAAGAAGCAGCTGAATCCAAAGCTCAGAATAGAGGGAATTCTTCTTACTATGGTAGATAACAGAACGAATTATGCCAGGGATATTTCCCTAATGGTATATGATACATATTCTGCATCAATTAAGGTATTTGCGACAGGAATTCCAATGTCAGTCAGGGCATCAGAAGTCAGTGTTGAGGGTGGAAGTATTTATTCATATGATCCAAAAGGAAAAGCGGCATTTGCTTATATGGCATTAACAAAAGAGGTATTAAAGGAGGCAGAGTGAACATGGCTGGAAGAGTTGCAGGAAAAATAAAATTACAGACAGTTGATGAATTACTGGGAGTACCGGAGATTGCCGGCACACAGGAAATAGAACTTGGAAGAATCCATGCATTTCCAAATCATCCGTTCAAAGTGCTGGATGATGAAAGAATGGATATGTTGGTTGAAAGTATCAGGGAGAATGGCATATTAAATCCGGTAATTGTGAGACCAGATAAAAATGGTGATTATGAAATGATATCCGGACACCGCAGATTGCATGCAGCTGGTATCGTTGGCCTTAGCAAGATTCCGTCCATTGTAAAGGAAATGTCAGATGATGAAGCCATTATAAAAATGGTGGATGCAAATATTCAAAGGGAAGAGATAATGCCAAGTGAAAAAGCCTTTGCGTATAAAATGAAGCTTGAAGCGATGAAGAGAACAGCCGGAAGACCTACAAAAGAAAATGCGTGCCACAATGGCACACATTTAAGATCAGATCAAGAATTGGCATTGCAAGTAGGTGATAGTGCAAGAAGCATACAAAGATATATTAGGCTTACAGAACTAATTCCGGAATTGTTGGAGTGTATAGATAATAAAAAATTAGGTTTGGTCATAGCAGTAGATTTATCTTACTTAGATGTGCAGGTACAAAAATGGGTGTATGAATATTTCAAGGAAAATGGTTTCTTAAAACCAGTGCAGGTTGAAGCATTAAAGAATCATTCAAATTTATCCAATGCCTCACAGCACATGATAATTACCATATTAAATGAAGCACTCCCAAAGAAGAGCACAGCGGCAAAGGTATCTTTATCAGAGAAGAAGCTTGATAAGTATTTCCCACCACACTACTCCGCAAAGGATCGTGAGAATGTAATTATTCAATTGTTGGAGCAGTGGAGCACACAGCAGGCGCAGGAATAATAATATAGACAACATGTTCCAGAAGTGTAAAAAACGCACTTCTGGAACAGGAAGGAGAACAGGATGAAGGACAGAATAACGCTCTCATATTTTTATGGCAGGGAAGCAGAGCAGTATTCATTTTATAAAATACCAAAGCTCTTATTTACAGAAGAGTATTTCAAAAAAATATCAGTGGAGGCTAAGGTGTTATACGGGTTGATGCTGGATCGGATGTCATTATCCATGAAAAACCAATGGCTGGACGAGGAAGGACGTGCGTACATATATTATTCATTGGATGACATTATGGAAGCTCTTGGATGTAGCAACAAAAAGGCGATATCCATTATGAAAGAATTGGATACAGATGCCGGAATTGGTTTGATAGAAAAGAAGCGTCAGGGACAGGGTAAACCAACCATGATCTATTTGAAACAATTCGTGATACAGGATTTCCAGAAATGTAAAAATTACACTTCTGATGAAAAAACAGCAATTTCAGAAGTGAAGAATTTACACGTCTTGAAGTGTAAAAATGACATGTCAAGAAGTGAAGAATTTACACATCAAGAAGTGAAAAAATTACACACTAATAAGACTAATATAAATAATACTGAGTTAAGTAAACCTGAATCTAATCATATCGTATCAGGAAATGATGGGATGGGATCAGAAGTGGAAGCATACACAGAACTTATCAGGGAAAATCTGGATTTTGAAATCCTGCTTGAGAGATATCCGTATGACAGGGAATTGCTGGAAGGTATATTTGACCTGATTCTGGAAACGGTGCTTTGTAAAAATAAAACTGTTGTTGTTGCATCAAACGAGTATCCGGCAGAACTGGTCAGAAGTAAATTCCTGAAACTGACCAGTGCTCATGTTCAATATGCCATGGATTGTATGAGGACGAACACCACAAAAGTTCACAATATCAAAAAATATCTGCTGGCTGCGTTGTTCAATGCACCCAGTACAATCAGCGGGTACTATCAGGCAGAGGTTAACCATGACATGCCCCAGTTTGTCGTGAGTGGAAGATAAAGGACAGAAAGAAAATGTCTTGAAGTTGATTGTAAGAATGAGTATCGCGGTCAGATGCCGTTTAGTCTGCCCTCTTATATGTGATCAGTTCACCGACTTCAATATCCAGATAGTGGCATAATTTGCAGATCAGGCCGGCATCCAGACGATGAAAATTGTTGTTGCAGTATCTGTTAAAGTTGGTTCTTGGTATATCCAAATCCCGACATATCTGATTTTTGGAGATGCCTCTCTCCTTCAGAATGCGGTCAATATTCAGTTCTAACCTTCCGTAGTCCACAGGCTCATCTCCTTTACTTTTATAGGGCTATTATATATAATGAGGCTGTAAATAGTAATTCACTGAATAGTGCCTAACTATTCAGTTATCCTATACAATAAACAGGGGTGCAGTATGAGTATTCTTAAATTTCTGCCTATATTTATCGGTGGTATGCTGTTATGTGGATGTGAATCAGGAACGGTCATGACAGAACCTGAGATTGAAACATTAGATCAGGAAATTTCGAGGGTGGAGAAGGAAGACGTTGTTTCAATGACGGACAAGGATAACTGCTTTTTATGTGGTTCCAATCGTCCCGGAATTTTTGATTATTATAAAAATGATGGATGCATTGCGCTAGTCTGCCTGAATACATGGAATATTGCAGACACCAATGTATATGAATATGACGACAGAGGAAGGATTGAAGAAGAACCAAGCGGATTTAGCACGAATATCAATACGCATGGAGCGAATGAATGCAGCTGGATGGTGGCAAGTGATCCGGTCCGGCATACTGCAACGGTTACACTAACTTATGGAGATAACTCAATATTAGATCCTGAGAGAGTATCTGCTCAGCTTTGTCAGGAATGCTTCAAAAAAGTTGCGGATGCACTTTGGCCTACTGGATTTGAAAAAGACTGGACTTATCATTGTGATGTGCTCATGAATATGGAGACAGAGGATATTTACCCGATATCATCCACAATAACAAAATGCAGCATAGATGACTTTTGGCTTCATATTGATCATGAGCAGGAAAACAATAGGGATACTGTATACTTGGTATACAATCCTCAAAATAATAGAAAATAGAAAGTATCGTGGGAGAATGAAATATGAGAGAAAAGAATGATTACATACAGTTACCGCCAATGAAAAAAGACACATCAGCGGATGTGGTTTCGTTTATTTGGGAGTATATGAAGCTTCCGGAAGAAGTGCGTGAAAAAGTAAAATCAGAAATGGATGAAATTCGTGATCACTGCAGAGACAGCGATTTTCAAAGACCGAATCTTTATGAAATTGCTTCTGCAGAAGAAGTAGCAGGTTTAGAGATGAGTATGCAGAAGATAATCGCAGATATTATCACAGAGGCCAGCGGTATTGCCTGCTGGGTGTATGTAGAGAAATATGTGCACCATAAATCCTTGCAGGAAATGCTGGGTGAACGAAAGGATGCAGATAAGTTTATCTTTGCAGTAGATACATGGTTTGAAAAAATATTAGGCACATAAAAAAATTGTGACAAAATAAAGAAAGCAAGTAGCTCGTTGCTACTAATCTTGTGTATCTCTTTATTAAGACTCTTAGAAATTTCATATATGACACAAAGAACCACCAAGATCAAGGCAGAAAGGTGGTTCTTATTTTTTGCTGTAAATGAATCAATTATTGCGTGATGATATCACGGAAAACAGGTAATTTTATATTTATAATATAATCACAAATTAAGTAAGGAGGTATTTGGAATGAGATTAAAAGATAAAGTTGCAATTATTACAGGTGGAAGTCGTGGTATCGGTTTTGCTACAGCTGATAAATTTTTGAAAGAAGGGGCTACTGTCATTTTAGCAGCAAGTACTCAGAAATCTGCAGATAATGCTGTAACTGAACTGAAAGAAAAGTATCCTAACGCAATAATCGATGGAATCAGTCCAAATCTGGAAAGTATGGAGTCTGTCAGGAATGCTTTCAAAGAGGTAACTGGAAAATATGGATGTGTGGATATTTTGGTAAATAATGCGGGAATTTCAGAAAATACCCCATTCATGAATTATACAGAGGAGACTTTTGATAAGGTCATGGATTTAAATGTAAAAGGTGTATTCAATACAACTCGTGTAGCTGCAGAATGTATGGTGGCAAAAGGTAATGGTGTAATTCTTTCAACATCCTCTATGGTGAGTATTTCTGGACAGCCAAGTGGATTTGCTTATCCTGCATCAAAATTTGCAGTAAACGGTTTGACGGTATCTTTGGCAAGAGAACTTGGTCCTAAAGGGATTCGTGTTAATGCAGTTGCACCAGGTATTACAGAGACTGATATGATGAAAGCTGTGCCAAAGGAAGTTATCGAACCGATGATTGAAAGAATCCCATTGCGTCGTCTTGGGCAGCCAGAAGATATTGCCAATGCATTTGTGTTTCTTGCTTCAGATGAAGCGAGTTATATTACAGGTGTTATCTTAAGTGTAGACGGTATGGCAAGAAGTTAAGACAATGTAGTATGGTGATATCATCACGGAACAGAAATGAAATTCAGACTATAATAAAATCACAAAGAAAAGATAGGAGGATTGTAAAATGTCTGCAATTAATATCAATAAAAATAATTTTCAGAACGAAGTAATGAATACTGATAAACCTGTCCTTTTAGATTTTTGGGCTTCCTGGTGCGCTCCCTGTCGTATGGTAGTTCCTATCATAGAAGAGATTGCAAGTGAACGTCCGGATATCAAAGTTGGAAAGATCAATGTGGATGAGCAGCCTGAACTGGCAAGTGAATTTGGTATTATGAGTATCCCGACTTTGGTGGTGATGAAGAATGGAAAGATTGTTCAACAGGTTTCGGGTGCAAGACCCAAGGAGGCCATTCTAACAATGATTTAAGGAGATGTGTTTATGGGTCTTTTAGATTTTTTTAAACAGGCAGATATCAATCAAGGGATAGAGGAATATAGTTCGACTGCTGGTGCAATTCTACTGGATGTTCGTACCCTACAGGAATATCAGGAAGGGCATATACCAGAAAGTAAAAATATACCGTTACAGCAACTTAACAATATTGTATCTGTGGTGAAAAATAAAGATATCCCATTATTTGTATATTGTTATTCAGGAGCCCGGAGTCGTCAGGCAACTGGTATGCTACAGCACATGGGATATACGAAAGTAAAGAATATCGGTGGCATTGCTGCTTATACAGGAAAGATAGAAAAATAAGATGAAGGTAGTAATCGTAGGCGGTGTAGCCGGAGGAGCTACAGCCGCAGCAAGAATACGCAGACTGGATGAACATGCAGAAATTACTGTGTTTGAAAGATCCGGATACATATCCTATGCGAATTGTAGGCTTCCATATTATATTGGAGACGTGATCATAGATACGGAAGAACTTACCCTACAGACACCAGAGAGCTTTTTTAAACGTTTCCATGTCAATATGAAGATACATCATGAAGTTATTTCCATACATCCGGACCGTAAAACGGTTTCGGTGAAAAATTTGGAAAACGGTGAGATATTTGAAGAAAACTATGATAAGCTGATCCTCTCTCCAGGTGCAAAGCCAACACAGCCGAGACTTCCTGGAGTAGGCATTGATAAACTTTTTACACTTCGTACTGTAGAAGATACTTTTCGGATAAAGGAATATATAAATAAGAATCATCCAAAATCTGCTTTATTGGCAGGTGGTGGCTTTATTGGTCTGGAACTGGCAGAAAATTTGAGGGAGCTTGGCATGGATGTTACAATTGTCCAACGGCCTAAGCAGCTGATGAATCCTTTTGATCCGGATATGGCATCCATGATCCATAATGAAATGAGAAAGCATGGGATAAAACTGGTACTGGGTTATACAGTAGAAGGATTTAAAGAAAAAGATAATGGAGTAGAGGTGCTGCTCAAAGATAATCCATCTCTCCAAGCTGATATGGTGGTATTGGCGATCGGAGTTACACCGGACACAGCATTAGCAAAAAAAGCCGGTCTGGAACTTGGCATCAAGGGAAGTATTGTAGTGAATGAAAGGATGGAAACTTCTGTACCGGATATTTATGCTGCGGGTGATGCAGTTCAGGTAAAGCACTATGTTACTGGTGATGATGCATTGATCTCTTTGGCTGGACCAGCCAATAAACAGGGCAGGATCATCGCTGATAATATTTGTGGCGGTGATAGTCGTTACCTGGGCAGTCAGGCAAGCTCCGTTATCAAAGTGTTTGATATGACAGCAGCCACTACAGGTATCAATGAAACCAAAGCCAAAAAGTCAGGATTGGAGGTAGATACCGTAATCCTTTCTCCTATGAGTCATGCCGGTTACTATCCTGGTGGAAAAGTGATGACCATGAAGGTGGTTTTTGAAAAAGAGACTTATCGTTTGCTTGGTGCTCAGATTATTGGATATGAAGGAGTTGATAAACGTATTGATGTGCTGGCAACAGCAATTCATGCAGGGCTGAAGGCAACCCAGCTGAAAGATCTGGACCTTGCATATGCACCACCTTATTCCTCTGCCAAGGATCCTGTAAATATGGCTGGATTCATGATAGACAATATAGCAAAAGGTATCTTAAAACAATGGCATCTGGAAGATATGGACAAGATTTCTAAAGATAAAGATGTGGTGTTGCTGGATGTGAGAACTGTAGGTGAATTTAACAGGGGCCATGTGGATGGATTCAAAAATATTCCTGTAGATGAACTGAGGGAACGCATCAATGAAGTTGAGAAGGAAAAGCCTGTTTATCTGATATGCCAGAGTGGACTGCGCAGTTACATTGCCAGTCGTATTCTGGAAGGAAACGGTTATGAAACGTACAACTTCTCCGGCGGATTCCGCTTCTATGATGCAGTGGTCAATGATTGTGCGCTGATCGAAGGGGCATATGCATGTGGCATGGATTATTAGAAATAAACAAAATATTTTTATAATTTTCCTGTAGTATAAAAAGATCCCCCATTTATTAGAATGACTTTCATAATTCTGATAAATGGAGGATTCTTTAAATGTTACAGAAAAACAGTTTTATGATCTTTGCAGTGTTTCCAGCCTTTTTGAATTAAGGATGGTGATTTTGCCACGGGAGAGTTTGACGAGACCCTCACTTTGAAAGTAGCGAAGCATTCGAGTGATAACTTCCCTGTGGGAACCAAGATGATTGGCAATAGTTTCGTGAGTGATTTTCAGTTCATTTGTTCCTTCGATAGAGGTCTCTTCTAAAAGAAATGAAGCAACACGCTTATCAAGACTCTTCCACATGATTTGTTCAATCAGCCACATGACATCAGAAAAACGGGTAGCCATTAACTCATTGGTATAGTTTGCGACAGGAGCAGATTCCTTCATGATGCCCTTATAGATTTCAGCAGGGATGATCCAAAGATCAGTATCTTTTTCTGCTTCAATGGTTACTTCAAATTGAATGGACCGCATGATACATGAGGCGGATAAAAGACACATATCCATTTCAAACAGACGGTAAAGTGTGATCTCCCGTCCTTCATCTGAAAGTATGTAAGTTCTAAGCTGCCCGGATTTAACCAGTAATAATCCGGTACAATCCATGTTCCCATTGTGAATGATCGTTCCTTTTTTCACATGCTGCGTGATCAAACTATCTGAAATTAGTATTTTTTGTGCTGTATTCAAGTCATTCCATAGTGGAAAATAATTTTCGAAGCTCATAACAGTTATCTCCTTTATGAACATAGTATACTTACCTTTTTAAGATGCGTCAATTACATAATTGACATATGCCATAAATAAAAATATACTGACTATAGTACATGACAGTTGTAAATATGCGGGGGGGGATAAATAATGCGGGGAGATGTCAGTTTTACATTTTTAGATCGAATTGAAGAAATAGAACTGAATATTTTAGATAGACGATGGCAGTCTGCACTGGCACTGGCATTGACTTTGCCAGATATTTGTGGAGGGATTGCTTTCCCGGAAATTGTTAAACATTATCGAGATGGCCGGGTTATGCTGGATCGGCAAAAGAATCCGACCCGTGATGTGGGAACCCAGTATATCCGCTGGTTTGATGAATATGCAGGTGACTACTTTAAACTATCTCAATCCGATGAAAAGCCATATATTTGCGGAGAACGATGTTGGCAGCTTCGGTGTGAATATCTTCATCAAAATAAAGGATTTTTGAATGATGAAAATAATATACGCTTTCATCTTGGATTAAACTGTGGAATGTCTGTTTGTCAGTTGGACAGCACGAACGTACAGGAGAACGGAATCGATATTCGTATAGACATAGAACAGTTTTGTCTGAGAATGTGCAAGGCAGCAAAGAGTTATTATGATAAAGTTAATTTGGAAAAAGATTTTAGTCTCTATAATACACCAGTTTTGGATTTTATTCAGGTAACACAAAAAAAGAAAGATGCTTCTATTATCGCACTGATCTGTGGCAATGAACGCTACGCAAAAGGATTAAACGAAGCATTGCAGTTTATTTCAGAGCAGATCATGCTGTTTTACACACCGGAAAGCACTAAAACAAAATTAGGCAAACATAAGCCGGATCTTTGGATTGTTACCGAAGATATGACGAGACAACCGAATCA
>URMF01000077.1 GCA_900548855.1 uncultured Eubacteriales bacterium
TCGAACCTGTGACCCTCTGCTTGTAAGGCAGATGCTCTCCCAGCTGAGCTAAGATTCCATTGTGCGTTTGACACGTGTTACAGTATATAAAAAAGTAAAAGACTTGTCAAGCACTTTTTTACAAAAAATTCTAATTTAAAATATCTATACCGGCTTATTATTCTCCATAAGTCTCTCCTGCATACTCTCTTTTTTCTTTGTGGCATTTCGCAGCAGCTTATAACAGGATGCCGCCACCGGCACGCCCAGCAGCATTCCCACAACACCGCCAAGACCACTTCCGATAATGATGGCAGCCAGCACCCAGATTCCCGGAAGTCCAATGGAAGATCCTACCACCTTCGGATAAATCAGATTCCCCTCTACCTGTTGTAATATCACAAGAAATATTAAAAATACAATCATTTGCTTAATATCCACAGTGGCAATCATAAATGCTCCAAGAACTGCACCAATATAAGCGCCAAAAACTGGAATCAGCGCAGTTAATCCCACCAAAGCTCCAATGGAGCCAGCATACGGAAGCTTTAACAGTGTCATCCCAATGGTGCACAAAGTTCCCAATATCACTGCCTCTGTCACCTGTCCCACAATAAAACTGGAAAAACATTCATGTACCACCCCCAACACATATATGGTCTTCTCATAAAATGCAGTCTTCATAAATGCTTTCATCATTCTGTTCAGCTTCGAGCCGATATCTTCCTTACTGGCTAATACATACAAGCTGAAAATCAGCCCAATTACCACATTGGTCACAGCGCCAACAAAAGAACCCACAATCGTTGTTGCTGAAGTAAGGATACCCTTTGTTCCCGTCATCAGTCCGGCTGATATTTTGTTAATGATATTTCCCCAGTCCAACTCAATATTCTGCAGCTGCTTTTGCAGTGCAGGCAGCTCGTCCGACTTCTTAATCAGAAACTGAATCATATTCTGTAAAACATCCGGAACATCCTTTGAGATAATTACAAAACAGTCCACTACCTGTGGAATCACCAGATAAAGAACAAAAATTACAATTAAAATCAACAGTGCAAGGGAAAGTATAATACATACCCCTCTTCTTGATTTCTTAATCCATCTGTTCCGACTCTTAGGAAAATAGATTTTTTCCAGCCGTACCATTAAAATATTCAGGACATATGCGATTATGCCTCCCAATATCAGAGGATAGGCAACAGAAAACAGATTACCTCCCAAGTTCAAAAGCACTTGAAAATGTATAACAATCAGGCATAACACCGCAATAATCAGCCCACACTGTATAAAACGCTTGAAATCAAAATTTTTCAAAACAAAACCTCCCATATTCCTTATTAATGATTGCGAAACTCAATTAAAACAAAAACAGTATACCGCATCTGGTAAAAAATTACAATCGGATTCTTTTTTTCATCTCATTTAACAATTTCAAAGAACACATACATGAATTATATTCATCCTTATATTGATACCTTTCACAATTTTTGATATGATATAGGTAATGCAAACACTACATTTACAACAATAATCATGAGGAGGTTATTATGGATTCAGAAACACAAAGCATTTACACTACTATTATGTCCATTGCAGAAAAAATTGATAATCTATTAATAAAAAAAGATATTACTCACGAAAGTGTAAAGGAGCTGCTTCGCATAGATTTACGGGATTTTCTTATTTTTTTAACCATTGCTGACCACGTTGTTGCCAAAGATGAGATTCGCTATATCAACAAATCTCTTGGCTACAATTTTGATGATATGACCATGAAAAAATTTGCATTAGAAAGTAATATTGTGCGGGAAGACTTTTTAAACACTCCGCCTGCCTCCATGCACTATTTTTTGGAATACGGCAAAGATGATTTTATTGTACATGAAGCGAAATACTATGATATCAAAAAGCTCTACATCCTTACCTTTCAGGCGTTAGGAGAAGATTTTCTATCAAGTTGCAAGCACATGGATGTAACAGAGGTCAACCAGCTGACCCGCTACCGCTTTATGCTGGAAAGCAAGGTAAAAGCCTATACCAAAAGCGGCGGGATGGCTCCATCGAGACCGGACAGTATTCCATTTAAATTAAAATCAAAACAGCAGGAAGAGATTTCCCAGGCAGAATCAGAGACCCCGTTCATCGGCAATATCACAGAAGGAGATAAAACCCTTGAAGATTTGGACTCCCTCTTGAAGGAATTAGATGATTTAATTGGTCTGGCTCCTGTAAAGGCAGAGGTGAAAAACCTGATTAATCTTTTAAAAATTATAGACATCCGGCAAAAAAACGGACTAAAGGCTCCCTCCGTTACGAAGCATTTTGTATTTACCGGCAATCCGGGAACTGGTAAAACCACCGTTGCCCGGCTTCTATCCCAGATTTACTGTTCACTGGGCATTCTCTCCAGAGGACATATGGTAGAAGTGGACCGCTCTGGAATGGTAGCTGCTTATATGGGACAGACTGCAATCAAGGTAAAGGAAGTCATCGAGAAAGCAAAAGGTGGCGTATTATTTATAGATGAAGCCTATTCCCTCGCCAACGAAACCTCTGGCGGAGACTTCGGGCAAGAGGCCATTGATGCCCTTGTCAAAGCAATGGAGGATAACCGGGAGGACCTGATTGTAATTGTTGCAGGCTATCCCGACTTGATGGATAAATTCATCAAAACAAATCCCGGACTCAAATCCAGATTCCAAAAAACCATTTATTTTCCAGACTACACGGCTCAGGATTTGTACCAGATTTTCCTAAAGCTGTGCACAGACAATGATTATAAGTTAAGCCCGGAGGGGTCCGATTATCTGATAGAACATTTAGAGGAATATGTCCGAAATTCGGACAAATATTTTGGAAATGCAAGGGATGTAAGAAACTTCTTAAACATTGCCATCTCTGCCCAGGCAAACCGCCTGTTGGAGGAAAATACCACATCACAGGAAGCACTTGTTACATTATGTCCTATTGACCTTGAAAAAATTTTTTATAACGAGGAGGGGAATCCTACAACATGACACTACTTGCATACCAGATTTTTCAAACTGTAGTGGAACAGGGCAGCTTTCAGCGTGCTGCAGAAGTCTTAAGCCTGACCCCCTCTGCAATCAGCCATGCCATTTCCACTGCCGAAAAGGAATTAGGATTTCCTCTGTTTAACCGCAACAAAAACGGAGTAACCCTAACCAGCTACGGAGAAAATTTACAGCCTTATATTTTGACCGTGTTAAACAGCGATGCCAAGCTGCAGCAGGCAATTTTGGAATTTAACGGACTGACCCACGGTTCTGTTAAAATTGGAACCTTTTCCTCCGTCTGCAACAGCTTTATCCCGGAGCTGGTCACCTCCTTCTCCAAGTTGCATCCCAACATCGAAATTAAGATTTACCAGGGAACTTATGATGATGTATACAGCTGGATAAAAACTGGTGTAATTGATTTGGGCTTTCTGTCGGAATCCAGCTGCAAGGATATACCAATCATCCCTCTGTACCAGGATGAGTTACTCTGCATTGTTCCAAAAGCATTCCGGACAAAGCACCGCAATTACATTGAATTAAACGAGTTAAAGGAAGAAAATTTTGTGTCCCAAAGAGAAAGTACAGATGCGGATATCCAGAATTTGTTTCAAAAATATCAGCTTAAAATCCGCTCCTCCTGCCATGTGGTAGATGATTTAAGCACAATCGCCATGGTGGCTGCCGGTCTTGGAATCTGTATTATGCCAAGGCTGGTTATGCAGAACATTCCCTATGACGTGGATATGTATCCTCTAAAACCTGCAGAACACCGCACCATCGGACTTTGCTGTCTGAATGCAGAACTGATGGCTCCTGCGGTAAAGTCCATGCAGAAGCATATTTTAAAATATTTTAAAAACATGGGATAAAATAGAAAAATGTACAATCAAAATATAAAATTCCTATTTAGAAAAATGCTCCGGTTGTTTTGGTGCAGGCATTATTTTTACCGGCATACTTGTATTATCCATAACAAGTAAAATACTATCACTATTCATACCCGGCAAAAAATAATGTTTGCACCAAAAATCTATTACTCTATCTTAGTCTTACCACCCATATATGGCTGCAAGGCCTTCGGAATATTTACCGTTCCGTCCTCATTCAAATTGTTTTCTAAAAATGCAATCAACATACGAGGTGGTGCAACTACCGTGTTATTCAGGGTATGTGCATAATATTTGCCATTCTCCCCATCTACACGAATCTTAAGACGTCTCGCCTGTGCATCGCCTAGATTAGAGCAGCTTCCTACCTCAAAGTATTTCTTTTGTCTTGGCGACCATGCCTCTACGTCAATGGATTTGACCTTAAGGTCAGCCAAATCACCGGAACAGCATTCCAGGGTACGAACCGGAATATCCAGACTTCTAAATAAATCCACTGTATTCTGCCACAATTTATCAAACCACATCTTGCTTTCTTCCGGTTTGCATACAACAATCATTTCCTGTTTTTCAAACTGATGGATTCTGTAAACGCCTCGCTCCTCAATACCGTGCGCTCCTTTTTCCTTACGGAAGCAAGGAGAATAACTGGTGAGGGTTTTCGGAAGTTCCTCCTCCTTAATTATCGTGTCAATAAACTTGCCAATCATGGAATGCTCACTGGTTCCAATCAGATATAAATCCTCTCCTTCAATTTTATACATCATAGCATCCATTTCTGCAAAGCTCATAACACCGGTAACCACATTGGAACGAATCATAAATGGTGGTATACAATAGGTAAAGCCTCTATCAATCATGAAATCTCTCGCATAGGATATAACGGCAGAATGCAGTCTTGCAATGTCTCCCATCAGATAATAAAAACCGTTGCCTGCCACCTTGCCGGCAGCATCCAAATCAATACCGTTAAATTTCTCCATAATTTCTGTATGATATGGAATCTCAAAATCCGGAACAACCGGTTGTCCGTATTTTTGTATTTCAACATTCTCACTGTCATCTTTACCGATTGGAACAGAGGGGTCAATTATATTCGGAATTACCATCATAATCTTTGTAATTCTATCCTGTAAATCCTTTTCCTGCTCCTCCAAGGCAGCAAGCTCGGCGGAACGCTCTGTCACAAGCTTCTTCGTCGCCTCAGCCTCCTCCTTTTTACCCTGCGCCATCAAAGCACCTATCTGTTTGGAAATCTTATTACGTTCTGCGCGAAGTGCATCTGCTTTCCCCTTTGCCTCACGGCTCTTTGCGTCTAACGTAATCACCTCGTCCACCAAAGGCAGCTTTTCCTCCTGAAATTTGTTCTTGATGTTCTGCTTTACGACGTCAGGATTCTCGCGTAAAAACTTAATGTCAATCATGTTCTCTCTCCTCTTTCTTAATATCCTAAGACCTTATTGTATAATTCCATATATTTTACAGCGGATTTGTCCCAGGAGAAGTCTTCCTTCATACCTCTTACCACCATCTTATTCCAGTCGTCTCTATGGTCATAGTATATCTCCTTAGAATAATTAATAATCTTTAACATTTCATCTGCATTATAGTTGGTGAAAGAAAATCCGGTTCCGGTTCCCTCATATTCATTATAAGGAATTACAGTATCCTTAAGTCCGCCCGTCTCCCTTACAATCGGAACCGTTCCATAGCGCAGGGAAATCAACTGTGTTAATCCGCATGGTTCAAACCTGGACGGCATCAGCATAGCATCCGCAGCTGCATATAATTTATGCGCTCTCTCATCGGAATAGAAAATATTAGCAGATACCCTGTCAGAATAGACCCATTGATAGTGCTTAAACATATTCTCATACTTTGCCTCACCGGTCCCGATTACCACAAACTGTACATATGGGTCAACAATCCTCTCCATTACCCAGTCTACCAGATCAAGTCCCTTCTGGTCTGTCAGGCGGGAAATTATAGCAATCATGTAACGGTTCTCATCCACAGGCAGTCCCAGTTCCTTCTGAAGCTCCATCTTATTAACAGCTTTTCCTTTTTTATAGCTTCTGACATTATACTTTTTAAATATCTTGTCATCTGTATTTGGATTATATACATCATAATCGATACCATTCACAATACCACAAAGCTTCCGGTTATGGAAGCGAAGTAAATCATCCAGGTTCTCGCCATATTCCGGTGACTGGATTTCCCCTGCATAGGTATCGCTGACAGTGGTAATATAATCTGCGTATACCATTCCCGCCTTTAACATATTACCGTCTTTATAAAACTCCATACGATCCGGTGTAAATACATAGTCCGGGAGACCGGAAATATACTTAAAGGTCTTGACATCCCACACTCCCTGGAACTTTAAGTTATGTATAGTCATAATCGTTTTTGTGCCGGCAAAGAAAGAATTATCTCTATACAAGGTTCTTAAATAAACCGGTACAAGCCCAGCCTGCCAGTCATGGCAATGAATTACATCCGGCTTAAAATTAATCACAGGCAGAATTGCCAGAGCTGCCTTACTGAAAAATGTGAATTTCTCAATATCAAACCGGATTGTACCATATGGTGCCCATCCGGAAAAATAATATTCATTGTCAATAAAATAATATGTAATTCCATCCAGCTCATATGTCATAATTCCAACATGTACATTTTCAAAACGCTGTCCCAAATCCATGTAAAAATGGTGTACATACCGGAATTTCTCTCTGTATTCCCACGGAATGCAGGTATAATTCGGAATCACTACACGAACATCGTATTCATCCTTTGGAAACATCTTTGGAAGTGCCCCCACAACGTCAGCCAAACCACCAGTCTTAATAAATGGAACACACTCTGATGCTACAAATAAAATATTCTTCATAAAAACGCCCTCCAATTCAACCTATAAATGCAATGTATTCTGGATATATTATACATTTTTTTTTAAAATCTGTCTATCAATCTTACTTATTTTTTCAATTCATCCAGCGTTTTTTTATAGGACGCCACAAAATCTGTAAAGAAAACCCGCACCTCTGGAAGGTCCATCTCTTTCAGTTTCCCGTAAATAGATGCCTTGGCACTAGCAAATTCCCTGTTTCCTGCCTTTTCCTCTTCAATGCATTTGATATAGGCAGATATCCGGTCTGCCGCCTTTACCAGCTTCCACAGGTATTCCTCCCCTTCCTGCGGAAACAGAATTGACTCATACTCTTTTCTGAGATAATCCGGAAGCATGGACAACAGCTCCTTCGTTGCCTGTTTTTCCACATTTTTATATGCCTCTTTTGTATCTGTATTATAATACTTAATAGGAGTTGGCATATCTCCAGTTATAATCTCCGTACAATCATGGTACATTCCAATTACTGCAGCCCGCTCAGCATTTAATTTACCGTTAAACTGCTTATTGCTAATCAATGCCAGAGCATGGGCAATCATGGAAACCTCCAGGGAATGCTCGCTGATATTTTCCGGATAGGAATTGCGCATCAGCGCCCACCGGTTTATATATTTCATCCTTGACATCATTGCGAAAAAAGGACTGTTATATTCCTTATATTCTTCTCTCTCCATAGTCTCTCCTCTCCAAACCCTCAAAATCATTTAGTACATCCGTGGGCAACAGCCTCCTCCACAGCATAGATTGCAGAACAGATTTGCCAGACACAGCTTAAGACAGAAACCAGAACTGTCCACTGTCGGCATTCCATACCCTGCACCACGGCTTGCATACCATGTCCCACCATTCTGCAATACATTATAAAACTGCTGGTATTCCGCATTTCCTGGCTCCATCTGCATAGCTGTCTGAATATGCTCCAGCGCTCTTGCCTGGTTACCGATACCATTATTTGCAACTGCAGAAATATAATACCATCTTCCGGTTTTATTCTCAATATCCGATAACACCCGAAGGGCAGACTGATAGTCGCCGCCTCTGATATAATTCATTGCTGCATTCAGATAAGTTTCCCCTTTATCCTCTCCATAAGAACCACTTTGTCCGGCATAACTGCTTCCGAAGCCACCAAAACCGCCAAAGCCACCATATCCTGTGTTTCCATAGGAATTTCCTGCTCCGCCATAGCCGCCTGCCTTTCCATCCATAATTGCCTGATAAGCCTGCTGGACCTCTTTAAATTTTTCCTCCGCCTGCTCCTTGTTGGGATTATTTATATTGGCATCTGGATGATATTTGCGGCTTAAATTTCGATATGCTCTTTTTATTTCCTCTTCTGATGCATCCGGGGATACACCTAATATATCATATGGACTTCTCATGCTATGCCTCCAACCTGTTTATTATCCATTTCCAACCTATATTAAATGCTCTTCTGCTTCCTTTTTCTGCTGGTTTCTTTTTTCCCTGGTTTCCTCATATTTTGTCCACACTCCGGAATAAATGATGTTCCGCAGTATTTCCACGTTTTCCAATATAGGTAATCTTTCAAATTCTCCTGCAAATTTCACTGCTGACATTTGAAGCAGCTGCCTTACCCAGTCATCAAAACCCGTTTCCGTTTCTTTTTTCAAAAATGGATTAAAACTGCCGTTTTTCTTATCCTTTTCCAAATCATCATACGCATCCATGATATAAATGTATCTGCCCATAAAAAAGCCAATCTTCCGAAGGCCTTCTTCCCATTCATCCTGTCTTACCGCAAATATTTCTGCCAGCAGACGTCCAAAACACCCCGACAGGGCATCAATATCACTGCTTTCTTCCCGTTCCAGCGCTCCAAGACTGTCCAGATTTTCCCTGACTGCCTGCTCCTGTCTTGGATACAGAATCCCTATATCCTTTACCTTTTCTTCAATACTTTTCCCATATAACGCTTTGCTAAGCTTTTTTTCATCCTGCACGTCATCCTTACATTTATACCAGGTAAGCAGTAAATTCATATCTGCCACATAAGCAATCATTTCATTGCGTTTGACACGCTGTTTTTCCAAAGGATGCGCTATGCATCTGCATAAAGCTTCACTCTCCTCCGGTTCATAAAGTGCACTTAACATAAGCGCAAGAAACGTCATATCGTAGGTTAACGAGAACTGACCTCTCGCCCCACTTTTTTCCTGTAATGCCTTGCACAGCCCACAGTAATACCCACGGTATTCATAATATTCTCTTATTTTCAGCTCCGGCTTATTTACCACCACATAACCAAACACTTTTTTCTCCTGTCTTCAAGACTTCCAAAAACCTGCGCTTTTTACCGTTAAAACCAGCTTTAGCTTCTCTTTTTAAACTGATACTTGCATTTGGGACAGGTAATCATAATTTTTCCTTTTCCCTTTGGAATCCGGATTTTCTGTCCACACCTTCTGCATTTATAGATATGATATGGCTCTGCCGTCTGGTTACCATATTTAATACGGTATTTGATTTTTGCGAAAGCATTACGGATTCCAAATGTTGCATTTAAAAATTTCTCATTCTGCGCATAACGCTTCTGGATATTTTTTGAAAATATACGGACATAGGCATAAATAATACATATCCAGCTTAATACCAGCAAGAAACGAAAGTGTAAAAACATGGTAACCAGAGCAATAAAGACACCTGTCCAAATCAGGCAGTTTGACAACTGGTCAACACCATACCTTCCCTGCATAAACTGCAACACCTTCTGGCGAAATCCTGATTTCTGATTCATAGCATGACACTCCTTTAACTTAATAATTGTCAACTATATACCTTATTTGTGTCTATTATATGTTCATTTCTTCCAATTTTATTTCACTTAAAGCAAAATATTCCAAAGTCGCCCTGCAGATTATATCCTGGTGAGTATCCACAAATGCCACATCATAAGTAAGGATTGTCCTTCCATTCTTTATCTCTGTTGTCAGAACCTTTAATTCCGCTTCTTCATCCACGGGATTCAAATAGTGGATATGACCGGATATTGTTGTGACATATCTTCCATAGGTCATGGCAGCGG
>URMF01000078.1 GCA_900548855.1 uncultured Eubacteriales bacterium
GGCAATGGGGCGTTAATTGTGCGGTGTTGCCTTAGAAAAACTAAGTCACCAAAGTCACCAAAAACATCAAGAACGCTTATAATATAATGATTTATGTATGGTGACTTTTTGGTGAGTTTGGTGGGTTACTATATAAAAAGTCACCAAAAGAAAGGAGTAAGATAATGGAAGGAAATAAAACAGCAGAAAAATTTGAGGTATTAAAAAAGAGGTTAGAGGAGCTACATAACAAACAGCCACCAGAATCAACAGATGTTGACAGACTACTAGAGTATTGGGATAAGGAGGATACCATTGTGGCAGAAATTAAGGAATTATCATTTGCATTATCCATGGGTATAGATATAGTTGCTGCTAATAGCCGCACTCCAGCTGATAATATACAATATATAATTGACACGTTTGGGGTTGAAGAGGAGAGGAAAATATGAATAAGGGCGGGGCATTGCCCCGCCTAACTTGTATATCATACTGAATCTGAAAATATTACGGCATTTCATACATTAGGACAGTAGTTTTTAGCATTATTTTTAATGGCATGTTCTATATTGCGCTGGATTTTTTATGGCAAAATTTATACTTCTTGCCACTACCGCAGGGGCAGAGATCATACACGTTGATTTTCTTTGACATACATTCAATCATTGAAGCATTTCCATCGTGCATCATTTTTAATTCTCTTAATCTGTATAAAAATTCGGAAACTGCTAAAATCCCTTGAAACATATGCACTACTTCATTTTCGCATTCTAATAAATATTCTTTATATTGTCTTGAGCGATTTTTAGGGTCGGGGTAATAGGTGATTTCTTGTGAAATAGAGTTATATTCATAGTCGTTATGACCAACAGCATTACGTAATTTTGAATTAAATAAAGATTTAAGATATGAAATATGTATTCCTTTATTTTCGGAAATATTGCAATATTTAATTCTATCTGCTTTTGATAAATTAATAAAATCTTCTAATGAACATGCATTTTTGACAGTAACGCATGACAATTGGTTATAATTATCCCTATACTTAATATTGTCAAATGCAACTGGTATAATTAAAAGATTGCACAATGTTTCGTATACATCTATATAGAATTCTTTAATTGAATCAAAAGTACTTGTTGAGGAACCAACTTTTTCATAATCAAAATTATCTTCTCCAATATACTGTAAGCATATTGCAGGAATTAATGAAGGATACACTTTTATAAATTTGTCTTGGATTGAATAAATTTGTGCCTGGATTTTTTCTAGCTGATACCCATCGTGCGAATTTAAAAAGTTAACAAGTGCCTTCATTTGAACAGGATTAATTCTCAAAATGTCTTCACTAAACTTAATATTTTTTACAATATCTTGTCTAAGTGGCATATAAAAACTTAAAATTTCAATGTTATGGACACTTCTGAGGATTTCTGCTTCATTGTTACATGAAAATAAGGGACCTTTGTATTCTTTTTTTATCTCTTGTGTGAGGTAGGGACTTCTAGTTTGAAATAGATCAAATATTCGTTTAGTGATATTCCATTTTTCTGTTGTCATATTTAACGATGCAATAGAATTAAAGTAGCCTTCTCTTTTATCGTCTTTGAGTGTTGATGATATTCGAATAAATGGTGTTATTAGATTGTAATTAGAAATGTTGTCCTCACATATTTTATTTACAGGAAACTCACCTGAACATTCAACAATATAATCACTGTCCGACTTATTAACTATATCGGCATTTTCGAAATTATACTTCAGCGATGGACTATCCTGCCCTATCACCACTTCTCCACATAGTGAAATTCCACACTTATAGCAAGGAACAACTATTGGATGGTGTTTAAGATATCCTACTTGAAGTCGTACTCTTGTCACACTACCACAAACCTGACATTTAATATTAATATTGTTAACCATACCAAACCTCCTGGGTGTTTTTCTTAATAATGTCCAATTCACTAAAATGACTTATTTATTGAAATATATCATTGGTGCTAATATTGTATCATATAATGCTTAAAATGTCAATATTTTTATGAAATAGTATTATAATATTTTTCCCACAACGTCACCCCTATTGCTGTATCATCACTATACCATGTATAAGCTACGTGTACAGGGGCGAAACCCAGATGAATTAAAACTCGCATTTAACAGGAGCGAAACCCATGCATTACTTCTTCGGTACTTATATTATATATGATTTATTATATGATTTATTGCTTTTAACGACATCCAATAAATGCTTTTGATATTTTATTTGCCTCAATTCCTATTTTATGGAACACCCTTTAATTGGAGTACCTCTTATTCATTATCTTTTAATAATTCTTCTGCTGTAAAATGTTTTTCTTCCTGCCATCCCTCATCCTCATACTTTCTAATTTCATTTTCATAAATTTTATTATACCCTTGCTCTGTCAGTGCTACATTATACATTTCAGTTTCATCCATGACAAATCGTATACCATTAGTTATTGTGTTCAAACTGTTTGCTGAGGGGTATACAAAACCGTCAGGATAATATTTAATTATGTCTTGTGCTATATTATTTGTTACCTTATAAGTTGTTACAATATCTGAATTACAAGCCTTTAAAACCTCATGCACATTAAATCTAGGCTCATTCGCTGTTCTACCACGAAATACTGACAATTTACTTTCATCTACTATGCTGCCACATTCAATATCCTCTTGCACCTCTGATATTATTAAACTTCCACATAAACTCTTACCCATGTTTTCCTGCAAGATACATTCTATGCTCAGTGCACAATAATAAATATCATTATCTCTATTACATCTTCCATCACGACTCTTATTCCTTGTCATGCCTAATTTTACTTCTGCTAGTGGCTTATTAATATACCTATATAAAAGAGTACCCTTCTTTATTATATACTTTTCATAAAACATAATCTAATCACTCCTTATAAAATAAACCATTTAACTTTATACCAATTATTTAGTATTTGAATATTGCTCTTTACCCCATTCATTTATGCTACTTAGAATATCTGTATTTCCTATCCCTGCATTCAGAAATAAGACATCAGGGTTGTCTATTTGATACATATTCGAGGATATATCACAATAACCCAAATAAGCCTCAAACTTATTACACAGCGTCAACCCTATTGCTGTATCATCACTATACCATGTATAAGCTACGTTTAAGGTATCAATATAATCTAACCATTTATTCTTTTCTAATGGTTCTCCTTCTTCTGCATTCCAACATACATATCTTCTACCCTCACTATCATCTACTAAATAGTCACCTACACTTTTAGCTGGTTGACCATACTTTTCTACTAGCTTATCATATTTTTCATTAAACATTTCTAGTATGTTATAGGGCGAATTTTCAAACTTTCCATATGTATATAATGTAAATACACCAACTAATTTTTCATCTTCAAAGGCATAATGAATTGTCTGAGAATCTGTTGTACTGCCTGCATTATACCCTAGCGAATATGTATTGAAATATTCTTCCTCACCTGTTAATTCTGCTTTCTCCTTACTCTTTATATCCTCTACACTCATACCCCAGCTACATTCTACATTTCCATCTATATTTACTATCTTATCCTCTGCTGTATCTAATTCGGAAATTGTACAACCCTGCATTAGCATACAAAAACATAACATACTTGTTAATAATAATTTTTTCATTTTTTATTTTTCTCCATTTCATTATTTTGGGGGTATCCTTAAATTAGGATACCCCTATTATCTTTCATTTATCTTGCATAGCCGGTGTATGCATACTTTAGACCCCATACTTCATACATACCCTCAAAGCTTAACCCATCTTTACAGAGTTTCCACCATGAATTGTCGAAGCCTTTTTGCTCGATGCCTACTGTGGTGCGGACCATTGTGTGCTTGCGTGAGATTGTCATGATACCATCGTTTACCATCATCCATTCGTCTTTACCCGATTTGGTGATTGAGGAGGGGACTTTGACTTCAAACCATGCATGATTGCCGCCTGTGATATAACGAGTGGTATAGCCCAGAACATTATACATACAACTCATTGTTGCTGAGGTACTTTCACAGTCACCAGCTCCATAAAGAATACCTTTGAGGGCATTGTAGGATTTACAGGGTCCGGGGGCTGTGTAATCTGTGAATGATTGATTTGAGATTGAGGCATGACCACTTATTCCGGAAATAAGCTGTAATTCTGAATCATCATCAAAGTACATTGGTGTCTTGGGGCCGGGTAAGTGGCATACCCATTCTGCTGCTTCCTTGGTAGACTTGAGCTGAATTACGTCTCCATCATAGGTTTCATATTTGTATGAGTTGAATTTGTCTACTGCTGTTAGTTTTTCTTTGTCTGTTGCTATGGAAATGCTTATTTCCGGGTAATTCTTGGGGGATTGACAGTCCATTTCACCCGTATACTGATTACGCACACCATACTCACAGCTTTGCATAAAGGCTACGCAAGCGTCCATTTCTTCATGAGTGGAGCAGCCCCATCTGAATTCTGCATAACTAATGGGAAGATTTTCTATCGTTATATCAAATGTGTCTCCGGTTGAGGGGATTGTTACTTTGCAGTCATAGATACCGGGCTTAATGCCTATATATGCCGGGCAGCCATCTGTACCCATTCTGTTTAACAAGTCTGCGCTGTCTATATACATATTGCCATTTAAATCAGCCATGTTGTAGACTTCATAATACTTCTTTAATTCTTCACCCTCAACTAATTTGAATGCCGAGGGGTCGGAAGGGCAGGATAAGATGTAGTCTGTGCCTGCTTTGGCTGTTTCGCCGTCATTCAGGGATTTTACTGTTTTATAACCGCCTATTGTCATGTAGATGAAGTCACCACAATAGTTCCTGCAATTATAATTCAGCATTGTATTAAATTCACTACTGTAAGTTTCACCATGTTCTTCTGCATTATAATTGAACCACTTTTCAAGGTTTGAGCCATTGCTGGTTAAATAATCCCTGAACTTTTGACCGGCTTCACTCTTTTTACCCGAATATACTGAGGAAGAACCGGGGGCTAACTCTGACATTTCCTTGAGCTCTTTGAATTCCTTACTATTCTTACTTACGTTATAATCACCTTTCATTACTGTTACAAGATTATAAGCATAGTCGGGAACTAATCCGGCTCTGGTATCTGCATTACCCACGCATAAAAATTCTGCTATTCTGGGGTTGTCTGCTCCACCTTTTCTGGATGCTATTCTGTTATCTACTGTTCTCCATCTTGTATAGCCGGCTTCTACCCAGTTGTGTAAATCCTGAGTTTCATTCTCACGGAAAATTGTACCTGCATAATCAGTGTTCCAATACTTTATACCATTGTCTTTGTACTTGGTGATGGGCTTGGTTGAGGCATAACCGCCGGCTGTGTAACCGCCTGTCTCTGTCTTGATTTCTGGAGTGGGAGTCAAAGTCTCTTCGGGGGTGTCCTCTTTTACTGTTATTTCTTCTGTTGTGTCTGGACTATCCTCAATATGCTTAAAGACAGAGGATAAGGAATCCTGCCAAAAAGAGATAGGGTCAGAAGAGAATATATCACCGCTATTAGATGTTGATATATTTATGTTAGAAGAACTAGGAGTATCAGTATTAGGAGAAGAAGTAGGAGCAAAGTTATTAAGGATAAGGGAGGTTATGATAACGATCAGGGATATGTTTTTCATTGCAATGTTCCTTTCGTCAGATTAAAAGCCATAATAGCTTTCATAAGTTTCAGGGTCAATTTCTTCATAGCTTTCATAGTCATAGCTTTCAGAGGTTTCAGAAGAGGAAGGAGTATTATTGATTAGAGCAAATAAAGGGTCATTAAGAGCAGTTACATATTCGGAGATTTTTGTGTCAAGTTCCTCAATGCTGACAATATCGTTGCTGTTGATTTCTGAACCAATCTTGCGAACGGTTGCAATATCCTCAGACAATTTGGTTTCTGCTGTTATCTGAGCGATATTAGCTAATGTCAAATCCACCTTATAGCTGTTATCTTCTGCACTCAAATTAAGGGTAGTGGGATTGGTTTCAAGAATGTAGAGAGTGTCAGTGTTAAACCCTAACTCTGAAAGAGCGTATATAAGGTTGTCAGAGAGGTAAGGAGTAATGGTGTAACTGCCTGTCAGCACCGGGAGATTGTGCAGCTTTTTAACTTCAAAGTCCTTATAATCAACAACTAATACAGCAGTGTCATTGTCGGATAATGCAAGACTAACAATAGCATTTCCGCTGGTGCTGCCTTGCTTATTTATCTTAATATCAACCATTTTAACGCCATTGATTTTTGCGTAAGCGGCGTACTTGCTACCCTCTGATATATACATATAATCAATGGATTTTCTGTCGCTGCGGTGATTTTCTCTGTACTTGATTTTATTTCCTGCAACGGTTCCATCAGATTTTACATAAGTCACAAAATCAAGAGAGCAGTTGGTTTCGCTCATAAAGTATATATAATTCTGTTCTTCCTGAAGGAACTGCACCAATTCTGAAATCAAGGAATTATTACCCAGAGAGCCACGAAGGTTGCTGTCGGATATTACATCAGCCATACTACCTAATATATTGCTGATAGTCGATTGGTCGAATGATACTGTTACAATATCACCTGAGAAGCTTATATCTCCAATACTTTCTGCCCCACTGGTGTATGTAATTTCAGCGTCTTTATAGTAATATTTAATCACATCAAGCAAGGAAGAGTATAGATTATTAAGCTCGTCAGCATCGATATCAACATTTATTGCCTGTCTTGGAAGTGTCATAGTTACATACTGGTCTGTTACCGCAGGCAGGGTAATATAGCTATCCTTACCATTGCGAGTGTACGACAGACCAGCGCTTAAAATGTCAGTATCATTATAAGATAAGCTGCCACAAATCGCTTTGTTGTCATCGTTGCTGAAAAAAGAAGCAGAGAGGGTATAATTACCAATAGCGCTAATGAGGTCTTTATATCTGGTGTCAATACCTTCAGTAAGGCTGTTATAATCGCTGAGAGGGGTAACGCTGATGTTGTGTGATACTGTAATATTATCCTCGCCGATAGCGCTCGTAACTACATTTGCAAACATATTAGCAGTAATTGCATTTTCAATGTATGTATTATCATCATTTGATACTGTGTAGAGCGAGGGTATAACGTTAGCAGTTAAGCTATTTATGGGGTCAGCGTTATTAAACAACTCCATCGCTGAACGCTCTGCGAGTGAAATTGCATACCCCTGATCACCCTTAATCAATCGAGATACAGCAGGGGTAAAATTAGCCTTGCATACATATCCACCCACTCCCAGAACAGCAACAACACAAGCAGCTATAATGATGGGCTTTATAGCCTTATTCTTTTTCTTTTTAGTATTGGTAGTAACCGTTTCATTTTCTGGTATTTCAGGAGCAGGAGTAAGTTCAGGCTCAGGTTCGGCAGGTGTAGCAGGAGCTTCCTCCGGGCGTGGCAGCGTGGCAGTGGCAACGCCGGAATAATCATCTTCATTAGGGGCAGTATCAGGGGTAGTGTATTCAGCCTCTGAGTAATAGTTATCTGTTTCAGGGGTAGTAGGCTCTGAATAGTCTGTAATAGGGTCAGTCTGCTCAATGGCATTGAGGTCAGCGCCGCATAATGCACAATACTTCATTCCATCTTCTAACAAGTTTCCACATTTGGGACAGTACATATTTTTATCCTCCACTTTTTGTTTATGCCTTATTAATTCTAGGTTTGTGATACATAACCACATAATATTTATTGTGTTGTATATCTCTGTAAATCCGCATTATTACTAGCTTTATATGATTTGATGTTTGCATTTTTATCTCATTTTTTATCGTTTTGTCATTACAATTTTATAGGTCAAAGTCATTAATCTATTGACAAATCCATTGGGGGATAGTATAATATTGATATAGGTTAAAACTGGATTTTGGTAATAACCACATAATAAATATTATGTGGTTGAATTATGTGGTATCTCTTACTAGTCCTAATCCCTCTATTTGCTTTATATGAATGGCTCCTGATTCCTTGGTGTAGATTTTGGTAGTATTAACACTTGTGTGCCCTAGTAAGTCACAAAGTCTAGATAAATCCTTGTACTGTGAGTAGTAGGAGCGGGCGAAAAGATGGCGCAAGTTATGCGGGTAAACCTTTTCGGGATTGACCTTAGCAATAGTGCATAAGCGTTTCATTGCCGCCCAAATGTTTGAACGGTCTATTGGTTTTCCAGTCCGTGTTGTAAAGATAGAACCAGATGTAATATTTGAGTTTACTACATACTTTTTTAACAGCTTCTGAAGTGTATTAGGGATAAATACTATCCTGCTCTTACCCTTATTTGTGACTAAGCATTTACTCTCTTTTAGGCTTTCAGCCGTTATATATTGTAATTCTGAAACTCTTATACCTGTTGAGCATATGGTCTGTATGATTAAACTTAGTCGTTCTTGACCGTTAATGTTGGCTGCCCTGATTAGTTTGTCATATTCCCTGCGTGTCAATTCTTTGCCTGCTGTTTCGTAAATTTGTTTTTGGATTTTGAGAGGTTTTAGGGCTAGATCTGGTCTACACATATATTTCAACAGGCTGTTAATAGCTGCTATTGATACATTACAAGTTGTTGGTGCATATTGAGATGTTAGCATTGTTTTGTATGATAACAATTTATCTTTAGTCACAGGCTGACAGTCTAAAAACAACTGTAAAGACATCAACTCGCGTTGATAAGATTTAATTGTGCTTTCGCTGCGTTCCTGTTCATGAAGATATCTTATGTAATTCTTGATTGTTTTATCTGATAGGATTATATCTTTTCTCATTGTTATTACTCCTTTCAAGTAAGAAATATATACTATTATATCATAAGGGCAGGTTATAGCACCTGCCCTTATGATAATAATTATTGATTATCTATATTTTCCAGTCCCTGCTTTTCTGCTCTCAATTTTATAGCTTTGTAGAGGGTTGGTCGAGAAATACCACACGCACGACAAATCTCCGATACAGTCAAATTATGTAAATCATACATCTTCAATGCTTTGTCCAATGTCTTTTCCGGAGTGGCAGGTCTGCCACCAAATCTACCCCTTTCCCGAGCACTTTTTACTCCCTCACGAACACGTTCCGAAATGGTTTCGCGTTCAAACTCGCTTAGAACGCATAAAAATTGTGCTATCATTTTTCCTGCGGCACTACCAAAATCTAATTTTTCCTTTAACGAAATTAGAGTGACACCCTCATTATGAAATGTTTGCATTAAATTTATTAAATCTGCTGAGCTCCTCCCCAAACGACTTAATGACTCAATATATACTGTATCCCCTTCTTCCACTGCTTCTAATAAAGCCTTTAACTTTGGACGATTACTTTTAGTACCTGACATTTTCTCAGTGTAGATATAATCCTTATCTACTCCTGCTGCAACTAAAGCATCAATTTGTCGGTCTAAACATTGACCGGTTGTCGATACCCTTGCATATCCAAAATTCATCTTTTATACCCCCTATAAAAATAATATATGTTTTTCGGAGTAAACCAATTTAACATAATTGTTTTACTCTGATACTCACCATTTTATCTATTTTTTGTTCTCCACATTTACTTGTGTGATTAAACAATTGTTATTTTAACA
>URMF01000079.1 GCA_900548855.1 uncultured Eubacteriales bacterium
TTTTCTATTAAGGGACTTTTTTTACAGCCCCTTCTTGCGTTATATTTAATACTCAACAATTGAAGCTTATTTATCTATTATGACTATGGTACGATTTGGATTTGAAATAGTTTTTTCATAAATGGCAGAGGTCCCCAAATATTTTGAACCAGAAAATTTTCCGATTCTTGATCGCTCTGTGCCTTTGGAAACAGGAGTGTAACCGTATTCTCTCATGACGAAGCGTACCATCCAACCGATGTTACGTCGGTTTGGTGCGTTGTAGTCTTTAGCATTATGATTAAGAGGAAATAAAGCACAATTTCCAAATTGATTTTCTAGTTCTTTGACTATGCCTGTAAGTGCAGGTAAACCAATTTGAGAAGCAACAATCATTTTATTAACCGACTCTGGTTTTGATAAAAAGTCCATTATACTGGTGGTATCTCGAAGAGGAAATCACGGTAATTGGTGCAAGTCGAACCGATTCTGGTGTTCATGCAAAAGGGAATGTAGCAAAATCAAGGTTTTCCGGGGCTTTCCTGTATCTAAAGTTCTGATTCTGTAATTTCTAGAGAAAATCTAGGCAGTTGAACCAACATTTAAGCGATAAACAGCACAGCATATGAGCAAAGCTGTTTTTGTATTATAACTTTTCATCTTATAGTAATTATGATATAATCTATAGGTAAGGTGTCTAAATAAAAGCAGATAAAAAGATCAGTTCTGAAATTAAAATATGCAGTTCAGTAATTAAAGTATTGAAACGGAGGCAAGCCATTGCGCTAGCGACTTGAGGAGAAAATGAAAGAAAAAACTTATACATTTAAAACAATGGTACCAGTAATAGGCATGCTCCTTTCTTTTTTAGGGGTTTGTTTTTTTACATCATTATACATGGCAAAAGACAATAATTACGATAATATAATTTACCAATACTTCCACATCAGCAAACAGCTTCATTTCCGAATGATGTATTTGGATATCAGTAAATTTCAAATTATTAGTGGGATGAATTTATGCAGTGTTTTATTTATTGTGTGTAATTATTTTTTTTCATGGGCCATTTATGAATACTACAAAGATAGAGTGCATAAAACAATCACCATTTTATTAATCGTATTTTGGAGCGTTGAGATTATTTTATATAATCCTTATGTTTATTGCTTTATTTATTATGGAAGGGCTGGCTTTCTTCCAAATCCGGTAATTATAGAAGATTTCTATGATATCTATCATCAATTTACAATCCATGGAAACATTTTCTGTATTTTTTACAGTTTTTATAAAATTATTGTTTCCTACTTTTCAAAAGAGCCGCTCCGTTTTTTGCGCAGGATTAAAGGCAGTATGGTTTTGATTGAAACAGGAATCTGTGTTATGTACATTTATATGTTTTTTAATCTACCCAATCATTTGCTGCATGTATCCAGAGTAGCAGATTATGTTACATATTATTCTTTAAAGTTGGGCAACTATACGTCTCTTATGAAAGTAATTCCATATCTTATAATTGTTTTTCTATTCATATTAATAATTTCTCTTTACGAATATGAAAAAACGAATAAAAAAATACTTAACAACGAGTATGTGTTTTCAAATATGGTTGCATCAGCAGAGATTTCCACAAGGGCACTAAGTCATTATGTAAAAAATGAGATTCTGAGCATCGAGTCTGAAGCAGACTGGATAATGAAAAAACCTGACATTACTGAGACAAGCCTTCAAAGAATTAAGGAAACCTGTAGAAATATGTATGAACGCATGGATACCCTTCAAAAAAAATCCAATAGGATTGTCTTGAATCAGAGGTTGTCCAATCTGAATGATGTGATAAGACAATCAATAGAAAAAGCAGCTCCTGCCCTGAATGAGAATAATATAATCTGTGATTTTAAGGAAACTAACAAATCGATATATGTATTCATTGACCGAAATTATATGGGTGAGGTCTTTCAGAATATCTTTCTTAACTCCATTGAAGCTATGGAGACAAATTCCCAATCAGATAGAAAGATTATCATATCAATAGAAGAACATGACAAAAGAGTAAGGATTAAGATTAGAGATTATGGACCAGGAATAAATGAGGCAGTAGCAGAACGACTTTTTGAACCATTTGTCTCTACCAAATCAACAAAAACAAATTGGGGAATTGGCTTATCGTTTTCAAAAAGAATAGTTAATAGCCATATGGGAAAAATTGAAGCGACAAATGCTCCTGATGGTGGAGCAGTGATACAGATATGGCTTCCCATTATAAGTAAAGAAAGGCACGGATGATAAGAATGAATGAAAAGATACGAGTAATGGTGGTAGATGATATCCTATCCCTTTGCCATAGGTATAGTGAAATTATTAATAAAGCAAAGGATATGGAGATTGTAGCGATTGCAAACAATGGATATGAAGCTGTGATGAAGAGTGCTGTTTGCCAACCAGATGTTATTTTAATGGATATCGAAATGGAAAATAAGTATGCTGGAATAACCGCAACTAAACAGATAATGGAAGCATTGCCGAAGATTAGAATAGTTATTTTAACTGTCTATGAAGATGATGACATGATTTATGCTGCTTTTCAGGCTGGTGCATGTAATTACATTCAGAAAACAGCGACAGAGCAGGCCATGGTTCAGTGTATCCGAGACGTCTATAATGGAAAGCAGGTAATACGTTCAAATGTGGCAAAAAAGATTACAAATGAATTTAAAAGGATGAAGAATAATGAAGATAGTCTGATTTACAGCATGTATTTGGTTGATTTATTGACTGATACAGAACGAGCTATATTATATGAATTGCATCTTGGAAAAAATCAAAAAGAGATCTGCTCAGAACGGTATATTGAGTCAGCAACTATGAAAACGCATATTCGTAATATTACAAAAAAATTGAAATGTAGAAATATTGAGGACGCTATTGAAAAGACAGAGAAAAGCGGTTTCTTTTATTATATGGATAAAGTCAAGGAGAGGCAGAAATAATGAAATAATTAATGCTGATAGTTTGATTTGTTAAAGGGCTCCAAGGAAATTTTCCAGGAGCCTTTTAACTATATGTATACAAATTGCATAAAAAAAAATTAGATTTTCTAATCAAAAAAGAGGAGTTGTGAGATTGGTGGAAATTAATGAACTTTATTATTGGTAGTTAGTATGTATAATATTCTCAACAGGTGTGTCTGTCAGGGTACAGACTTACCTGTCAAAATTATTACACATTAATATATGGAGGTAGGTTTTATGAGAAAGAAAAGAATTGTAGCACTTGGACTAATCGCGATATTAACGGTTACCAATATCGTCGGATGCGGAAAAGCGAGTAGCAGTGATAGTGAATCTTCTAACGGTACAAAGGCTGAAAACCAACCAACAGTAGAAGCAGAAACGAAAGAACCAGAGAATGAAAACTCAGTAACACCAGAGACTGGCGAAAAAGTGACATTAAATTATTTTGCCTGGAATGAAGGTGATTATCTTCAGGATATTGTAGACGCCTATAATGCTCAAAATAATGGTGTGGAAGTAAAACTTACAGTTGTGGCCGGTTCTGATTATGATGATAAACTAGTAACCATGCTTGCTGGAAGTAATGATATTGATTTATACAGCATGAGATCTATCGCACAGCTTAGCCAGATGGCAAGCACCGGAAATCTTGAAAATATTACAGACTTGATTCAGGAAAAGGGAGTAGATGTTTCTGCATATGGGAATGGTTTTGCAGATTCTGAAATAGACGGAAAGTTTTATGCGCTTCCTTACAGGGCTCAATCATACGCACTTTTTTATAATAAGAAAGTATTTGAAGAGCAGAATGTTCCCTATCCAGAAAATATTACATGGGAAGAATATGCAGAGATTGCAAAACAGTTGACAGGTGAGTTTGATGGTAAAAAGGTTTATGGTGGCTATCTTCCTGAGTGGTTATTTGCTCCATTTATGACACGTCAGATGAGAGCTGGCATAGAAGATGATGATCTTACTGCAACACGTGCTTGGCTAGAACAATTGAATAGATTTTACAATGTCGACAAGTCACATCTCAGCTATTCTGAAATGGTAAGTACAGGAGCAGATTATCTCACATATTTGTGTTCGGGACAGGCTGCAATGCTTCCTAATGGAGACTGGTGTGTCAGCGATATTAATAAACTGTTGGAGAGTGATCCTTCCTTAAATGACACATTTGAGATGGGTATTGCATTACTTCCTCAGTTAAGTGAGGACAGTGACCCGTTAACTCTTGGAGGTGTAAGTACCTTTATTGGAATTAATGCTAGTACTAGTCATGTTGAAGAGGCATTTGATTTTACTTGTTATTTGGCTGGAGAAGAAGGAGAAAAAATCATAGCATCCTATGGTATGCTTCCTGCATATGTTAGTGATTCCATTATAGACACATATAAAGAAGTTGTAGGAGAGGGAGCAGAGTATCTATTGGATGTTGACAAGATTTCAGAAGGAGCTTCTTTTGATAAGTTTAATGAACTTCAGAGTATCTATATGGAAGAGAGAGAATTGTACCTTATAGGTGAGCAGACAATTGATGATACCATTGATAACTTCACTGAAAGACGTGCGGAATTGCTTGGCAAATAAGTATTTCATTTCTGTAGGGCAATATATTTGCCCTACAGAAATTATATAAGGGAGGGAATTGAATGAACCAAAAAGGAATAAGCAGAAGGATTAGAAAATCCGTGACCGGGTGGTGCTTTGTAGCACCAAGTTTTATTGCGTTTCTTGTCTTTCTTATCATTCCAATGGTGATGGGTTTTTGTTATAGCCTGACGGATTACTCTGCACTTTCAAAAAATATGAATTTTGTGGGATTGGAAAATTACCAAAAAATGTTTTCTGATAGATATTTTAAAGTAGCAATAAAGAATAATGTAGTATATGCATTAATCTATTCTTCAGCGACTCTGGTTATTTCGTTAATCCTTGCAACAATGCTTAACCATTTAAAGAAAATGAAGAAATTGTTCAGAATGGTTTTTTTTATTCCATATATAACCTCTATGGTGTCTGTTGCATTAATTTGGAAAATGATATTTAACCCGGACGGAGGACCATTGAATACAATTCTGTTGCAGATGGGCGTCAGCAATCCACCTAGATGGCTTGCATCAACAACATGGGCTCTTTATGCTGTAATTATTGTATCCATCTGGAAATCTGCTGGATATTATATGTTGATTTTTCTAGCCGGCATGCAGACGATACCGGAGGAACTTTATGAATCAGTTGCTTTAGATGGAGCCAATAGCCTGCAACGATATACAAAAATAACGCTTCCTTTACTTAGTCCGACCATGTTTCTGAACATGGTATTAATTGTGATAAATTCGTTTCAGGTATTTGATTTAATTAGTATCATGACAGACGGTGGACCAGGTATGAGTACCAATGTTCTTGCTTATCGTATTTATGTGGAAGGATTTAAAAATCTTAAAATGGGGTATGCTTCTTCTCTGGCATATTTTTTGTTTGCAGTTGTGCTTGTTATAACTGTAATACAATTTATAGTCCAAAAGTATTGGGTCAATTATGACTGAAAGGAAAAAGTATGAAATATAAGAAATCAGTAGCTAACGTAGTATTCTACATATGTATGCTCCTAATATCCTTGACCATGATATTTCCATTTATCTGGATGTTTTCAACATCCTTTAAAATATCTTCACAAATTTTCACAACGCCAATCAAATGGATACCGAATCCAGTAACCTTTTCGAATTATATAAAGGTCTGGACGGAGGAGCCTTTTTTAAAATATTACATTAATACGGCAATAGTTACAGTATGCGCTACTGTGGGGCAGGTTATTTTATGTGCTATGGCAGCATATGCCTTTGCAAAACTAGAATTTATTGGAAAGAATTTTCTATTTGCTTGCTATCTTGCCACAATGATGGTCCCATGGCATACTATTATGATTCCACAGTATCAACTGATTAGCAAAATGGGATTAACAGATACTCGCCTTGCTTTGATTCTTGGTCAATTTGCAAGTGCTTTTGGTGTGTTCCTATTAAGACAGTTTTTTATGGGTGTTCCTAATGAACTTCGTGAAGCTGCCAAGATTGACGGCGCTAACGAGGCAAGAACTTTTTTAAAAATCATCATGCCTCAGGCAAAACCTGGAATAACAACATTAATTATATTCACATTTATTCAGGTTTGGAATGATTATCTTGCACCTCTTATCTATATCAATAGTAGAGATAAATTTACCATTCAGCTTGGATTGAAATTTTTCCAAACAGAACATACAATGCAATACGGTGTTGTTATGGCTGGGAATGTGTGCGCATTGCTTCCATTGCTGATTGTATATCTATTTTTTGAAAAACAGATCACAAATGGTATGGTACATAGCGGATTGAAAGGATAGAAATTAATTATGGGTACAATAGAATTTGATAAAAAAGGAATCAATATTAACGGAACATATAAAACATTACTTGCATCTTCTCTTTTTTATTTCAGAATACCTGAACAAAAATGGAATGAGAGAATGCAGCTTTTAAAAAAGGCCGGATATGATACGATTGATGTCTACTTCCCATGGAATTATCATGAAATAAATCCAGGTATATGGGATTTTTCCGAAAACAGGGACGTCAAAAAGTTCTTACAACTGGCAAAAGAGAATGCCTTAATGGTAATTGCACGTCCAGGACCTTATATCTGCTCAGAGTGGGATGGTGGTGCCATTCCTGCCTGGCTGTATGCTGATGATGTAAATGTCCGCCAAAATGATCCAGTGTTTCTCGAAAAGATAGGCGCCTGGTATGATAAAATACTCCCAATTATAGCGGAGTTTCAAATCACCAATGGAGGAACTGTTTTTTGCTTACAGATAGAAAATGAACTGGATTATTTCCCATGTGCCAATCCTATTACTTATATGGAAAGAATAAAAGAAAGGGCAGAAGATTTGGGCATTAACATCCCAATGTTCTATTGCTGTGGACAGAATGACATGCTACGTAGTGGCGGACTGGTACCAGGATTAATTACAGCATATAATATTTACAGTGACTGGAATTCAGAGGGTTTGGAAAGAAGATGCCTTCATTTAAGGGAGGCCGTCCAAGAAAGAAATATGCCGTTTATAGTAACAGAGACCAATAGAGAACACAGTTATCTAAAACGGTTACTGGTTTGTGGAGCCAAGCTGGTCAGTCCTTATAATCAGACTGCTGGAACCACTATGGAATATAACACAGGTATATCTAATTGGGGTGCAAGTGCCACGGAAGCTTTGTCACTTATGTCTGCAGATTATGATTTCAATTCTATGATTGGAGCAGCAGGTGAGGTCAATAAGGAGTTTTATGAGGCCAGATTACTTGCAGCACTTATACATGAATTCGGTGAGGACCTTGCAACGGCCAGACCGATTATCTCTAACGATGTAAGAATATGGGAAACATCAGGAAAACTACGTACGACTCCATCTCTCGTGATGAAAAATAAGAGTTTAGTTATTGCCTCAAATATTGTAGATCAGGAATGCAATCAGAAGCTGGAAGTAGATAATGAAATTATAAATATAACATTACCATCCCAAAAGGCAAAGCTGTTACCAATCAGAATGCAGATGACGGATGATGTAACTTTGATATGTACAAATCAGGAATTTGCATATTCATTACATAATGACAAAAAGGTTTACTGCTTTTACGGAGAAGGAACTGCAGAGTTCTGTATAAAAGTTGTTAACCTGAATCAAAGATATTATCTTGAGCCTGGCGAGAAAATTACAATCTCTGATATTGTAATCCGTTATGATACTACTGAAAATGTGGCTATGGGTTCAATCCCTGGATTACCAGAAGTTTCAGGTGATATTGAACATCAATATATAGAAACAAATATTTATAATTTCGAAAATGAACTAGTTCTCCCTAAAAAAGCTGATTTAGGAATGAAATGTCCCGTATTCATGGAAAAGCTAGGTATATACCGTGGAACTGCTTCATATGAGTTTAGTTTACCAAAGAAAACAGATGTACTTTTAAAGAATGTATCTGATATCATTCAGATTTACCATGATGATAAATTTGACTCTGTATTTTACTCAGAGGGAATATGTCAAAGAAAGACATTTACCGAAGGTAAATGGAGGATTGAAACAGAAATCTGGGGACATGATAACTTTGATGATATTCGTTGCCCTGCTCTTCACATGGGATCATTAAAAGGAATCAATGGAATGATGCAAATCTATGGAGAAGAGGATATTACTGATGGATGGATTTATGATCTGGATGATTCTGAAATTCAAGAAAAGTATATGTTCCGGTATAGTCCTTATCTTCCGTATGGGGGAATCGATGATTATAGATTGGCAGTGACTCCGTTTAAATGTGTCTATGACCGTTTTGTAAGCATTAATAAAGATATGGATGGATTGTTCCTTTACATAGAAAATGCAGAGGCTTTGATTTACGTTTATGTAAATGGAAAATATAGTGGGATTGTAGAACATTCGGATCCTTGGTTTGATCTCAGTGATTATTTGCATGGTGATGGAAGAATAGAACTTACATTAAGAGTTATTCGTAGATTTGATACACAACATTTGAAAAAAGTTAAGCTTGTATATGGAAAGCTAATCAGAAAAAATAGAATTGGCCTGGTAGATCCAATCAATTATCAATCGATAAAAAGTTTTAGGTCTCAATTACCTGTATATTTTGAAGAAGGTAATTGGTATGCATTAACCCCTGAAACAAAAACATATGAATATGACACAAGATTTATTTGGGAAGGAAAAAACCTGGAGATTTATGTTATTGCTGGAGGCCGTTTTGTGGGAAGAATGCTGGATGCTGAGGATTTCCCTAAAGTACGGGGAGGAGATGTATATTCAATATTTATTTGTAAGGAATGGTTGAAAAATCCACCAGTTTTTCTATGCAGGGCATTGGGAAAAGAATCAGGGCTTTTTGCTTTAAAACAAAGAGAATATAATGGATTACTATGATCTTTAAAAGTCTGAAATTACGCTAGGAAAATGATATTTGCAATTTAAGCATATCCTTGGTCCGAAAGGGGCTGTAAAAAAAGTCCCTTATTAGAAAGGGGCTGCTACAA
>URMF01000080.1 GCA_900548855.1 uncultured Eubacteriales bacterium
TTTTTATATACTTCCGGCTATTACAACCGTCGATTCCCAGTAATGCTATTTTTTCCGGAATTCTATATCCCTTTCCAGTCAGAAATGCATACATTCCCAATGCCAATTCATCATTAAAGCAAATTACTGCCACTTTCTCCGTTACCACTAGGTCCTGCATGTACTTTTTCGCAATTTCCTGTCCGATCGAAAAGGCATCTTTTCCTATGGAATTTAAACTTTTTATTGTCTGAACTATATCAATATCCGAATTATAAACATTTAATCCGTCAACATATAAGACCTTCGGAGTCAGCATGCTTTCTTCCATTTTGCTCATGTAAGCTTTTATGCGAATGTTATCCAGATCGTCAACTGCCGATGCAAACCATATTTTTTTCTTTCCCTTTTTTCTCAAATAATGAATCGCCTTATTTAAAACCTCTAACATGTCCACTGTTACACAAGGCAAAGCCCGACAAAGTTTAAAAGAAGAACCGGTGTACAGGTACATCATAAAAATATCATTTCTTTTTCCATAGTTTTTGAGATAATACTGGGCTATAAATTCATTTGAAAAAACTATCCCATTGGAAAAATGTTCTATATTGTCAAAGTCAAATTTGCCGCACAGGACTACCCTCATATCATACTGTTGTGCCTTTTTTACCATACCTCTATATACCATGATATAAAATGGATTCAACAAATCCTCGACAAAAAAAACGATTTCCTTGACCCCCGTCTTTTCGTTATCCGGAAAATATGACAATGATTTATATTTTAATTTTTCCAAAGACTCCTTGACTTTTTTCCTGCTCTTTTCCGAGACGTAACCCTGATTGTTAATTACCCTTGAAACTGTGGCAATACTTACATTAGCATCTTTCGCAATTTCTTTATAACGGACCATGTAAAACCGCCTCCTTGCTCCCGTACTTTTTGCTACGTATAAATTCTACAATATTGTCATATGGCAATGCAACCCTATAAATCAGAACCAAAGTCCATGGCTTTTAGACCTCAAATGGAGATTTTCCTTCACACCCGGGGAAAAATTATGTGTAAATTTTTTCATATTTTTCCATGTAGTATTTTCAAAATAACTGTATTATATTTCTTTATAAGCAATGATCATTGTGTTATTTGATTATATTATTTCACAAACGTAGAAGTAATTTGGTACATTTTTCTATTAGGAGGAGGTTGAAAAATGGGAAATTTCTTTAAATCGATCGCAGTTCTTTTGTCTGTTCCGTTATTGTTATCAGGCTGTAATTCTTCCGCGACTTCTGCTGAAAATCAACAAAGTAGCATTCAGGAAGAGGAGAACCTGTCCGACAATGCAAACGAAAATACCTCTACCGAAGCTTCAAAAGAACAGATCACATTAACCTTCAGTTACTGGGGAGACAAAAATGAACTCGCCTGTAAGGAGGAATTGATCAAAGATTTTGAGGCAGCGCATCCCAACATCAAGATCGAAGCAACCTATACGGACGGAGTAAGCTATCATACGAAGCTTCAGACATTCTTTACCTCCGGAGCGGCCCCTGACGTCATAAGCATTGCAGGCGACATCATGTATGATTTTGCTGAGGAAGGTGTCTTTGAAGATCTCACACCATATATTGAGAGAGATCAGGTTGCCGGGCAATGGGCAGATGGTTCTCTTGATATTTTTACCAAACATGGGAAAATATATGCTGCTCCTTATGTCAGTAAGGTTTTTGCTATGGCGTACAATAAGGATATTTTTGATGCAGCAGGATTAGCATATCCGACCGAATCCTGGACAGAAGAAGATTTCGTCAATATTACCCGGCAGCTGACGACTGGAGAAGGGGTGAATAAAATATACGGGACCAAGCTTACTGATGGTTCCAAAATGATACGGGATCTTTATGGACAGATGCCCCTGTATGATGTGGAAAATAAGAAAATGCAGGCAGAAGGGAATGATTATTTTAAACATGCGTTTTCTTTATATACCGATTTAATCATTGGCGGATATTCTCCTTCTGATCTGGAAACAGATTCCATAGGCGGCGGATTTGAAACCGGGAAGTTTGCCACAGCACTCTGTGCTACCTGGGATATAAACAGCTGGGAGGAGTTGATCGGAGATTCTTTTAAATGGGACGTTGTACAGTTACCTTCCAATACAGACTATGGCCCATGGACATATCCTGCTTACACGGATGGAATGGCCATTTCCAGCACATCTGAGCATAAAGAAGCGGCCTGGGAGTTTATAAAATGGAATACCCTTTCAGAAGAATCGCAGGAAAAAATTTCTCAGCTTGGCGTTCCGGTTTTAAAAAGCTATGTGGAAAGCGACAATTATCTGAACGATTTTCCGAACAGCTACGCCGTCAAATACAATAAAGAGGCTTTTGCAGATATGATGAATCGCGCGGCCGGTCAGGAAAGCCTTGGAATATGGGCTGAAATAAATGACGAATTAACCAAGCAGTATAATGCTGTCTCTTTGTCAGAGACGACTGTGGATGAAGCAATCGCTGTCCTGCAGAAAAAAGGTGAAAGCGTTCTCGAATAACTTGAAAGGGACAAGGCGAGATGGAGTTATATGATTTCATCATATAGCTTCATCCGCCTCCCGCAAAATCAATACACCGTTATGAGGATTATCTGTATGACCAGAAAAAAGAAACATCAATCTACTTTTTTAAAAAAAGAAGAACGCGCATTCTGGGGATTTATTTCTCCCTGGTTAATCGGTTTTATTTTACTGACCTTTGGTCCGATGCTTTATTCTTTTTATGCATCCTTTACAAATTGGAACGGTATCAAGGCTCCGGAATTTATCGGATTGGAAAATTATAGAAGAATGTTCATGGACGATGAAAAATTTCTGATAAGCCTGAAAAACACTGCAGTATATACCGTCATATCCGTTCCGGTAAATCTGATCATTGCTCTTGTGCTGGCAATATTATTAAATCGTCCATATCGCGGCCGAACAATCTTCAGATCGCTTTTATATCTTCCTTCCGTATGTGCCGGCATTGCGATATTTATCGTGTGGACAAACCTATTTAATCCATATCAGGGATTCCTTAATTATCTGCTTTCTTTAATAGGAATTACCGGACCAGATTGGCTTCAGGCCCCCAAATGGGCAATGCCGTCATTGATACTGATGAATGTTACATTCTGCGGATCAACTATGCTGATTTTTTTGGCAGGACTGCAAAATGTTCCTGAAATGCTTTACGAAGCTGCCAAGGTAGATGGTGCCAATACCATACATATGTTTTTTAAGATTACCTTGCCGTTGGTAAGCCCCGTGATTTTCTATAATCTTATCATGTCCATGATAAGTGCTTTACAAATTTTTACTCAGCCCATGGTCATGACCAAAGGCGGGCCTATCGATGCGACATATGTATATGGACTACATTTGTATAACAATGCTTTTCGCTATTTTGACTTTGGATATTCCTGCGCTTTATCATGGGGACTATTTCTTGTGATAATGCTTCTCAGTCTTGCGATCATACGTTCTTCAAATGTATGGGTTTATTTAGAAAAGTAAGGAGACCGTTGTATGAAACATACAAAAAAAGCTCTCTTTTTCAGATTATTATGGTACATTATAATGATCTTGGTATCACTTGTTTTCTGTTTCCCTGTTTTATATTTAATCTTTACCGGATTTAAAACTCCTCAGGAAACCGTGGCCTTTCCCCCTACACTGATTCCTAAAAAATGGACCTTATCCGCATATGAAGAAGGGCTTTCTTCAGGAATTTTCAGCAAATATCTGCTGAACAGCATTTTCGTTTCCGGGATGGTCGTAATAGGAACAGTCAGCAGTGCAGCTTTAGTCGGTTTTGGCTTTGCCCGATTACGTTCCAGAATGAAAAATTTTTTGTTTATGCTTGTTCTTGCAACAATGATGATCCCGAGCAGTGTGACTTTGATTCCCGTATATTCTATTTATTCCAAAATAGGATGGATCGATACCTACCTTCCTTTGATCGTTCCTGCTTTTACAGGAGGGGGCGCATTCTCAATCTTTCTGATAAAACAGTTTTTTGAGGCAATTCCAAATGAATTGGTTGAGTCTTCTAAAATTGACGGTGCAGGATGGTTTACTATTTTTTGGAAAATGTTTCTTCCAAACTCAAAGCCTGTTCTTTTGGTAGTAATAATCTTTGCATTTGTAAACAGCTGGAATGATTTTTTTGCGCCATTGATTTTCTTAATCAATCCGGAAAAATTTACCGTTGCCATCGGACTGAATACTTTCAGAAATTCATATGGTGCCGCCATGGATATTGCTCCCCTTATGGCAATGGCAACTTTGTCAGTACTTCCAATTCTTCTTCTTTTTGTTTTTGCTCAAAAATATTTTGTCCAGGGAATCACAACCACAGGATTAAAGTAAACATTTTCCAGGAAAGGAGAAATCTATTATGAAGCTTTTTGAGTATTTCAACAGTGAACCGAGGTGGTTCAGCTTCGAAAATCCAGATGCCAAAAGAGGTGCAGCGGCAAAAGAAAATCATGGTGCAAAGGGCCATGCTTTTGAATATTTTTCTCAGGGAGAAACCAAAGTGCTCGCGGATTTTTCCGGAATGGGAGTTATCCGCAGGATCTGGATAACGTTCGACGGCCTTGATGACAAAAACATTGCGGCAAGAATCTTAAATTCCGTTTCTATTCAGATGTATTGGGACCATGAAGATAGACCGTCCGTTGATGTACCTGTAGGGAATTTTTTCCTGTTCGGAGCCGGAGCCTTAAAACCTTATGAAAACGAACTGTTTTCCTCTCCGGAAGGCCGTTCCTTTGTCTGCTATATTCCCATGCCATTTTGTGAGCATGCCAGAATACAGCTTGTAAATCGGACCGGCTTTGATATAAAACGGCTATACTATGATGTAGATATGACTCTGGAAGATGTCGAAAATCCTCTCTATTTCCAGACAGTCTATAAAGAAGTGTCGAACGAGCTCCTGCATGATATTACCATTTTTGATAAATCCGTTGGGAAAGGCCGATTTTTAGGAATGAACGTTACAGCCATCTTTAACCCTGACTATGAAAAGTACTGGTTTGGGGAGAGCGAAGTTAAGGTCTATTTCGATGGAGATTCCGATTATCCCACTTTAGCCGGAACCGGAGTCGAGGACTATATCGGAACTGCATGGGGACAGAATGAATTCATTGGCCGTTATCAAGGATGCATCACCTTTAATTCAGAAAAAACCAGTTTTTATCGGTTTCACATTGTGGACCCCATATTTTTTAGAAAAGGCTGCAAAGTTACAATGCAGACAATAGGCGGAGCGCCCAAAAAAGAAGTTTTAAGATTTTTAGCAGAAAACAAACAGCTCTGCCCTGTCACTGCGGATGTTGATGGACATATTTTGCACCTTTATCGACAGGAAATCGAATGGAACAAAATCCCCGATGATTCCTGGGTGAATTTCTACAGATGCGACACCTATCATACCGTAGCATATTTATATGTAGAACGCTGACAAGCGGAAAAGAAAGAAGGGCGATGACCGGCTTCATTGCGAAGCAGCGGGCATCGCTCTTCTATATTTGATTATTCCGGGGATCTCATAACACCGGATTGCCGGTATCCGTTCCTTCGGAACAGGGGTACATTTGAACGGTTCTTCCGCAATTATCCGTTTTTGCTGCTTTTCGTATATCTCAATTTTGCCTCTAGTAACTGCTTACCACAACGACCATACATCGACCTTTTTATCATTTTTAATCTGCTGTTAGTTCCTTCGACAAAACCATTACTAAAATTATATGCAACAGCATTCTCTACAGCATCTATATCACGCTTTAATCCTTCAGCAAAACTCTTCAGTGCTTTAATACTACTGTTACTATATTTCTCTATAAACAAATAAAGCAGTGGAACATTTCGGTTTTTGAAAATATTCCGAAACTCTTTTATGCAGCAATGAAGTTCCCAGATATTTGGATACTTATCATAAATATATTTTTTATGGTCATCTGCTAATTCTGTATTCATCCACATATGCCGGAATATGCCTTCACGTGTGATATAGTCTTTCTCTTTTCCTGTACTACCTGTTTTATACTTTAAACATTCTGTCATTGTTCGGACATACGGCTGAGGTTCAAAACATTTATTTTTCTTTTTCTCTATTTTACACAACTGTTCAAAAGCATTACTGGTTGAACCGGAATATCCCTTTTCATATATTGCTTTTACCGTTTTACTTTTACTCCATCCAGAAGCTAAGCATTGAATAATAAAATCATAATAAGGATCCAGTTTGCTCTGCCGGATTCCGAACATACTTAATTCCTTTGGATCACCTTCACGATATTTAGCAATCGTATTTCGACCTACTCCCATTCGCTTTGAGATTTCACGGTAACTACAGCCTTCTTTTAAAAATTTCTGTATCTGGAAGATCATTTGATAACGTTTTTCTGAAAAAGCAGGACAGTTATCCACATTGGATTCGATTTTTTTTACACGATTGCTCAAAATCAGTAGACTTATCATCATGTGGAATACTTATTGTTGCAGGAAGTTCATAATTTAAAGCCTTTTTTATTGCTTCCAGAAGATTCTGATGCAGGTGAAATCTATCTGCTACCTGCATTACGTCCGGTAGTTCTTCTGATATTACTTTTGCATATGCACTTGCCCGATCTCGAGTAACAACCTTGATGTTTTTATTATTCTTGAGCCATTCCCGTAGTGTATCTCCGTTTCTTCCATCCAATAATGTAACTGGTTCATGTGTCTTTTCGTTTACAATAATGGTTCCATATGTATGTCGCTTCTTATATGCAAAATCATCTACACCTATAACATCACCCACTTCCGGATTGGGAAGAGATTCATATCTTCTTAAAAGTAATCTTATTACAGTATCTCCGCTGGTCTTAATTCCAAGTGTACGACAAATACGAGCACAACCTTCACAACTGGTTTCCAAAGCTAACGTACATATAAAATCAGCACATCTTTCTGTCATGCGGCTATAAGTATTAAGAAATCCATCAAAGGTTTCAGCAACAGAAGTGACCTCACAGTCATCGTTCACACACTCATACTCATGGGAACATATTTCAAGCTGGACACTTTTTCCCAAAATCGGCAAATCCTGTACTTTACGATTATAAGTTCCATGATACTTATCTGTGAAATAATTACACTTTGGACACTTGCAACTCTTAGATATTGATTTCATTCGTATTAAAATCTTATCCTTTTGTTGTACAATATCTGTTATTTTCAAATCTTTTTCCGGATAAAATTTATCTAAACATAATGTGTTATTTGAGTTAGGCATTTCAATTTCTCCTATATACCTTGCTACGCTGATTGTACTACATATTAGTCAATATAGGAAGGCAGAAACGGATAATTGCGGAAGAACCATTTGAACCGTAATATTCAATTTAGAGTGTGGCATAAAAAGACTAATTAGCCAAGGCGCAGGATTTGACGTTTACCGGGGTCAGGCACTGGATGCCCCAAATTTTCAAAAGGAGAACATCTTTCTTGTAAAAAATAAAGGCACCTATTATTAGGTGCCTTTACGCCAAATACATGGCTACTGGCTTCCGTACGCCAGCTTTACCGTACTATTATTATACACGGTAGCCTTAGAAATGCAAGTCTTTTTATAAATTCATCCAAACTTTTAAATTTTTTCGTCCCATTTTTGCCAATATTTTATCTGCGATTTCTTTTCTTCTCTTTCCTAACATCTTCAAATAAAATAAAAGAATTTCCCTTTTTATATCAGAAACGGTTCCGAATACCCGAAATATTCTCACAACATCTAAATAGTTTATATCTCCATGTGATAAGTTTGCTTTAACAGTTATATCATTTAAATAATTCAGTCCTTTACTTCTCTTCAATCTAAAGCGTGTAATTAACTCTAAATGAGCACATTGATTTCTAACTTCTTTTAATACAAATAATGCTTGTTCGAATAAATCTGCATCGACCAATTCAAGTCCAAAATCTTTCAACACCTTTTCTTTTACTGTATCATCCAAAAAAATAAATGTATAATACAAGCTTCCTAACGGCAGCGTTTTTATTACTACCCAAAATGGAGGATTCTTGTACTGCCCAACATATTCCCTCTCTAGCTTCAGCTCATCAATAAAGGACTTTCTCTTTACTTTTCCATGAACATCTACTTGCGTTTGTCGAAATAAATCAAACCTTAAAAATATATTCTTTAAATGTACATCTGTCGGTTTTTTATAATATTTCGGATCTGTATAATTCATGGTATCTTTTGCCGATGAACAATACTTGCTTGTAAAATTATACGCTATTGAAGTGCGCAATCTCGATTCTATATCAAAAATTTTAAATAATGTGTCTTTTTTCAACGTCAAATCAAAAAAATACAAATCTTTAAAATCTTCAAAGTAAATATTTTCATATTCCTTTACTCCCACATTTCTCTTAAGTAAAATACTTTCAAATCCATTTATTACGTCGAAATAATTGTATTTTTTTAATATATCTACAGCCTTCTTTTTATTTTTAAACTGCAATCCTCTTTTCTCAAGACCTTCAATTTGCTCATCTATTGTCCTAAAATCTTTAGTATCCGGCATATATTTACCTCAAAATAATTTTTATTTTCTGTCTTCCCGTATATCTATTTCCGATTCTTGATTATCATTTTGAAAATCTTGTATATATCTTTGTCTGCTTAAATCCTGTGCTGCCTTTTCGCTCGATTTTTCCCATCTATACCAAACTCCGCCAAGCAACAACAGTATCAGAACATCTCCAATAAACATCACCAGATTGTCCTTTATAAAATTCCGGAACGCCCATTTTACCGTCCTCGATGTTTTCCAGTGTATAATTACTTTAACACCATCTATCAACACCCCTATTACATTCATGAATATGAAACCAGTAATTATGCACTGACCTCTTTTCTGTCAAGCAAGGACATCTCTTTCTTGCTCCCGTGCCTGCATCCCTGAATATTACGGTGCGGCAGAG
>URMF01000081.1 GCA_900548855.1 uncultured Eubacteriales bacterium
GAATCTAGTTGATTGCAAAAATCGTCACTGTTATACATGGCTGACTGATACACTGTTCATATGCAAAAGGCATATATACATTTACAGCTTCCGATAGCAATAATTATGCGCTCCTCTGCGAGGAGGTCAGCGCCGGGCAGGTCTGACCGGTAACCTTTTTAAAGAGAATTTATTCTTGGAATATAGACATTATTTGGCAAAACGGTTACAATATAATTTATCAGACAGACAGAAAACAAAAGGATGTTTTCACATTTTATAATAGCAGGAGGGAATAAAAATGCCATTTATTAATTCAAAGGTAAGTGTTTCAATTAGTAAAGAAAAAGAAGAGGAGTTAAAGACAAGATTAGGACAGGCAATCACCCTGATTCCGGGAAAGAGTGAGTCCTGGCTTATGACAGGTTTTGAAGATAACTGTCACCTGTATTTCAGAGGGGATAACAGCCAGCCGATTGCATTTATTGACGTGGAGATATTTGGTAAAGAAAATCCGTCTGCATTTAATGCACTGACGGCAGAAATTACAAAGATTTTTAATGAAGTGCTTGGCATTGCGCCGGATGCTATCTATATTAAGTATCAAGCGGTTGCCAATTGGGGCTGGAACGGCGGTAATCTCTAGAATCAAATTGGAAAAATGTGATAAAATTGTGAAAGATTAGGTCAGGTTATTGACTTAAAGTTAACTTTAAATAGTACAATATAGTTTAAGGGGAGGAAGGACAGTATGTCGGGCTCAAATCATGAACATCAGGGGCATGTACTGTTTCAGTATTATTATCGAAGATTTAAACAGGACGCAGTGAGCCTTGTTAAATGGCTGTTGCTGGCATTTTTGACAGGATATGTAGTGGGCGGGGTTAGCAGCCTGTTTTCCTTTGTTTTGACAGAGGTGACAGTTTTTCGGAAAAATCATCTCTGGGTACTTCTGTTTTTGCCTCTTGTTGGTATGATTATCGTATTTTTATATAAAAAAATCGGCAAGGATGATGGAGGAACGAATCAGGTTTTTTCCACGGTACGTGCAAAGGATGAAGTGCCATTCCGCTCTGCACCGCTGATTTTTGCGTCTACCGCATTGACACATCTGGTGGGAGGTTCGGCCGGGCGGGAGGGCGCAGCCATTCAGCTGGGCGGAAGTATTGGAAACCAGCTGGGACGCTGGCTGAAGCTGGACGAAGAAGATATGCATGTAATGGTGATGTGTGGTATGAGCGCCGCATTCTCTGCCCTGTTTGGAACCCCCATGGCAGCCGCCATATTTGCCATGGAGGTTGTCAGTGTGGGAGTGATGTATTATACAGCCTTGATGCCATGTGTGGTATCGGCATTGATTGCCACAAGATTTGCCACAGGTCTCGGCATACATCCGGAAGTCTTTCATGTGTCAGACATTCCCGGGATTACAATGGTGAACGGTATTAAAATGGGTGTGATTGCCATTTTTTGTGCAGCTGTCAGTGTTGTGTTCTGTGTTGTCCTGAAGCAGACAGGCGTATTTTTTCATAAAGAATTAAAGAACAAATATGTCAGGGTGGCAGTAGCGGGTATTGTCATTATTCTGTTACTGTTATTTTTAAAGACTATCGGCTACAGTTGGACGGAATACATGGGAGCCGGAATTGAAATTATTACTAATGCTATTGAACATGGAAAAACCGATACCTTTGCTTTTTTCTGGAAAATGCTGTTGACGGTTATAACCATGAGAGCAGGTTTTAAGGGTGGCGAAATCGTGCCCTCCTTCTGTATTGGTGCCTCTTTTGGCTGTATTATGGGACAGCTGTTTGGCTTATCCCCTTCCCTGTGTGCGGCAGCGGGAATGGTGGCAGTGTTTTGTGGCGTGACAAACTGTCCGATTACTTCCATTCTGATTGCCTTTGAATTATTCGGGTTTGAGGGGGCAGCATATTATCTGATAGCGGTATCTATTAGCTATGCAGCTTCCGGGTATTACAGTTTATATAAGGACCAGACAATTGTGTATTCCAAGTATAAAGCAAAATACGTAAACAGACACACACATATGTAAAATATAGGGCATGGCACCGAAGGAAGCAGCGAAAGAAATGTAGAAAGGGATTAGGGATATGGAAAATAAGATGTTACAGGTAAAGGATGAGATTAAGAAGGCGGTAAAGGGAAAAGACGAGGTTGTGGAAAAGGTTCTTGCAGCCATGCTGGCAGGGGGACATGTTCTGTTGGAGGATATCCCGGGTGTTGGTAAGACGACATTGGCAATGTCTATTGCAAAGTCCATGTCCTTAAGCTATAAGCGTGTCCAATTTACTCCGGACGTACTTCCCAGTGACATTGTCGGCTTTTCCGTGTACAATCAGGATAAAAAGACTTTTGAGTATCAGCAGGGGGCTGTATATTGTAATCTTTTTCTGGCAGATGAGATTAACCGTACTTCGCCAAAGACCCAGTCAGCTCTGCTTGAGGTAATGGAGGAGGGAAATGTTACAGTGGACGGTGTCACAAGACCGCTTCCGGAGCCGTTTACGGTTATTGCAACGGAGAATCCGCTGGGATCTTCCGGAACACAGATGCTTCCAGAATCACAGCTGGATCGGTTTATGGTATGTCTTTCTATGGGATATCCGGAGCATGCCGCCGCTGTGGATATTTTAAAGGAAAATGCAAAAAAGCCAATATCCCTGTTACAAAATGCTATTACGGTGGAGGAGTTTATGGCGCTCCGGAACAAGACAAATGATATGTATGTACATGACTCTATCTATGAATACATTGTAACACTGGTGGAGGGAACAAGAACTAATCCATTATTTTCCATGGGGGCAAGTCCGAGAGGCAGTATTTCCCTGCTGCGGATGGCAAAGGCAATGGCGGTCCTGTATGGAAGGGATTATGTTACACCGGAGGACATACGCACCGTTTTCCATGACGTGTTAGGACACAGGGTAAAACTTAGCACGAAGGCAAGAGCCGAGGGAAAAGGTGTGAAGGATGCATTAAATGAATTGTTTAATGGTGTAAAAGTGCCGAGAACTTAACAGAATTGGGGTAAAAATAGTTAGAGACAATTTTTGGCGGGAGGATAAGCCTATGAAGCGGATTCGCAACATAATAAGATATCTGGTGATTATAGTGCTGAATGTGTTTGTCATGCTTGCGTTTCACAGCTATATTAACCTGCTCTTGTTGGTGGGGCTGGTATTGTTTCCCTTTTATTCTGTGTACGGGGTATGGAAAGTAAAACAGTCCCTGCAGCTTCAGGTCATGATGCCGGAGGAGGCGATGAAAAGGGGAATTCCATTTTATGTACGGTTTCTTTTGAAAAACCCCACGCAGTTTCCTCTGGTTAACGCAACTCTCCGGCTTAAGATTACAAACCGGTTTTATAGAGAAGAGGGAACCCATTATCTGAATGTTCCGGTCCGGGCAAAAAAGGATACAGAGATAAAGTATCCAGTGGTTATGGATTATTGCGGAAGGCTTTGCGTAGCAGCTGAAAGCATCCGCCTTGTGGATTTGATTGGAATTTATGAGGTTTTGATTCCCATCCGGGAAGAAAAGGAATGTCTGGTTTTTCCGGATGGGAGGGAACGCAGTCAGGAAGCCGGTGTCATGTATATCAACGGTGTGACAGAAGCTATGGAAAGCAAGGAAAAGGGCTATGATTTTTCAGAGATAAGCGGCATCCGGGAATATATTCCGGGGGATAAGCTGCAGAATATACACTGGAAATTATCTGTTAAAAAGGATGAACTGATGGTAAAGGAACGAATCAGTGTATCTGCAATGCAGCTGAATGTATTGATAGAGCTGATGAATGATGATGATATGTGTTTAGAGGCGGTTTTGGAGCTGGCAGACAGTATCACTAAGGCGTTTGTATCGCAGAATCTGCCCTTTACAGTGTATTATTATAGTGTAAATTTGGGGCAAATCCGGGATTGTTACATTGGAAATGCAATAGAGAGGGAACAGTGGATGGAGCTGCTGTTGTATGACCAGAGCTATCCTGAGGAGGGAAGAGTGGAAGACATGTTTTTGCGGCAGTACCCTTCCGGCGGAACTTATTTATATATAGGCTGTGGAGCGGGAAAAGAGAATGGGGAAAATGCGATTCTCGGCGAAGGACGGGCACTGGCAGAGCTGCGTAGTTATTGATATTGGAGAAAAAGTATGGTGTTTGGGAAAAAAAAGAAAAAGACAGAACATAATGAAGATATACTTTTAGCAAAGGGAGTCTATTTGCAACAGCCGGTTATGAATAATGGACATATTATTTATAATTGTCTGCTGCGCAGTCTGATTGTCTTTTTGCTGGTTTTTGGCTCTGTGGGAGGATTTTTGTCTGCATTTCAAATTTCCTATAACTATATACTGGTGATTTTGTTTTATCTTCTTTTGTCCATGTATTTTTCATTTCTGTATGCAGCATCTAAATTCTGGCACAGGGACATCGGTTATATTTTGTTCTTTGGCATTTTTATCGCTGCCATTTTTACCTACAGAAACCATGCAAACTCTGGTTTTTATACAATTGTTAATACAGTATTGAAGCAGGCGCAGACATTCTTTGATTTATCCGGTGTGAGAGAGTATGAAGTCCGTATTGCGAATGATTATTTAACAGTTGCCATTGTGTCCATTTTTGTGGGAATGGTTATGATTATTATATTGAATATCTGGCTTTATTCCACAATGAGTTTAATTTGGACTGTGCTGTTGACATTTCCGTTGTTATTTATTCCACTTTATATGAAATTATCACCGGATGTGATTTATATTCTTGCTTTGGGAACCGGTTATCTGGCTGTGGTTATTTTTAAAGCTAATGGGCATTATCTTGCGTTTGCATGGTCCCCACCGTTTCAGGTAAAGGGACTGAAAAAGGATAGGGTTGCCTATACCCAGGATGCCACGATTTTTAAACAGATTTTATTAAGAATTCTGGCGCTGACATTTTGTATGGTGATATTGGTTGAGGCGGTTTTACCGGCAAACAGCTTTGAGAATAAATTTAAAAATGACCGGCTGCGGCAGCAGACATCGGACACCATTGCTAATTTTATATTGCTGGGTTTTTCAGGAATGTTTAATCATTATGATTCCACAGGTGGAATGAGTGGTGGCAAGCTTGGAGGAATCTCCAATGTGAGACCGGATTATCTTACAGATTTGGTGGTTTCCTTTGCACCCTATAGCAATGAGGCTGTTTATCTGAAGGGATACACAGGCGGGATTTATGGAGATAACCAGTGGGAGAGTATTTACGGAGATGGGGATGCAGATACTGGACAGGATGATATTGCCATATTTGAAGAAGAGAGTATGAAAAAGGAAGGAAAGGCATTGCAGAAGGACATAGCAACCGGTGAGGAACACAGTGCTTATGGCGTTATGGATGTGAAAAATATAGGAGCGGATGCCGCCTATTTATATTATCCCTATTATACTCTTTTTGAGGATTATTCCATTTATCATAACCACAGTAAAATGATGTCTGCTCAGGGACTTAAAATACAGCAGGAGGCCAGCTACTCCTATTATCCGAAGGTGGTGTGGGAGGACAGCCTGGGCAGTATTACACCGGCACAGATAGATACGTTACAGGTGGATTCCATCTATATGGATGTTCCCGAGAAGAATACAGATGTGATTCGCAAAGAGTGTAATAAAATAGGGTTGACGGCTGATATGACAGAAAATGAGATTGTGGAGGCAGTGAGAGATTATTTTGCAGAGAATATCCCCTATACCCTAAAGCCGGGGGCAACCCCTCAGGGGGAGGATTTTGTAAACTATTTTCTGACGAAAAACCGGAAAGGGTACTGTGCACATTTTGCCACTGCGGCAACACTTATCTTTCGTGAAATGGGAATTCCGGCCCGTTATGTGGAGGGTTATGCCTTTTCCTTTGAAACGATATTGGCATCGGAACAAAACAATACAAAGCGGTATGGAAATTATTATCAGGGCTATTCCACCATTGGCGAATCTGCAGTTATGGATGTAGAGGTAACGGATGCCATGGCACATGCATGGGTAGAAATATATGTGGATGGTTTTGGCTGGAAAGCCGTTGAGGTGACACCGGGAAGCAATGAAGCAATTGATGAGGATGATTTCTGGTCAGCCTTTGCAGATTTATTAAATGGTTCCGGTGCGGATTTAGGGAATAATGGAAATGTTTTCGGGGAATTGGGTCTTTCCCGGTTTACATGGCTGATTTATGTGGTGCTGGTGGTTATCGCCCTGTTCATGGTAATCTATATTGGGCAAATTGCTGTCCGCAAGGGCAAGCGTTATATGCGGTGTCATCAAAAGGACAGCAGAGAGGCAGCAGTGGCGTGTTATGCGGATGTCTGTGACATGATAAGGGTCTGTGGTGATGGTTTTGATGCCTGCAGAAGCCATGGAGAACAGCTGATGTATATCTCCAGCCGTTATTATGCCATACCAGAGCCGGAAAAGGTCTGTGAACAACTGGAGCAAATCAGCTTTGGAGAGAGCCTTGTCTCCGGGGAGATATTGGAGGGGATTATGAAACTGACCAGACAGATTCGGCGGGCAATATGGAAAAAAGAGAGCATGAAAAATAAAATCCGGTTGTGTAAGAGATGAGGAAGCATTTTGGTGTGAGGAAGACAGAATGAAATGGAAAAGAAAAATTAGAGTGGTTCTGCTTTTGTTTGTGACTGTGTTTGTGATGCTTCTGCTCCGGAAAGAGGATTTTTGTGGTGTGCCGGTCAGGATAAATATGTTTCATGGAGACTGGACGCATATCTGGAACATAGAGGAAATCGAACAGACTGCCTTGGAAAGGCAAAGGGAGGTACAGCGGTTAAACCGGTATGTTTTAGAATTACTTGACAGTATGACACTGGAGGAAAAGCTTGCCCAGATGATGATTCTTACTAATGAAAAGGACATTACGGAGAAAATTCTTGCGACATATCAACCGGGAGGCGTTATTTTCTTTGGGAAGGACTTTAAGGGAAAAACAGAAAAACAGGTAAAAAAGCGAGTGGACGCATTGCAGCTTACTGTGGATATTCCGCTGTTTGTGGGTATAGATGAAGAGGGCGGAGAGGTCAGCCGGATTGCGGGGATGAAAGGAAATGTTCCTGTGTTTGAGAGCGCCAGAGTTCTTTATGAAACCGGCGGAGTGGAAGCGGTTCGGAAAGAGACAGAGAAAAAGGCGGTTTTTCTAAAGAAAATGGGAATAAATCTGAACTTTGACCCAGTGGCAGATGTGGTTGGAAATGAAGCTTCGTATATGTATAACCGTGCTGCTTCCGGAGATGCCGAAAGTGTGGCAGAGTATGTGGAAGCGGTTGTTGCCGGACAGCAAAAGGAGAATATGGGCTGCTGTTTGAAGCATTTTCCTGGATACGGTGAAAATCAAAATACACATATATCTTATGCGGTGGACGGGCGGAGGCTTACCGCTTACAGAGAAAAAGATTTTATTCCATTTGAGAGTGGGATTGCAGCGGGAGCGGATATGGTGATGGTTTCCCATATCGTTATGCAGGCGGTGGATAAACCTCCCCCTGCCTCTTTGTCAAAAAAGGTGCACAGGCTTTTGCGGGAGGAAATGGAGTTTGACAGGGTGATTATTGCGGATGACCTTAATATGAAAGCAATTCTCAATGAAATGACGTTAGAAGAGGCAACGGGAGAAGCTCTTGTGGCAGGAAATGATATGATATTTTCTGCAGATTTAGAAGCATCCATGAAGGGTGCAAAGGCAGCTGTGGAAAAAGGAAGGCTTTCCCAGCAGCAGATTGATGAATCGGTAATCAGGATTATCAAAATGAAAATGAACAGAGGTTTAGTTAATGTACCGTAGGATAACAGACTGTAGAAAGGAACAGATATGGAAGAGATAAGGGATAAACAGAGCGAAACCATATATCAGAGCAAGGAAGTATCGGTGTCCCAGCGGCAGATATACATTTTATCGTTATTATCGGAGAATCCCAAGGGATATCAGGCAGAGGAGATACGGGAGAGGCTAAAGAGCTGGGATATTGATGTCAGCAGGCGGACGGTTATGCGGGATATTGATGAACTCTCCCTGAATTATGGAATTGGAGAAGAGGAGAGAAATGGGAAGACCTATTTTTTTGCAGATAAATATACACTGAAAAATGTAGATTTGACCATTGAAGATTTGGCTTCCCTTGCCTTTGCTAAAGAGATGCTGGGACAGTATGCCCACTTGGATATGGGGCGTCATGCCATTTCACTGATTGATAAAATGGTAGAAGGTTCTGCTTCCTTAAATCAGTTTCAGTTTGAAAAGCTTTGTGGACATTTTAAACAGCCCGGTCTGAAAAACGGAAGCCGGGATATGGTGGATGGCAGAATCGAGAAATTAATCCAAAATGCCATTGATAACCGGAATAAGATAGAAATAGCATACTATAGCTTTACCAGCAATGAGTCCACAAAGCGGATTATCCATCCGTACAAGATGCTTTTTCTGGATTCCTATCTTTGCGTGGAGGGATATTGTGAGCTTCGGAAGAGTGTCAGAAGATTTCGTCTTTCCCGGATTAGCGATATTGAGCTGCTGGACGCAAGGTTTGACGAAATGGAAATGGAACGGGAAAAAATGGGAGACGCTTTTTTAAAGCTTGTGGGCGCAAAGGAGGAAGAACTGGAGCTTTTATTTACGGGTGAAAGCATCCGGTATGTAAAGGAGTTTGAGGCGGAGAGGGCACGGATGATAAAGGAGACAGCCGAAGGCCTGTACTTTTACCAGAGGGCGGCTGTGGCGCCGGATGTGGTTCGCTGGATTCGTGGCTTTGGTCCGGAAGTGACGGTTATGAAGCCGGAATGGCTGGCGGAGCAGCTAATGGAAGAAGCGGAAAAGAGGATAAAACAAAAAGAGTAATTGGAAATCCAATTACTCTTCCAACTGGGGTACAAGGATTCGAACCTTGAAATGACGGAGTCAGAGTCCGTTGCCTTACCATTTG
>URMF01000082.1 GCA_900548855.1 uncultured Eubacteriales bacterium
TGTAAGTTCTATGCTCACAGCGATTTTTCTATTAAGGGACTTTTTTTACAGCCCCAAATTAGCTGGAGCAATAATATCATCATTATGGAAAAATGTAAGGATGATTTGCAACGTGAATTTTACATTTAAATGACGAAAAGATATGGTTGGACTAAGCGTATTTTAACTAATTTTATTGAGGCACAGACCTATGAGAAATATTTACTGAATCAGACGAATTTTGATTTAACACTTCCGGCTGAGCAAAGGGTACAGGCTAAGCTTGCGGTAAAAGACGAATATACATTTGATTTTGCGGAATTATCACCGGAATACCCTGGACACGAATTAGAAATTCAATTGGTAAATAACATAAGAGCATTTTTGATAGAAATGGGTGGAGACTATGCATTCATAGGAAATCAATATCATCTGACAGCATTGGATGAACAGGTTAAATTACCAGACGAGAATCCATCTATTGGTATTATTATTTGCAAGAACAAGGATAAAACTTATGTAGAATATGCTTTAAAGAATATTAGTGCACCGATTGGTGTGGCTACATATCAGTTAAGAAATACGTTACCGGAAGAGATGAAAGCATTGCTTCCGGAGCCGGAGGAGATTGTGAAGAGGTTAAAGATATTGGAACTATAGTTAATATACAGGATGATTTGCTGTTGGAAAAGTTCCGTGTCAGTAATTGAATATATTATGAAAAAAACACACAATAAAGGAGAAATATTATGATAAATAATGCATTAAGTGATTATTCGGATATGTCCGATGATTTTGAATTTGAAAAGGATGAGGAGGAGGTTACGATTAGACCATATGAAGTTGATTGCCTTCCAAATGATTATTTTGCAATGAATTATCGTATGGAAATTGTAGAGGATAAGGATGAGGGCGGTTTTGTGGTTTCATTTCCGGAGCTTCCGGGATGTATTACCTGTGGAGAAACAGTAGAATCCGTTGTCGCAAATGCTTTAGATGCCAAGAAAGCATGGTTAGAAGCTGCTGTGGAAGATGGTATTGAAATCCATGAGCCGGACAGCTTAGAGGATTATTCTGGACAGTTTAAACTTAGAATTCCACGAAGTCTTCATCGTTCCCTTGCAGAACATTCTAAGAGGGAAGGTATCAGCATGAATCAGTATTGTGTATATCTTCTTTCCAGAAACGATGCAGTTTATTCAAAATAGCGGTTGCATACAGTATTTGCAATCGTTATAATGAAATGGTAACACTTTGGCAACAGAAAATCAGTAAGCCAAAATAAAATGTGCAAATGAAGTAAAATATTGGCGGATTCCAAATAAAACTTAAACAAAATAGTTTAAGCTAAAGAAGCGGCTTGCCGAGCTTGAATAACGGATTAAAATGCCGAAAGCCTGTATTTATGCGGGTTTTCGGTATTTGCTTTATCAAATGCATCTGGTGGATGATAATATTCCATTAGAGGGCGTGTTTCATGGATATGATGAGCTGGATAATGAAAGAATTGATTTGGATTTCTGTTGGCTTTCACTAGAGGATTTAAAGAAGGATATGGATAATATAAAGATTTATATGTCATCTGTGTATTAAATGGAATTGATCCACTGGTAGAACGTTCAAGATCAGGAAGAGGTGCACATATATGGCCTGGCATATATTCTTCTGGTAAGATAAAGTTGTGTTGAAATAGAAGCAAAAGATGAAAAACAGGGGGATCTTCATGGGAATTTTATTATGCGGCCTTAATGGGGCCGGGAAAAGTACGATTGGGAGAATTTTGGCAGAACGCATGTCCTGGCAGTTCATTGATAATGAGGACTTATATTTTCCTAAAGAGGATGCCTCCTATCTGTTTTCAAATCCGAGGAGCAAGGAGGAAGTTATACATCTTCTGGAGGAAAAGATCGAGGAAGACGACCGGTTTGTTTTTGCAGCGGTAAAAGGGGATTATGGAGAAAAGCTGCTTACGAAATTGGATTACGTTGTTTTGATTGAAGTACCCAAAGAGACAAGAATGGAGCGGGTAAAAATGCGCTCGGTCCAGAAATTCGGGGACAGAATACAGGAGCAAGGAGACCTCGCCGATACAGAGAATGCATGGTTTTCGGTAGTGAACAGCCGGCCTGAAAATTTCGTCACCGAGTGGTTGGAACGTGTACCGTGCCCGGTGATCCGCATTGATGGAACAGCTCCGGTTGAGGGGAATGTCGACTATCTTTTGAGAAAATTGTAAATACGCTGGAACAGGATGAATTTTATGTGAGGGTAAGCCGTGTGGAAATACCTGCATCGATCACAGCAGTGGAATTTTACAGAAAGTTTGGGTATGATTACAAGAATGGAAAAAAGGAGCTCGATGAGGAACATCACTATCGGTTGGAAAAGGTTGTGAAAGCAGAAAAATATGAGTATAATAAGGTTGATCATAAGAATGATATAGGATAAAGATAAAGGAGATCAAAGTTCATGCAATTCATATGTTATCCGAAATGTTCAACCTGTCAGAAAGCCAGGAAATGGCTTGAGGCAAATCATCTGGAATTCACGGAACGTCACATTGTAGAGGAGAATCCTTCCTATGAAGAACTGAAGGAATGGTATGCAGAGAGTGGACTTCCATTAAAGAAATTTTTTAATACCAGTGGTATGTTGTATAAAGAGATGCAGCTTAAGGATAAGCTTCCTACAATGAGTGAAGAAGAACAGTTGAAGCTTCTTGCAACGAATGGCATGCTTGTGAAACGTCCGCTTATCGTGAATGGAAACATAATACTGACCGGTTTCAAGGAAGCGGAATGGGAGAACGCGCTGTTATGATTCATTTCCGGGTCATGTGAATGGGTTATGCCGGTGAAATACACGGAGGATTATTATAACGCCATTACAGCACCATGGAAGGAAATGCAGTTGATCGAAGGCTGGGGACATACTGTTCCACAGGAAAATCCCAAAGAGTTTGCGGATACGTTGAAGAAGATGTTGGAAGACATGGTAGAACAATAAATTTATTTATAAAAGTTGAAGGTAAAAATAGTCAACAATTTCTGTAAAAGTAATGGTAAGATATTTTATATGTAATATTAAAAAGGAGGGTTACCAAATGCAAATTTACGTTAATGCAAAAGCCAGATGTGATGGCGATGGATCAAAGGAGCGGCCGTTTAAGAGAATCAACGATGCGGCGAAGATTGCGATGCCGGGGGATGAAGTGCTGGTTCTGCCCGGTGTTTACCGGGAGTATGTGAATCCCATCCATAGCGGAACGGCAGAAAACAGGATCGTATATCGGTCCGTGGAGCCGCTTGGAGCAATCATCAGTGGTGCGGAGGAAGTGAAGAACTGGAAGCATTTCTGCCAGGATATATGGGTTACGCACATTCCGAACGGAGTATTCAATGACTACAATCCTTACAATACGCCGGTTTATGGGGACTGGTATTTTGCGAAGGACGAGCGTCACACAGGATGCGTCTATCTGAATGATAAAGCGATGTATGAGGCGCTGACTCTGACAGAGTGCGATCATGCTCCGGTTTATGAACCGTCCTGGGAGCATGAGTGGACCAGATACAAGTGGTATGCGGAGTGCGAGCGTGATGAAACTGTTATTTATGCGAACTTCCAGGGAAAGGATCCGCGTGAGGAAAAGGTTGAGATCAATGTCCGCAGGGAGTGCTTTATGCCCAGTGAAGAGCACGTGGATTTCATCACCCTGTCCGGCTTTTATATTGAAAAAGCAGCTACGACCTGGGCACCGCCGGCAGCTTATCAGGACGGCATGGTGGGTCCGCACTGGGCCTATGGCTGGATCATTGAGGACTGTGAAATCGTCAACAGCAAATGCTGTGGAATTTCTCTTGGCAAATATTATGATGCAGAAAATGATCATTACTTTACCCGTAAGCATGTAAAAAGTGCGACCCAGATGGAACGTGACGCGGTATGCCGTGGTCAGTATCATGGGTGGTTAAAGGAAAAGGTCGGTTCCCACATCATTCGTAGATGTAACATTCATGACTGTCAGCAGACCGGTATTGTGGGAAGAATGGGATGCGTTTTTTCGACCATTGAGGACAACCATATCCATCACATCAATAACATGATGGAGCTTGGTGGCGCGGAGATCTCAGCAATTAAGCTGCATGCGGCAATTGATGTTGTGATTCGCAGAAACCATATTCATCACAGTACGATGGGAATCTGGCTGGACTGGGAAGCACAGGGAGCACGGGTTTCCCAGAATCTGCTCCATGACAACGATGTTCCGGAAGGATCGACAAAGCTGGAAGGCGGCATGGAAAGTCAGGACATTTTCGTGGAAGTCGGTCATGGGCCTACCTTAATCGATAACAATATTATGCTGTCACGCTATGGACTTCGTGTGGCAACCGAGGGTGTTGCCATGGTACATAACCTGATTCTTGGAGCGTTTACCATGGTCGGCTCCGGTGTGGACAACTGGGTAGACGGAAGAGAACAGCGCAGATATACGCCGTATCATATCCGGCACAGGACAGAGGTTGCAGGTATGATGACGATTCTGCATGGAGACAATCGTTTTTATAACAACATTTTTGTACAGGGACATCCCATTACGAATGAGGAGCCGAAGGAATCCCCGTTCTATCAGCAGGTTGGTACGCATGTATGGGACGAATATCCGACTTATAAAGAATGGATTGCGAAATTTGACATGGAAGAAGAAAAGCCGGATATGGGCAAGCTCGAACCGGCACACTTCAGCCATCTTCCGGTCTGGGCAGACGGCAATGTTTATCTTGCCGGGGCAAAGGCATGGAAGAAGGAAAAGCATAATCTGGTGAAAGATGATGCGGATGTTCAGATCGAACTGCTGGAAGAGGATGGACAGTACAGGCTATCCACCAATCTGTACGATTATCTGGACGGATTTACCACAGGAATTATCAACAGCGATGTCCTGGGCAAGGCATTTGAACCGGAACAGCGGTTTGAGGAACGGGATGGATCCGATATTGTATTCCAAAGTGATTATCTGGGAAATCATCGTGGCGTTTCTACGATTCCGGGACCTTTTGCAGATGTGAAGGAACTGGATGAAGTGATCTGGATTGATTAATGTGTATACCGCATCGGATATTTTCATCCGGTGCGGTATTTGCTATAATGCAATGAGTAAAAAGGCATAATGAAGGACTATTTGAGAAGGAGACAAGAATATTATGGATTTTTTCAGTTCGCAGAAAATAACGAATCATATTACAAGGATTTACCTTCCGGGGGATGTTCAGGCATATCTTGTGGAGGGAATGGATAAGTCGGTTCTTATTGACACCGGCTGTGGTATAGGTGACCTCAAAGCCTATGTGGCAACACTTACCGGCAAGCCGATTACGGTTCTGCTTACACACGGACATCTCGACCATGCACCCGGAGCCGTACAGTTTGACACGGTATACATGAATTTGGCAGATTGTGGGATTTATGCAGCTCATGATCTGATCCAGCGGAGGATTGACTATGTAGAAACCACTTCCTTTGCCGGAAAATATAGAAGAGAAGATCTGCTCCCGGAAAATAGTACAGATGCATTTCTGGATCTGCAGGATGGCATGCGTTTTGATCTCGGAGGACTTCATATTACGGCATATGCCTGTCCTGGGCATACACCTGGCTCCATGGCATTTTTAATAGAAGAGGACAGAATGCTTCTTTTGGGAGATTCCTGTAATCCGTTTACGTTTTTATTTGACATTACCAGTCTTGGGGTTTCCTCATATGAGAATAGCCTGAAAAGCCTGTTGGCAAAGGTGGAGGGGAGCTATGATGATGTGCTTTTATCCCATGAAGCAGGCGGCATACCGTCTATCAATATGATTCAGGATAATATTGCAGTCTGCGAAGCAATTAAAGAGGGGAAGACAGATAATATCCCTTATGAGTTTATGGGAAGGAAGGCTTTTCTTGCTTTTAAACAAGGTGCCCAGAATGAATATGGACAGATCAGGGGAAATATCGTTTACAATCCGGATCGTATTAATGAATAATCATTCTGAAACAGGAGATAAAAGCCGTGGGAGAAATGCTTACGCTCCAGGTCACCATCTTTTCGGTGATGGCAATAGGATTTTTGCTAAAGAAAATTAAACTGATTTCAGCCAAGGGACAAAAGGAGATTACCGATCTGGTCATTAACCTGATTCTCCCGGCGAACATCATTACCAGTTTTATGACAGAAATCAGCACGGACACCATTTCTGACTGTGCGTGGATTGCGGTGATTTCTATTGGCATACAGCTTATAGCCTTGTTTTATGGTAATCTCTTTTTTCATAAAGAAAATGAGAACCGGCTGAAATGTCTGAAATATGCCATTATCTGCTCCAATGCCGGATTCCTTGGGAATCCGGTTGCGGAGGGAGTATTCGGTCCGGTCGGTCTGATGCTTGCCAGTGTGTATCTGATTCCGCAGCGTATCATGATGTGGTCCGAAGGAATTGCTATTTTCTCTGGGGTATCCGATAAGAAGGCAACCCTGAAAAAGGTAGTGACGCATCCATGTGTACTTGCCTGTTTTATTGGTTTTATTCTGATGGTTGGACAGATTAAATTACCGGCCGTGATTCTGACTCCGGTTCAGACGCTTGGCAGATGCAACACAGCACTTTCGATGATGGTGATTGGCATGATCCTTGCCGATATTGATGTAAAAACAATCCTGGACAAAACCGTGATCCGCTATACGATCCACCGTCTCGTCATCATTCCAATCATGGTATACCTGGTATGCCGGCTTCTTCCTGTCAGCAGACTGGTCTGTGGAGTCAGCGTGCTTCTTGCAGCAATGCCTGCCGGTGCAACGACCAGTATGCTCGCCGCAAAGTATGACCGTGATCCGGAATTTGCAACAAAGCTTGTGGTATTTTCAACCCTGTGCTCCATCCCGGCAATTATGATCTGGAGCAGTGTGCTGATGTAATGAGCGGTAAGTACAATTATCAATGCAGATCCTGTCAGCAAAGGTGATTTTAAATGGATTTTACAGCATAATTTCGTGCACTGAAAAGCTACGAAAAAGAAAAGAATAAAAATAGTTCGGAATAGTTAAAGAATGAATCAGGACCGTCTGATGCAGGAGACTGTGGAGGACGGTTCTTTTTTCTGTTTTCAAGGTGCTGATTTCGAAGTTCATCCTGCAAAAATAATTCAAACAGAGGTTGCCTTTTGCAAAACGGAAGTTAAATTTGCTATTTACCGCTATTTACCGTTGAAAATGCTAATTTGTGAAAACGGGGCAAAATATAACAATAATAATTGAAAAAACGGGGCAAAAGTTAATAAGATACAAAGAGATATCGTAACGCAGTACAAAGAGGTTTTTTCCCAATACGACAGTGAAGATAAAAAGTTAAAGCTGATATCCATAAAAGAAGAATATAGGTCAACTGGACTTCTTAATTGAGATGGATGGAAAGGTAACGTACCTTCCCATATATATGTGGTATCTTGTCAAAGAACAGAGTATAGGGCAGTTGAGCTTGGATCTGGATATGGAGAGGCTGTGAGGAGCCGAGAGTTCATCAAAAGAACAGAAGTTTTGTTATAAATCTATGGAAATATGACAAGTCAACAGACAAAAAGATGAAAATATAGTAATATATTTATATAAACAATCATTTTTCGATATTATAGACATTGGCCAGGTAATACATAGAGGATAGAAATGGATCAAAATACATTAAAAGAACTACATAATGGTTTTCAGACTGCTTACATTAATAAGGATTTTCCTTCTAGTTTGGCATATAAGCCCCAATTTGTTTCAAATAATTATAAAATGGGAAAGAAAGTGATGGCATCGATAGAGGATGAATTGTTAGCATGTGATCATTTTCAAATTAGCGTGGCATTTATTACAATGGGAGGTATAACTCCTTTATTGCAGACATTAAGTGAACTTGAAAAAAGAAATATTAAAGGGGAGATTCTTACAACAAATTACCAGGATTTTAGTCAGCCATTGGCGTTAAAAAAGTTGCAGAGTTTTAAAAATATTACGCTTAAAATGTATGATTCTCATGCGGCGAATGACAATTTTCATACGAAAGGATATATTTTTGAGAATGCAGAAATTTATAGAATCATAATAGGAAGTTCTAATTTCACGAAAGCAGCACTTGGAAGTAACCGAGAATGGAATATTAGAATCATATCTACTGACAAGGGAGAAATGGCACAGGAAATTCTTGAAGAATTTCAGGAACTTTGGAATTCCCAATATACTATGGAGTTTAATGATTTTTATGAAGAATATGCAGAACGTTACAGAATCATTAAACAGCAACAGAAAATAGCACGTCAGGAACAGATCCCATCTATTGAAAAATACAGCTTACAACCCAATAAAATGCAGGTTGGATTTATTACTAATTTGAGAAAAATTATTGCATCCGGTGAAGACCGGGCGTTGCTTATTTCTGCAACAGGAACCGGTAAAACTTATGCGTCTGCATTTGCAATGAGAGAACTTGGATATAAAAGAGTTTTATTTTTAGTACATAGAGGGCAATTAGCCAGACAGACTAAGAAGTCCTATGAGAAAGTATTTGGAAATACGGTTTCAATGGGACTAGTAGGTGCTGGAGCTTATGAATATGACAAGGACTATGTTTTTGCAACTGTTCAGACATTGAATAGAGATCGGCATTTGATGGAGTACGCATCGGATGAATTTGATTGTATTATTTTAGATGAGGCTCACCATTCAGCGGCGGACACTTATCAGAAGATTATGGGGTATTTTAAACCGAAGCTGTGGCTTGGTATGACCGCTACACCAGATAAGAGAGATGATGGAGAGATAGGAAAAAATATATACGAAATTTTTCATTATCAAATTGCATATGAGATTCGACTTCAACAGGCTATGGAGGAGACCAGCTATGAAAAGTCAACCATAAATTAGTAAAAAATTTCTTTTTC
>URMF01000083.1 GCA_900548855.1 uncultured Eubacteriales bacterium
GAAAGTACACCTGCACACTTGGTGTGCAGAGTGTTACATTGCTTAGCACTGCTGCGTTCCGGGCTAAGTGCAAACGGTCCGAAAAACATATTTGTTGCATTTGTACAACGGTCGGTTTCGAAATCAGAGTTTCGCAAATGCCTATCACCTATACAAAATTCCCAATAAATGTTCTTCTATGTATCTTACAGGGACCTATCTCCTTTAATGCTGCAATATGCTTTGCACTTCCATACCCCTTGTTACTTGCAAAACCATATCCCGGATACACCTGATCCATATCCACCATAAAACGGTCCCTTGTCACCTTCGCTATAATACTGGCGGCTGCAATGGATACACTCTTGGTATCTCCCTTGATGATAGCCTCCTGGGGAATATCCACTCCCGGAATAGTAACCGCATCATTTAATAAAATTTCCGGCTCAACCGGTAATTTGCTGATTGCCATCCGCATTGCGGCATAATCCGCCTGTAAAATGTTGATTTCATCAATGCATTCTTCATCTGCAAAGCCAATCCCCACAGCAACCGCTTTCTCCATAATCTCATCATACAGCAGTTCCCGTTTCTTTTCAGACAACTGTTTGGAATCATTCAGATAATAAATATCAATATCCTTGGGAAGAATCACAGCTGCAGCCACAACCGGTCCTGCCAGCGGTCCTCTTCCCACTTCATCTATTCCACATATATATCGGCATCTTTCGTATTTCCGTTCATACTCTTTCATGGCATTGGTGCGGGCCACCTCTGCCTCAAAGGCTGCAACCCGCTTCCTGGCAGCTTCTACCAGCTTTACGACACCTGCACGGCTATCCGCTTCAAATTGTGGTATAAGAATCTTAAGCTCTTCCACTGACGCATTTTTTAAGATTGCTTTTATCTCATTAATTCCCATTTTTCCCGTATCTCCCTTTTTATATAACAAAAGCTGTCGCACAAAACACATACGATTAAGTAACCCATGGTTTAATACCTGCGGCAGCCCTGTCCTACTATTCAACTTTTCCAAATTTTGACAATGGCCAGATTCTTAAAATAGCTTTTCCCTCCAGCTCATCCTTATGGATATTTCCCACCTCTTCAAAACGGGAATCCTTACTGTCATTGCGGTTATCACCCATTACAAAGTATTCGTCTTCTCCAAGAATTATATCTTCCTCCGCCCTGCCAATCATATTGGGTTCAATAGTTTCATAACCATATTCCTCTTCCAAAGGTGTACCATTAATATAAATTGTACCTTCCTCATCAATCCTTACCTTTTCTCCCGGCAGCCCGATAATACGTTTAATATAATATACAGAACTGTCATGGTACGGAAAAACCACAATATCAAACCGCTCCGGGTCTTTAAAGCGATAAGAAAGCTTATCAATCCAAAGATTATCACCATCCTCCAAGGTATCATACATAGAGCTTCCGCTTACCTCTGTACGCTGTCCCACAAAAGTAATAATAAGCCATACTACTATAACAACAAATACGATATAAATAACCATTCCTATTATTTCTTTTACGATATTAACCTCTTCTTCCTGTACATTATTTTTCTTCTTTGCCATACTTCTTAACTCCTTATCCCGGCTGCTCCACGGAAATTCTTCCAAGCCTGCCATTTCTAAACTCTTCTAATATGATTCCTGCGGCCTTTTCATAATCCAGTTCCTTCCCCTTTAACAGGCATCCGCGTTTTTCTGCAATCTCTCCCAAAATAGCTGATGCTTCCGAATCCTCCTGAACCTGATAACGCTTCTCCAAAATACCCGGATACTGTTCCTTCAGAAATGTTATCAGCTTACAGGAAAGCTCTGTTTTTTGCAAAATCTCATCATTAATGGAACCGATAAATGCAAGATGCTCTCCCACAAGCTCATCCTCAAACTTAGGCCAGAGAATCCCCGGTGTATCCAATAATTCTATATTCTTATTAAGTCGAATCCACTGTTTTCCTTTTGTCACTCCCGGTTTATTTCCAACCTTTGTACACGCCTTCTTTGCGTAGGAATTAATAAATGTGGATTTGCCAACATTGGGAATCCCCACAATCATGGCGCGTATAGGACGATTCAAAATTCCACGCCGCCGGTCTCTCTCTATCTTTTCTTTACATGCCTCCTGAATCTTAGCGGTAATCACCTTCATTCCCTGTCCATCCCTGGCATTAATAATAACTACTGTAATTCCCTTTTCTTTAAAATATGCTTCCCACTTTGCAGTCACTGCATCATCTGCCAAATCACATTTATTCAGCAGCACCAGACGGAATTTATTATTTGCCAGTGAATCAATATCCGGATTACGACTGGAAAAGGGGACTCTGGCGTCTAATAGTTCAATCACGATGTCAATTAATTTGATATCTTCCTGCATCATACGCTTTGCCTTTGTCATATGACCTGGATACCATTGAATATTCATATCAAACTCCTCTATCTTATTATTTTACAAAACCAAAATCGCTTCTTGGAGAAATACGGAAGAAAACCCTGCCACTGATTTCCTTTTTAGAGATATTTCCAATATTGACATACCGGGAATCTTCACTGTTGTTACAGTTGTCTCCCATTACAAAGTATTCCTCTTCTCCCAATGTAATCTCATCCAGCGCGATTCCCTCTGTCATAATTAAATCCTCAAAGGGCAGGTCTGTTAAAACCTTTCCATCAATAAAAATATGTCCGTTTTTAATCTGAACCTTTTCACCTGGAAGACCGATAATACGCTTAATATTAAAATAGCTTTCCGTGTCCTCTTTTAACTTAAATGCTATCATATCATAACGTTTTGGATTATGAAAGGTATAAGAACGCTTGTTAATCAGCACCACATCCTGGTTTGACAATGCCGGTTCCATACTTTGTCCAATCATTGTAACAGACTGAATTCCAAATGTCACGAGACTATACGCAAGAATTATAACAATCAAAATAGAAAGCGCCCACTGTCCAATCTCGGACATAAAATCTTTTATATCAAATTCATCTCTGTCATAACTGCTCCGGTACCTTCTTCGACGTCTCATATAGCCTCCTTATCCTGGTATGTTTATTCATTTTTATAAATTATCCCATAAAACATTTATTTTTTCATGAATTCTATTTTAGTTTACTACATTACAGAACAAAAGGCTAGAGTAAAGATAAACATTACTCCAGCCCCTTCATGCCTAAAAGATTATTTTACTAACTCTTTTACTCTTGCTGCCTTACCTACTCTCTCACGTAAGTAGTATAATTTAGCACGTCTAACTTTACCATGTCTTACAACCTCAATCTTTTCTACGATTGGAGAATGCAATGGCCAAGTTTTTTCCACACCAACACCGTTTGAATTCTTACGAACGGTAAATGTCTCTCTGTTGCTTCCACCCTGACGCTTAATTACAGTTCCTTCAAAAACCTGAATTCTCTCTCTGTTACCCTCTTTTACCTTGGCAGATACTCTAACTGTATCGCCTACCTTGAAGTCTGCAACTTCAGCCTTTAACTGTGCAGCTTCAATGTTCTTAATAATATCGTTCATCACGAACCTCCTTAGAATATAAGACGTTCTTGCAAGATTATTTTACTGTGACTCGCAGAGGACCATCCAATTTTAAATACAGACTTCTTTCTCAGACAAGAAGTCGCAACTCAATTAATGTAACATAATTAATAAAAAAATGCAAGCATTATCTACTGTTTTTCAGGCACATCCCTAAAAAATAATCTCTGATTTCTTTTTTTTGATTTCTGTAAGCTCCTTTTTATAGTCTTCAATGGTTTCCAGCAGCTCCTTCCGCTTATTTCTGACAGGAACCATACCATTGCAAAACGCATATTCCATTGTCAGTCTGCTGTCATGCTCCACCAGATATAATAAAATGGGACGTTTGCATTTACGTTCCAGATAGATTATGTAGCATACGCTTCCAATTATACAGAGAATACTTGTAATCGTTGACGCAATCCCAGTAAATGCACTCTGCACAACCGCCACCAGCACATAAATAATTACGAAAAATAAAAACTGCTTTTTTATGATTTCAAACTCATCATCAATGGTGACAATCTCTTTATTAATCTTCTGCAGCCTGCCATCTAACTGAATCAGGTAATTATTAATGTACTGCTCCTCATGGGTATAAAACTCATGAAGCTGCAAAGCATCCTGTGTACTAACACTCTCTTCCTTTAAAGAAAATGCGCCCGTTTTCTTCGTTTCATCTGGCTTCTCATCAAATAGAACACCCTTTCTCCTTAAAACTTCTTCTCTCTGTTCTTTTTCCTCCAATATAGTTTTCTGTTTTTCAGTCAGTTCAAGAATTTTCCTGTCCAGAAACCCAATTTTTTCTTCCAGCAGCTTTATCCTTTCTCTTGATTTTATTTCATCACTCTGAAATGTGTTAATATCATGCTTCTTGGCAAACCGTAGAGATTTTTCCGGCTTCATGCTGACAAAAAGCAGCGCCAGCATCTCTAATTCCTGTTTTATCATCTTTAAATCGATATATCCCACAGGTACAAGTAAAAGCACGGAAAATAGAAAAGCAACGCCAGCCGCACCGTTCTCAGACATCTCCGAATAATTTATCATATAATTAAATATTATATAAACAATGCCCAGAACAATCAATGAAAAGAGTATAATAATAAGCAGCTGGGAAACTACCGAGCTTTCTATCTTTTGTTTACGCTTTGGAATATAGCTGTAATGAAACTTCTCACTGCTAAGCTGCAATTCCAAATCCTGCTTTTCACATTTGCAGCTATATATCTGCTCTGCCACTTTAAGCAGCTCCGGCTTTTCGTAACCATATCCTCCTATTTCCATGACAGCACCACTCTCCTCTCATTTATTTAATAAATCTGGTCTCCGCTCCATGGTCCGCTGAACCGACTGCTCCTGCCGCCACGTTTCAATATTCTTATGATGACCGCTAAGCAGTACCTCCGGCACCTTTCTCCCCATGAACTCCTCCGGTCTGGTATACTGGGGATACTCCAAAAGGTTATCGTGGAAAGTCTCAAACTCTGCGCTGGCATCATTATTCAGCACCCCCGGCACCAGCCTGGACACCGTATCTATCACTACCATAGCGGGTAATTCGCCGCCTGTCAATACATAATCCCCTATGGAAAGATTATCGGTCACAATCATCTCCAATACCCGCTCATCAATCCCTTCATAATGTCCGCAAAGTAAAACGATATCCTCCTCCTTTGCAAGCTCTTCGGCAATAGACTGGTTAAATACCCTTCCCTGGGGCGTCATATAAATCACCCTGAGTCTGCCTGCCTCTCCCACACCAGAACCGTCCTTTTCCCTGCTCCGGCGTTCGTTTACCGCATTTCTCACATGCTCATAGGCTCTGTAAACCGGTCCCGGCTGCATCACCATGCCGGCTCCTCCGCCATAGGGATAATCATCCACATGTCCGTGTCTATTCTCTGCAAAGTCACGGATATTGGTTGCTTCAATGGTAATATATCCATTTTTCACTGCCCGCCCGGTAATGGAGGTATTAAGCCCATCCTTTACCATCTCCGGAAATAATGTTAATACATGAAAATGCATCTCACTCCTCCATTCCCCTCATCAGACGAATTGTCATTTTCCTGTTTTCCATATCCACATTTAAAATACATTCCTTTATTGCAGGCAGCAGCCATTCCCTTTTATCTTCACCGGTTACCACATATACGTCATTGGCCCCTGTGGGGATAATTTCAGTGAGTGTTCCTAATAGGCTGCCATCCTTCTTATAAACAGAAATACCGATTAAATCTGTGACAAAATATTCGTCCTTCTCCAACTTCACTGCATGTGCTCTATCTACAAAAAGCTTACACTGCTTATATTTCTCTACATCATTGATATTGTCTATCTCTTTAAATTTAAGAATAACCATATTTTTAAAAAATTTACAGCCCAGAACCTCAACCGGAAGCATTTCATTTTTATATTCAATATAGCATTCCTTTAATTTCTTAAATCGATTATTGTCATCCGTTGTGGGAAATACCTTTACTTCACCCTTAATTCCATGTGTGGATGTAATCACACCAACCTGTAATAAATCTTCCATTTTTCCTCCATTTATTATTAAAAAAAATGGAGCTGCCAAATCAATGACAGCTCCTCCATGGACTATTTGATATCCACAATTACCTTCTTATCACCCTTTGAAGCAGCTGCTTTCACAACTGTACGGATAGATTTTGCAATTCTACCCTGCTTACCGATTACCTTGCCCATATCCTCCTGGGCAACCTTAAGCTCAACATAAATGGCGTCATCCTTTGAGGTCTCTGTCACCTCAACTTCCTCCGGGTGATCAACTAGGGATTTTGCTATTACTTCTACTAATTCTTTCATCTACGAATAACCTCCCAAGTCCTACTTCTCAATTCCCGCCTGCTTTAAAAGCTTGGCAACAGTATCTGTTGGCTGAGCACCGTTAGCCAGCCATTTTTTCGCTGCGTCTGCATCAATCTTAACTACACTTGGCTCCTGATTAGGGTCATAAGTACCGATTTCCTCAATAAATCTGCCATCTCTTGGAGAACGTGCATCTGCTACAACTACTCTATAGAAAGGATGTCTCTTATATCCCATTCTCTTTAATCTCATCTTTACTGCCATTTTCATTTCACCTCCTTTAATATTTGTACACAATGTACTGCTGTTACTTATATGTCCAAACCGCAAGGGTTTTTACATGCTATCAAACGAAAAAGCTACTATAGCTTTAAGAGCGTATTTAAAATCCAAATGGCATTCGGAACCTTTTGCCCCGTTTACCACCCATCATACCTGACATCTGCTTCATCATTTTCTGCATCTGTTCAAACTGTTTAATCAGACGGTTTACCTCACTGATATCAACACCAGCACCAGCTGCAATTCTTTTCTTCCTGCTGGGATTGATAATTTTAGGATTAGCCCGTTCCTCCTTTGTCATTGACAAAATAATAGCCTTTGGCCGATTCATCTGCTTTTCATCAATCTCTACATTCTTAAGCTGACTGCCCATACCTGGAAGCATGGAAAGCATATCCTGCATTCCTCCCATTTTTTCCATCTGGGCTAAACTGTCTAAAAAGTCATTGAAATCAAAGGATGCTTTTTTCAGCTTTTGCTCCATTTCTTTCGCTTTTTCTTCATCAATGGCATTCTGTGCCTTTTCAATCAGGGATTCTACATCTCCCATTCCAAGAATACGGCTTGCCATACGATCGGGATAAAACTGCTCCAAATCGGAAAGCTTTTCGCCCATACCCACATAAAAGATTGGCTTACCGGTTACCGCTTTTATGGAAAGCGCTGCACCACCTCTGGTATCACCATCTAATTTTGTAAGAATAACACCATCAATTCCAATCTGTTCATTAAAGTTCGTTGCCACATTAACTGCATCCTGACCGGTCATTGCATCCACTGTCAAAATAGTATAGGTCACCGCAACATTTTCTTTAATCTGCTTTAACTCTTCCATCATCGCCTCGTCTACATGGAGACGTCCGGCGGTATCTAAAAATACAATCTGTATATTATTCTTTGCGGCGTGCTCAACAGCAGCCTTTGCAATGTCTACCGGTGCATTCTGCGCTCCCATGGTAAACACCGGAACCCCCTGCTTCTCACCATTAATCTCCAACTGCTTAATGGCAGCGGGACGATACACATCACAGGCTGTAAGAAGACAATTTTTTCCCTTCTCCTTATACTTGCCGGCAAGCTTGGCAACTGTTGTTGTTTTACCGGCACCCTGAAGACCACACATCATGATAACCGTCACTTCATTGGATGGAAGCAGCTTAATCTCTGTAGTCTCCGAGCCCATCAGCTTATCCATCTCTTCCTTGACAATTTTAATTACCATTTGTCCCGGATTAAGACCCTTTAAAACATCTTCACCAACAGCACGCTCACTGACAGCATTGATAAACTGTTTTACCACCTTGAAGTTAACATCCGCCTCTAACAGCGCACGTTTAACCTCTTTCATGGTCTCCTTCACGTCTGCTTCCGTTAAAGAGCCCTTGCTTCGCAGCTTCTTAAATGCATTCTGCAATTTGTCAGATAAGCTCTCAAATGCCATATACTACCTCCTAGCAGCTATCAAACACCTGCTTCAACAATCCACTGATATCTCTATACTTAGTAGCTCTCATAAATCGCTCTGGAAATTGCTTCAATCTCGTCAATCTTCTCCTGCAGCGCTTCCTTATCCGTCATCGCCCTAAGCTCTGTTGCCAAATCATGAATCCGGCTGACATGCTCCTTTGTATCCAGAAACTTTTCTACTAACAAAAGCTTGCTCTCATAATCCTCTAATATCCTATCACAGCGCTTTACCAAATCAAATACACCCTGCCGGCTGATTCCCTCTGCTCTTGCTACCTCCGAATACGATAAATCATTCAGTATAATATCGGAATAGATGGATTTCTGGTGCTCCGTCAGAAGTTCACCATAAAAATCATACAACAAAGCCTGCCTTACCATCTTTTCCATGTACATCACCTCGTGTAAAGTAATTTTTCTTTACATCAACCTTGAACAGTATATACAATAAAAGATATCTTGTCAACCCTTTTTTCTTGACAAGATATCTTTTGCGGCATTTTGGGTCGCAGCCCAGACCTGCATGCGCTGACCTCCTCGCAGAGGAGCCCATAATTATTACTATCGGAAGCTCTTAAAGTTTCCATGCCTTTTGCTATTTTCTTTGTATATCATCAGACATATATAACAGGATGATTT
>URMF01000084.1 GCA_900548855.1 uncultured Eubacteriales bacterium
ATCTGATTTCAGGTGGCATTCATTTTTAGTTAGTGCGGGTTATTTACCTGATACAATAGAAAAAACACTATATAATGCATATGCTTTATTACTGTTGTGAAAAAGCAATAATCCCAGCTCGTAGATCCCCTTAATAAAAATTGTATGCAGCCATGGATGATGATTGCTATAAGGAAATCCTCCTGTTGCCTGGCACATTTGAATTAATGCATCATAAGTCATGACCCCTGGATAATATGCAAGCAAGAATACACCATCTATCAAGCAGGATACCCCAAAAGTAAATAATCCCCACTTCCTATAATCCTCTTTCGGACTCAAAAAAATCTATAATGGAAACTAAGCCGATAAAGGCATTCAAGGGCGCATCCAAAAAGCAGACTCCAACAACTCAATGAAAGCAAAAAACCGCTTATCCCAAAGTCATCATATATTGTCAGATTTCCAACAGATGAAAAAAGTCCGAATAACATAGAACCAAGTAAAATATACAGGTGAAATCTATATTGAACTAAAATTGTCACTATACACCAGTACAAAATTACGACTGTCCAGCATAAAATTAATAAATGTATCATACCGTCTGCTACCAATGTCTTTTCACATAATAACACTAACGTTATAAAAGCTGTAAGTAAGAAAGCACTAATGTAAATCACAGGCATCTTTTTTGTTCTGATTTCATTTACATCTTTCTTCCAGAATAGGATTATTTTAATAAAACAGATCAATATAATGTATGGATAAATAGTGTGAAAATTCATCTAATACCTGCTCCTCTATCATAATTTTCATCTATTCCTTCTCTTCCTTGTAAATAGCGTACAATACAGACCGGAATATGAGGTTACCATAACAAACAAAATTGCATTAGAAATCATTTGTCATATAACTGCATTTCTCTTTTATTTCTTTATCATCAAAACTCTTGGCATATGCTATATCATTCCATGTGCATGGTTCTTCGTCACTGCTAATCACGCCTATGCACATTCCCGTCTCGTATATCGTAACTGGGGTGTTTCACTTTTTGCTTTATTTAGTGGAATTATTGTTTTGTTTGAGGATAATTCTGTTTAATTAGCTTTCTTAAATTGATACTTCCCATAAATTCCAGTATTAAAAACAGCGGTACAAAAACAAACACATACCGCGCCTGAGCCTCAAAAATCTGGAGATACAGCATAAGTCCCAACACGGATAACATAAGTACTTTCTCTTTGGCTTCAAGCCTGCGTTTCGTCAATGCTGCAAAAGGAATCATTGCCAGTACCCCTATCCATAGAAATTGGCGAATCAACGCATGATACGGAAATAATTCTCCAAACCCATAGTAGCAGGAACGCAGTATATCACTAATCCTTCCTCTGGATGGATATATTTCCTCATAAAAGCTCTCTGCATTTCTCCAGCTATATGTTCCATCTAGGTAATTCTTGGCAGCTTTATGTACAAAAAGCTCTGCATATCCTGCTATTCCCATATTTTTCAGTCTGGATTTAAACTCTTCCAGTTCTGCCTGATTTCTTAATTCCTTACTACCAAGTTCCTTCCCAAATTCCAGATCCTCATCACTATATCCTCCCCAGGAATCTACATTTACCCCTAACATCAGATAATGAGGGATTCCCATTTCACGTTCCTTATCTATCGAAAAACCCATGGAATGGGTCATTTGTGAAATCACTATTGACGAACACGCAAGACCAACTATCGCAGCTAAGACTGTAATCGTACTGTTCTTCCATTGCATTCCCGTTCTCTTCAGTGCTCTCTTCAACCATTCTATCAGTTCAATCGCTGTAATTGCTATAAGAACGACAACCGTATAAGGTTTAATATGATATGCAATCTCACCCATAACAAACAAAGCAAAAACATACAGGTATTTTACAATTTGTTTCGGGCATTCCTTGCATCGAAGGTATAAATACAAGAACAGTATTGGGAATATGACACCCATGCCATCTGAGTACGGCAAAACCATCCAGCCGGACAAATCGATTAACAACACATACAGAAAATAAATACACCAGCTTGCCCACACACTGACAAATCGTTTAGCGCACTTAAATAAAACTATTCCTGAAACATTCATTACTGCACATTGTACCAACGCAAGAAGTAAACCACCGTTTGAAACAGGGCTTCCCATGAGCATATTCAGCTTAAGTATCCGGGAAAACAGATACACTAAAAATAAATTATTGGGATATATGGAATAATACTCGGACATTTCCTGTATTCCTGCCATGTCACCCGAAGCTGCCCAGTGGGATCCATACCATACTGCTGCCACATCCCAGGAGGTACGGAAAATAATATTATAAGTAATAAAAGCCTGTATGCCAAGGATTATAACAGAGACCGTACAAAGCCATATATTCTCTGTCTTATCTGACATAGATAATGGGGCTCTGAATTTAACGAATCTGATTATCAACAGCCATACTATCACTGCCACTATAAGCAATATGCAATTGGGAATTATAAACTCCACGGTCAAAACCTTGCTTCCAAATAGTAATAAGCCATAAATAAATAAAAAGGTGAATATCAATAAACCCTTTAGTCCAACTGATACAATATCAATTTTATCATTAGATTTCGTTGTTATATGTGTCATTGCTCTTCCTCGCATCTCCTATTACCCCATATACCTATTTTCTTCATACAGCCACATAACACCATCCATAGCAATAATGATATAGCACTAATTACAATTCCAGGCACTACCATCGGCTGTCTATACCTTAAAGTAATTTCATGATCTCCTTCAGGAAGTTCAATTCCGATCATTAAATCCTCCGGGATTTCACGATATTCTCTGCTGTCAACCATAATTTTCCATCCGTTCCGATAAGGGATAGATGTTTGCAGGTAATTTCCATGTTCTCCATTGCCGGTAACTGAAATTCTAATATTTCCACTATTCTTTATGCTAATCCGGACTTTGCTCTTTTCGTCCTCTGCTTCCAGATAGCACAACGGCTTAAAGCAGGTATTTTCCAACACATAACAAGGTGTTTCTCTCCTAATCACCCAACCATCCATCTTTTCCGGTAATTCATAAGTCAGAAGATACTTAATGGCATATCTTCCAGCTTCTTCTGCTGTTATATTGCACAACTGAAACCGTGTTGCCTGGCTTCCATATCCCTTTGAATCCATATGGTGCTCAAAAGCATACTGAGCGATTTCATCTCTGATCACCGAACTATAATGTGTAACACTTGGATATCCAATTAACATTGCATCATTCAATGGATCTCTTAATTCATGTTCCATCCGAAAAAATGTATCTCCATTTTCTGTCTTCAATTCATCATATATTTCCTTTACCATGGAAGTATATTCCTGATACTCTTCCAGACCCCAATAATGAAAATCAGAAAGTGACCAGTACAAATTAGCGACAAGTTCCACACTCATAACCAATGTCATGATCGCAAAACCAGTCTTTCTTCTATCCTTGAACAACAGATAAATTACCAGACATGCGCATAGCAGAACTGCTGCCGTCAATGCCCATTTCTTAATCGATGAAAACTCAAACACTCCGTTTGAAAACTGAATATATGCAACAACTAATGTCCATATCCCCATAGTCGTGAACTTATCTATAAAACCAAGGTAATGCGCATCGATATCCATATAAAATATTTTAAACATTTTCTAGTCGTAGATTTAATTCCAGTAAATACTTTTCTAATTTTTCTTTCACATCCATAATTTTATTTGCATATTTCCTATCTAAATCTCCACAAATTTTATTATATTTCATCTGCTCAGACTTATCATCACACACATGCATTAATCGAAAGTATGGATCCTTCAGAAAAAAACTATCATGTCCATAAAAATTTTCTATCTCCTTAGCAATAGTCTTGTAAACTTCTACTGCTTCCTTTTTACGTTTTTCATCCTTTTTTCCCAGTACAATATTAATATCTCCCAACAATAACTTTGTTCTTGATTGTTCCCGAATATCATGATATGCATCTTTTTGCACTGCTAACCTTAATGATTTATGCACATATAATAATGCAGTTAAATAATCCTTTTTTATATAGTAATAATATGCACATATATACCAAGTATGAGACATAGTATTCGTAAAGCCCTCTGGTAGATTTACTCTACTTTCAACCCCATCTATTATCCACTGTAAGTTTTGTTTACTATGTACAAACAGCTCTAGTTCCGCACGTACATTAATAGAACTGCAATAATCTTTATTACAGTAATCTACTGTTTTGTATCGATATTCATTTGCAATACTAATAATTCTGTACGCTAAATCATATAATTTCAAATCCTTTGCCAATAGTCCAATGTTGAAAACGGTAGTTGCCCATGAAGCTATTAACTCTTTGTTTTGCTTATCATTTTTTCCGCTACCTATTAGATTTTTTTTAAGATTAGCAGACATAATATAAGCCTCACATGCTTTAAAAGGATCAATTTCTTTTAATACTGTAGCATAATAATTCAAAGATCTAGAATAAAATAAATCAGATTCGCCATATTTCTTTTTCAAAAACAAATCCTTTTCTATAAGTTCTAAAACAATAGATAACTTTGAATTCTTATACCCCTTTACTATAGCAAGATTATTATAACACTTCGCTTTAAATAACATATATGACGGACTCAAATCATTATTATTTTCAATATACTCTATACAATTTTCAAGACATTTTTCTCCATCATCTAAATCAGCATAATAAATACAAAAAGCACCAATCGATCTTAATAAACCTATCTTTGTGTCAAACACCAATCGATCTTCTGCTATTTCAATAATTCTTTTTGCACTAAAATATGCTGATTCAATGGACATGTTCATCCCATTATTATATTGAAGTACTGAAATCAATTTATTAGCATATTCATTTATTTCATAGTCAGACAACTTATTTATTAGTTTGCAATTATCTTCTGTAGAATCAGCATAATATTGTTTAATTAACCACTTTTTTTTTAGTAGATTTATAAGTTCATTTTCTTTTAAAGCATTATCTTCAAATTGTTGTAAGAAAAAATTTTCAACTTCTGTTGCACACCTTACATATCCAATACGAATATAAGTTGCAAATGCTTTTTCACAGATATTCAACAGAGTATCCATAGATTCTTCTGATAATGCAATAGATTTTTTAATCTCTTCATAATAATCCTCTTTTAAATTATCCATATCAAGAAGTTGTGGAAATTTTGTAGCCGTAATGTAATAACTTTCTTTTAGCAACGATAAAATAATTGGCAATTGTTTCAAACCGCCTTTATCGTTTTTCATAATATCGTTTAAAATCTTATCCATAGCTGAAATAAAATTATTATTTTCAGATAAATAACTAATTAATCTATTAACTGCCTCAAACTCTCCTTGAGGATAATATATTGCTTCTATACCAAGTTCAGTAAACCTTCTATTTCTAATAATTTGTTCTTCGTGACTTGTAGGATATGGAACTATTGCATAGTGTGAAATACTGCGATTCTGTTGGACGCACTCTTCTAATATATCCAAAGTATAATCTTTCTCCATGCTGCATCCAACAAATAAAACTTTTTTACTGCTAAAAATTTTCATGAGATATTCAGGAAGTGGTTTTTTTCCTCTCTTACCTTTTTCTCCATAAAAATATTTATATTGTTTTGTTGAAAAAACAAACGATTGTGTTTCTTCCAAGGATCCATGTATTTTTAATAATCTTCGATCATTTATCTGAATTGCTTCGTTCATTTGTCCAACCAAACAAGGCAATAACGGTTTTAGGTGGCCTAAAGGAGAATTAATTGATGCATCTTCAAGCAATGTATCATAATTTGTAGTGATTACCATTGGTGAAAACGAAGATACTAATATCTGTGTAACTTCATTATATTCTGCATTAGAATCTGTAATTATGTCTCGAATCTTTTTCATAATCATATCTGAATTTTTAGCAGCATCAATAATTTTATCCGCATATTTAAAAGTATCCCCAATTTCTTCCAACATTTTGATATCGTCAGGCAGCAAATACTCAACTGCTATTTTGTTTATCAGTTCTCTCCAAGTAAAAAGACCACATCCTTTTGAAATACCTGCACCGACAAAAGGAATAATATTTTGTCTGATTTGCTTTATTTCATCTAATCTTTTCTTATTTGACCCATAATTTATTAATTCACTGAGATTCATAGGATACCTCCCCTATAATTCCGAATAAAAACTTCTGTTCGACAATGCCATTGTTTTACACCAAGCTTTTATTTTACAGTCATACCACTTACTCGGCACTCGCTAATAATGGATTTCTGTTCCCCGGATTTTATATGACACCAAACTTTAGTAACTTAATCCATGACTAAGCTCCTACTATACTACGCAATACTATAACTTGCGTTAATATATGAAGTTTATTATCCCCTAGATTATGACTGTGCCGAAAGGCGCCAGCTTATTGAACACTTACAGTATTATTTGTGAGATCAGAAAAGAGAACAGAACCAATCGTTACAGCCACTTTCTAAATTTCTGATAACCAATGTTTATTTTTAACCATATCCTTGTAAATAAACTCAATTTAATATTTTCTCTATACCCTTTTTCTATAACATCCAATATACATTTTGCCAAATACTTATGACTAAACAGTTCGCTCTTCTTGCCTTTTATAAACCGGTCTATTTCATCTAAATAGCGTAAATATTCATCCTTCGACATATTAATCAAAAAATCATAGAGTTCCTCCGGATTTGAGAATTTACTGTAGTCAATATAACAGTTAGATGGCACAAAATCATCTACATTGGTTGGTCCCCAATACACCGGAACTATCCCGGCGCATAAACAATCCGGAAGTTTCTCTGATAAATATCCGCTTACACCATGTGTGTTTTCCAAAGCCAACGCAAATTTAAAATTATGGTACACTTTATACTTATCTGCAGCGCGCCCCTTCCACGATGGATGCTTTTTTAAATTCCACCCAGGGCCATATAACTCTATCTGATCCAAATGATTCTTTTCAAACCACAAAACAATTTCTTCTCTTGTACTATATAGTTCCAAGGGATGTTTTGAATGCTTATTTCCTGACATATTCACCAGAAGCTTTTGCTGTATCCCTGGATCCCCATACCTTTCTACAAAGCAATATGGTATATTTCTGTGAAAAATTCGAACATTATCGACTAAGTTTTTGTCCCATGTCATAATATTAGCAAAAAATTTTTTAAGTATCTCGTACCCTTCTTTAGAATTCAGTGGTTCAACAACAGGAGGCTCTCCCGAAAAATATACTGCTTTAGAAAGCAACCCTTTCTTATCCAGTAAAAGCAAATACTTATAATTAAAAATAGCAAAGAGAAAAATATCCGCCTCTTCCAAATTTTCATACATATCAATCGTATGTATCTCTATACCAATATTCTCACACTCTTTGGCTATTTTAACATGGTAGTCATTTTCATCCCCATGAAAAATACTGTCCTCTGCAATTGAGTCTGACCAAGGTATCCATGCCACTTTGTACTTACATTCCATTTCTTCTCTCCAAATAATTATGTTTTTTCAGATGCTCAGCTATCGCTTCATACACTCCACCAAATGAAAAATGTGCTACAAGTACATTATCACAACAAACAATAACCCTCGCATTTTTCATACAGTTCATATTAATTGCAACTTCATCCTCACCATCATTATAATGATAAGCATATGTCTCTGGGAAACCTCCCATCTCTTCCCATACCTCTCTTGTATACATTATGGCTCCTATACTGAATCTAACGGGACATATCGTATAACCAATTTGCTTTTTTTGAATTCTTTCCGCCATATCGTCAAAGTTTCCAGTAACCTCCCAAATATATTTTTGCGCCTCTGCTGACCACAAAGTCCCACTGTATTGTCCACCAGAATTGCCGCTAACAGCTTTATGACCTTTCAAAAAAAGTCTTTCATATTCACTTAATTTGTTTATTTCATGCAAAAATTTAATAAAACCATAACTATTTATAGGAATAAGCGGTGCCGTAAAACAAATTTCATAATTCAACTCAGCACATGCCTTCTGATATGTCATAAACATATCATCAAAATAATTATAGTAAACATACATATCCTCATCAAATTTCCAAATAAATTGAGCACATAAATGTAGTTCAATAACCAGATTTTGTATATACGGAACATTATTGGCTTTCGTTGATAAATAAGACCAACCATTGTTTTTCGCAATTTCTGAAAGTTTTTTCACGTACTTACCTGCAGAAATAATGCAAAAATCATATTTAGATGGTGATACTCTTTTCAATCGTTCGAATACATTGTCCCACAATTCAGGCTTATATCCGGATAAAACATATATCAAGTGCTCGCTATTTTTTCTTCGATCCTCAAATATATATTTTCGGCTTCTTTTTTGCACGCACTTAGGATAATTATAAATTTGAGACTTTGCTTTTATCAGTTTACTCTTAACAGACATTTTTCACCTCACTATAATACTATTTCTAGGCGTTTGCGAAACGCCACAAGCCGTATAAATACGGCATTTTTTGTTACCCAAAAACAAATAACTCCTCACCGGATATGGT
>URMF01000085.1 GCA_900548855.1 uncultured Eubacteriales bacterium
ATTTTCAAGGTACAAGCAAAATCAAATATTAAAATGGGCTTTTGACACCCTAATCTTATAAAGTATCGAAAGCACAGGAAATGGGTATAGTCACCCAATATCATTGTGTATTACAAAAACGAGAAATGAAACTTCCGGAATTTAAGATTATAGAGATGATGGGAATTTTGCTTGATAATGCGATTGAAGAACTAAGTAGTGATAACGTTGAGAATAAAGTCCTACAACTTGAACTGATGGTTGAAGATGATAAAATGAGATTTTCTGTAGCTAATTCATATGAGAACACAAAGGTACTAGATATTTCAAGTTTTTTTGAAAAGGGATATAGTAGTAAAGGAAAAGGAAGAGGAATTGGATTATCAAAACTGAAACAAATGATCAATGATGCTAATGGCGAAGTTGCTGTATCACAAGAAGTTTTTCAGAATATACCGATGTTAAAAATGGAATGGATTGTTAATATTTAGGATAAGTTCGGATAAACCAGTATGTTTATCCGAACTATCAGGGTTAATCCTCAGAGGGATATTCCGGTTCACCAAAAAAGAAAAGGCTGATTCCACTCCAAGAAACACCACTTCCCCAAAAGGAAAGGCATAAGGCACAGAGTGCCAATCCTAACTGTTTAAGTTTGGTCTTGTTCATATTTTTTCACCTCCTTATAAATTTTTGTTATAGCTAATTGAACAGTGTGAAGAACCACCATCCAAAAACTTGCCAGTAAATACGGACATTCGGGAAAAAGAAATAATAGAATTGCGACAATCAGAACCACCTGAAAGGAAGCAATGCGGTTCCTTCGGATTCCCTTTTCGTCCAGCTTGACCTCGCGATGGGAAAGGAGAGGACCAAGCCGGTATTCTGTGATTGCACATGGAATCATGAGTCCGATACGCAGAATCGGTGTTAATGGAGCTGTCACCGGCAGGATCATAACGGTTGGAATAAATACAAGAACCGTCAGCAGCAGGCAGGTCCAATAGCTTTTTGTGTGGATTCCGCCATTTTTACTTCGTAATAAACAGAATGGAATCAGCGCACATAAAAAATAAGGAAAGAAACCCAAATAAGAAAACATCACTGCCAACAGGATTAACTTGCTGAGGTCATAAAGGAGCGCTGTGATAACATAGCGTATTATTTTTAATTCATATTCGGTAAAATCATAAGTATTTCTGATTTTGTTCATCAGCGCATCCATGAGTTACATCTCCTTCTTCCATATCATAATTCCGGGGAAAACAAAGGATGGAAAATCAGCCGGAATTGTGTATAATGAGGGTGAAAAAGATGGGAAGAAAAAGTGAAAGATAGATAAGAAAAAGCGGAATGATTTGTTCCTGAAAAAATCATATTCAGGATGATGTAAATCAGATATAAACTGTATAAAGAATGAGATAAGAGAAGTGTATTGCAGAAATGCCTGAACAATGCAAAAATAAGAACAAAATGATCATTCGAACTACAGAAAAGGTGATAAATGGGAATAATTAACATTTTTACTTGTAATAAATGATGTTTAAGCAAATTGAAATGATAGAAATATTTGGAATAAATATGGATTTTATAAGAAATTATTTGTTTTTTATGCAGAAAAAGTAATATAATACATCCATCTCGTTTTTGTTACAGTAAGATGATGAGGTGGAATGACGAATGAAGAAAATAAATCAAGAGCTTTTCATAGCCATTCTGGATGATGATCCCGATTTTGCATATGTATTATCGCGGATGATAGAGAAGGTTCTGGGTGCCGGAAAGGTACAGGTACATATTCAGACTTTCCGGACAACGCAGGAGGCGGATACCTCGCCGTTGTCATTTGACCTGTTGTTTCTGGATGTGGAACTGGGCAATGAAAATGGAATTCAGTGGGTGAAAAAGTGGAAAAAGACCCGTAAGTTTCAGGACATTATTATTGCTTCATCCTATGATCATTATGTGTTTGACAGTATTGAGGCCCGTCCGTTTGCTTATATAAGGAAGGCACATCTGGAAGAGGATCTGCGGAAGGCAGTCAGAAGATATTGGAAAGAAAGCCGTGAAGAGCCTATTTATGTCATTGTGAAGGATGGGAAGAAGAATATTCTGGTAGATCCTTATCATATCGACTATTTGCAGGCGAATGGTCATTATATTGACATTATTATGGATAATGAAGAGCCGATCGTGGTGAGAAACCACATTAATGAACTTCAGCATACCCTGGAAAAGTATGGTTTTGTCCGTGTTCAGGTGAGTTATCTTGTCAATGTGAAGTTTATAGAGCGGTTTGATGGTAAAAATGTTTATTTACGTAATGGAATAAAGAAATTCGTTAGTCCGCATTTTGAAAAACAGCTTCTTGAAAAATTGAGAAGTTATATGGAATCCGATGGAGATGACTTAAATGGAGATACTGGCTAATCTGTGTGAATCGGTGCTGTGGATTGTATTTTTAAAGATATTTTGTCGGCCAAAGTATAGCAGGAAAATTGATTTTCCGGGAGCGGTAACAGCGGTTCTTCTGCTTATGGCAAGTATTGGTTTTTCAGATCAATTTGCATTATTTTCCCAATATACGGTTCTTATTGATTTTGTGATTGCCTTCGGGTACACCATGCTTTTTCTGGAGGGTATGTGGTACTGGAAGCTTTTTCTGATTGCAGTATATAATGTTGCCCTTCTTGGTTCGAGTGTTCTTGCAGTGAACACTTTCGTGAATCTTTTTCATGTAGATGCGACGGTACTTGTGGCTGAGGGCAATCCTCTGCGGATTGCCATGATTGTTACGGCCAAGGTCGTATTGGTCATTCTGGTGATTCTTTCCAGAATTTTCAGGGATAAAATCATGGTATTACAAAGAGCAGGAGTGTGGGTTATTGTATTTCCGTTTATAACGATATCCGTAGGTACAACATTGTTTCAGACTCTTGTACATTTTTACAGGCAGACTTCGGATATTGTCTGGATGGTGTGGCTGCTTCTGATGGTCTGCGCGCTGTGCTTTATGAGCTTCCAGCTGGCCTATGATGCATACCGGGGAAAGCAGCAGAAGAAAATGAGCGATTTTCTCCGTAAACAGATGATTATCCAGCAGCAGACCTATAAGCAGCAGTATGAAAATATCAGGAAGGTCCGTAAGACACAGCATGATATGAAGCACCGTCTGGTAGTCATTGAGCAGCAGCTGCTTGAGAAGGACTATGAAAGAGCACAGAATTATACCAGAGATTTTCTGATGGAACTGGATGGAGTAAAGGAATTTAAATATGGAGACAATCCTTTAAGTACCCTGCTTTTGATGAAGGAAGAGATTGCAAAAGAAAATGGAATTGATATCCGCATTGATATGGATGTTCTGGAAACAACGAGAATTTCGGATCTTGATCTGGCAATGATTCTGGGAAATCTCATGGATAATGCGATTGAAGCAGCCAAAGAAGTCAAAGAAAATCCAAAGATCCGGGTACTCATAAAAACGAAGGGTGTCTTGTATATCAGTGTCCGGAACACGGTGAAGGATTCTGAAATGGAAAAACCTTTCAGGCATAATTATACAACCAAAGAGGATGCATTGTTACATGGATTTGGGATTTCCTGTATTCGGGAGTTGGTTGATAAAAACGGGGGAAGATTTGATCTGAACGTTTCGGAAGGCTGGTTTCGGGCTGAAATCTTCTTCTGACAGGCTGTCAGGAGAAAAATATGACATAAATCGGGCAAAAGCTGACATTCTGCTATTCAAATGAAAAAATTGCGGTTACAATAATGAAAAAGGAGGGGGAAGCAGACGTGTCGGAATTTCTAGCCAAGAGAATCACGATGAGGTTTATCCGTAAGTTTCAGATTAAAGAAGAGGATTGGGATTTGTACTACCTCGGTATTGAGGTTATTGTAACTACGGCATTGACAAGTCTGATGATCATGGCGCTTGGAATTGCGTTACGGAATTTTTTTGGATCTGTTGTTTTCTTACTGTGTTTCATGAGTATTCGGGGTTATTGCGGAGGATATCATGCAAAAACCAGAGTGCGGTGCTTTTTTGTTTCGATATTGTGCTATCTGCTTTCGTTTGGAATGATGAAGGGGCTGCTGTTTCTTCCGGAAATTGCGCAGAACATTCTCATTACAATAGGGGTAGCGACGGCGTTTATACATTTTGCGAAGTTTGCACCGGTAGAAAATCCGAACAAGAGAATCCGTGAGGAGATGAAGGAACAAAACAAAATCATGTCCTTTGCGATGCTTGTGGTCTGGTATCTGGTCTGTTCTGTGTTCGTATTTGCCGGAACATATGAGATATCAACGCAGATATGGGCAACAATAGACATTATTGCTTTACTTCTCTGTGTAAAAAGGAGGAAAAGGAAATGAATAAATTCAAAGCAACATTGTCGAGGCTCATAATGGCAGCCGTCTGGGGCGTAGCAATCACAACACTGACTTCTACATCCCGTTATCTGACATATCAGCCGAAGGGTGAAGAAGAATTAATGCGCAGATATCTTTAGTTGTGTACATATGCGGTGTGAAAAGGGATAAAAAATGTACACGTTTAGATATGCAAAAACCTCCAGCAGGACAACCTGTCTGGAGGTTTTTTGTTAAGAATTTATTAAGGTTTTCCTAAAAAAAATAAATATTTGTTTTAGCTCTTTCTTTTTTGGGAAATAATGATATGCTAAAGAAGTAATAAGCATATATTGATTTGAGGAGAGTGTGCATATGAAAATAGAGAAATTAATAGCTGTTTTGATGTTAGCAGTGTTGATGCTGACCGGTTGCGGACAGACTGCATCACAAACAGATAATACGGTGGTACTGCCACAGATTAATGGGGAGGCAAGGAATGTAATTATTACCGAATCCGGACAGATTTTTGATGCGGATACGGGAGAAGAGATTATTCTTAATACCCCGCAGCCATCAGCAGAAGCAGCCGGGCAGGAGGTGGCAGAGGCTTCGCCACAGCCTTCTGAGGAACCGGAAATTGCTGTGGTTCAGGATGCGGAGGTTGTGGTTCCCCATCCGGAACAGTCGGTAAGCCACGTAGATACAGAAAAGCTTGGTGATGACAAACTGAATATTGTTTTCCTTGGAGACAGTATCATTGATAATCACCGGGATGAGACCGGTATTGCTTATCTTACGGGTGTTGCCTGTAATGCGAATGTGTACAATATGGCAATTGCCGGAACAAGTGCAACAATTGAATATGGTGAGAAGGAAGGAAATGAGGACTGGACATCCAGAAGTCTGATCGGAGTCACCAAGGCAATTAAGGGAGACATTCCGACAGATATTTTTAAGGGTACCAGAGCCGGTGAAATTATTGATAACAAGGAAGTGGATTTCTCAACCGTAGATTATTATGTCATTGAATATGGAGTCAATGATTTCTTAAGAGGAATTAATCCCGGGGATGTGGAGGATCCGTATGATATGCATACGTATGCGGGAGCACTTCGGATTGCGGTTGGTAATCTTAGAGCTGTATCGCCCAATGCTGCTATTGTATTGTGTTCTCCCTGTTATTCACAATTCTTTGGCAAAGACGGTGCCTTCCTGGGAGATGCGAATATGATGAGCAATGGTTATGGAACCATCAGTGATTTTAAAGGAGCCTGTGAATACGTTTCGAATGAACTCGATACCTTGTTTATGGATGCATATCAGACACTGGGAATTGACAGTACTAATGCAGATGACTATCTCGAGGATGGAATTCATCTGACGCAGAAGGGAAGAGCCTTATATGCCGGTATGCTTGGAAGAATTATAAATTATAATGAGGATGATAAGAATTCCGGTATGTAAACAGATCAGGGAAGACACCGTCTTTTAGGAGAATAAGAAAAAGCAGTAGGGAGTATATATTTATAAAGAGATTAAATCGGGATGTGTGATGCGTAGACGTATTTGTAGAATGGCGCTTGTGGGGATTGTGCTGCTGACGGCATGCGGTCAGCAGGGAATACAGGTGGCGGAAACTGCCGGAAGAACGGAAAGTGATACGGTCTATGAAAAAATGCAGAAAGAACAGAAGAAGCAAAAGAAAAGCAGTCCTTCTCCGATAAGCGAGAAAGAAACAGAGCTGTCTGAGGTGATAGAGAAGCTTCCGACAGACAGTCCGGTGCCCTACATGGAACCTGATCCGGAAAGCTATGATTTGCAGCTGGTATTTATAGGGGATGAGACGTTTGGACAGAACCAGGACGGAACAGGAATACCGGAATTGTGTATGATGCGCTGTAAAGCACATGGATACAGTCTGACAGCTGCTGGAACGGGTGCAGCTGTGGAAGATACAGAGATATTGGGAAATGATAGGTGGAGATCCCAGGGTCTTGTAGGTATGGTGAAAGCAATGAATGCGGAAATTAATCCAGGGATATTTGCGGATGAAGCTGTGCAGGCTGTGTTGACCGATGCGGAAACGGACTTTTCGAATACAGATTACTTTATTATTTCATATGGACTTAATGATTTCCGGCATGGAATACCGCAGAACAATGAAGAATACGCATATGATTTCCGAACCTATGCCGGGGCATTACGGGTTGCGGTTGGAGCATTAAAAGACAGATATCCTGGTGCTGAAATTATTCTGTGCAGTCCATACTATTGCAGGTTTTACAAAGATGGATGGATGATCGGGGACAGTAATACATTTGATCAGGGAAAAGGAACCTTACGTGATTATATGGGAACCTGTGAATATATTGCCGGTGAACAGCAGGTGTTGTTTCTGAATACATATGATAATCTTGGAATTGACGGATATACAGCAGACGAATATCTGCAGGATGGAATCTATCTTACGGATAAAGCAAGAGATTCTTATGCGGATCTGCTTGCCGGGATGATTCTTAACCATGAAGAGCAGAAGAATAATTGAATCAGAGGTGATTGAATAAGAAAAGGAAAAGAGCGTTTGTTTTGGTTGAAAAACAAATGCTTTTTTACTATACTGTATGTAATTCGCGTAGAAAGGGGAAGCTATGATAACAGTAGTTTTAAGCTGGATTTACATATTCATAATATGCTTTTTGCTTGGTGTGGGAGTGTTTTCACTTGGCACAAAATTATGTGGTAAGAAAGATTTTACTGCGTCGGTCAGCCTCCTTACGGTACTTGGAGTCATGGTATCTACGGTAATTGCATCTTATATCAGCTGTGTAGCCGGAATAGGAATGCCGGCGCATCTGTTTCTGGTTTTACTTGCTGTTTTATCTGCGGTCTGGCAGCGCAGACAGCTTGTTATGTATTGGAAGAAAATAAAACCCGTTGTGCTTTCCTGGGAGGGGGTCTTTTATTTCTGTTTCATTTTGTTCATTGCTTTTTTTGCATCCAGAGGGGAATTCCACACGGATACCAATATCTATCATGCCCAGAATATTCGTATTTACGAGGAATATGGTCTGATTAAGGGAATGGGAAATCTGCAGCAGCATTTTGCGTATAACAGTTCCTATCTGGCATTTGCGGCAGTATT
>URMF01000086.1 GCA_900548855.1 uncultured Eubacteriales bacterium
CAACCCCTCAAGTTGTACCCTCACGAAACCAGCCCCTCAACAACTTTGAATACCCGATTTTTGATCTTAGCTTCTTTGTGCATAGGAAGTTTTGGTTTATAGGGCAAATAGTGTTTTGTGAAGAAGGTTTAGCCTGCCAATTACGATGGTACTATGAGGTGATGTGAAAGCAGAATTAATTGAATATAGATTGACAACTCGTAGTGCAATGTGTATAATAATCTCAAAAGCGTACAGCTGTACGCAAGCAAAAATACTATTATTCAATAAAAAAGGAGGGTTTTTATGAAGAAAAGAGTTATTTCAATGTTATTGGCAGCAATTATGGCAGTTTTCGCAGTTGGTTGTGGAAACAATCAAGATGTGGCAGAGAATGTTGTGGATGAAGATGTAACGGAAGTTAGTGATCATGTACAGGAAGAAGATGCAGTAGAGGATATGGAGGGGATTCCTGAGAATGTGACAATAACATTCTGGAACGCATGGGTAGGTTCTGATGGAGATACATTGACGGAACTGGTTCATCAATTTAATGAGGAAAATGAATATGGAATTACAGTTGATATGACAATTACATCAAGTGTTAATGAAATGCTTCAATCCAGCCTTCCGACAGGTGATGCGGCGGATCTTATTTTGGGTGATACGGGATGCATCAACAGATATGTGGGATATTTAAGACCAATTGATGATATTTTTGTAAGTACAGGATTGAAGAAAGAGGATTTTTTAGAGGCATATTTAAGTCGTTGTTATAGTGAAGAGGGAGAATTGTATGGCATGCCATTTCAGATTGCTCAAATGTGTCTATTCTATAATAAAGATTTATTTGTAGCTGCTGGATTAGATCCTGAGATGCCTCCGGTAACATGGGACGAGTATTTAGAATATGCAGAAAAAATGACAGATTCATCTAAGAATACATTTGGTTCAGGTCTTTATTATTGTTATCAGGCGCAATTGGGAGCATTTACACAACGTTTCGGTGGTTTGGTTATAGATAAGAATACCGATGGTAAATATAAGGTGAATTTAAAGAATAATGATGCTTTGAAAGATGGTTTGAATTATTTTTATCAGCTTTATGATACCGGAAATAATCCGAAAGAGAAAGATATTGATTCCATGATGCTGGCAGGTCAGATTGGTATGATGATTAATGGAGGCTGGTTAAAAGCTGGTTTGGATTCGGCAGGCATTAATTATGGTATTGCCAAAGTTCCGGTTCAATCAGGAGAGGATATTAATAGCTATGCACTTAGTGATATGAGTAATTTTTATATTACAACTTCTGCAACAGATGATGAAGCATGGGCAGCAGAGAAATTTATCGAATGGTGGTACAATGGAACTGATACAACAAAGGTAGATGATACGGCAAATACACGATGGTCGTTAGAAATGGGGTATATTGCATGTTATATTCCTGCTATTAATTGTGATTCTTATCAAAATAACGAATTATTGATGGGACTGTCAGTTGCAGCAGATGCAACCGATGTAGAAACAGTATTATTTTGTCCGGCGGGAAATAAGTGTTATACAGATGCAAGTAGTGCAATGATTGAATTAGCAGAAGAATGGGTATATAGTGATGGTTCGGAAGAAGAGCTAGAGTCTTTATTAACAGCTTATCAAGAACAGTTAGAAAACTCTGTAATTGAAAATTACGGAGAAGATATGTTGGCAGAATAAGTATGTATAAGAAGGGTGTGAGTATGGCTTACACCCTTCTGGCATAGAGGAGATATGAAATGAAGCGAGAGAGAATAAGGAGTTTTTGGAATAAGCCATCGCATGCAGCATATTTATTTATTGCACCGGCAGGTATTTTGTTATTCGTATTTTGTATTATTCCATTAATGGCATCTTTGGTTATTAGTACATTTAAGATGGGAGTTGATTTTCATAGTGCAGATTTTATTGCTTTTGATAATTATGTGAAGATATTTAAAGATAGGCAGTTTATTAATAGTTTTTGGGTGACACTTAAATTTTCTTTAATAGAAACACCGCTTCAAATGCTGATAGGAATTATTATTTCAGCAATTATAGCAAAAAATAATTTTTTTAATAGATGCGTACGAAGTATTTATTTTTTACCAGTAATTACATCAGCAGTTACCGTGGGGATTATGTGGCAGATGTTGTTGCATTCAAATGTTGGTCTTTTTACGTGGTGGCTTCAGATATTAGGATTTGGAAAAATTAATTTATTAAATGATCCAAATACAGCATTGTATGCGGTAATAGGTGTATCGTTATGGAGAAGTTTTGGAATTTCTACTATTATTTTGGTATCTGCCATTCAGAATGTTCCGATAGATTATTATGAAGCAGCTGAGCTAGATGGGGCTTCTAAAATCAGGCAGTTTTTTTCTATCACATTACCGGATATTATGCCAGCCGTATGGTTTTTGTTAATGACCAGAATCATAGGTTCTTTGCAGGTGTTTGATATTATTTATACACTTACGAACGGAGGACCTAATAAATCTACCAATACGTTGGTTTTATATGTGTATACACAGGCATTTACAAAAAATAATAATATGGGTTATGCAACAGCGATATCAGAGGTACTGTTTATCATGATTTTAATTGCAACTGTGATTCAACAATGTGTTATGAAACGGACAAGTGATTAGGAGGATTATTATGTATAAGAAGATACTGAGAATGATCCCCATATATTTGTTGCTGATTATCATAGCATTGATGGTAGTGTTGCCGATTATATGGGTAGTATTAAGTGGATTCAAATATGAACAGGATATTATATCTTGGCCACCATCCTTTTTTCCGAGAAAATTGACAAATGAAAATTGGGAAACGATTAAATCAAGAATAGATATCGTTAAGTATATTGTGAATTCTGTAGTTTATTCAGTAGGAACGACAGTACCAGCAATTTTTGTAAATACATTGGCAGGATACGCGTTTTCTAAATTAGAATTTAAAGGAAAAAATATTATTTTTATTGCTTTTTTAGCAACGATGATGATACCGTTTCAAGTGATTATGGTTCCCTTGTATGTAGAAGTCCATTATATGAAACTTTTGAATACTTATGCAGGATTGATTATTCCCAAAATTGCATCGGCGCAATGGATTTTTTTAGCACGGGCATCGTTTGACGGAATTCCCAAGGATTTGCAGGAAGCTTCGAGAATAGATGGTTGTAATGAATTTGATATTTTTTTGAAGATTATGTTCCCGTTAATTAAACCAACTTGTGTGACTATTTTTGTGCTGAGTATAAATAATTGCTGGAATGACTTGTTGTGGCCAATGATCGTAGCAAGTTCCAGTAGAATGCGGACACTTTCTAATGGACTGGCTATGTTTATAGGTACGCATACAACTGAATATGGTCCGGCTTTTTTATGTGCGGCAATTTCGTTAGTTCCGATGCTTATTGTTTACATTTTGGGTCAGCGTTATTTTGTGGAAGGTCAGGTATACACAGGAATTAAAGGATAGAGAAAGGAATGGCTATAAATTATGAAAAAAATTAGAATGGTATGTAATCCGGAATATAAGGTTGCAAAGGTGCCAGATTTATTATTTGGATCCTTTGTAGAACATCTTGGAAGATGTATGTATGGAGGATTGTATGAACCGGAAATGTTGGATTGCGATCATAATGGATTCCGTAAAGAAGTAAAAGCATTGATTTCAGAAGCTGGAGTTACTGCAATTCGATATCCGGGAGGAAACTTTGTATCTGGTTATGATTGGAAAGATGGTATTGGACCGAAAGAGAGCAGACCTACAAGAAAGGAGCTTGCGTGGGGAACGATAGAAACAAATCAGGTTGGAGTGGACGAATTTTTACCGTTACTTCAGGAATTGTCAATAGAACCGCTTATGGCAGTAAATTTAGGAACTGGAACACCAAAAGAGGCTGGAGAGTTAATAGAATATTGTAATTTAAAAGAGAATACTTATTGGAGTAGTAAGCGCAAAGAAAATGGACATGATGCTTATGAAGTTAGATATTGGTGCATGGGAAACGAAATGGATGGTGACTGGCAGATTAATATGCATACTGCCTCAGAATATGCAAGGCTTTTAAAGGAAACTGCAAAAATTGCCAAGTGGATCGATCCATCAGTAAAAGTTATTGCATGTGGCAGTTGTACGAATGAAATTGGACATAAAACATTTGGAGAATGGGATTTTCATGTTTTAGATGAGGCTTATGAGGAAATAGATTATTTATCTATCCATCGATACTATAATTATCATCCGGAGAAACAGCAGGTTTATGAGCGTGGAAATGACATAACGGATTATCCATATTTTTTTACAAATATGCAATCGTATATTGATACAATTAAGTCAGCATGCGATTTGGTAAAAGGGAAAAAACATTCTTCTCATGTGGTAAATATTTCTTTTGATGAATGGGGATTAGTGACATTGACCTCAGCAGATCCGGGGAGGGTAGAACAAAATTATAGTTTTGCGCAGTATACGCAGCTGGATGCGGTTATTTATGGTGGCATTTTGTGCGTATTATTGAATAATTGTGACAGGGTGAAAATAGCCTGTCAATCATTATTAATTAATGAGGGCGGAATGATTAGTACGTCAACAGAGGGAAAGGTTTTACGTCAATCTGTGTTTTACACGTTCCGGGATATTGTAAATGCAGTAAAAGATGGTGTGGTCATACAACTTGTGGTAGTAGAAATGGAAACTGTTGAAACTAATCACTATGGTAAACAACCTGTAATACAGATGGCTTGTGTAGCAAAAGAAGAAGAAATTATTCTTTTACTAGCAAATCTGGATAGAGAGAATGAAGTAGAGATGGTAGCTGATCTTGGGCAATTTGGTATTTTGAAGGCACAAAATTGGAGTGAAATCTATACAGAGGATTGGAATGAGGTAAATACATTTGAAGAACCATATCAAGTTGTACCGCATGAACGTTCAATGAATGAAGTAGAGAATGGAATGATTAAGGAAATACTCAGACCACATTCATGGAACATTTTGCAATATAGAAAGATAATGGATATGTAAATTTGGAATAGAGAGGATATGGAATATGTTAAGAAATTGTAATGTACAAAATCCATGGATTCAGCAGAGAGCAGATCCTTATGTTTATAAGCATAAGGATGGAAACTATTATTTTACAGCAAGTGTTCCGACATATGATCGTTTGGTGTTTCGTAAGTCAGATACGTTGGATGGTCTTTCTAAAGCACCAGAGACAGTAATTTGGACAAAGCATGAGGAAGGCATAATGGGTGCTCATATCTGGGCACCGGAGGTTAAAGGGAATCCATTATATAATCCTAATCGACATGCAATGATGTTAGAAGTTACGTGGGACGGGAATGGGAATCCCGTTTTCAGTTTTGAGTGATTTGAATCTCAACTTCCTGTAAAAATTAACTCTCGATGAGGAGTAAAATCCTCATCGAGAGTTAATTTTTACAGGAAGTTGAGAGTAAAGACTGGAGCACTACAGCAAGTAGACTCCAATCTTTATATTTGAGTGGTAAAATTTCTGGAAGTAAAGATGAATGTGAACTTCTAGAAAAGATTAGGTTGACACGAATAAGAAGGGGCGATATATTAAAGGCAATGGAGGAGTCTATATGAACACGATTGCGCAAGCCCAGATAGATAAGATTGTAGATTTATACATGGTGAATAACTCTGTGCTGGAAACAGCAAAAGCTGCCGGCATTTCAACAGTTAAGGCACGGAAGATTCTGATTACGGAAGGTTTATGGAAAAGCACCACCAGCGAAGAAATTGGAACACTTTTAAAACAGGGTATGACAACAGAAGAGATAGCAGATGACCTGCATATGTCTGTCAAAAATGTACAGGCATATATGCCTTATGAGAGAGGAGTATATGGAGGGGAAATGCTGTCTGGAGAGGCAAAACGTGCAGAACGGTATAGAAGCAGGATGAAGAATGCCGCAGCTATGCAAGTGGTGAAAGCAGGAAACAGAGATTTAATGCAGGAAAAGAAAGGAGAAGAAAACATAGTGGAGAACAACAAAATAATGAATCTGAAAATGTCAGGAAGGAAAAAGATGGATGTGTTGCGGTTGCATCTGGAACTGGATATGCAGTATACGGATGAAGAGGAAATGGAAATTCTGAAAAAATATGGAGCGGTAGATCAGACGATATCGAGAGATATTCTGGTTCCAGGAGATATTACATTACATGCTCTGAATTATGCAATATTGAGAATGTTCGGATGGCAGAACGGACATTTGCATAATTTCAGTCTGCCGGATGATGTTTTCAAACAATTGACGAACAACGATTTTATGACATGGTCAAAAATGGCAGGTGTCTATTTCCGATTCCCGACCGAGAATTATCAGGATATTTATTGGGATGATGATTACAAAGAGGGAGAGAGTGTGAGATCCTGGATGAGGAAAAAGTATACAGGACCATATTGCTATAAGGGAAATGGAGAACATTATCTCATCAATCAGATTAAGGTGGAGGAGATGCTTGCGAGATGGGAGGAGATAACCGTCCATAAATTTGACTTTTATGCAAAAAAGCAGCCGGAGCCTTATAAGGTAAAGCTGAGAGAAGCTACTATAGATCAGGTTATGCATGCGTTTGCAGATATTGTGTGCTATGAGTTGCTTGAGAGAGTGCCTGTATCCGATATCCTTTATGCTAAGAATAATGATAAGTCGGATTTTGAAGCCGTGAGGAAATATATAGACTCAGCAATGCATAAAATTGACATAAGGAATGCTGTGAATGAATATCAAAGCAAGAGGTTTGGAAGCAATAAGCAGAAACGGGAATATCTGGAGAGCTGTGATACATTTGTATTGCCTGTCACTGAACAGCTTATTTACAGCTATGATTACGGAGATAATTGGAAAGTAATTATCAGCTGCGAGGATGTGTATCATTTCGAGAAAACCGGCGTGTGGAAAGGCAGGAACGGAGAGGCGGACGATATTTTGACCGGTTTGCTGGAAGAAACAGTTATTGGACATCGGCCGGTATGTATCCAGAAGGACGGCATAGAGCTTGTGGATGATGTCGGAGGTATCAGAGGCTTTTGTGATATGCTGAGAACTATTTATGAGGCAGACCCGGATGATGAAGAGGCAGCAGATGAAAGGGATGTCATGCTTAACTGGGCTGAAATGATGGGGTGGACAGGACGAAGAATCAGTCCGCAACGGACATTATAAAATATCCCATATGATTTTTAAAAGATAGTGCATGAATATTATTGTGATTGGGGTATGGAATGGTTATAATGTCCATATGGAGGAATGCACATGATACTATACCATGGATCAAAGAGTGGAATTAAAGGTGATATTGCACCTAAGAGCCGTGATGCCTGCGACTTTGGGCAGGGGTTCTATATGGGGGATCTGCCGGATC
>URMF01000087.1 GCA_900548855.1 uncultured Eubacteriales bacterium
CCATTTATTGAATCCTCTCTAAGCTACGTTGCCACAAATCTACAGTTGCACCTTGACTAGGATATAATGGCAATCCACGCTGCTGTAAATATTTTAGATTTTGTTGCAAATCATACCATAGCACTTATATCATCTGCAGGAGTTCTTAAAAACAGTCCATTTGAAGCATCATCTAAACCCATTCCATTTCTTTGTAATACTGGATGGTTTGCCATTTCTACGGGAATAATATGCTGCGCCTGATGTCCTGTCCAATTAGTTCCTCTAGGCAATCCCATGGATTCCATCATTTTTTCCCTAATTTTGTAGAATCTCCACCAGTAACGACACCTTCCATTCCTGGTATTAATCTTTCTCCTGTACCACTCTGGTCTCAAGCAAATCACCTGCATTCCTTAAATCCCATACATCCTCATATCCAACTTTCTGGGATACCAGCAATGCATCTGCCTTTTCCACTCCTACCAGTTCGGCACTTGTCAATCCTTCTCTGCTTCCATTCTCCAGAAAATCCAAATATCTTTTCGCATCCTCCGGTGACATCATATCGGCAAATGATTCATATATTGTCCCACTTTCCTTTAACAGCTTTTCTCCGGATGTCACTGCTTCGGCTGTCTCATCTGAATACCTGAACACTTTTACTCCGTGCAGCTATGGCTCCTGCCTCATCTGCATGCTTTGCCAGCACACCGGCACCATCTGTACTTCTCGTCACCACACTGACTTTATCTGCACTTTTGAACAGTGTTCCTATTTCGTCCGAGTATTTTAATGCACCGATCACCGGTATTACCCCGATAAGATCAAGTGCAAGCATGGCGATCATATCCCATTTTATATCATCTGCTTTGGCAAGATTCCTTACATCCGCAATGATATCCCGGATATCACATGGCAGATCCAGATCTAAAAAGCCCATTCCAAACCAATCTAAACTGTGAATGGTTTGTTACTATTGCAGGAACAATCTTTACTTCTACCAGTACAAAGCATGAGTTATGGAATTATTAATACAATACATAACTTATTGGGATTGCTGAATGCCCTTGTAACATGGGTGTTTGGAATCGTCAAGAGAAATGTCCTGAATTATTACATCTTTGAAATTTCTATTGTTGGTTCCCATTCAGTTACAATATCAATATTGTAATTCTGAGTAATCACTACATAATGTTTTAAATTTAAAGCCTCTCCATAACCATCAGAAATTTGATTTATTTGTTCTGAAAATTCACCATCTTGTACTTCATAAATTATATTCTGAAAATCATTATCCTTATATTTCCGTATTTCATTTTCAGAATAAAGGTTACTTTGCACAATTCCTTCATCTAGCATACGTACTGCTTGAACCATACCGAAATTAATCATTACGCATGTTTGACTACTTGACAGTTTTATAGTTAGTCCTTGTTTCTCACCATTTATTAGTTGCACTTGGTAAACTGCTTTTGGAATTATACCAACAAATACTTCTTTCCATTTTTCCATATCTTTTATCTCTCCTAATATCGAATTTTGTACACTTTCCTATTGGACACCCTTATTTCAAGAGTCGCTCCTCCTGTTGTACTACCTGGACGAGCAACAACTGTTGTTCCATCACTCAACTTACCGACTTTTCCTGGTCCATATTTTGTTTGAATTTCTTTCACGTCGATAGGATTGAGGGCATCAAAATCCCTAATTGTCTGTTCAAAATCACCTGTTGATTCAAAGTTCCTAGCAACGCCTTTTCCGTTAGTAGTTTCTGGCAAGCCGTCAATTATATCATCAATTGTCTTACTACTGGTCTCAATACTACTTTCCCCTCCCGGCAAAGCCTGCTGTGCCCATCCCTGCACCAAATACTCCATCTGCTGTGGACTTGATGTCCACAAAAATGTTATCGTTGCAACCATCGTAACTACCAATAAAGACGGAATATCTGAATATAAGCAAAAATCCTTTTCAACTATCAATTCGGATATTCAAAAGTTTCACATCTGGCTTATCGAGAATAATTGCTATCATGTTTGTATGGAATCCACCGGAAAGTATTGGATTCCTATTTTTAATTATCTCGAAAATGACATTGATGTCTGCCTTACACATCCGAAGTATGTCAAAGCCATTAAAGGCAAGAAAACGGACAAAAAGGATTCTAAATGGATTGCTGACCTCTACAAATTTGATCTTGTCAGATGTTCCTTTATTCCTCCAAAAGATTTTCGTCAGCTTAGGGAACTTTCCAGATACCGTTTCAAGCTGGTCTGCATGAAGTCTTCCGAGAAGAATCGCATCCAGAACTGTATGACCATTTCCAATGTCGGCATTGCCAGTGTTCTTTCTGATCCTTTTGGCAAGACAGCAACTGAAATCATCTCTTATCTATTGGAGCATACTGCCGATTCCATGGACGAAAAAGCTGTTCGCAAACTCATAAAGAAAGGGGCTAAATCCAAGTCTGATGAAATCATCGAAGCCATCAAAGGCTACACTATTGATACAGATCAGGTTAAAAAACTAGAGCTTCTCTTGCCATAATAATAGGCCTCCTATGATTTAGATTTTATCATAGAAGACCTATCAGCTAATACCTATTTACAGAAAAAGTTTCACAGACTCGCAGCATAAGTCAAAATAAATATTCTACAACTTTTCATAATTTTATTTTTCAATGATTATATAAAGCATTCAGTTTATTTATCCATTCATCAATACAAAACTTATTTTCTTCCAAATGATTAGGATAGCTTGTTAACTCTTCAAAATTTATTTTATCCAGATTTTTCCACCATTTAGGCAGACGGCACAAAGCATGTGCAAAATGATAGCATTTACCGCACCATACCCACATACTTCCTTTTTCATCTCCATCTCTATTTCTGTGAAAATATAGATGTCCATCCTTTTCCCCACAAATAGGGCAAACTACTGGAAAGCATCCTTTATTTTGAGTTTCAATACTATCCAAAATCCCCATAATTTTATCATCATTATCTTTCCACATTTATCTTCCTCCCATAATGTAATCTGATAATGCATTACCAGAACTATATGCTGAAGATTCAGGCGCAATGCCACCTCTTATAAAATCACGCGCATGGTTTAATTCATGTGCAATTGTATTTGCAAGTTCTTCTTCACTCACCAAAGCATCTGATCCAATCTCTATAACATATGGATTGGCAGCTGTTGTTCTTCCATATATGCCTGGCCTTAGATCTGCATTATATTTGATAGTTATGCTCTGACCTGATCCTCTCAAATTTATTCCGTATTTTTCTGCTATGGTATTTGCATATGTTTCAGGATCCAATGCCATATCTAAAGTTTTTTCCGTCGCCAAAACTGGTCTTCCTTGTCTATTTCTTACATCTGTACCACCCTTACTACCACTCTTGACAAAGACTCTTTACTCTTATAATTATCCAAGCCGATGCTCCTACCCCGAAAAATGAATACACTTCCCAAAGCCGACCGTTTCATCTGCTTAAGATTTTACTACATATTTGCCATTATTTCTACTTCTTTTCGCCAGCATTTTCCACTACCGGCATACGGTACTCCGTACCGTTCTTTAACATCCCATAGATGATACTAATTAACCTTCTGGAAATACAAATCAGTGCCTGCTGGCTAGTTTTCCCCTCTGCCTTACGCTTCTCGTAGTATGCTCGCACCACGGGATTTCGTGGTGTACCCTTTGAGGATACCTGCACCATTTGAATTGCAAGAAAATAAATGGTTGCCTGCAACCGTCTGTTCCCCTGCTTGGTAGCTACATCTTTCCCCTTACCGCTAGAGGATAGATGGAGCGGTGCAATCCCTGCAAACTGTGCCAGTTTATTGGCATTGCCGAAACGCTTGATATCACCGATTTCAGCAAGAATCTTCACTGCTGTGATGACATTTACACCGGGAATGGTTGTAAGTGTACAGCCAAGCATCTTATACATCTGTTCCAACATCTTATCTACTTCTGCCAGTTGGCTGTCATAGTGCTGTAAATCGCTGACAATGCTGAGTGTCACCATATCTCTGGCATCTTGAAAATTATTATTCTTGACCTTATCACTGGCTACTGCATCCAAGATTTTCTCGCAGGTTTTAGTGGAGCATTTATTGTGGCTGACTGGAACAAGTTCCGCCCGCAAATCTTCCACTGACTTACCCTTTAGATATTTTCTGGATGGGTAATTCTCCCAGAAATACAACGCAGTGGGTCTGCTGATATCATTGAAAAACTGCTTGTAAGATGGATACGCAATGCATAACTGTTCATGCAACTGATTCACCAGTCGGGTTCTCTGTTTCATGATATTGTCCCTGCGGTGCACCAACTGACCAAGTGACCAATACGCATCGTTGGGGCAGGCATCTGGAAGTTTGTCCAGCATGTTTAACGTTGCAAGGGCAATGGCTTTGGCATCATCACTGTCACTCTTACGGTACATGGCTCCTCTGTGTTTCGCCTGACGATGGGATATCGCTGTATTTACATCTTTTACGAAATACCCCTTATCAATCAGCCACACTGCTAAGGCTCTGCCGTAACCGTAGGCATTCTCCAAACCATAAACTACTTCTTTTCCAGCCGTATTACACTTTTTTACTTTGGCTACCAGCTTAGGAAAATCGGCTGGTCTGTTTGGGAAAGTAATTTCTCCCAGCTTTTGATTGTAGCAGTCGATAATGACTGCTGTGTGGGTTTCTTTGTGTAGGTCAATACCCACATACATATAATTCTCTTTAATCATAAAAATCTGCTCCATTCTCTCAAGTATTCTTTGCGTAAGACTTTGCATTCATATTTTGTCAGCCAGATATTTATAGAAATGAACTGTATCAAGACAAAATATTCATGCAGGGCGTTCGCCCTATAGGAACAGATATAAAAAAGCTTTTTAGTAAGCAAGCTTCCACAAAGCTTTCTTATATCTGCTCCTGCATGTCTCACTCGAATAGCAAAATAGTGGCAATCTCAACTGTTAAGCATCTTTCCTGGAATTACGCATCTTTCAGCAACCAAGTGTGCAAGAGTGGTATAGCCTATCCACTTCTGGTCAGGCACAAAGCATTCTACAAAGGAACACCGCTGACTTTCATGGAGATGGATATTTCCTGCAGAACACAGGACACGAAGCAGAAGAAATCTCCTTCGTGGTGTGTGATGTTAACTCTGAGCAGAAAAGGTTGCAAGTTGAATTTTTATTTTGGAGCGAATTTTTTTATTTGAACCACTAAAAATGAGCAGAATTGGCTTTATACCAAAGAGCAAAAACAGAAGAAAAATGGTAATAATGCACAATTTCACTATCCGAGCATACAAAACATCTTTCTCTTGCCCTTGTGAGAGCCTGTGTCGCCCCTGTGTGCGATTTTAAGAGCGAAGTCGAGGTAGTTACCCATAATGGAAATTTTTAGCCTTGTTGGGGAAATGTAAAAAACATGATTTCTTAAGACACCGCCAAAATAAGTAGGGTCGAAAATAGTGCAGGTTAAAGGGCTTATGCCGCCAGAGGACGGCATAAGCCGAGAAACACCCACCGGCAAAGCCGTTGGGAGAAATGTGGTATGGCATAACTTTCTCTGCTGTTCAGGAATTTGTTATGCTTCGGGACAGTTTTATCGGAATTGCCGTGTATCAAAAAATCGAGAATGTTCCATGGCGGTTGTCGCCAATAAAACATTCCCGATTCTGTGTTTTTGTTTAGGTATTACGAGAACTTTTCATCCCCCTTATACCCCTTGGTGAGAGCCATTATAACATGGACATTTTGAGAGAGTCAATAAAGCAAAAATAAAATTACTATAATCTTATTATAAAATTTATTCTTTGCTCCAGCCACGCATTACGCATAGCTGGTCTAAAAAAACAAATTTGCGACTATAAAAAATCTTCGATATTGCCTTGTATGCTTATAATATCTCCATCAAAAATTGAGATTTCACTTTGGCAACCATCTATTGTAGCAACAAATACAGCTTCATATATCGTTCTAATATCACCAAACAGATTTAATAATTCTTTATGTCCGATTACTACAGTATGTTCATTCAAAATTCTTTGTTGAAATAGATAAACTCTCTGCCTACTGTCATTAACAGTTCTTCCAACACCACTATAATCTTCTGAATTGACCGGAACTGAATCAAAATTCGAAATATTCCACATCAACTCTTCTTTAACCATTAAGCCAATCTTGAGAAACATCTCCTTAATAAATTGAATATTATTATTACAATCTTCATATATAATTTCTTTCATCACTTATCTTGTATGATAATTAGGAAGTTAATTATCACACGTTTCCTTTCTTTTAATATCGTGGTTCAATACAATTCAGATACTATGGACTTTTGATTTGTTTTCTGTAGCTTGACTACTCAACTGGAGTGTATTGCCACTACCTTTATCTGAATTGTTTATTAGCTGGATGTTGCCGGAGTGTTTTTCACTCAGAGTACTTATTTCTATCAAGTCTACGATGATAATCGATGGTGGACATCATGGTATCAGACTTTAAGAAAGGGAGGTACAACCTCATGAAAATTTTTGTAGGCATTGACATTGCCAAACTCAACCATTTCGCCGCTGCGATTTCTTCCGACGGTGAAATACTTCTTGAGCCGTTCAAATTCACAAACGACGCTGATGGCTTCCAACTGCTGGTCTCTAAGCTCGAATCATTCGATAAGAACAGCATCATCATCGGTCTTGAATCGACGGCACACTACGGTGACAACCTTGTTCGATACCTTGTTGCTGAGTTCTACCAAGTGTGTGTGTTGAACCCCATCAAAACCTGTCAGATGCGTAAGAACAATGTTCGTAAAACGAAGACAGATAAGGTCGACACATTTGTTATTGCTAAAACTCTTATGATGCAGGATGACCTAAGATTTATTACCTTCTTTGATCTCGATATGATGGATCTTAAGGCCTTGGGGCGCTTTCGGCAGAAAACCATTAAGCAACGCACCCGATTGAAAATCCAACTGACAACCTATGTTGATCAGGTATTCCCGGAGATTCAATACTTTTTCAAATCCGGTCTGCACCAGCACGCTGTCTATGCTTTGTTAAAAGAAGCTCCTTCTCCTAAAGAGATTGCTTCTATGCATATGACTCATCTGGCAAATCTGCTCAAAGTGAACTCGCACGGACACTTTACCAAAGAGCTGGCCAAAGAATTAAGAGTTCTCGCACAGAAGTCTGTCGGTGCTAACGACAGCGCT
>URMF01000088.1 GCA_900548855.1 uncultured Eubacteriales bacterium
CACTGCCGCTGCTGCCGCCGATGGCACTGCTTTTGTGTTCATGGGCCACGGCACTTCCCATACCGCAAAGATCAGCTACAGCCAGATGCAGATCACCATGCAGACCCTGGGCTATGACAATGTGTTCATTGGCACTGTTGAGGGCGAGCCGGAAGACACCGCCTGCGAGGCTGTGATCGAAAAGATCAAGGAAGCCGGTTACACCAAGGTTGTCCTGCGCCCCCTGATGGTGGTTGCCGGTGACCATGCAAAAAATGATATGGCAGGGGAAAAAGACTCCTATGTGACCAGGCTTCGGGAGGCTGGTTTTGCTGTGGAGCCGGTGATAAAGGGGCTTGGAGAATATCCGCAGTTCCGCAGTCTGTATGTAGAAAAGGTAAAGAGGATGCTCTGCATATAGCAGGGCATTTTATAAAGAATGAGATGGAGTATAGGAAGGATGGCAGGAAAAATATATGGAGTCGGAGTAGGTCCGGGGAACCCGGAATTACTGACTATAAAAGCAGTGCAGATTATCCGGGAGTGTGATATAATTGGAATACCGGCGAAGGATGCCGTTTCCTGTACCGCATACCAGATTGCAAGGAAAGCGGTTCCGGAGGTGGAGGCAAAACCTGTAATTGCAGTGGCAGTACCGATGACAACAGATAGAGAGCGCTTGTGTGCGGCGTATGACCAAGGCTGCAGAGAGTTGGTGAATGCGCTTAAACAGGATAAGGAAATTGCGTTTTTAAATCTGGGAGATCCGTCGATATATGGAAGCTATATGGAGCTTCATAAGAGGATAACGGAGGCGGGTTTTCAGGCAGAACTGGTAAGCGGTGTACCGTCCTTTTGTGCAGTGGCGGCGGCTCTTGGTGTGTCTCTGGGCTCCGGCGAAGAAAGCATTCATATATTGCCAGGCCGGTACGAGCCGGAGGAATTAGAGGTATATAACGGGACGAAGGTTTTGATGAAATCCGGCGGCAGGCTTGGTGAACTGAAAAAACGGCTGGCAGAATCAGAGCAGGAAGGGCAGATAGCTGCCTATGCTGTGACGAACTGTGGCATGGAAGACCAGGTGATATGCCGGGATATTCGGGAGCTGGAGGAAGGGGCAGGATACTTTACAACGGTTATTGTAAAAGAACGCAGGGAGTGGTAAAACAGAGAGGGGGTGGAAACCAATGGGTGTTATATTAACCACAATTATAATATTTATTCCTGTTTTTATAGCTATAATTCTGGCGGTTCTTTTTGTTCTTCACAGAAAAAAAGACGAAGAAGATGAAAAGGAATATATGAATACCTTATCAGAGGAAGAGAAAAAGGAATATTTATTACAAAAAAGTAAGGATATGCAAGCAGAGCAGTCATATTACCGTATGAATAATATTGTGTCTAATAAAAAGTAATGGCTTGAGAGATTTATCAGTAGTACGAAGCTGTTTCAAAGAGGATATTTTGGAAAGCTAGGGGAAGGTTAGCACCATGGAAGCTTACATCATAAAAAATCAAAAACAGCTGCGGTTTGGAATTACTACGGGAACCTGTGCGGCAGCGGCGGCAAGGGCGGCAGCACTGCACCTGCTGTTGGGACAGTCCGCAGACAAGGGGAATGATGTTATTGAGATTTGCACACCCGGAGGAATGGTTGTAAATGTTCCTGTCAGCGAGGTATCTGTATCGGGGAAATCCTGCCAGTATATGGTGGTGAAGGACAGTGGTGATGATCCGGATGTGACTGACGGGGCAGAGATTTTTGCGGCAGTGGAAAGGATAGATGCCTCTTGTATGAGGGAAAGACCGGTATTTCACTCGGAACATTTTAATAATCTTTATTTAGATGGCGGGAAAGGGATTGGCCGAGTCATGAAAGCGGGATTAGAGCAGTCCATTGGGCAGGCTGCTATTAACACGGTTCCAAGGGAAATGATATTCCAGGCTGTGGGCGAGGTGTGCCTGCTGGCGGAGTACAGCAGTCCGCTTTTGATTACCATATCCATTCCGGCAGGGGTGGAGCTGGCGGAGCGGACCTTTAATCCCAGGCTGGGAATCGAAGGCGGCATTTCGGTTCTGGGAACCAGTGGAATCATTGAACCTATGAGTGAAAAGGCTATTGTGGATACAATAGAGCTTGAGATAAAACAGCTTGCGAAGCAGGGTGTGAAGCATCTGCTTGTGACACCGGGCAATTATGGGCAGGCATATGCGTCACAATATCTCGGTTTAAATATGGAGCAAAGTGTAAAGTGTAGTAATTATATCGGAGAAACCATTGATTTGGCGGTTTCCTATGGTATGGAGCATTTCCTGTTAGTAGGAAACATTGGTAAGCTGGTAAAGCTGGCAGCAGGTATTATGAATACCCATTCCAGAGTGGCGGATGGAAGATGTGAAATCTTTGCGGTTCACACGATTCTCTGTGGAGGAACAGGGGAAATGGCACAGACCCTGATGAATTGTGTGAATACGGATGAGATGTTAAAATATCTGGTGGAATGGAATCTGAAGGAAGCAGTTGTGGGAAGTATTTGTAATAAAATAGAGGAGCATATGAAGTACCGCATTGGAGATAAAATGCAGTCTGCTGTGGTGTTGTTTTCCGAGAAGCTTGGTTTTTTGGGAGGCACTGGAAATTTCCACCAGTTGGTAAATGAGCTGAAGGAGGAAATGCTCTCAAAAAAAGCAAGGGGGAAGTGTAAAAAATGAATATTGCAACTCTGGAAGACGTATGATACACTATGTTCAAGTGAAATAATATAAGCAATTATTCACAAAGTGAAAACCCCAGAGGAGGCAGCCTCTGGGGTTTTCTTGTCGATAACAGTGTAAAAAGGAGTAAAATTATGGTTCATTTTGTGGGCGCTGGTCCCGGAGCAGAGGACTTGATAACTATAAGAGGACATAAATTAATAGAAAATGCAGATGTGATTATTTATGCAGGTTCCCTTGTGAATCCAGCTCTTCTGAAATCGGCAAAGGAAGAGTGCAGCATTTATAACAGTGCTTATATGAATCTGGAAGAAGTGATAGAGGTTATGGTGGGGGCGGAAAAAAAAGGATTGACGACAGTCCGCCTGCATACCGGTGACCCGGCAATTTTTGGTGCAGTCCGAGAACAGATGGATGAATTGGAGAAAAGAGGGATTGCATATGATGTATGTCCGGGGGTCAGCGCACTGTTTGGGGCGGCGGCAGCTCTGCGGACAGAGTACACTCTACCGGAGGTGTCCCAGAGTGTGATTATTACAAGGGCAGAGGGAAGAACAGCTGTACCGGAAAAGGAAGCATTGCCGGAGCTTGCCAGGCATCAGGCAACCATGATTTTATTTCTGTCTTCGAGGCTGGCAGATAAGGTAAAGATACAATTATTAGAAGGAGGTTATGCACCGGAGACACCAGTGGCAGTGGTCTACAAGGCGACCTGGCCGGAGGAGAAAATTCTGCGGACAACGATTGAAAAACTGCCGGAAGCTATGAAACGGGAAGAGATTACAAAGACCGCATTAATTGTGGTTGGAGATGTGCTGGGCGGTGAATATGCAAAGTCAAAGCTGTATGACGCCTCATTTTCGACGGAATTTCGGAAGGGAAGACCTTCGTAATGGAGTTGCTGGGAAAAATGCAGAATGGGAAAGGATATCCCGGCAGACCTTATGTGAAAGAAAGGGAAACAGGAAATGAAAATGCTTATGATTGCATGTAGCAGAAATGCATATTATCTCATGCAGGATTTAAAGAACAGATGGGAGAATAAGGAACCGGATACCACTATTATTTGTAAGGTGAAATGCAGTTGTCTTCCGGAAAGCTCCATGAGCCAGAGTGTTTTAGAATGTGTGAGAGAATGGTTTGATAAGGTGGATGCCATCGTATTTTTTTCTGCGGCGGGGATTGCAGTGAGAAGCATTGCTCCCTGTTTAAAACATAAATCCTCTGATCCGGCAGTGGTGGTGGTGGATGAAACCGGAAAATTCAGTATTTCCCTGTTATCCGGACATGCTGGCGGTGCAAATGAGCTGGCGCAGAAAATTGCAGATATGACAGGTGCGGTTCCTGTCATTACGACGGCAACTGACAGGGAGGATAAGTTTGCTGTAGATGATTATGCAAGGCGGCATGATTTGGCAGTAACGGACTGGAAGCTGGCAAAGGAGATATCTGCGGCAGTTTTAGAGGGAGAGCCGATTGGATTCTGTGTGGACAATACAGCTTTAAAGGAAAATGAGTTTGAAGAGGGATTGCCGGAGGAGGTTCATTTTTATCGGGGAGATGGGAATGGACAGGAGAAAAGAGGAATCCAGATTTGTTATTCAAGAGTTTTTCGGCAATTCTTTCCGGTTACCCTCCAGCTGGTGCCAAGGATTTTTGTGATTGGCATTGGATGTAAAAAGAACACCGGGGAAGAGAAGATTGCCAGTGCAGTTAAGCAATGTCTGGAGGATAACAATATCCGGTCTGAAGCGGTATACGCCGTGGCGAGTATTGATATGAAAAAGCAGGAGAGAGGCATTACAGAATTTTGCAAAAATAAGAAGCTTCCGTTTCTGACGTATTCTTCCGGTGAGTTACAGTCTTTGGAGGGAGAGTACAGCTGCTCTTCCTTTGTGGAGCAGGTAACCGGTGTGTCCAATGTCTGTGAACGAAGTGCCATGGCGGCAGCGGGAGGCAGGCTTGTCTGTGGTAGAAGGGTATATGATGGGGTGACGGTGGCAATCGCACAATGCAGAAGCAAAGCCGAGGAAGCCACAGAATAGCAAAAGGGAGAGGAAAATGGTATGTGTCGGTTGTATGTGGTGGGAATAGGTCCCGGTGAATATGAAAAAATGACGCTGGAAGCACAGAATATTTTGGCACAGTGTGAAGTGATTGCGGGATATACTGTTTACGTTGATTTGTTAAAGAAGTATTTTTCAGATAAGGAATATATTGTAACGGGAATGACCAAAGAAACAGAGAGGTGCCGGCTGGCATTGCAGTCCGCAGCAGCAGGCAAAAGAACGGCAATGGTATGCAGTGGAGATGCAGGAGTTTATGGCATGGCAGGAATTTTACTGGAGTTAGGGGAAGACTATCCGCAGGTAGACATTTCCGTGGTGGCAGGTGTAACTGCCGCATTGTCGGGTGCTGCAGTTTTAGGAGCACCTCTGGGTCATGATTTTGCTGTAATCAGCTTGAGTGATTTGCTAACTCCATGGGATAAAATTGAACTGCGGTTAAAATGTGCCGCCATGTCGGATATGGCAATCTGCCTTTATAATCCTTCCAGCAGAAAGCGAAGGGACTATTTGCAAAGGGCGTGTAATCTGATTCTGGAATACCAGAATCAGGATACAGTCTGCGGTTTTGTAAAAAATATCGGAAGAGAGGGTGAGTGTTATGAGATTTTGCCTCTCAGTCAGCTGGCAGAAGCCAAGGTGGATATGTTTACAACTGTATTTATCGGGAACTCTCAGACAAGACAGATTAAAAATCGCATGGTGACACCGAGAGGATATAAAGATTCTGTTCAGGAGGAAAGGTAGATGCCGGGAATTGTTATATTTGGCGGGACAATAGAGGGGCGGCAGCTTGTAGAACGGCTGCAGAGCACAGGAATGCAATTACATATCTGTGTAGCTACGGAATATGGTGCATCCCTGCTTCCGGATGGAGAGAATATCCATGTCTATCCCGGGCGGATGGATGAAGCAGAGATGGAACAATTTCTTTTAGAGAAGAAGGTGGATTATTGTCTGGACGCCACCCATCCCTATGCGGCAGAGGTGACGGAAAATATTGCTAACGCCTGTGCGAATACAGAGCTTCCATATATCCGTATAATGAGAAAAGAGGCAGGAGCAGGGCAGAATGATTTTCCGGAAAAAAAGGGAAAACAGGATAATGTCATATTTGTAAAGGATGCAGGGGAAGCGGCAGAATATCTTTGTAAAACAACGGGAAAAATTTTTATTGCCACCGGAAGCAAAGAGCTGGAAAGCTATACAGTAATTCCGGATTATCAGAACCGATGCATTGCCAGAGTGCTTCCAACCCTGCCGGTTATGGAAAAATGTAAAGTACTGGGCTTTGAAGGCAGAAATCTGATTGGCATGCAGGGACCATTTAGCGAGGAAATGAATTATTGTATGTTAAAGCAGAGCGGTGCAGAATGGATGGTGACAAAGAACTCCGGTAAAGAGGGAGGATATCCGGAAAAATGCGAAGCGGCTCTGCGGCTGGGAATCCATATCGTTGTAATTGGAAGACCACCAGAGCCACCGGAGCACACAATGGGACTGGAAGAGGCAGTGGCGCTTTTGATAGAAAAATTTGCAACAAAGAAAGACATCACAACAGGCGCTGGTGAAAGCAGCGAGGAACCGGATGCGGAAAATAAGCGGATTATTTATCTTGTTGCAATGGGTCCGGGTGATGATAAATTATTGACCAGGGAAGCGGAGGAAGCACTGGAGCAGTCGGATGTTCTGATTGGTGCAAAGCGCATGGTAGAAATATGGACGCGGCATAAGGAGAAACCTTGTTATATCAGCTATAAAAGGGATGAGATAACAGAATATCTGCGGCAGCATCCGGAATATAAAAGGGTGGCACTTTGTTACTCTGGGGATATAGGGTTTTATTCCGGTGCAAAGGGGATGGGGGATTTCTTAAGAGAAAATAAGAATATTGTTCGTCCTATATCCGGAATTTCATCTGTCACATATTTTCTCAATAAGCTTGGTGTTTCATGGGATGAGACACAGCTGGTAAGCTGTCATGGACGGGAGTCTGACCTGGCTGCTCTTTTAAAAGAAAAGAAAAAAGTGTGTGCATTGTCGGGTGACAAAAATACGGTCTCGGATATCAGTAAGCAATTGCTGGTTTGTGGAATGGTACATGTAAGGATGACAGTAGGAGAATGCCTGTCCTACAGAGAGGAACGAATTGTAACGGGTACGCCGGATGTCTTTTTAAACAGGGAATTTAACAGTCTATCTGTTATATTGCTGGAAGGAAATTAATCAGTTAATTTGTTAGGCGATTGCGAAACTCTGTTTTTGAAGCCACACGTTGTGTAAAATAAACAATTCAACACAGGGCACGTTTGCACTACTTGTCGCTCGTAACAGTACATAAGGTGCCAAAAC
>URMF01000089.1 GCA_900548855.1 uncultured Eubacteriales bacterium
CCACAACCGGAAACAAGGTGGCAGCTCTGGCGGAGGTAGGATATATTCCGGATATTCATAAGCTGGAGCAGTCCCGTGTCCCATGGGCATATTATATGACCTGGTCGAAGGAATTCTGTATTGGTGAGCAGTACAATCGGACAGAGCAGTTGAAGAGTATGTATGCAAGCAGTTATTCCGTGACACTGTAGGAGATTTATATAGCTTTCCGGGTTGGGATGGAAAAAGGTTTGTATGGTAAGAAGGAGACAGCGGTGTGAAATTCGTTGGAATTGAGAAAAAAGAGCAGGGTAAATTTATTAACCGGTATGACATTACATATGAAACCGCCGACCATAAACAGAAGGTTTATGAGATGATAAGCCGGAACCGGGAGATGACTACAAGGGAGGAACTGGCAGACCATCCGCCGGATTCGGTAGTTCTGATTATGCATAATGAGACTGGGGATAAGCTGCTGCTAAACAGGGAATTCCGTATGGCCTGTGGGGATTTTGTATTTAATTTTCCGGCGGGACTCATTGACCCGGGGGAAGAATTTATGGAAAGTGCGAGAAGAGAGCTGAAAGAGGAGACGGGACTGGATTTGCTTCGGATAGAGGATGTACTGGGGGAGAGCTTTTCGGCAATCGGCTTTTCAAATGAAAAAAATATCTGCGTTGTTGGCGTGGCGGGTGGAGTATTTGCACCAAGCACTTCAGCGTTTGAGGAGATAGAGGCAGAATGGTACACAAGAGCGGAGGTAAGGGAACTGCTTGACACGGAATATTTTGCGGCACGTACCCAGGCTTACTGCTATCTGTGGAGCAGGGAAGGTTAGAGACTTTAGCTGCCAAGCATATGAGAAAAAATGTCCAGTGGACATTTTTTGAGTGGCACACTTGCTCAGAATTATCGAAATAAAAAAGAGGAAAGAGAGGAACAGACAATGAAAATTACAGACAGTGTTTATTATGTGGGTGTGAATGACAGGGACTTGGATTTGTTTGAGGGACAATATATCATTCCAAATGGAGTGTCTTACAATTCCTATGTCATTATGGATGAAAAAATTGCCATTATGGATATGGTAGACAAAAGAAAAACGGAGGACTGGTTTGCAAACTTGGAGGAAGCTTTGGGAGAACGCAAACCGGAGTATTTGATTATTTCCCATATGGAGCCAGACCATTCAGCAAATCTTGCAGAGGTGCTTGAGAAGTATCCGGATATCAGGATTGTCTCCAATGCCAAGCTGTTTGGAATGCTGCCGCAATTTTTTGATGTGGATATTACGGACAGAAGTGTCGTAGTCAAGGAGGGAGATACCTTAGAGCTTGGAAGCCATACCCTGAATTTCATCATGGCGCCTATGGTGCACTGGCCAGAGGTTATGGTGACCTATGAGTCTCAGGATAAGATTTTGTTCTCCGCAGATGGATTTGGAAAGTTTGGAGCGCTGGATGTGGATGAGGACTGGGCGTGTGAGGCAAGAAGGTATTACTTTAACATTGTTGGAAAATATGGCATGCCGGTGCAGACATTACTTAAGAAAGCAGCGGCACTTGACATAAATATTATCTGCCCGTTGCACGGTCCGGTGCTTTCGGAAAATCTGGAATATTATATTGGAAAGTATAAGATCTGGAGCAGCTATGAGCCGGAGGATAAAGGTATATTTATTGCCTATTCTTCGCTTCACGGAAATACTGCGGCGGCGGCAAAGGAGCTTGCTGCAAAGCTGGAGAAAAAGGGTGTGGAAAAGGTGGCAGTATCTGACCTGGCAAGAGAGGATATGGCAGAATGTATCGAGGATGCCTTCCGCTATGACCGCCTGGTAGTGGCATCACCTACCTATGACGGAGGTATCATGCCGGTCATGGAGGATTTTATTTATCATCTGAAGATAAAAGCATACCAGAAACGGACCGTAGCAATTATTGAAAATGGTTCCTGGGCGCCAATGTCGGGTAAACTGATGAAGGAGCAGTTTGAGGCGATGAAGGATGTTACGGTACTGGAAAATATGGTAACCATCCGTTCCACTGTAAAGGCAGCGGACCTTGACAATCTGGAAAAGCTGGCAGAGGAATTAGCAGAAAAATAATACAGGACATACAAGAAGCGAAGGACACGGTCCTTCGCTTCTGTTAATGAGGGGGAGAATTTGAGTACAACTTAATGCACTCATATGAAAAGTTCTTACAAGACATAGTATATTGAAAAGTTGTGAAAAAAACGTGTCCGAAATGTATAGGTTTTGTGAATGGTTTCTTAAGAATTTTAAAAGGAAGAAATGGTCTGCCAGTCAAAAAGGCGGCACACAATGGTTGTAGATTTGTGTGCCGCCCTGGTTTATAGGGTTTTGTTGAAGCTACTGACATTTCCAACGACTGGTCTTGCATCCTTGCCATAACAGCCGGGGTCATTTAGAAGCAATGCGTCATCGATTGTGCTGCAGGCTGTATGAAAAAGGGATTCAAAGGTTTTTAGTTGCTTTGCTCTTTTTTCTTGCTGCTGTTTCTGGTGACGATGATTATATTTTGGGGTTGCTAAAATGGCGAAAACCGGATTAACAACCTGGGTATATGTTTGTGCATTCATGGTAATCTCCTCCTTGAAATTACGTTAGAATGCCATTAGCTTCTTATTATATATATCGGAATAAAAAAAGAATTTTATAAGAAGGAAAAGAAAAGTTGATGTTATGGGAATACGCAAAACTGCCACCGATAAATGCTCTGGTCTGCAAATAAATCGGTGGCAGTAGGATATATACTATTTTATGTGTTGATAAGGTTTCAAGCTTCCTCTCCCTTTTTCCACTCGTCAATTCCTTTCATAACAGCATCATATGTTTTCTGGGAAATTTCTGGAAGTTCGTCACCCCAAAGCTTTGCAGCGGCATCAAATCCCTTTTTGATAGCAGCACGCATTTCCTCGGCTTTCTCGCTGTCTCCGCCGGTTAAAGCCTTGGCAAAATCAAGAATACGCTCAGAGGTCTGTTTTACACCCCAGTAACCATCTTCGGAGATATCCTCTGCTGCCTGTTTGGCAGTTGCTTCATCTACTGTAATACTTCCATCCAAAATACCCTGACGGAACTGACTCCACATGCTGGCATTTTTAGAGGTTGTTCCCTGCTTAGTAATTAACTGTTCTACAATTCCCTTTAACTGGGAAAGTCTTGCATCGGCATCGGCCTTTAATTTTGCAATGGTTGCACTGTCCACCTTGCTGTTTTTCTTTGTGGATGATGCGGTACTGGCACTATCCTTAGAAGACTCGTAAACAACACCGGTATCCTCTGCGCTCTTTGCTGCTGCTTCACTTGTCTTCACATCCGTGCTCTGACTATTGCCCTTAATCTGTGAAACTAAATCACTTGTATAAGTACTGCTTCCTACATTTCCTACTGACATAATATACCCTCCTTGGTTAATAAAAAAATATCTACTACGCAGTTTCTAAATAAATTATCGACAGATAGTTAATATAAGTTTATAGGAAAAATCAAATTTTTCAAGATTTTTTTGAAAAATTGGCTAACAAACGTTCTGATGGTATTGCAAACAGTTCAGCCTGTAGGCAAAGTCAAAAAAATAATACAGCTATGTATATTAGGGAATAAATATGCATAGCCGTATTATTTTTCAGCGTTAAATATTATGTTTCCTGTCTATTGTCTTCTCTACAAACTGGAAGTTGTATAATAATTATCACGCTTGAAATATTAATTCTCTAATATAAATTCAAAAGTTAGTGGAAAATGGTCTGAAAGCTTTGAAAATTCAGCATTTTCATGAACAATCATATTTCTACAACGAGTAACATACTGCTCTTGCACAAAGACATGATCAACGCACATTCTCCGATTATTTTTGGGCTCTAAACGAGTAGCAATATTACAGATACACACATGTTCTTTAAGAATATGATTAAATATTGTTCTATTTTCACATTCAATATAGTTTCCAGCATTAAAATCGCCTAAAACAATTTCTGAACTACAACTATTTAAATTCTCCAAATCTTTTGCATTATCTTTACCGTGATATGCATGTAATCCAGTAATCTTAATATCTTTATATTTAACTGTAAGTATTCGATTACTATTAAAAGAATCACTATCAACTTTTTCAATTGTCCCTTTTTTAGCAATAACTACTGTCATCATAATTTGTTTTTTGGAAGATACATTATATTTAATATCATAATCTTTTTGGGGAAAGTCTTTCTCTAACTCTAAGAATAATGTATGTTTTTCCCAAGTTTCATTACTATAATATGGTATTTCCTGCAAAAAGCAAATAGCATCTTGATTCTCTAAGTATTCTTTAACCCATTTTATAATAGATCTGTATCTTTGACATATAGGCATTAATGTTTTTTCTCTGTATAATCCAGTGTTCCAAGTCATAATATATATATTTTTCAATTAGATATACCTCCACAAATTCCAGTTTCTGTTCCCATACAATTAACCTTTGGTTAATTCAAATCTTTCTCATTTTAGAATTTTAATCAAACGTATTCAAAAATTCCCTGAATAGCATCAGATATATTAATCATTTCTGAAAGTGGCAAACTATCTACTTTCTTGTAACCGCGAAGCGACATATCTAACAATGCAAGTTTTTCACATTGTATATAGCCTTCCTTTTCTTCTGTAGCCATCCATATATGAAGTGGACCCGGAGTAGAATTTCTAATAATTGGACATCCAATTATTTCACCACTAGTATTAAAAAAATCCTTACTAACCACCAATACGGGATGTTTTATTTTTTCAATCTTAAGAATATCTCCTTGATGTAAAAATTCCATTACCATACCTCTCTTCCGACAGGTTCACCCCAATCATATTCGCCATCAAGCATTAACTTTCCATCAAACTCAGCGGCTCTCTCTTCCAAAGTTTTATGACGAAATGGTTTCACTAAAGTGATTACACCATCTGACACCGTGACATCTAAAAACTCATTCAATGCGATTCCTGCACTTCTCAATACTTCTTTTGGCAATCTGATTCCTTGACTATTTCCCCATTCTTTTACTTGTGCCTGCATATATAAACCTCCTCACATTCGGTATATACATAGTATATACTAAGTGGTAGAAAATATCAATTAAATTCTCTTGATAGCATTGGGAAATCCCAATTTGTCGTATTTATAAAACATGAAAATTACTTTATCATCAATGATAACATAAAAATACGCTGATGCATATTTTTTATTGGATAAAACGATAGTAAAATGGTATACTGTATATTGTATACAATATCTAGTCAATATAACCTGGGAGGAGTCGGATATGGAGAATACATTACAGCTAAAAGCATATGCAAAAATTAATCTGGCATTGGATGTGGTAGGAAAGAGAGAGGACGGTTACCACGAGGTGCGTATGGTTATGCAGACTGTGAAACTATTTGATAAATTAACCCTCCGGGTATTGGATGAAGATGTCATCCGCATGAAAACCAACCTTGGTTTTTTGCCGGTAGATGAGAATAATCTGGTTTATAAGGCGGTAAAGCTTCTAAAAGATACCTATCATATAGAGAAGGGTATGGAAATAGATTTATTTAAGTGTATTCCTGTGGCGGCGGGGATGGCAGGGGGCAGCACGGACTGTGCGGCAGCTCTGGTGGGAGCCTCTAAGCTATTCGGGCTGCATTTAAGCAGGGAAAAATTGATGGAAGCCGGGGTGAAATTAGGCGCCGACGTACCGTATTGTGTGCTTCGGGGAACCGCATTGTCAGAGGGAATCGGTGAGATTCTGACTCCTCTGCCACCGATACCGGATTGTTATATTTTGATTGCAAAACCGTCGGTTTCTGTATCTACAAGGTTTGTGTATGAGCATTTGGATGCAAAAGAATTGGAAGCTCATCCAGATATTGACGGAATGGTGGAGGCAATTAAAAAGGGAAAGCTCTCCGGAATTACTGCACGTATGGAAAATGTATTAGAGACTGTTACGATTCCGGAGCATCCGGTCATTGAAGAGATTAAAAAATGTATGCTGGAGCAGGGAGCCATGAATTCTTTGATGAGCGGTTCCGGCCCTACTGTATTTGGAATTTTTGAAAATCCTGGTGATGCGAACCTGGCGCAGCAGCGGATACGGGAACGGAAGCTGGCAAACCAGGTATATGTCGTGCAGCCATTTAACCAGAATATAATATAGGAGGAAGACAGATGGAGTTAAAATATGATGGCAAAAATGAATATCTGCCCCTGAGAGATGTGGTGTTTCATGCACTCAGGCAGGCAATTATTACCGGAGAGTTTTCGCCAGGAGAACGCTTGATGGAGATTAAGCTTGCGAATAAACTGGGAGTCAGCCGTACTCCGGTAAGAGAGGCAATCCGCATGTTGGAGCTGGAAGGTCTGGTGGTAATGATTCCAAGGCGGGGTGCTGAGGTTGCACGGATTACAGAGAAGGATTTAAGGGATGCTTTAGAGGTCCGTACAGCTATTGAAGAGCTTTCGGTAGAGCTCGCTTGTGCCCGCATAGATGAAGAGGGGAAGGAAAAATTAAAGCAGGCGTGTATTAAATTCAAGGAAGCCATTGACACAAAGCATGTGCAGAATATTGTAGATGGAGATGTGGCGTTTCATGATGTAATTTTTGAGATTACAAAAAACCAGCGGCTGATTACAATTGCTCACAATCTCAGAGAACAGGTATACCGCTATCGTGTGGAATATGTGAAGGATTTTTCTTATCATGATGTTCTTGTAAATGAGCATTATGCCATAACCAATGCAATCCTTACCAATGATGTTGCAACGGCAAGGGAGATAATGCGTAAGCATCTATATAATCAGGAACTGATTGTAATTAAGAATCTGAAAGACAGTCTGTAAGAAAATAGAATAGGAATTGTGTACCTCACACATACTAAGATAACTAGGTGATTGCGAAACTCTGTTTTTGAAGCCGAATGTTGTACAAAATAAACAATTTACCACAGGGCACGTTTGCACTACTTGTCGCTCGTAGCAGTACATAAGGTGCCAAAACACGGCACC
>URMF01000090.1 GCA_900548855.1 uncultured Eubacteriales bacterium
TTCTAAGAGACTTCCCAACCGCTTGATTAAGAAGTCTTTTAGAGCATACAACACCCGCCGCCAGCTTGTATTTTTTATACTGTCTGACCGCAAAGTGGTTCGGGTTCTCCTTTTCCAGCTCCTCAAACAGCAGGTCAACCGCATTTTTGAAATTCTCATCATCTTCCCTTGCTTCACTGGCATCCACCAGATCAATCAGCATGGAAAAATTCTGTTCCTCCTCCGGTGCTTCGTACCAGATATATGCTATCAGGGCTGTATAATAGAGCTTTTCCGCTTTCACCCAGAAATCCTCAGAGGCTTGCTGTCCTTCCCCTTTGGTATTTACAATGATTGTGTTTACGAGTTTCAGAATATCCTTTTCGCTACGGATATAAGCGAAAGGATTGTAATGCATTGATTTTGCAAAGTTAATGGTATTCAGCACCTTGATCCGGTAATTATTCTTAGACAGCATTTTGCCACATTCCACGAGGACTGTGCCTTTAGGAAGCGTTTTGTCAATACAGAGAATGATAATTCATTAAAAAATGAGTTGTTTTTGTAGTGTACAGCCTTAGAAATTGCCTGCTGTCACTTCCTGACAGATTAAATTCTTCATTCTGTCCTCTATTGTTACCTTTTTTGCTTTGTTGAAGAACACCCCGACAAGGTAGGTAGTGTTTCCTATTCTCGCCTTGAAATTGCCACCATCAATATAATTTGCTTTATTTTCCGCTGTTTTCTCTTCCTGCATTCGCACCTCTCCTTTCCAAGATTCCCCCTACAAGGGACAGGTAACAAAAAAGGTAACATGACCGAAAAGACCTCTCAAATCACCCTACCTGTATCTGCTACCTGTGTTTTACTTATTTTTCTATTTTCTTGTTACTTTTGTTACCTACAAGAGAAAACCCAGTAAAATCAATACTTTCACTGGGTAACAGAACCGGTAACAAAAAGGTAACATCATCAATTCTGTTACTTGAATGGTATCTCTAATTCCAGTTGCTTCGGTACTGCCATAAAACCATCGCTGTCCGCTTTGTCGGGGATTCCCTGAGAGAAACCGGCACGAACCCAGCCACGCTGTTTGCCATAGACACCGAAATGCATGGCACCATCACTCATAATCCAGTCTGTTACCGAATTATTCATAATGTCGCAAATCTGTTTCAATTCAATTCTCTTTGGCTCATAATCCCTGTGAAGAGCTTCTTTCCAAAGCATTTTGGAACAAACCCTGTCCCCCTTGAAATTATCAAGAAACGCAAGTATCATTCCTGCATCTGCATCTTCCGGCATGAACTGCTTCTGATAATCTTTCAGATACTCGGCTGATTCCCTGCTTAGCATAAGCCTGAACTCTCCTGACCTGTATATCTCCATAGCTTCCGCCCACACCTGCTCGATATACTTTCTTGAAAGCTCTTCATTTTCAAGAATATGGCACTCCGCCCTGTCTGGATAAACCATGACTGGCATAAATCGTCTATTGCCTGTTCTGTCGAGAGGAAGCGTGTCCATAGCGTTGGAAGTGCCACCAAACACGCACTGTCTCGGTCTGTCCTTTGGCTGTGTCTCATAAGGAACCTTGTAAATGTCGCTCTGTCTGCTGATGAATGACTTTATATCCTCAATGCTCCTTGCACTGGCTGTTGCTATCATTTCTGACAGTTCTATGATTAAATGCCCCTGCATCTTCCGGAACACATTTTCATCATCAAGTTTCTTCAAATCATCCGTAAACCATGAATCATTCATGGCTAGGAATCTGAAAAACGTTGACTTTCCGGCTCCCTGACCCCCCACCAGAATCAGCATATATTCAAACTTCGTTCCAGATCGGTATACCCTTGAAATTGCCCCTAACAGAAGGACTTTCATTGCTTCATAGACATAATTGTTCTGATCGGCTCCAAGGAAGTGATGAAGCACATCTTTGATACGTTCTTTCCCATCCCAGACCAGAGAACCTAGTTTTTCACGAATCGGATGATACTTATTTTCCATAGCAACCACATTGATAGCCGATTTTATCTTCTTTTCCGTTGTAAGGCTGTAATGTTCTTCAAGATACAACATGATATGGTCTATATCAGAATCTGTAAGTGCCGGACTCTCACGATACCACCCTAACCCCTTAACAATGTCGTTTCTGTCAGTCATCATGTTATAACGAATGGCTCCCTTGAACTTCGGGTCGTTCTCAAAGACTGTAACCACATTTCTAATGCACTGCTTCACAGCTCCTTTGTCTGTTGTGATTAACTGTTCCCTGATTCCTGCGATATTCCCTGACTCTTCTCTCAATATCTTCCACCCCCTTTCCTAAATCGTGTATCACTGCTTCCTTTTCATCTTCCGTACCCCACAGCAGGGTATCAAGCTGAAACTCAACCTTTTCCCGATTCTGCACAGTTTCCACATATCTTTCATCAATCTTTTCCATGCTTTCCGGTCTGAAATTCCGCTCCCATTCTTTCAGCAGATGAAGATAGTCGGACAGCACCCGATATGTCTTTGTTTTCGTTTCTTCAAGAATCTGCATTGGAGATTTCTCTCTTCTTACCGGCTTGGGCGGTGATCGCACCGAACTGTCATAGATAATCCCAAACTCGTCAGCTATCTGCATGGCTGCTTCTCTTGGTGACCGGTTATAATATTTAGCGACAAAATCAATCGCATCTCCCTTTTCCCCACAACCAAAACAAAAATATTTTTTATCTGTCGGTTTTACTTTCATGCTCGCCGTTTTGTCCTGATGAAACGGACATCTGCACATGTTATTTCGATTGAAAACAATGCCTGCTCTCTCCATGACTTCCCTTGCGGTCACTCTTTCCTTTACTTCATCAAATACTCCCATACAATCCTTTCCGGACAATAAAAAAGCATCTGTATTTCCACTAATGGATTACAAATGCTTCCTAAAGTTCCATATTCTTTTTTCTGATATGCACATCTTGTTTTTTCTCATATTCCATAACCTGCTTCTGTTTTTCTTTCAGTTTTGCCTGAATGGAAACCCTTGCCTGTTCCTTAATCTGTTCCTTTGCCTTAACCTTATTTTTCGGCTCATTCAGGGCAGAGATGATATTTCCCAAAAGTGCCTGTGATGCTTTTTCCAGTTTGGCAACAATCGCATTTACGACCTTGGAAGCCACCGACTTTGATTTATCACTGAGTTTATCTTTCGGCTGTTGCTGTAAAAGCTCTCCATAGTCCTTTACGACATCAACATCATGCTTCACTGTTTCCTCTTTCACACGCTTTGTGACAACCTCACAAGCCTTTTCATAAGCAAGGTCTACTGCTTCTTCAATGACTGCGTTTACGTCCTCTATCTTCATCACAAGACCATCAAGAACAGCCTGTTTTTCCTCAATGCGTTTCTTCTGATTCATGATGATAAAATCCTGCTTCTCCAGATAGCTTGCACCGCCATACACCGGCTCAACATCAATCGTCAGTCCATGATTCTGACAGATGCTGATAAATAGTTTTCTGCACTCTTCATCAAAAACCATCTTCCGGTTATTGTACTTTCCCTTTTTCTCATTCGGCTTCGGAAGTTCAAAGCCAAGTTCTTCCAATGCCTTATCCTGTTGGGGACATAATTCTCCATACTGATTCACCGCATCAAATACATGCCGTTCATGAATATGTGGTGTTGCTTCATCAAGATGCAAAGCCCAGTCCAGTATATGAACATGGGAACCATACCGTCTGTTAAATTCCTCGAAATATTCTGCACTGACCTGTGCAAGCACATCAGCAGACACCGCACCGTCCATGTTTCCAAGCTGTAATAAAGTTTCTTCCGGACACGTTTTATTATTTTCAAGAATAGCATCAATCGTTTTTACTCGGTCATAGTGTCTTGCTTTCCGGTTTCTCTCATTCTGACCGTCCACATGGTCTGAATATTTCTCAACATAATATGCTTTTTCTATTTCCGTAAAAGTGAATCTCGCCCGCTCGTCCTTATCACTCTGCAGGCTGTACCCCTGATAACAATCCCAGTACACATTCATCTTCGTTCTCTCTGCGTCAATATGCTCACTATTTTCTACATCAAATCTGCGGTCATTGTGCTTTGCGTCATAGGTTCCATGCTTGCCTGACCGTCCATTGTGCCTAGTTGCTTTCATGCTAATCTTTCCTTTCTTTCCATAAAAAAAGACCAAGTAAATCTCTCTACTCAGTCTGTTTATCGTAACAATATTTAGTTTTTTTCCCGAAGGGAATTGCAACGAAGTTGCTTAATCTTGTGAAGCTCTGCTACAAGCAATACCCAGTACTTAGTGGCGAAACGCCACTAACTGGGCAATGGTTGCACCCTTGACCGGCTAAGGCGCTTCGCCCTTAACCCGAGCGGAGTCTTTCTCCTGCACCTTGCGTAAGGCTCTGCCTTTACAATCCGACAACCTGAAATTTGTGGGTTCTTTACATAGATAAAATTTCAATTTTCAAAGCTATCCCCATTGAGAGAATAAACTAAAATTTATTCCACTATCCCACTCCAATTGTTTACAATAATATCTGCGTTACTTTCAAGGTCCGTAGCACCGTCCAATTCAATTTTTACACACGACATATTTGTCATCCATTCTTTCTGTTCTCTCATATTTGGTGATCCATCTTCTTCATAACTTCGATTATCTTTCAAAAATTTCATATGGGATTCATACATATCTCCACCTTCAAGTACTCTTCTTCCAAATCGCTCTATTGCTCTTTTATGAACTCGTTGTATTCGAATATCTGGTTCAACATAAAGAAATACCATCATTTTAAACATATCATCAAATGCATAATGAAAGGAACTCATCGAACCAGCCATAACAAAATGTTCATATGGAGCAATATCAGTGTTCAGTCTGCTAATCTTTTCTTCCCTCGTATACATTTGTGTATATGGACTATCTGTATTCTGTTTCCAAATATAATCATCCACATCAAAATATAGATATCCCAGTTTCTGTGCAACTATTTTTCCAAGTGTTGTCTTTCCACTTCCAGATGGACCAATTATCATAATTCCAGTTGACATATTTACACCTCACTAAATAGCAATAAAGATTTATTATTGTTCTGAAAATCGGAATTTATTACTTATTCATTTCATCAACTAAGCTTGCTGCTTTTACCGTCATTTCCACCCATCCAGGCACAAAACCACTGCGCAATGCATTTTTTACCGATTTAAAATTTGACCACGCACAGCAGTAAAATGGTACTTTGCCTCTTTCAATTATTTCAATTGCAAGATTACTTGTTAGTGATGAAGCAATTCCCATTCTTCGATATTCAGGCAAAACATCGACACCTATCTGCCACATATTATCACAATCCGCTGAACACGCTGCGAGACCTACAAGCTTCTCACCATCATATGCTCCAACTCCCAGAACATCTAATTCTTTTCTATCTGCACACAATGCATTCCCCCACATTGGAAGATACAAATCTGCAAAATCTTTTTGTTCTAACACTTTAAGGACATAATTGCACTCTAATCTTTTCAATCGTTCCATATCCGGCAAAAAATACTCTGCCATAAAACATACTCTATATCCTTTTTCTTTCATCCGTTCATCAAGCCAGTGCATGTTAGGCGTCTCAAAACAATGATAAAATTCAAACTTACTCAGATATGTTTCAACTATTTCTTTAAATTCATCTTTCACAGATGCAACTACATTGCTTCCATAAGACACAAAATTACAAGCGATAGGTTCTTTATAATATTTTCTTGCCAAAGGTCCAACTCCAGATTTAACAAATACATTTGTATCCTGAAGGAAGTCAGAAACCTTTGCATTTGTGTCATATGCAGATTGCTGCATTGCTATATCCATTATTTCTTTATTCGTCATAACTTACTTCCTTTTTTATTCTTTATCCAATACTAAATTATAAATTGTTATCATTCACTAAATATGAAGTTGTCAATAGCGTTTAACAGAATTAAGATTCTTTTTATTCCTTTATTCTGCCTTATTAAGATGCCACAAATCAAGAATACTTCTCAATTTGTGGCACTAATTCATTAAACAAAATGTGCTATAATCGAATGTCTTTCTTCAACTATATTAAACCTAAATGTTTTTCGACACAAGTTAATGTACTCTCAACTGTACTATCCACAGTTCTCTCTATCCAAAAGAAAGAACTGCTTTTAATCTCCTCTATGCGATTTACATTGAGTTCATATAAGGTAATATTCACAGTTTGTTTGGCTTTTTCTATATCAGTCGCTGAATTTAAGTACTGAAAAAATCCCTGATGATCTGGTCGATTACCATATTCATCAACAAGATTAGATGGGTCTTTTATGAGAAAAACAACTCTCGCTGGTTCAGAAAAAGCGAGTGCCTGAGCAACTGTAAGATGACAATCGCACAAAACTTTCTTATTTTCTGATAAACGAATCAAATCAAGAAGAACAAACTCTAACTGTTCACGAGTATTATTCAACAGCCAATTCTTATATTCTTCAACTGTTCTTCCAAAAAATTCATCTGCACTGTTAAAATACGTATTCATCGCAGGCTGAAATAATGGGTTCGACATTTTTTTGTGCTCGTCGAATCTCTCATCAACATCAAATAGTTCAAATCCATACTTTTCCGCCAACGCACGTGAAACGGTTGTCTTTCCTCCACAAGGTGTTCCCGTTATAAAATAAACATTTTTTAAGTACTCTTTGATTACATTATCTTGAAATATCATTGCACAATCTCCTTTATTAAATAGTTTTTCGGGTTCTGCCTATACATAAAACTATTTAACATAGTTCTATGAACTCAGATATTTCTTAATTTTAAGAACATCATCATATTCATTTCACCTCCACAACTTTCGATTTGTATATTTCTATTATACCATAATGATAGTCAGTTTTACAAGCTTGAAGTTATAGTTTTCCTTACTTCTATAAAT
>URMF01000091.1 GCA_900548855.1 uncultured Eubacteriales bacterium
GCAAGAGGAACACTGCCGACAAGAAGTGACTGGTATAGTGATGAAATTTTTAATACTCCGATCCACAATGACCTGAAAGAAAAGTGTTTACCTTCTATGCAGTTCCCTACATGGCCTGTTAAAGGGTATTACAGTGCATATAATCAGGTAGAAGGTGAGCTCCTGCTTCAGAGCATTACACAGGAAATCCTGATGGGAAATGATGACCTTGAAGGACTGGCCAAGCAGACGGACGAAAAGATTCAAAAGGCTTTGGATGAAGCAAAGTAGGATCATGACACTGTATATAAAGGCAGATTAACCTATCTGCCTTTATATGATTGACAGAACAAAGCTGCTTGATTTGGAAAATGCTTACAATTTTATAAGGTGGTGAATTTTAGATGAAATTTGAAGATGAATTTGATGTAGTGCCACCAGAAGGAAATGTCTTTGTGAACCATGAAATAAATGGACGGAGCGGTCATTTGGGACATGCTTTGGTGGAGTATGAGGAAGGAAAAATTTTAGCTTTTTACCCTAATTGCTCACTTGATGAAAAGGGACATTCTGCGGTAGGATGGATGGAGTATAAAAGGTCAGAGGATTATGGGGAAACATGGTCACAGCCCTATATCTTTCAGCCGTCATTAAAATTGCTACATTCTGAGATGAAATACTCCGCTATGTGTGAAAAGGCAATAGTGAATGAAAAGGGAGATATTATTGTATATCAATTAATATGTGATATATCAAATGATCCACAGTGGCAACCCTATATGGTGCCATCTTATTCAATTAGCCGGGATAAAGGAAGCACATGGAGTAATCTGCGTCAGATAGGAACACGTCGAGGACGTATTTATGATGCGATATATCAGGAGGGAACAATTTTTCTACTTTTATTTGTCAATGATGCGACGGTTGATTGGACAGGTCAAACCACAGATCATTATTATTCACTTGTGGTTAGTGAAGACGGTGGAGAAAACTATTATGAAAGAAGCAGAATTCCAATTCCGTCGCTGCATCATGGATATGGAAGCATGATGTTTCTGGAGGATGGCCGTCTGATTGTGTACAATTATAATCTGGATGATGAATATAATCTGTCCTATGTGTTAAGTGAGGATAAAGGAATGTCGTGGGGACAGGCAGGTACAACCTTTGTGGCAAAAAAAATCCGGAACCCGCAGGTTGTAGGTTTCGAACATTTGTATTTTCTTCATGGCAGAAGCGGAAATAATGGCGAACAAGCAGGAAATTTTGTCTTATATTGCTCGGAGGATGGAATTCACTGGGATGAAGGAAGATATTTAAAAGTTCGTACAGAGGGATTAGGGGCTTATTCAAATAATTTGGTCATTGGGAAAGGAACATCCCATGAGAAGCTCCTGATTCAGGCATCGCATGCTTACAAAGATAATCAGACTAATGTTCTTCATTGGCAAATAATTAAAAGAAAGGTGTAAAGATAATGAAATGTATAATGAATCCGAGACCGGATATCCAGGAGGAACTGATCAAACCATATAAAGAAATGGAAGATGTTTATTCCCTTTCCTGCGTTGTAGGGGACGCAATGGAGAGAGAGCAGGTAATGCGACATGATATGAAGCCCAAATCCATCAATAAAAAAATAATTGGTCCGGCTATTACTGTAAAGCTGACAGCAGGAGATATCGTGGATTGCCTGTGTGTATTTGAAATTGCCAGACCTGGGGATGTTATTGTAATTGATGCATTTGGAGAAACGGAAACCTCAATTTGGGGAGGACTTATGTCTGGCCTTGCAAGAAATGCCGGTATAGCAGGCGCTGTGATTGATGGCAGCTGCCGTGATACAGATGAGGCGAAGATGCTGGAGTTTCCGATAACTGCCAAGGCGTCAGGACCTAGAGCAGCGCATACAGCATATTCGGGAAGGAAGGAACCTATTGCGGTAAATGTTCCTGTCTGTTGCGGAGGTGTTATTGTAAATCCAGGAGATTTAATTGTTGCGGATGAAATCGGTGTTGCGGTAGTTCCGTACAATGAGCTGGAAGCTGTATATAAAAAGGCACGCGCTCAGGCAGATCTTGAAATTGCAACAAGAGAAGAAATTCTGAGAGGAGCAACCGTTGATGAATTGCTTGCAAAATTCGGAAGAATATAATCATGAATTGAAATATATCATTACTCTTGATGGTGGTACAACGAATACTCGGGCATATTTGTGGAAACAGGATGGTTCCTTTGTTTCTTCTAAAAAAGAAAGAGCAGGTGTCAGGAATACCGCTATGGATGGATCTGATCAGGTGATCCGTGAAACGGTAAAAAGATGTATTGATGGCCTGATAGAAGAAAGTCATATAGAAGAAAGCCAGGTTCAAGGGATTTTTTGCTCGGGGATGTTAACCTCTAATGTGGGGCTTGAAGAAATTCCATATTTATGCGCACCTGTTGATGAAAGGGCTTTGTGCAATGCAATAGAATGCCGCTTCTTTAATGATATTACCAGAATACCTTTTTACATGATTCCGGGAGTCAGGAACCATGTAGAGAATATCGGAATAGATACGCTGGAGCAGATGGATGTTATGCGTGGAGAAGAAACAGAGGCGGTGGCTTTGTTGAGGGAGCGTGGCAAGGGCGAGGATCTGATTTTTGTTTTACCAGGCTCCCATACTAAAATAATATATGCAAATGAAGAAGGGTTTATCTGCCGTTGTAAGACAACCATGAGTGGAGAACTGCTTGATGCTTTGTTTTTCCATACGTTATTAAAGGATTCACTTCCGGATTTCTTTGTCGGTGAAGAGGAATATGATTATCAGGCGGTGTCAGATGGAGCTCGGACGGCACAGAAGAATTCCTTTACAAGTGCAGTTTTTAAAACACGTATTTATCAAAAATATGTACATAAAGATAAAAAGAAGGCAGCCAATTTCCTGTTAGGGGTATTGATGTATTATGATTGCCTGAGTATATGTGAGTTTAAGAAGACAGAGGCTTTGGAAGAGGTGCAGTTTGTTATTGCAGGTAAGCGGATAATTGCACAGGCTGTTTATGATATATTAACAGATATTATGCAGGAAAAGAAGGTTCATCTTTTGGATGAGGACGAACTGATGGCGGCGAAAGGGGCATTTCGTCTCGCAGAATTATATTATAAATGGAAGGAAGGTGAGTAGGATGATGAGTGACCTGAAGGATAGACTTTTAGAAGAGAAGCTGATTGTTATTCTCAGAGGGTTGGCGGAAGAAAAGCTGATTGCTACAGTAGATATCCTGAAAAATATGGGTATGCACTTTTTTGAGCTGGCTATTGATAATGAATCGGAATTATCAATGGAAAAAAGTCTCCGGAATATTGAAGGCTTAAGAAAGCATTACGGGGATTCCATACATATTGGTGCCGGAACAGTAATAAATAAGCTACAGGTAAAAAGGGTTGCAGAGATCGGAGGAGAGTACATTATTTCTCCGAATTTAAACGAGGAGGTAGTGCGTGCTACTAAAGAAATGGGATTGGTTTCTATACCGGGAGCAGCTACGCCAAGTGAGATCATAAGGGCATATCAGGCAGGTGCAGATATTGTAAAAGTATTTCCGGCAAATTATCTGGGAGAAGCTTATATCCGCGCGATAAAGGCTCCTCTTGACTATATTCCTATTGCTGCTGTGGGTGGAATCCGTCCGGAAGATATACCTGCATTTCAAAGTGCCGGTGTCAGCTGTTTTGGAGTCGGAAAACAGCTTGTAGATGCCGGTTTGTTTTCAAGCTATTGTGATGAAGAAGTATTTCAGATTATAGAAGACAGAGCAAAAAGATATTTACAGGCGATTCGATAAATAAGGATTAAAGCATATGCTGGAAAGGAATTGTATGGCCAAATTAAAGATTAATCTGCAAAATCCGGTGTGGCTGAGTCTGGGAGCTCTTTTTTGCTGTGTGCTGTGGGGAAGTGCATTCCCATGTGTGAAAATAGCATATCCACTGTTCAAAATTTCGGATACGGGTAGCCAGATTTTGTTTGCAGGAGTCCGTTTTTTTATATCGGGAATAATTACTTTTATTGTCGGGTGCATTTGGAAAAAACGGATTTTGCGGGTGAGGAAGCTGTCGATTCCGGGGATTATCAGGCAGGGGTTATTGCAGACTACGATTCAATATACGTGTTTTCACATTAGTCTGGCGTATATTTCATCATCAGAAAGTGCAATTATAAATGCTTCAAATGTGTTTATTTCTGTTATAGCAGCGCATTTCCTGCTTAAAAATGAAAGGCTATCCTGGGAAACCATCTTTGGATGTATTGCTGGATTAGCAGGAGTGATTCTGATAAATTTAACAGGAATATTAAATGGTAGTTTTTCCTTTAGGGGTGAGGGACTTATGCTGGCGGCTGCTGCATCTTATGGAATCAGTAATGTATATTTGAAAAAAATAGTAAAACAGGAATCGCCGATGGCAATTACGTCATATCAGATATTGTTTGGAAGTCTGCTAATGATAATAATAGGAATCTGCATGGGAGGACGAGTACAGGTATATTCCTTAAAGGCAGCCTGTCTTCTTTTGTATTTGGCAGCACTATCTGCAGTAGCTTTCAGTATATGGACGCTGCTGTTAAAATATAATCCGGTGGGAAAGGTTACAATGTTTGCGTTTTCTATTCCGGTTTTTGGCGTGATAATGTCGGGAATATTTCTCGGTGAGTCCGTTTTTTCTATGAAAAATATCATAGCACTTGTGCTTGTTAGCGTAGGAATCGGAGTTGTAAATGCTAAACATGGAGAACAACACTACCTATAAATGTTGTTAAAAAAGTCTTATTTATTCCTGGGGCTGTCGCACTAACGTGCGGCAGCTCATTTTATATGTTGAATTTTTGAATACACTCCCGTTTTCTTTTTGAGCAGTTTAGTATTTTCGCTTTATTTCCAGAGAACCTGATCAAAAGGTTATTGTATTTCCTCAGTAACTTGTTAAAATAATTTCATGCTGGATCTGTTTCTGCTGGGTGAAAACAGATAATCACCGGAGGTGGCAGAGAAGGAATTCATGCTGGCTGACTTTCCCATGACGAAGAATAAAGGGGAATTGAAAGCAGCATGGGAGAAGACCGCAGAGGAAATCTGCCGTCTGGCAGAGCAGCGGGGAACTGCAGCATGTAAAGAAAGTACTGAAAAAGGAGGCAGCATGCCTGGAGAAAAACGGTGAAGAGCTACAGGTGCATGCAGTGGCAGACTGTGGCCTTGAAAATGAGATGGTGATGCGTGGTCTTGAAGAATGGCCGGAAAAATTACCATATCTGACGATTGTGATCGTGAAAGTGAGGAAAATATGAGAAAACAGAAATTAATGCTTGGAGCTATTCTTGTTGCTGCAGGCCTGCTAATGGGCTGTGCAGGGACAGCGAAGGGGAGTACAGAGGAAGATACAGAGGCAGTGGTCACAGAGGAAGTACAGGCTGATGAAAATGGGAATGCTTCCACAGAAGAAGATACGATTTCAGAAGATGAGAATGGTCTGACTGTAGAGGCGCAGACAGAAGATGTGGAAAGCAGTGATCCAGGAAATAGCGGCGAAAATGAGCAGATGGATATATATGTGATCCTGTCGAATCCGTCTTTTTCCTATTATAGGTCGGATCGGGTGCAGGAACGGGAGCTTACCGCCATTGCTCTTATCAAGGACAGTGAAGAGCCTAATGAGATCATTGATGAGGATAAGTGGTTTCAGGACAATGGATTGCAGAGACCGGGATTTCCCTATGAGGACGGGAAGTATCGTTATGAGTCCTTCAGAAATGAGGCAGATCAGCCAGCCCTTTTTCTGACAGAGCTGGCTACCGGGAAAACAGTCACCTTTGATCTTAGGGAATATCAGTATAGCACAGAGTATGTGGAAGCGGATTATGATTTTATTGATCAGAATCTTTTTTATGCGGCAGTAAGGGATAACGTTCTTTATCTGGCAACAGGGCATTATACCTATGCAGGTTCCTGTCCACAGACGGCCTATATCACAGCAGTTGATCTGACAGACAACAGTGTACTTTGGAAAACGGAGCCGCTGACCTGCAATGCAAGAGGCTTTGCATTTGTAGATGATTATATCATCTGCGGATATGGATTTACGGCTGAAGACGATTATCTGAAGATTGTCCGCATAGATACTGGGGAAGTAGTACAGGAAATACCGGTAAAAACGGCACCGGATTATATTATCCGGCAGGATTGGATTCTTTATGTAAGAACCTATGATACGAATTATACATTTATGATAGCTGTAGAATAAGCGGAATGTCAGCAGAAAGCATAGTAGGAAGAGAAATGTTCAGAGATTTAGTGAAAGCAAACAGAAGCTACAGAGGGTATGATGGGTCTTATCAGATTGACAGGGAGAAGCTGCTGTCTTACGTAGATCTGACCAGATATGCAGCTTCCAGCCTGAATATTCAGCCCTTGAAATATCACATTGCCTGTGAGAAGGAAGAGGTGGCAAAGATTCTCCCGCTTACCAAATTTGCGGCAAGACTGGCTCATTTACACCTTCCCCATGAGGGAATGAACCCGACTGCATTCATTGTCATCTGTCAGGATAAAAATCTGGCACCGAATATTGCAAGCTTTCAGAGAGATGTGGGAATCGTGGCACAGACCATACTCCTTGCAGCAACTGAGGACGGGCTTGGCGGCTGTATGATCGGCAGCTTTTCCCTGGCAGAGCTCAAAA
>URMF01000092.1 GCA_900548855.1 uncultured Eubacteriales bacterium
GATAAAAACAATCACTGTACTCAGGATCCTGTTGGCATCCTCCTGCTTCTGTTCTCCTCTTCTTCTGGCAACAAGTGCCGAGATTGCCACATTCACTGCAAAAAATAAAGACAGCCCCATAAACTTTGGCTGTGTCGTCAGTCCGATTGCAGCAACTGCATAGGATCCAAGTGAACTGACCATCAGGGAATCAATCAATCCCGCAAATGCTACAAAAAACGATTCAATAATAGAGGGCCACGCCATGTTCATGGTGACTCTGATATTTTCCTTCTGATATGCTACCTTTTTCATACTGCTTATTTGGCTCCGCTCTCCTTAAATACGGCCAGTACGGTCTTAAGTAATATCTTCACGTCCAGCATAAAGGACCAGTTATCAATATACTCTACATCCAGCCGTACAATCTCTTCAAAGTCCGTAATATCACTCCTTCCACTGACCTGCCACATACCGGTCAGTCCGGGACGGAAGCTCAGTCTCTTCTTATGATAAGGGCTGTAATGCTTGAACTCATCCAATGTCGGCGGTCTTGTTCCCACAAGACTCATATCCCCTTTCAGAATATTCAGAAACTGTGGAAACTCGTCCAGGCTTGTCTTCCTAAGGAATTTTCCCACCTTCGTAATTCTTGGATCATTCTCCATCTTAAACATCAGACCGTTCATTTCATTCTGTGCCATCAGTTCCTTTTTGCGCTCTTCTGCATCCGCATACATGGATCGGAACTTGTACATCTTAAATACACGTCCGTTCCTGCCTACTCTTTTCTGTGCAAAGAAGACAGGTCCCGGCGATTCCAGCTTGATCAGAGGTGCCACAAGGACCGTCAGTACAAGCAGGATCACACAACCCACCAGCGCACCGGCCAGATCCATCACTCTTTTCAGAATCAGCTGTCCTATCGGTGCCACCCGGTTTGCATAGGTAACTGCATAAAAGCTTCCAAACTGGGAAAGTGCTTTTTGGCTGGCACTTGCAAGCTCCGGTACCGGAATCTCATAATGCACGGTAATTCCCATTTCTGCCATAGTCTCCAGAATGGGAAGCATATCCTTCCTGCGTTTATTCTCAACAACTACGATCACTTCATCCAGAGATGCCATCTGACAGTACTCGATCAGATGTTCAAAGTCTGCCACGACTGGAACACCGGAGATTTCTCCCTCTGTCCACAGCGGTGTACTCTCTGCGATAGGAACAATTCCTGTCAGATCATAGCTGAAATCCTTCATCTCCTTCATGGTTTCCACCAGCATCGCAGCGTTCTCCTCATCTGCCACAAGCAGGATCTTACGCTGTTCAAAGATCCACTGATACAGGGAGGGCATCATCTTTTTCCATAATTGATGAACCAGAAACATCAGTACACAGTTGAACACCGGGAACAGAAAGAGAACCAGTCTGGAATAGGCATCCAGCAGGTTGAAAAAGTACAGGATCACCGCTGCCCCGCCAAACATGATCAGGTTATTCCTGACAATCCCCGCCAGTTCATGCAGTGGTCCTCTCAGGAACATATTCCGGTTGGTATTACGAAGAAGGTTCATGGCAAGATAGACCACAAGGCAGGAACCAAGCAGCATCCCAAAGTCCATCCTCGCATTATCACTTTCAAAAAGTCTCTTATTTCTGATATAGTTAGCCAGAATCAGACTGACAAAAATACAGACACAATCAGCAGATAAGATCAGCAGCGTCTGCAATTTTGATTTACGTTGATACATAATGGATTAATCTCCCAAACGGTATTTAAGTTATTTATACTTATTCTCTCCCATTCTGTAAGGATTGTCAAATCGAATTCACTCAAAGGCATTGTTTCTTTCCGAGAAATATTGTGTGTCCCACTTGTAACTCACCTGTGTACTTCGACCTCATTTTAACTGCTGATATTGTCATTTCACTTTCATAATTTTTTTCTTTACAAATATGGAGATAGGCAGCTGGTGTACCATAATTATTCTTTCTGCAAAACCCCTTTTCTAGCATAAGCTGATTAATGGATCTTTATATGATGCAAGTTTACACCCCTTTTCATTCTTTACTTGATGAATTGAATGATTTTTCCTCTTAATCTCCCCAATCAGCTCATGCACTGTCGTACACGGGTACATCTCTGATAGCTTTGTTTTACCTTCTCGTTTACATTGCTCCAACTTCTGCTGTGCTATCTGAATTGCCTTTTCTTCATCACCGAATTTACAGAGTTTTCCATACATTCTGGCGCTCTTTGCCTTCGAGTTGAGCCATTCTTCTGTTACTCCTTCCTTGTCAATGCAAAAACCATAATTATGTGCATTTGCGGCAAGCCACGTATATACCTCATCATTTGAGCTCTTTGATTTATCAGCATTAATATCAACTGCAATGCCTAATTGATGTTCACTTGTTCCGGGCAAAGCTACCCATTCCTTAGCAGTTCTTTCTGCTCTTGACTGTGAATATCCTTCATTTATATAAGCCTTTATCTTATCATCTAATATTTTCTGCTGTTCTTCATAAGTTCGATAACCTTCCCAAACAACCGGATATATTCCATCTTTCCTTGCTGCATCAAACATTTCTTGTAAATACGGATATATCCTGCTATCCACCTTTTGACCATTCGATAATTCCTCTCAACCATTTCCCTCGCAACTTATTTTTTTTATCTCTTTTCTTTGCCATATTGTTATTTATGCCTTCATCCTTCTTGACCAGCTCTTTATAGCGAATGGCATACATAGAATACCAATCAAGACAGGAATTGTAATAAGTAGATATGGTGACCAGATAAGTTTCCCAAAAATACGAAAAGTATTCGTTCTGAAAATATCTGTTGAACTTCCTACCAATGGTATTAAATCCAATGCTTTTTGCATTTCATAAGGAAGATATTCTGCAATCATCATTGGTCCATATACAACAGCCAGACTAAGCAGTAAGGTAAGTACATTATTTTTTACAGCCGCTGATATAAACATAACAATTCCGGCAAAACCTATTGCTCCAAGCAGTACAAAAGCATATTCATAAATTTCTGCCTGCAGCATATTCATAGGTGCAACAGCAATCAGCTTGATATTCTGAATCGGCATATCCCATCCGGCAGTTCCCATAAAAAACAACTGCGATATAATACTTGAAACAGCAAGTAATGCAAATAACTCCACTGTAAACGCGAAACCAGTAAGAATTTTGGCAAGAGCTATTTTCCCCCAACCATTTCGAGTCGTCAATACTAGTGTGCTTGTATTATCATGCCATTCTCCAGCAAATAAAGAGGATAAAACAATACCGAGAAACAAAGCCATCACAACTCCCAGATCCGCAACCATACTACCAAGAAGCGTTGACCATCCTTCTACCCATTCATAATGAAATGGTTTTTCTACCTTTCGCTCCATCTGATGCAAAAACTCTTTTTCAGCTCCTACCTGACCACTGACCTCCAAAAACTCATCAAGCACCTGCTGTCTTCTTTCATAGAAGCCTGTTAACTTATCCGGATCAACATAGCTTATCATCGTTTTATAATTACTGGTATCTCGAAGCTCCGGATACAATGTTCCGAGCCAACTATTAACTATCTGCCAGTCTGTCTTTTCCAGTTCTTCCTCCATACCGTCAGCTTCCATTTGCTGATAATCACTTACTATTTGCTGCAAGGTTTCATCCGTCAATTCTCCACCAAATGAAAGTGCATATTCCTGACTATCCTTTATTACTGTATATCCATCAAAATTATTGCCAAAAGCACTTGTATAGTCATCTGAACTGCCAAAACCAAACCATTGAAACGAAAGTATGCTTCCAAAAATTACACAATAAACAAAACACAACAACACACATATTTTAACAATTTTCTTTCGCCATAACTTTTTATGCTCTAACCAAAATAGTTCCATTCTATTTCACTCCTTCCTCTGTGGGAAAATAAAATAAATAAAGATCTTCCAATGTAGCTTCACAAGGCACCGCTCGCTCACTAGGCATATTGTCTGAAATAATACGCAATATAATTTCTTTTCCTTCGTGCCGTAAATTAGCAACCGTTGTTTTTGTCTGCCATTGTCTAGCTTCTTGTGGAGAAACAGAAAGCTCCCAAACCTTACCATTTGCCTTGTGAATCAACTCAGGAACCGTACCCTGCAATACAAATTTTCCTTTTTTCATCAATAGCACTTCATCTGCTATTGCTTCTATATCCGATACAATATGTGTGGAAAGAATTACAATTTTATCGCCTGCATACTCTGAGAGCAGATTACGAAAACGGACACGCTCTTTCGGATCAAGTCCTGCAGTCGGCTCATCCAAAATCAAAATTTTCGGATTATTAAGTAACGCCTGTGCAATTCCTACTCTTTGTTTCATACCACCGGAAAAAGTTTTTACTTTTTTGTTTGCCACATGGCTTAAATCAACCACTTCCAACAATTCAGTCACACGTTTTTTTGCAACATTCTTCGGTATTCCTTTCAGTGCTGCAATATACATTAAGAACTCCACCGCAGTATAATTTGGATAATATCCAAAATCCTGTGGTAAATAACCCAACACATTCCGGTAATCTGCCCCCATCGAAGTTACTTCTTTTCCATCCAGCAATACCTCCCCTGAGGTTGACTCCAAAACAGCACATAGCATACGCATCAATGTTGTTTTACCTGCACCGTTAGCCCCCAAAAGACCATATACTCCCGGCTTTAAGGTTGCACTAACACAATCTACCGCTATTTTCCTGCCATACTGTTTTGTTAAACGATCAAGCGACAATTCCATACATTTTTCCTTCCTTTCTCATCTCTGCAATATAATGAATTTCATTTATAAAGAACATAGCAAAAATCAAAAATGTAACAATCCACACCCCCACTGCTGATGTTTCATATAACCATGGCAATATTCTTGCTGACATCCCCCAACAAATGCAGGAACCCAGCATTACAATCGCACATATCTGTAAACTCTGTTTCTTTTGCAAACGGATCAAACGTAGCAGCGCAACCATACACACTAAGTACGGAACCAGGCAGTATAGGACCATCTGTCCAATCTCTTTATAAGAATTTTGCAAATAAACTTCCATACACAAAAGAATTGTTATACACACCAAATTAGCAGCCCCAGCCAAAACCAGCTTTGCTAACGTGATTTGGGCACCAGAAGCTCTTGTTACCGCTTCCATCTCGCTCATTCCATAATACTGGCTTTTAAAAATTGCTGGCATGATAGCTAATACAAACAGCGGCATAAAAATTGGTATATTCTTTGGCACGTCTGCTATGCTGGCAATTGTTAAACAAACTATAAATAACGTTACTGCCTGCAAACCAAATATTGGAATACCTTCAAAGCGAAATACATCTGAAAGATAGTGAAAGAAACCTGTCCTCGGTTCTGCCCTAGTCACTTCCTGTTCTCGTACAATTTCAGTGCAAAGCTTAATCGTTTCCTCTAATCTTTTAGGCTGTACTTCCTCTCCTAAAGATTGCTGTAAATAGCCCTTCAAATTTTTATCTTTCATTTTCCTGCTCCTTTCTCATAATTTTTAAAGCATTACGAACCCTGCTTTGTGCTGTTCGCATATTGCATCCCATCACTTTTGCAATCTCTCCAAAACTAAGTTGTTCTCCAAAGCGTAGAATGACTGCTTCCCTTTGTTCTGATGATAAAAAATTCAAAAAATAGCTTATCTCTGCCCTATCCTCTAGCCGAACTATGTCGTTATACTCATGCACTATATTTTCTTCATCTTCTAATGGAGAAAACTCAACCTTCCTACTTTCATCAATACATAAATGATTTGCAATCGTGTATAGATAAGCCTTAAATTTCTTTTTCCCTTTATATCCGGATAAATTCTTAAACAACTTCAAAAATGTTTCCTGAGTCAGGTCTTCTGCTTTTTCCAGATTAGAGCAATGCCACCTACAGTAACGTAAAATAGATGTATAATAGCGTTTTATCAATTCTTCTGCTGCATTTTCATTTCCAAGTAGAATCTGTTCCACTAATTCGTCATCACTCAACACGCATCAGACTCCTTTCCATTGAATATCTGTATATATATAATAACGGGTTATGCACTTAAAATGATTAAAAGATTCCTCATTTTTTCTTAAAACGAATTAAACTATTAAACCAATATTTTATCTCAACCCCTTTCAGAAATATCAAATAAATCAAATACTACCTTTTTCTCCGCTTAGAGTAATACTTCCCACACCACACAATCCTGCACCGGAAACTCTGCTTACATTCATACACACACTTCTTGCACTGGTCATTATACTGTATCCTGTTCTTATCATTCAAAAAGAATATCCACCACCTTTTTTCACCTACATTAAAATACCGACACACCCTCCGGGAGTGTC
>URMF01000093.1 GCA_900548855.1 uncultured Eubacteriales bacterium
GTTGGGCGCGCCGTTGCTTAGAACTATATCCTTTATGTCTGTTGTGCCACAGATACGATATAAAATCGAAGAGTTGGAAAAGGTATTAGATAGTCCGCCAGTAAAGGAAGGACAGAACTTTTATCAAGGAAAATCTTATGATATTTGTTTTGAACATGTTTTTTTTAGATATGATGAGAAAGAAGTATTACATGATATCAATTTAAACATTAAGACTAATACAAAAGTAGCATTAGTGGGTGAATCAGGTGCAGGTAAGAGTACATTAGCAAAGCTTTTAATTCATTATTATGATGTGAATAACGGAAAAATTATGATTGGTAATCAGAATATTTGTGATATGCGATTGGAAGCTTTAAACGAATTGATTGCTTATGTTTCTCAAGATAATTTTTTATTTAATGACACAATATTAAATAATATCGCTTTTAGTCAAAAATCATTGAGTTTAGATAATGCTATTTTATTTGCTAAATATGCTTGTGTTGATGATAATATTCAAGAGTTTCCACTTAAATATGAAACAATGATAGGAGAAGCAGGTTCCACTTTGTCTGGGGGAGAAAAACAGAGAATTTCAATAGCAAGGGCGATATTGAAAGACGCGCCCATCGTTATTTTGGATGAAGCGACATCCAGCGTAGACCCGGAAAATGAAAAAGCTCTTTTGGACGCAATTTTTGAATTGACGAAAAATAAAACACTAATTTCTATCGCTCACAGGTTGTCTACTGTTCGGACGGCAGATCAAATTATTGTCATTGATCAAGGCCATATTGTTCAAAAGGGAACCCATAAGGAATTAGCAGAAAAAGAAGGGATTTATCGTACTTTTTTGAAGTGCAGGGAGAAATCCATCAGTTGGAAGCTATGAGGTGTGTTGCCATGAAAAAACAATTTCCAATTATATCTTTTGAACATGCCTCTTTTCAGTATGAAGGACAGTCTCAGGAAAGTCTAAAGGATGTAAAGCTTATCATAAAATCGGGAGAATTTCTTGTTATTACTGGGCAGAGCGGATGTGGAAAGACCACATTAACCAGGTGTATCAATAATTTGATTCCCCGCTTTTTTGAAGGCAGATTATCCGGCGAAGTCATTGTATTGGGACGTTCCATAAAAGAATCGGACGCCGGTGAGGCTGGCAAAGAGATTGCTTCAATTTTTCAAGATCCCCGCAGTCAATTTTTTACTACAAACAGTTCCAGCGAAGTTGCATTTGCCTGCGAAAACTATGGAATTCCACATAAAGAAATCGTTAAACGTGTTAACAGCGCCTTTCAGTCACTGAATATGGAGAACCTAAAAGACAGAGATATTTTTGCCCTGTCCAGTGGAGAAAGGCAAAAAGTTGCTTTTCTCGCAGCGACTACTCTTAATCCACAAATTTATGTTCTGGATGAGCCTTCGGCTAATTTAGACATTCATACAATCTTACAGGTAAGAGAGATTCTTTCTGCTTTGAAAGCCGCTGGACACACGATTATTGTTTCAGAACACAGATTGTTTTACTTATACGGACTCGCAGATCGCTTTTTAATTATGGAGGATGGTCAAATCTGCGAAGAATTAACAGGTGAGGAAATGGCAGAATTATCTGCTGTCCAAATGCACAACAGAAGGCTTCGCCCGTTAAATTTGGATTTAATACAAATAGAAAGGAAAGAATCTATTTGCCGCTCGGAAGTATTTCTCCAAATTAGAAATTTGAGCTTTTCGCATAAAGCCATGCCGGAACTTCTTCACAACATTTCATTAGAAGCCTACAAAGGCGAAACGATTGCCTTGATTGGAGAAAATGGTTGCGGGAAAACAACATTGGGGAAAATCTTGTCTGGCTTGATTCGCTGCCGCCAAGGTGCGTTTTACATTGATGGAAAGAATGTGAAGCAACAAAAATTATCCGACTATGTGTACTTTGTTATGCAGGAGGCAGATCACCAGCTTTATACAGACAGTGTGACGGAGGAATTGAGGTTAGGAAACAAAAGGATTCCAAGCATAGATGAAAAAGTGTCTCAAATTTTGAAAATGCTCCATCTGGAAAACTTCAAAGACTGCCATCCGTATGCTTTATCAGGCGGTCAAAAACAGAGACTGACAATAGGAGCGGCAATGCTTTCGGAAAAACCAATCATCGTTTTGGATGAACCAACAAGCGGGTTAGACTGGGATAATATGTGCGCTGTTGCCAATGCTGTTAATTATATGCGTGAGGCTGGAAAGCTGGTCTTTATTATTACGCATGATCTGGAGTTTATCAGCCTGACCGCCTCGCGCGCTTTGCTTTTGAAGGAAGGGATTATTAAAGATGATTTACAAATGACGGAACAAAACAATTTCAAAATCGTAAAGAATTTTATGGTGGAGGAAGGTGGTGAATAAATTGAGAAAGCATGGAGTATATTACGATTCTCGCATAAAACTTCTGTTGATTCTATTGACATCAGCTTTGGCGTTTGCTTTGGGTGGAGGCTTAACAGGCTTGTTACTCTTTGGCGTCGTTTGCCTGTTTGCTTTGCTAAGTGGACTTTGGAAAACAAGTATCAAAGTTGCAATAGTTTATATAGTTCTGCTTATGTTGGCGCAAGTCCTTCCAATTCATTTATCTTCCGTGATAACATTCTTTTTACTAAGAATTTTGACTATTGCACTTGCTTTGAATATTCTATTTCAGACTACGGAAATATCGGAATTGATAGCAGCGCTTCAGGCAAGTCATATCCCTCAAGCAATTGTGATACCAGTGGCTATCATATTGAGATTTCTTCCATCTTTGAAACAAGATGTGCTTTATATAAAACAAGGGATGAAAACGAGGGGCGTGGGATTGTCTTTTTGGAGAATAGTAAGTCATCCGGCGCAGACATACGAAGGCTTTTTAGTCCCTATACTTATGCGCCTTCTGATGACGGCGACAGAATTATCCGCATCAGCGGAAACGCGAGGCATCAGCTATCCTTGTGAAAAAACTCACTATATATTAGTTGATTTCCGCTTAAGAGATAGTATTTTGTTGATAGGTATGCTTGCTCTTTTTGCGGTTATCATATGGACATCGTTCCAACCAATATCATTTTAAGGAGGATTTATTTCATGCAAACCGAAAACAAAAAAGGATTTCAAGTAAAGGATTTGATCGTCACAGCTCTTTTATCTTTGTGCGCACTTGTTATCTATATCATTTGTGCGTTCCTATCTTTTTCTCCCTACACGATGTTAGTGGTAAGTCCATTGTGGTCATTATTGGCAGCTATTACATATTTCCTTGTAGCAGCTAAGACTAAGAAACCGTGGGCACTGTTCATTTTTTGTGCGGTAACAGGCATTTATGGATTTTATCCGCCCATGATAATTTGCTGCATTATTGCTGGCATTATTTCTGCGTTGATCGCGTGGAAAACAGGTTGCACTAATGGAAAAACACTTACGTTCAGTTATATCATTTATATGGTTTTAGCAGCATTCAGTGGTACATATATTCCCTTCTTGTTTTTCTCAAATCAAACACTTGAGCAGTATGCGGGAATGTTTGGCGAAAGTTATTTGGGAATTTTGCAAACGTTAGTATCACCTGTAACAGCTATCATAATGCTTGTCGTTGTTGCAATTTGCGCCTTTGTTGGCGCGCTCATCGCTAAGAAACTGCTCAAGAAGCATTTCAAAAAAGCAGGTATGGTGTAAATGAAGTAATTATATGTGTCAGAAGGAGGTGTACCATTATGCCCTTAACATCATCTATGGAGGACTATTTAGAGGCAGTTTTAATAGTAGCTAAAAAACAAATTGAGGTGCGCTCTGTTGATATAGCTCGACAATTAAATGTTAGCAAACCAAGCGTCTGGCGGGCAATGACTGTCCTAAAAGATGGTGGTTTCCTTACAATGGATGATCACAGTTTTCTTTTACTCACAGATTTAGGACAAGAAACAGCCAAGAAAATCTATGAGCGTCACTGTTTTTTTACTGAACAGCTTATCGCCGCAGGTATTGACCCCAAGACTGCGGAGGCCGACGCCTGCCGGATTGAACACAACATCAGCGACGAAAGTTTCTCACGGCTGAAAGAGACAGCAACACAGAAACAAGATTAACCTGGATAAATTTTTAATGGCTAACTTATGGGAGGAAAAATGAAGATTAAATAGAAAAGACACGCCGACGGGCTTGCAGAGTAGCAAGTCCTCAGCCATGTCTTGGAAACAAGAGAATGGAGGTGGTTCCCATGCAGCAAACAGAATGGGTTTATTGTCCCGTCTGCGGGAATAAAACCCGTGATCGAATCAGGGAGGATACGGTTTTAATCAATTATCCTCTCTACTGCCCGAAGTGCAAACGAAAGAGCTTGATTCAGGCGAAACAGCTACACATCGTTGTCATCAAAGAGCCAGACGCATAGACGCAGAGCCGATGAACCCGTGAGAATTTCCCACGGACATCGGCTCTTTTTCACTCTTTGGGCTGGCTATCCAAGGCCGCTCTAACTGTCGCCTTGATGATCTGCATAGAACGCTCATCGCAGTTATACAGCATACGGACAAGGCTTTCCATTTCAGAATCCTCAATCTTCTTTTCCGGGAAGAAAATCTGATCGGGTAAAATGGACAGCTCCCGAATCAGCTTGTACAGGATGTCGTAGCTGGGCTTTTTGCCTTCGTTCTCGATACGATATATAAATCTCTCGCCTACTCCGACCTTGGCTGCCAGATCTTCGACCGTAATATCTGCTTTCATGCGGGCATTCTTGATGATCTCGCCAAGCATTTCATGTTCATTCTGCACTTTCAGTTCACCTCTCCTTCTATTTTACGGATTTATGCCAGATTTATAATGGCATAGCAGTTCAAATTTTAGAGAACTGATAGTGCGGATAAAAGTGAACTGACCAGGATCGTATAACTGGCCCTGTCAATAAAAAAAACGAGGTTTTGGCAGGTTGGTTTGTCATGCCCATCCCTCCAGACCACGTTTTGGCCTGGAGGGATATTTCATGCGTTGGTCATCCTTCGCACCGCTGCTTATTAGAAGCAGCGAGTATGATTCTATGTCGTAGGCCGCCTGCTTGACGGTGTACGGTCAAAAAAACTTCCCGTTTTTCAGCGGGATACTATGCCCTTCGCACTGAACCATCATGCCATGATTTATACGAACTAAAAAGAAACGCACTTGCTGTTTGGGGGAATACCCCATTCTGCAGGTGCGTTTTTCAATATAGAGAAACCCCATTTTCACGTTGTAGGGGACCGCCGGCCAGTCTGAATTTCTCGCAATTCAGACTGATCGGAGGGAAAACAGCGTGGACGCTGATAAAAAAAGAATATGGATTCGCGGCCAATTTGTCGAGGTCACGGATGAAGTGTACCGGGCCTATATGCAGGGCGACCGGAAAATGCGCTATTTTGAGAACGATTTGAAAACCGAGCGGTTCGTTCTCGGAAAGGAGGGCCAAGTGGTGCAGATCATCCCCAGCCGCGAAGATTCTTTGGACCGGCTGGTGGATGAAAATGCCCGGCAATTCTCCGATGAGCAGGAAAGCGTGGAGAGCGTGGTGCTCCACAAGCTGGAAGTGGACAGGCTACATACCGCGCTTTCCCTGCTTACCCCAGAAGAACGTGCGCTGATCCAGGCATTATTCTTTGATGAGCGCAAGGAGAGCGAGCTGGCGGTGGAACTCGGCATTTCTCAGCCCGCCGTTTATAAGAGGAAAATGAAAATCCTCAAAAAGCTAAAAATTTTTCTGGAAAAATAAGTTTTAGCGGTTATAGAACCTCTCACCCAACGGCAAATAGGGTGAGAGGTTCTTTTTATGGCCTCATGGCACCTTGAAAACTGCATACCCATTCATCAGGCACATTCCCGCTGCTTTGGCGAAAGCCAAAGCCCAGGCGGCTGCTGCGCGGCGATCTGCCGGAAGAAAACAACGAGACACCACCGAAAAAGAAAATGCAGGTCTTTGGTTTGTTCTTCCCGGCAAGGAGCGAGAAACAGCAGGCTGCCAGTACCGGGCGGCTCCCGGTACGGCCATAACCAGCAGCGGGGACAATGATACTCCCGTCCAGCCTAACGTCCGAGCGTTGAAGCGGCTCTTGCCGTGATC
>URMF01000094.1 GCA_900548855.1 uncultured Eubacteriales bacterium
ATATTAAAAGAAAGGAAATATGTGATAATTAACTTCCTAATTATCATACAAGAATCTGCTATGTACATTTCACTATTTTGGAATTAGTGATATTTCGCTGATTGATGATAGATTGAGCAAAACAAAAAAGATATCAGAAAGAGATTTTAATCAATTGACAGGGGATCAGAGGGTTCGACATATTATTGAAAAAGCTGAATTCTATGGCTACAGTGGTGAGCGAGTTAAAGGATTAATTTTCTGCAGTAGAATCGATGAGTCAAAAATTCTTTCTGAAAAATTTAATCAATTAGTAAATCCAGCCACTGGAAAATATTTCAGAACCATTGCATTGAATGGTGATGCCTCGGATGAACAGCGACAGGAAGCATTTGAACGCCTGGCAATGAATGAAGAGGATGGTACAAGTGATAGGGAACCGCTGGACTATATCTTTTCCGTTGAAATCTTGAATGAAGGTGTTGATATTGTTGAGGTGAATCAAGTAATTATGCTTCGTCCAACACAATCTCCGATTGTGTTTATTCAACAATTGGGAAGAGGATTACGAAAAGCAGAGGGAAAGGAATATGTGGTAATTCTTGATTTTATTGGAAACTATAATAATAATTTTATGATCCCAATTGCGCTATCCGGGGATCAAACCTATAATCCGGATAATATTCGTAGATACGTGATTAGTGGAAATATGACCATTCCCGGAGCGTCATCTATTCATTTTGATGAAATTGCCAAGGAAAAGATTTTCACATCTATTGATAAAATAAAGGGTATGCCGACAATTATTCGTGAAAGCTATCTTACATTGAAAAATCGACTTGGACGAGTACCGTACTTACTTGATTTTTATGAAAATGGTGAGATAGATCCACTTGTAATTATTCGAGAGTACAAAACATATCAGAAATTTTTAGAGATTGTGGAAAAAGATAGCTATGTGGGAAGGATTTCTGAGCAGGATTTAATAACATTGGAGTATTTATCCAAAACAATTTTAAACGGAACGAGACCTTATGAGCTTGAAATGTTAAAAAAGATCTTGCAGCAACCGTCCATTAAGATAGATGAATTTGCAACTGAAATCCAGAAAAAGTATGGTCATGAAATAGATTATATATCTTTAGCAAGTGCAGTGGATGTGTTGCAAGGTAAATTTGTAAGTAAAGCCGAAGAGTATGAAAAGTATTGCCATATAGATATTGTAGATGCGAAAGAAAAGTCTTATGTATTACGTATGGCAGAATTCGCGGAGCGATTGAATCACTCAGAATTTTATAGACAGATGGAAGATATTATTGATGTAGGATTAAGGCGATATGTGGATAAGTATACGGATCAGAGGGAATGTAATACGCCATTCGTACTGTATGAGAAGTATTCACGACGAGATGTGAGCTTTTTGATGAATTGTGGAAAGGATTTATCGTCAACAATGTATGGAATGAAGCGAATTGGTGATGATGTATTTATTTTTATTACCTATCATAAAGAAAGCTCTGAAGATAAAAATTATGTTGACGGAAAGCCGGATTATGCAGATACATTTGAAGATAATATGATTTTTCGATGGGATTCTCAGATAGGAAGAGGGATCCATAGTTCTTATGTGCAAGAGGTAGTAACAGCATTACATAAGCATCTTTTGGTAAAAAAGAGTGATGCAGAAACAAACTTCTATTATTTAGGGGAATTTGAGATTATGGATGTTCAACCGGCTCATAAAAATGATAATAATGGTAAAGAACGTGATATTACAAAATTTGTGCTGAAGATGCATCATGCGGTAAGAGATGATTTGCTGCGATATCTGCAGAGTAATATAGAAACAGTGGAGGAACAGGCAGGATGAAAACAATAAGAGTAGTTGCAGCAGTGATTAAAGCAATGAATGAGAAGGGTGAAGAAATTATTTTTGCAACACAACGTGGATATGGAGACCTAAAAGGCGGATGGGAATTTCCAGGAGGAAAAATCGAAGAAGGAGAAACTTCACAGGCTGCGTTACAGAGAGAGATTATGGAAGAATTGGATACAGAAATAGCCGTAGGGGAGTTGATCGATACCATTGAATATGATTATCCGACGTTTCACCTCTCGATGGATTGTTTTTGGTGTGAGATTATAAAAGGGGATTTGGTACTCAAAGAACATGAGGCCGCTAAGTGGCTGACAAAAGAGAAGATGGATTCTGTTGAGTGGTTGCCGGCAGATATTACCATTGTAGGGAAGATAAAGGAAGCTCTTTAGGGGAGATATGAGGCAAATGCATGAAGAAGTTGATAGTTGCTGTTTTTTCATTAATGGCTCCAATTTTATTAGAACGTATTTTTTCGGGATTTCTTGAAAAAGGAATCCAGTATATGGTTTCAAACGAATGTTTTTATTCAAATTGGGTTTATAGAAGGATTTCAGAAGGAGTCCGCGTTAATTTAGGATTTTATATTATTTTAATTTTGATTATATATTTTACTATATTATTTGTTACAAATCATAATAAGAAAAAAGAAAAGAGTGGCAAAAATTGTAAAGGAAAGTGTAAAGAATGCCAAAAGAATCATACTTTTCAATGTGTTTCTAGTAAAATATGTGATTGGTATAAGCATTCTGAGGGATATGTTGCAATAATAGCCGCAATTTGGATTGTAACGATAGCTTTTCTTTCTCTCACAAATTTTGTTAATCATACTATGATTCGTTTAACCAATAATATTGAGATAATAGCACCGTATGTAACAGATGAAGAATATAAATATTTAAAGAGTGATTTCACATTGATGAAGAACTATAATGATTTTTGTGAATTAACCAATGCATTAAATAAATATGCATCAGATAATAATGTTATTTTGAAATGATAGAAATTAAAGTGTTAAAATGATTTTATCGGAAAGATCAGCGCAACATAAAAGATTTTTGACATTATCCTCTTTTAATTTATTATTTATTATTAAGGGAAAATACACTATGCCTACAAAACCAACAACTCTTGAGATATTAGACAAACCGGGCTTACAGAAATCAGGAATAAATCCCCCATCCGACTGCACCATTCCAATTGATAATGGTCTTATTAATATCCGGGTAGGAGCAGTTATAAGAAAGGAAAATCAATTCCTTATGGTTGGCAATGACCGGCAGGACTATTTATATTCTGTGGGTGGAAGAGTGAAATTTGGGGAAACGGCAGAACAAGCAGTGATAAGGGAAGTATTTGAAGAAACGGGAACTGAAATGGAAGTAGATCATCTTGGTTTTATTCAGGAGAATTTCTTTTATGGAGATACTGGAATAAAGAAAGATAAGCTAATTTATGAAATCTCTTATTATTTTTATATGAAAGTACCGGAAGACTTTCAACCGAAATGTGAAAGTTTTACCGATGATAACAGCAGGGAAAATTTAGTCTGGGTGACGACAGACTGTAAGCAGATATTGTATCCGGAATTTTTCCGCACAGAACTGGAAGATCCAAAGCCGTATGTGATACATATTGTGACAGATGAGCGGCAGGCTGGGGAAGGAAAGAAAGACCATGGCACTGTTTAAGAAAAAACTCATTCTGCATACCTATGATAAAGAAAATGAAAAGCCGCTGATTAAGGCAAGTATCTGTAATGGAGAGCAGGTTGCAGGATTTAAGAATCTGCATACAGGCGAATTCAGGGAAGTGATGCTGATTCGAGGCTTTGAGGATCTTGAAACATTTAAGAAGCAGTATGGAATTCAGGATCAGATCACAAAGGAATATTGAACATCTGGATGCAATCGCGTTCGAATGCACCCAGACGTTAGCTGCCGGTGGAGAAAATGTGATTTTGCCTGCAAAAAGATGATCCTAAATCGTGCCGTCCTTTTCGGCCTGATCGACTTCTATGGCAAGCTTTTTTACATGACCGGAAAGCATGAGCAGGGCAATCAGGTTGGGGACTGCCATAAGTCCGTTGAAGGTATCGGAGATGTCCCAAAGTAGTCCAAGGTTCATGGTAGCTCCAACGATGGAAACGAAGGAATATACTACGAGGAACGGACGGACGAATTTTTCGCCGCCGAGGAATTCGATGCAGCGGGAGCCGTATAAGCCCCATCCGATAATGGTGCTGAATGCGAAGCAGCACATGGCAATCGCTGTGAGGATGGATACCCAGCCGCCATAGGTTGCCGTAAAGCCGGAGATGGTTAATTCTGCACCGGCTGCCTGTCCATAGGAAATATTCGGAGCGGCAAGCAGAATGACGAGTCCGGTCAGGGTACAGATTACAATGGTATCCATGAAAACTTCAAAAATTCCAAACATACCCTGGTGAACTGCATTGTCAGTATCGGCACAGGCATGGGCGATGGATCCGGTACCAAGGCCGGCTTCGTTGGAGAAGATTCCTCTTGAAACACCCTTTTTCATACTAAGGAACATCGATCCGATGATACCGCCGGTTGCTGCTCTGGGGGTAAAGGCACCACTCACGATCTGGGCAAAGACTCCGGGTACGCGTTGGATGTTCAGGATAATTACGCCCAAGGCAAGGATGACATACAGAACTGCCATAAAAGGGACGAGCTTTTCAGATACCTGTCCGATTCGCTTGATTCCGCCAAGCAGTACCATGGCAACCAGTGCGGCGATAAAGATGCCGAAGATCAGGTTAACATTGCTGCTGGGTTCGCCCTTTAAAATATTAAAATTCATAAGTGCGGTATTTACAGAAGAAACAATGGTATTTACCTGAGTCGCATTACCGGTTCCGAAGACGGTCAGTACGCCGAAGACCGCATAAAAGACAGCCAGGAAATGCCATTTTTTAGACAGGCCGTTTTTAATGTAATACATAGGTCCGCCAACGTACTCGCCGTTTTTATTTTTTTCACGGAAATGGATGGCGAGGGTTACTTCAGAAAACTTGGTACACATGCCTAAGAATGCGGAGCACCACATCCAGAAGATGGCACCCGGTCCGCCAAGTGCGATGGCACCGGCAACGCCTGCGATATTTCCGGTTCCGACGGTTCCGGCAAGGGCCGTACATACAGCCTGAAAGGGACTCATGGAGCCATCCCTGGCCTGCGTTTTGTCAAAAATCTTTCCGATGGTGTTTTTCATGGCAACGCCAAACTTGCGCACCTGAATACATCTCGTTCTGACGGTTAAAAGGATGCCGACGCCGATGATGCAGATCATGGCGGGAACACCCCAGATGAAGCTGTTTACAACACTGTTAATACTTGCAATTTTTTCTGACATTTTCCCTTTATTCCCTCGTAAATTTTTTAAAACGACAACTTAATTATTATGACATAGAATCGTATCGGTTTACAAGAAATTTTTTGAGGATAATTGGCGGATGGATAACAGGCAATAGAAAATTAACAATGTGAATTGAGATCTGTTTCAGTCCGTGATACGATAAGAAAGAGATCAGATTGGATCAGGAGGACAAACCATGGCTTACTATGTGGCAGAGGGTGCAGTTATCAAAGGAAATATCACAATTGGAGAAGACTCGGGCATCTGGTACAATGCAACGATTCGTGGCGATTCCAATCAGATTGCCATTGGCAGCAGGACGAATGTACAGGACAATGCTGTGGTGCATGTGAGCTCCGGCTATCCGGTGAGTATTGGAAATGATGTGACGATCGGACATGGAGCGATTGTTCATGGATGTACGGTTGGAAGCAACACACTCATTGGAATGGGAGCTATTATTCTGAACGGAGCAGTGATTGGGGACAACTGCATCATTGGTGCGGGAGCTCTTGTGACACAGAATACACACATTGCGGATGGAAGCCTTGCCTTTGGCAATCCGGCGAAGGTGATCCGCAGCCTGACTCCGGAGGAAATCAGGGAAACGGGGAATAATGCACAGCGATATGTGAATGCGGCGAAGGCACAGCTCCGGGAAGTGAACTGTGAATAATTACTGTAATTGTTGTAACTATTCAGTACAGGTCGAAGCATTTACTGCTGAGACCGTAAGAAAATGA
>URMF01000095.1 GCA_900548855.1 uncultured Eubacteriales bacterium
GAAATCACAATTTATTCTTGTAGTCTGCCGCTGATACCGTCTGGATTGGTTTTTCCTTTCTTTTTGTTCCCTTTAATTAGCCATAAACTGTTTCATTCCCTGAGACTTGGCACCATTCTGAACATACTGTACAAAAGAGATCCGGCCGTTGTTACGGGCAGCATCCAGCGTTGCGATGCTGATTCCCAAGTTTTCAGCAGCTTCTTTCCGTGTAATGAGTTTTCCATAGCCGACTGATTCTCCGAAGAAAATCAATCGGCTATGGAACTTCTTTGCACATACAGATATACAGATATAATTTGTATGACAAAAGAAAATTATGTGTGATAGAGCCGCCTGTTATTCCAAAAGGAAGTCAAGTGCTCTAATGATTTTGATTCCGTCTTGTGTTTGAGTAAGATCGCATTCCAAGGAAATCACTATCTTTTCATAGCTATCACGAATCTTGCGCAGCGGTGCAAGCTCTCGCTCTCTCGTTTCCGGAGCATTCATTGATTCGGTAACCTGGACATATTTTTCTCGTCTGCTTTCGTAGCAAGAAAATCGACTTCCTGATTGTCGATTTTTCCAATAGCAACATCATAACCACGGCGCAACAGTTCAAAGTAGATGATATTCTCCAAAATATGTCCGCTGTCACCATCACGATAGCCCAACAGATAATTTCGCAACCCAATATCAACAATATAGTATTTGCCCAGGGTGCGCAGATACTCCTTGTCCTTTATATCAAATCGTTTGATTTCATAGAAAATATAGGCTTCTGTCAAAGCTTCGATATACGCCTGAATCGTCTGTACGGCAGGCTTTGTTTTTCGAGTTCCATTTTCCAAAAGTCCCTCATTGACTAAAGTGTTTCCAATAGAGGTAGCAGAAGTGTTATTGCCAACATTGTCCGCCAAAAACAAGATGATTTTTTTCGAAAGCACCGGGTCTGTAATATTTCGCTGTCCCTTGCGCTTTTCCCGTTCCAGAATGTCATTGATAACAGCAGCAGAATAAACACCGTCTAACGCAGGTGACTTCCGTTCCGTCAGAATATAGCCATGAAAGTCCAGAAATTCTCTAAAAGATAGTGGCAAGACTTTAATTTCCACATATCGTCCAGATAGATAAGTGGAAAGTTCAGAAGAAAGCAGATAGGCATTGGATCCTGTGATATATATATCGCAATCGAAATCTACCCGGAAAGAGTTTACTGCATTTTCCCAACCATGCACTTTCTGTACCTCATCAAAGAAAAGGTATGTCCGTTTATTAGGGCAAATGCGTGCTTTGACGTATTCATAGAATCCTCTTGCATCCATATCCGGAATGCCCATAGACTCAAAGTTCATTTCAATAATCTAGTCATCGATCACTCCAGTATCCCGCAAATGCTCTGCCATCAGCTTCATTAAGCTGGACTTTCCGCAACGTCGGATACCCGATTTTGTCAAGTAGGGACTAACAAAAAATTTACTTTTTTTTCATCAATTCCTGCCTCTGTTCTTCAAGCCAAGTAATCTTTGGCAACATCGCTTCATATTCATCCTGTTCATAAGGCAAATTCATAAAATCAAGAATCTCCATCCCCGAAAACCATGATTCACAGTATGCAGGAATGACATGTTCTGGTACAATTCCAATTCTATCCCTTCCAAGAAGTCTGTCTGAAATACCCTTCGCATCATGCAGATAAACAGCTACACCCTCTTGCCTTAGCGCATTATAAAACTTAATTGCTTCAATGGAACGAGTCCATGCCTTTCCTCTTACAGATAAAAAGTAACCATGTTCATTATGTCTCACAAATAAATCTATATGGGTGGAATTACCTCCACGACATACTTCCCATGGATGCCCTCCACCTCGATGCCTGTCATTATACCAAGCTTCAAACTCTTCCGATGAATCTGCGTCAATCTCCGAAAGTCCTTCATCCCTGCCATCTGCTTTCTTATAATACTGCTCCTTAGCTGTAAGTCCATCCAGATTCTCATACTGATTTGCCTTATAACCAATTGCACAGTATTCATAGAACTTTCCTGCAGTCATTTCTGTAATATATTTGCCAACAGGCTGACCATCTTTCTGTTCTTCTATATTAGATAAAAATATTTCAATCTCCGCATCTGTTATTTCAGAAAAAAATGCCTCCCTACAATCCGGAAACATTTCCCAGTAATCTTTCCTTGAGATAGTTCCCGTTCGCTGCCTGGCTGATAGATTATTCTGTACATCACAATTATATGAGCCATTTTGTAAATCTTCAACACATTTCTTAACTGCCTCCTCCATCCATACAAACAATTCTTTCAGCCCATACTCGTAAACCTCATGTTCTTCATAAACTCTTGACTGATATATCAGCTCCCTTCCTAAAAAAATCGCCCTGTAATCATCCCGTTCTATCGTGACAAGATGAAACCAATTCACTTCATCCGGGTATTCTTCCTGCCACATTCTGAGGAAATCTTCATAAGTATCGACTATTTCTTCTTCCTTAAGATATTCATAATCATCATAATCCTCGGCTGAACCACGCTCTGCCTTCAGCCATATTTCTCGTCTTTCATCGTCTCCACAGGGGGCTATCAGATGCAGTTGCTCAAACACCCTATCAATCGTTTCGTTCGTTTCTTTATTAAAAACCATTTTACCGCCACGCAGTACATTTATCCAATGATTAATGCGTGGTGCTTTCATCATTTCACTCATTATGCACTTTCTCCTTTCCAACTCTAAGCTCAGTACACTCGAAATATTTTGCAAAATCCGGTTTCCAGTATATCTCCAGTGCATTATTTCCATATACCAGAACCTTCTCTATCAACACCTACTGTTGTAGTGCCGGTCAGCTGTACTTCCTCAAATCTGCTCAAAGCCTTCTTCTCCATTTCCTGAGCCTCTTTTGCTGTGCGAAGTACTGTCTGATCATCGGTTTTTAGATTCTTTGTCCAATTCTTTTCGTGTTTCACACCATCTTCTGTCAAAGCTCCCTCTTCTGTCTGGCTTTCTCCATCAGCTTCAGATGCAGCACCTGAACCATTTGCAGCTGCGCTAAGTGCTGCCGCTGAAGCCGCAGTTGCTCTCATGTCTGAATCGGCCTCTAAAGCGGCTTTCTGAGCAGCCTCTTCCTGTATTTCTTTTAACTGTCTTATTCTTTCTTTGAACGCATCAATATATTTATCAATGCCCTCAAGCAAATTATCCCATTCATCGTCGGACATTTCGCGCCAGTCTTTTTCTTCCTTTAATTCTTTTGCAGTAAGGGTATGTGTTTCCTCAAATAGCTTCAGAATATCTGCAGCACTTATTGTTTCTTTCGTCTTTTCATTTCCAATAATAGTTTTAGATTTTGCCAAAGCATCTGTCCAATTCATTTTCTTATTCATGATATTATCAAGCGAACCAAAATCTGCGCCATCAGTTGGCGACATAACCGACTTCATTGCATTCCAGCTTCCCCATTTGCTATTTACACCTTCTCCATTGGCATCCTTATACTGGCAATATGCAAACATTTCCACCGGTGTTGCATTCTTTGGGTCAAAATTTGATAAGTTCACATCTATCGTTTCACTCCCATTTCCGGTTGCAACTTTCACACGAATGATTGTATCATCATTTCCCGGTTTCGTAACCAGGGATGCCGACATTCCATATCCCATTTCCCCGGCTTTTGCAAAACCAATTCCAAGAGGTGTAACCTGCTCATCCTCTGCTTTTTCTTCCTGTATTTTTTCACTGGAATGCACATCACTTAATCTCTCCGTTACATCCGGTTCTTCCGATTGCTCTATCTGCGTGATATCCATAGACAAGAATTTCATAAAATAGGGTTCAAACAAAGAGTTGATATCCTCTTTCGCATTCATCATTTGACGAAAATCATCAAATAATCGATTCGCATAATCAATCATACTCTTTGCTTTATCCATAACATTTTCATTTCTGAGATGATTCACTTTTTCTAAATAATTCATTTTTTCCAAAATGTCATCGGTATCAAAATAATCATCCGTTAAAAATTCAGAGGTTTGTTCTGTATGTTCAAAATACATACAAAGAGTTGAAAATTCCGGAAAATCTGCATATTCAGGATCAACTTCTTCCGGATTTATATCTTTTTCAAATGGATTGCCATCCTTATCATATCCTTTTACAGAATAGGTTTTGTTATGTCCATCTGATTTTATAAAAACTTGAAAACTTTGTTCCGTCTTCTGATATGAATAAATCATTTCACCAGAATCATCTTGCAATGCATAAAGTTCCTCTGTCTTAATATTCGCAATAATACATTTACAATAAGGCGAAGATGTAACCGCCTTCCTTACCGCATCCTTGAAGTCGTGCATTGGATCATCTTTTGGAATTTCTTTACTCAAATAATCATCCGATACGTTTGAGAGCGAACCACTTCTACTTTTGGTTACTCCTTTGTAATAATAACCGGAACTACTGTAAGTTCCTAATCCTGCAATTGACATATAGTCCTCCTTTCCGCAGTTGCTCTGTCAGTCACAACTGCACCACTGCCCGAAAGGTCCCAGTGGTAAAATATAATAGAAAAGCGCATCTTTCAAAAATCAATCCATTGAAAATGCGCAATCCTTTGCTATTTATATAGTTTTAATTAGCCTTTAATCATCTATTTATTAAAAACAAAAGCACTACATCTCAAACCATAATTTTTGAAATGTAATGCTTCCTTGCACATAATATATCGACATTATGATATAAAACATTAATAATTTCAAAAAATAAAATCTGACTAAAATATTTTAATTTCTTAACATTGTAGTTGTTTTCCACTCCAATTAAAATTCATATGATACTGCGGTATCTCCCCACGGTCCTGCTTATAATCAAAAATACTGTGAATCATCTGCTTATGGCTCATGACGATGTTGTAATCGCCGGAATAGGATTCTTTACATACAATATCATAAATCTGCTCCTTGCTGAACACTATTCCCGGATGCTTTGCAAGAAGCTTGAAAATCTCAAACTCGGTATGTGATGCTTGCAGATCGACAAAATGCTTTTTAGATTTTCTTCGCAATCGAAGACAGCTCCGAAATAATGCTCAGGCCAATCCTGCATACAGGACAGTTCGATCAGCAAATCACTCATCAGCCGTTTGGCTTCCTTGGGGGGCATAAATTTGCCCGTGGTCGTATCGATCAGTTCCACGCGCTCATAGCCCATCTCCCTGAGCTTTTGGACAAACGCCTGCATATCCCCGTATCGCCGCTCAGACATCAGGTCGTGGATGGCAAACGTTCCGCCTTTTTTCGGCACCCGCAGTGTTTCCAGCAAAAGCTCCTGCTTATTCCTTCCTAAAGCTTCTGGTGTCGCACATAGCGTTTTCCCTCCCGCATTTCGCTCTATGCACTTTCTGCAAAAGCCGCAGATAATTCAGCAATCGCTGTCAGCCCGCGAGATGCGCAGCATGCTTTTTCTCATACACCGCAGCTGCGATGCACCAGACCATGATGGCACTGTTCGTGCTGCTCTGGCTCATAACGGACATCCATGTGGCCACCGGCACCTGCATCGCCTGTGCAATATCGGGAACTGCGGCCAACAGGAGGTTCCATGTGACCGGATGAAACGCAAGCATCCATCTCGGATAGCGCGTTTTTCCGGCAAGCAGCATCACAAAATGGATGCCAAAAACCAATAGCATCGGAAGATACAGCGGCAGAATTGCGGGGAGCATCGCGTTCTGAT
>URMF01000096.1 GCA_900548855.1 uncultured Eubacteriales bacterium
CGATATTAAAAGAAAGGAAATATGTGATAATTAACTTCCTAATTATCATACAAGACAAGTATGGAAACTCTTAAACGGGAATTTGAAGAAGAGCTTCATGCTAAGATAGAGGTAGATAATCTGTTAGCAATCGGAGAAATTTATTTTCCATGGGGAAAAAGACCCTGTCATCAGATATGCTTATATTATAATGTACATCTGATGGATGATAATATTCCATTAAATGGTGTGTTCCATGGATATGATGAGCTGGATAATGAAAGAATTGATTTGGATTTCTGTTGGGTTTCACTAGAAGATTTAAAGAAGGGTACTAATGTATATCCTTTAGAGTTGATACCATATATCCTTGAGTCAGGGAAAGAAATTGTACATTTTGTTTCAAAGCAGATTTGAGGAGATAGTCAATGATAGAAAATATAAAGGTAGAATTTGGCAGAACATCAGATATTGATTCATGGATGCGATTAGTGAGAAAAGTAAGTTGGAATTTTCCAGGATTAGAGACAGAGCAGAGTATAGATGAACACAAAATAATAGTACTGAAATTTATGAATGACAAACGTGCTTTGTGCGTGAAGAACGAACAAGAGATTGTTGGCGTACTTTTATATTCAAGGAAGTATAATATGATATGTTGTTTGGCTGTTGATCCAGCTTATCGAAAAAGGGGAATTGCTTCGCTTCTTTTAAGAGAAGCAATTGATAAGCTTGACAGAGATAAAGATATAACTGTGTCTACATTTAGAGAAAATGATGTTAAAGGAATTGCACCTAGAAAATTATATAAGAAATTTGGATTTGAAGAGGGCAAGCTGATTGAAGAATTTGGATATCCTAATCAAAGGTTTGTGTTACGAAGGAAGAAGTCAGTGTGGAAGATACTATCTTGATGGATAACCTGCACCTAATTGATGAAGATGGATATTTGATAAGAGCAGCAATGCTTGCATTTTATAAAGATCCAGAGAAGTGGGTAACAGGTTCTTATATCAAAATCGGATATTTTGGATAATCGGATTCCGATTTGGTGTATCAGGATGAGGTGCACGGGTCTTTGATAGAGCAGGTAGATAAGACCGTTGATTTAGTTTATACAAAATATATGAAGGCCTTGATTGATTATGAGGGAGTCCAGAGAATTGAGCAATTTATGTTCCACAAGGACGCATTCCGTGAGATTTTGTTGAATGCCATTGTTCATAAGGATTACAGTAGCTATAATCCAATCCAGATTAGTGTTTATGAGGATAAGATTTATATTTGGAATGATGGTGAGATGCCTCCAAATCTGGATTCTACTGACAAATTGTTTATGAAACATTCATCAAAGCCTTTTAATCCGAAATTGGCAAATGTCTTTTTCAAAAGCGGTATGATTGAAGCTTGGGGAAGAGGATTTGAGAAGATTAGGGAAGCTTGTGCGTTGTATGATGGACCATTGCCGGAATACGAGATTAATGAGGCTGGAATTATGGTTCTTTGCAAGGCATGTGATAGGTATTTGGGGTTGTTAAGAGATGATGGTCAACATCCTGACCATCATCCTAACCAAAATGGTCAGGATGTGAATAAGCTGATTATTGATTTTTGTAAAGACCCGAAGTCGGTCCAAGAAATAATGGATGAATTTGATTTTGATAGCAGGACAAGTTTTAGAAGAAAGTATTTAACACCTATGCTGAAAAATGGTGTGTTAAAGATGACTATACCGGAAAAGCCATCAAGTAAAAATCAGAAATATTTTTCGTAAGAAAATAACCTAACCACATCTTAACCAATGTGGTTAGGTTATCGGGAGTAAAGTCTGGTGCCGTAAATGCCTTTTGCATTTCAAGTAATTGCAGATACAACGCATTTACAGTCTGTACCAAAGGATATATAGTTTCTTTCTTGCCAACGACACAGATACGGTTATAAATACAAGAACGGACGAAGTAACAGGAACAAGAACAATTGGTGGAACAAGTGGTGGAAGAAGACGATATTTTCTGGTAAAGCTTTATTGTGCAAAAGAGGGGATTTATTTGGTTGAAGGCTACAATGTATGACTTCAAAACGCACGCAAAACACACGCGTGCGTTTGTTTTATTGTAAAAACGCACGGAAAGTGATAGGATTGTTATTGGAGGTATGGACGATGAGAATGATACCAAAAAAAGAAACGCTTACAATTGAATTTAAAAGTGATATTGATTGTCTTGACGAGAAAGAACTTGTTTCAGAAATTGTTGGTATGACAAATACTGAAGGAGGAGTATTGTATCTTGGAGTCGAGGACAACGGTGATATAACAGGTGTACACAAAAAGCACAGAGATCCGAATGGAGCTATGGCTTTGATTGCTAATAAAACAGTGCCTTCGCTATCCGTGCGTGCTGAAATTATCGAAGAAGAAGGAATTGAGGTCCTGCAAATCCAAATTCCTATGAGCAAGACGATCATTGCGACATCGGATGGGAAAATACAAAGAAGACGTTTGAAACCGGATGGAAGTCCGGAAAATGTTCCGATGTACCCTTATGAAATTCCGGGAAGATTATCAAGTCTCAGCCAGCTTGATTATTCAGCACAAATTCTTTTAGGCGCGACTATGGATGATTTGGATGGAAATGAGAGAGATAGGCTTCGTAATATTATCAAATATCGCAAAGGTGATAAGAAGCTATTAGAGCTTACGGATGAAGAACTTGATAAGGCATTGCAACTTGTAAAGGAAGAAGCGGGAGTTTTATATCCAACAGTTACGGGAATGTTGTTGCTGGGAAAAGAGGATAGAATCGCCGAATTATTACCTACAGCGAAAGCTGTATTTCAGGTTCTTGAAGGTACAAAAGTTAGAAAAAACGAGCAAACATCAAGGCCTTTGCTTGCTACTTTTGAAATGTTTGAAGAATATATGAAAGCGTGGAATCCGGAAAGAGAAATGGAATATGGCTTATTTAGAGTGCCAATTCCTGAGTTCTCAGAAGCTGCATATCGTGAAGGTTTAGTTAATGCTTTCTGTCATAGAGATTATACAGTAATTCAAGCTGTGAGAGTTGCTATAGAAGATGAGGGATTAACAATTAGTAGCCCGGGAGGATTTATTGAGGGAGTAAATTTGAAAAATTTGCTAACAGTAGAGCCTCATGGGCGTAATCCGGTATTAGCGGATGCATTAAAGAGAATAGGTCTTACTGAAAAAACAGGAAGAGGAATAGATAGAATTTTTGAGGGTTCTATTGTATTTGGTAGACCGTTACCAGACTATTCAGAAACAACATCAACTTATGTAAAGTTGTTTATTCAGAGGGCAGAACCTGATTTGGCGTTTACAAAAATGATTTCCGATGAAGAGAATCGATTGGGAAGGTCCTTGCCGATTAACTCTTTATTGATTCTCTCAGCCTTGCAAAGCCAGCGTAGGTTAACAATAGCTGAAATTGCAGAGGTAACAAATATTGGGGAAATACGTGCTAAAGCAGTTGTCGAAAAGTTAGTTGAAGCCGGTTTGGTTGATGCTAGTGGTAATAATAAAGCACGCTTTTATATACTTAGTTCCAAGGTGTATAAAGAGCAGGATAATATCGTGGGATATGTTCGAAAGACGGGAATTGATGCGGTGAAATATGAAGCATGGATTATGGAATTAATACAGAAACAAGGCGGAAAAATTACCAGAGATAATGTTGTAGAGTTATTAAATGTTACTCCACCGCAAGCTTATCGTTTATTGAAAAAAATGTCTGATAAAGGCTGGATTAAGCTTGTTGGAAATGGGCGATCAGCATATTATGAATTGGTTAAATAAACACACAATAAACGCACGCGTGCGTTTCGTGTGTTTGTAATCATATGAGTCTAATATAGATTATGGTATCCGTTATGCAAGCAGCAGGGAGCATAGCGGACGGATGATAAAACTAGAGCTTATGAAACTGATATATGTATGAGAAGAGTGCGGAGCGTAATGCTCCGCACTCTTTAAAATATGGATGTGGGATAACTGATGTTATGGTATAATCATTGGTGTATATTGAATTTGTCGGCTTGAAAAAATATAGGGAGCATAAAAATGATTCATTTTGGATTTTCGTATATGGGGTTGATATTTCTGTTAATGTTGTTTATTCCCAATATCATTTGGACAAAGCACAAACCAAAGGATTATGAGCAGTATGTTGTAAATGAAAATAAGGTATTGTTACTGTTTGAAAGAATCGGAGAAATACTTATCTGTGGTATTGTGTTGATCTTCTCTGATTTTAATTTGCGGAAACCGAATCTTTGGACAATATGGCTGATTCTGGCTGTTTTGTTGATGCTTTGCTATGAAGGTTATTGGATCAGATATTTTCGTAGTGAACAGAAAATGACGGATTTTTATTCGGCTTTTCTTGGAATACCGGTTGCTGGAGCAAGCCTGCCGGTTGCAGCTTTTTTCTTTTTAGGGATTTACGGTGCTAACTTTTTCCTACTTTTGGCAACGGTTATTTTGGGAATTGGTCATATAGGTATACATATGTCTCATAAAAGGGAAGTTTTTAATGACGAGAAAAAGAAAGGGATTCTTTCACGAATTTTTCGCGTAGTATTTATAGCAGCGCTGGTAATTGTTTTCGGGGGGATTACTATAATAATCGGAGCCAGAAACTATAATGCAATCAGGGGATGTATACATAGTTCCAATGGAATTGAGGAAGAAGGCTATATTGATTTATGTGGGCAGGAACAGTATTATCTGATTCGAGGAGAAGATGTAAGTAATCCTGTAATTATTTGGATTCATGGAGGTCCGGCAAGTCCTGATACAATGGAAACATATGCATTTTCAAATTATCTTAAGGATGACTATACTGTAGTTGCATGGAATCAGCGAGGCTGCGGAAGAACCTATTATAAAAATAAAGATAATGATCCTTATAATGATACGGCAACTTTTGAGCAGGCACAGGCAGATTTGGATGCCTTGGTCGATTATGTTTGTGACAGATTTCAACAGAAAAATGTAATATTGGTAGGACATTCCTATGGCACTATGGTCGGGAGCAAATATGTAATCGAACATCCAGATAAGGTAGCAGCTTATGTTGGTGTCGGACAAATGGGGGCAGGCGGGAGTGATATTTATGCTTACGAAGATGCTCTTTCTATTGCCAGGGAAAAAGGAGATGATACAACTGCCATGATTGCTGCTTTTGAAAAATATCAGGCAGATGCAACATTAGAAAATATGCTTGCATTAAGAAGTTATGTGTCACCTTATCATGTACCGGAAAAGGAAAACAATTATATAATGACTGCACTGACCTCTCCTTATCTGGGAGTATATGATGTGCTCTGGTTTGGAAAGCAGTTAGGGAACCTTTCAGATTTTGTAGAGTTAAACAGCCAGCTTTTTGATTATATAAGTACCGAAGATGTATATGCGTATGGAACAGAATATCAAATTCCGGTAGGCTTTATTTCAGGGTCGTGTGACTGGATTACTCCGGTAAAGTATACCGAAGATTATTTTCATACAATTACAGCGCCGAAAAAAGAGATGCAGTTAATTGACGGCTGGGGTCATACTGTACCGCAGGAAAGTCCGAAAGAATTTGCAGATACTCTAATGCAGGTATTAGAGACAATTACAAATTAAGGATGGATATGTGATGGCGTAAATAAAAGGGGCTGTAAAAAAACAGTTCTAACGAAATGCCATAGCGACATCAGTTGATGT
>URMF01000097.1 GCA_900548855.1 uncultured Eubacteriales bacterium
GTCGCCAGCACAACAACCATCTATTCAGCGGCGGCGGATATCGTGGAAACTAACTCCATAGAATCAGTGTTTGCGGACATTGATTTCACCGAACCCTCAGTAGAAATAAGTACGGATATAATTGATGGTTACACAAGCATTATTTTCTCAATTCCAGCAGAAAAAATAGAACTATTTAAACAGGTAAAGATCGATAATGACAGCAGAATAAATTTGAAAATGACTGTATGTTTTGGCGACTTATCACCTGAGCGGGACGAAGATGTTGAACTCCCTATGTCAGCATATTCAGTTGCTGCGTATTTGTATGATCTGACAGGGGACGAAGGCAGCTGCTCTGTTTATGCGCTTGTTGAAGATACTGGCTATGATTATGAGCCAATTGTCAAACAATATACCGACGATAATGGAAACCGCATAATTGTTGCTTCTTATGAGAATTCTGACGATCTGGCTGAAACCGCCAGGGACGCTGATGAACTAAGGATCTTTTATCATATCAAAAACCAGGTAAAGTACATTGACGGAAGCTATGAAAAGTACACCACAAAATTTCTAAAACCGGATATTGCGGAACTGAAATTTGGTAAGATATCAAGCAAGGCATACACTGGAAAAGCTCTGAAACCTACCGTCATTGTCAAAGACAGCAAGAAAAAGCTTTTGAACGGTACGGACTACACAGTGACCTACAAAAACAATAAGAACATAGGCACAGCCACCGTAACCATTACTGGCAAGGGTGAATACAAGGGCACAAAAACGCTTAAATTCAAGATAGTTCCGCCGAAAACAACGCTGACCTCCAAGCCCGGCAAGACCTCCGTCGGCTGGAATCGTGCAACGCTCAGTTGGAAAAAGTCCGCAGGCGCTGACGGCTATCAGATATACTATTCTGAGAACGGAGGCAATTTTAAAAAGCTGACAACTGTAAGTTCCGGAAAACTCAGTCGCAGTGTGAGATACACTACCGGCGACACCGAACAGTTCAAGGTGCGTCCATATAAGAAGGTGAACGGAAAAACTTACTTTGGTGCATGGTCCAATATTATCACTTTAAATTAACAATTTTACATTCGTGAACCCAAAACCGATAGCCCTCTGCATTAATTGCGGAGGACTATTGGTTTTTTAACTTTTCAAATCACCAGATATACAACTAATATGAATTGTTATTATTTATAAAAAAAGAAACTGTAAGTTATCGAATAGTGACAAATTATAATATCTTTTATAGTTTATTGTCCCTTAAATAAGTTATAAAATAATGTATATAGTAGAGGGATTAAAACTGCTAAATAATTATAAATGGAGGTGAGACCAATGGCTTTAAAAGTGTTAATCACACTTGATAATTGTGGCGTGAAAATGACTTCAGATTAATGACAAGTGTTTACACTATTTGATATGCCTTTTTAACTACCTACTCAATGCGGCAGTTAAAAAGCTGCCGCATTTTTCTTACATAAAATTCCCGAATAACGAAAATCCATTTCCCGAAAAACGGGAACTTAGCCTGTTAAACCCTGCTATAATATAACCATAGGGGGTGATGTTTTGAAAGAGAGGGCTAACAGGCTTTATGAATTGCGTAAGAGCCGCAATCTGACGCAGACAGCGGTAGCTTATAGGCTGAACCTTTCTCTTTCGAGGATATCAGCCTATGAGAACGGCGAGAATATTCCCTGCGATGTGTTGAGGGTATTTGCCAACTTTTATAGTGTATCCATTGATTACATACTGCGCTTTTCGGACAGGACAGTCGGCAGCTCCGGCGTTAATCTTCACATTTCTGAACAAAAGCTGTTGGATCTGTACAGAAATCTTCCGCCTGATGGTAAAGCCGTCATCGACGGTATGGTAAATGGTTATGTTCCTTTCAAATAATGAGAATAATTGCCTGCAAGCATGAGAAAGCTATATACACATCCCTTTCGCAAATTATTCCCTTTTGTGATAATAAGACCGTATTCCGCATAATCAAGCGGAATTTTTTGTTTTCCTGACGAGAAAAATGACGGCAAATAATCTTTTAAGCCACCGAGAACAGCTCTGAAACCGACTTCATATACTCGGCTTTTCGCTCCATTGATGAATGAACATAGCGATTGAGCGTGATTTGTACGTTGCTGTGTCCTAATATTTCAGACAGCGACTTTACGTCAACTCCTATTGCTATACAGTTCGTGGCGAACAGGTGACGTAGCGAATGAAAAGATACGTCCGACAGATGAAGTTCAGCAAGGATCCGCTTAAAGCGATACTGCATTACTCTTGGCTCTACAATTCCTTGCGTTCCCGAAAGAAGATAACAGCTGTTACCTGTTCTATGATTACTCAAATAAGGTATAATGAACTCCGGCAGCGGGATTTCCCGAACAGACGAGCTGCTCTTGGGCGAAGTCACCACCAGCTTTGTGGCTGTATTTCCGTCAATATTCTTAATTCTCTGAACCGTGTTCCTGACGGTCAGATTTCTTTTTTCAAGGTTGATATTTTCTCATTTCAGCGCACAAAGCTCTCCTATACGGATACCAGTAGCCGCAGATAGTAAAATGCCGACATTTGATGATGTCGGGTTAGAAATGAGATAATTGTTAAGTCGAGCCTGCTCTGTTTTATCGAGCAGCTCTTTTTCTTTTGCTTTGCCTTTGGGCGTTGCCATAAATGTTGATTTATCCTCATAACCAAAACGTTTCCTGGCAAAGCGGCACGCTGATTTGATTACCGCTGCAATATCAGCGGTATATTTGGGAGAAAGTCCGCTTGCCAGCTTTGAATGCACGAAGTCATTAAGTTTTTCGACCGTCAGCTTTTCATAAAGTGTTTTTCCGAGCGATGAGCTGATGTGTTTTTCATATTTCATCTGATAGTTCATATAAGTGGATTCTTTTACTTTTAGCCGAATGTCCGCAAACCACAACGAAAAAAGATTGTTAACCGTCAGATTCTTTGGAATAGATGAAACATCGGTTTTAGAACGTTTCTCCGATAATTTGCCCTTGACCTCGGCATAGGTTTTCCCGTATATTGAGGAGTATCTTGCTGTTCCGTCAGCCCTAACTCCGCTTTTATAGCGTCCTTCCCAGCGACCGTCTTTTCTTTTGTAGATATTCTCACCGCGTCTAGCCATTGTATAACCCCCGATTCTGACAACATTTTTGACGGTAAATACGGCTTTAAGGTGGATTTTTCTTTTCAGTTCTGCCCATTTTACGGTTCAAATTTGCTGTCTGTAATAGTAATTGAGTGAATTTTGGCTTTAGAATTGCGTTTTTCAGCCGATTTGCCCTTTCGCAAAAGGGAATAATTTGCGAAAGAAAGTTGTTATTATATAAGAAGCATTTTGTCTTATCTCCAAATCGCCCTTTATTTTGTATTTCATTATATATTAAATCATAGATTATTCTATTTGGTGAAATCTTTTTGAAAAAAATAACTTATAAATAATATTGTATGGTTATAAGCAACTTGGTTTTTAGAGATTAATAGCAATTTTAACATGAGAAATCTTACCAGGAGAAAGCAAAGGACATTTAAAAAGTTCTTGATGAAACGAAACATTTTAAGATGCTGATTAAAGCTATAGAAGTAACAGAGTTTGTGCTGATTTCTCAGTAGCTACGTTAGATTAACTAGGTGCATAAGGAAAGACAATTGATTAGATTCTGATACTTTTTGCTTCTTAAACTCCAATTTAATGACTCAAGTCGATACGAGATGGTGAAAATTAACTTTATTGCTATATAGATATATGGGGAGATTAATATTGCGTGAAACAATAAAGCCCTCTGTGAGTACGGTAAAACACTCACAGAGGGCTATGTTTTCATAAGTATATGGCTTTTTTATAACAGCAGATAATATTAAATTATCACTATGTGGCTATTTATTTGGAGGTTGATATGAGATTTTATGAAAATGAACCTGTTAGTTTGCAGTTAAGCAATTTGACAACCATTGAGTCCTATCATTCGTCTAAGCAAAATATACAATTATTAAATCATCAATGGCTTGGAAAGATATTGATTATAAATGGAGAAATTCAGCATATTGAAAATTATCAGCCGCTATATCACGAACTTCTGGTTCACCTTCCGGCGGCATTTGTGCCTAACATTCAAAATGTACTGATTTTAGGCGGAGGGTCTTTGTTTGCAGCTTTTGAAGTTTTAAAATATCCGAGTGTGAAACACGTAACATTATGCGATTATGATCATACTGTTTTACAGCTAATGGCAAAACACTACTCTCATGCTAGAACTGTTCTTCAGGAACCACGCTTTAATTATATTGAAGCTGAGGGGAAATCTTTTATCAGAAATACAAAGTACCAATATGATTTAATAATTAACGACTGTTTTAATCTTGCCAACATAAGCAATCAAGATAATATCTCTTATTTCACATTGCTATCAGAAATGTGTTCATCCAATGGAGTATGTGTAGACATAATTTACAGACATATTTTTGACAGGCAAACAACAATAGATACTCTTTCTTATCTGAAAAGAGAAAAACATATGGCAATGTCTCTAGTCACGGTTCCAGAATATCCTGGAATTCTTCATATTGAAACTATATGGGGTAAATCTAGATATATTTCTCAGCAAGCTAAAACCGTCAGAAATATTTTCCAGCAGAATATTATAAAGGGTGAGAGTCCATTGCCATATAGAATTTATTCACCTGGGAATTTAGGTTTTTACTTATATTTGCCACCATATATAAAAGATATGTTTAACATATGAAATTACTCGAAAAGCTCAGTGAAGAACTAGGAGATGTTAATGTATCATAAAAAATTTTCACTGAATTCCAAGATTCTGAAGTAATGATTTTTCTATTACATTCAGCCAACTCTGTACTCTCACTGAAGTACCCATATTGCACGAGGTATGGTTCCTCTTCTTTGTCAGTTGCTGCCCATGGAGAGCCAAGAAGAGAACAAATCTTGTCACACTCCCTATTATATAATTTAATTGAATTAATTTTTATATACGGTATATCCTTGTATTGATCTGTTTTTAAATTAATTCCCACTTGGGCAAACATCCCTTGTGCAACAAACCCGTGTTGCGCTGGACAACGTGATAAAGTTCCAGTTACTCGTGCTCTGCAACCCCAAAAGTTAACTTCAAAGAAGTTTGGAATATGCTTTAATAAATATGAAGTTGATACTACCGCTAAAACCCCTTCACCTATATATCCATATCTGTTATAAAGCCCAATTAGTGTTTCACCATTTAATGATCCGGTTCTGATTGTTTCATCTGACCCAGCATAAAATTCTAACTTACTAAATTCTTTAGAATTTATTTTGCCCTGGAAATCATATAAAGTGTTCCATCTTACCGCATTACCATAAGGATCTCTAGGAAATAGCTGAATATAAGGTGATATTAACCCATCAAACACAATTGTGTCCTCCTGATCAACAGAGTGATGATGAATTCCCCTTTGCCAAAAATCAAATGCTCCATCGAATGTATTGTCTTTATGAGAGTTATTCTTTATTTTGTCAAACCCATAGGATGCTATAGCTCCTACAAATGTTTGAGCCGCTGCTTCTAACAAAGATTGACCTATAACGTTTATGTCCATTGTGATACCTCCGATAATTTAATATTATCTGCCTATAACCTTATA
>URMF01000098.1 GCA_900548855.1 uncultured Eubacteriales bacterium
CGCTAACGATAAATAATAACTTAGTGAAAGCAAGCCAAAGGCGTAGCTTGAGCTTAGTTAGAATTTATACATCGACACTTAGTGAATCCGAGCAAAAGCGAAGGATGAACTTAGTGGAGAGGTATAAGTAAGTGCATAGCCAATACCCGAGCCAAAGGCGAAGGGCGAGCTTACTAAGCAGGTATAAGTAAGATTTTACGGAAGAGAAAAATTGTAGTAATAAATTTTTCTCTTTCACAAATTTAATATAAGGAGAAACAGACATGGCAAGAAAGAAAATTATCGCCGGTAACTGGAAGATGAATAAGACTCCTAGTGAGGCGGTTGCATTAATTAATGAATTAAAGCCGTTAGTAGCAAATGACGAAGTAGACGTAGTATTCTGTGTACCGGCAATTGATTTATCTGCCGCCATTGAGGCTGCAAAGGGAACCAATATTGAAATTGGTGCTGAGAATATGTATTTTGAAGAGAGTGGAGCGTATACAGGTGAAATCGCTCCGAATATGTTAACCGATATAGGCGTTAAATATGTTATTATTGGTCACTCTGAGAGACGTGAGTATTTTGCAGAAACAGATGAGACAGTTAATAAGAAGGTGTTAAAGGCATTTGAGCATGGTATTACCCCAATTATCTGTTGTGGTGAATCCTTAACCCAGAGAGAGCAGGGAATCACAATCGACTGGATTCGTCAGCAGATTAAGATTGCATTCTTAAATGTAACACCGGAACAGGCAAAAACTGCTGTTATTGCCTATGAGCCAATCTGGGCAATCGGAACCGGTAAGACAGCTACTTCTGACCAGGCTGAGGAAGTATGTGCAGCAATCCGTCAGGTAATCGGTGAGATTTATGACGAGGCAACTGCAGAGGCAATCCGTATTCAGTACGGTGGTTCTATGAATGCCGGTAATGCAGCTGAGTTACTTGCAAAGCCGGATATTGATGGCGGTTTAGTAGGTGGAGCTTCCCTGAAACCGGAATTTGGACAGATTGTAAATTATAACAAATAAAGGAAACGGACTATCGTATGGCGCAAAAGAGTGTTATATGCGATAGTCCTTTTAAGTTGGGGCGGAGGAAAATAAGTGAAGAATAAAGGAAAAAGACTGGTGTTAGCTTTGGTAATTGTCTTAAATATATTATTTTTACAGGTTCATGTATGTGCAGAGACTATTTTTTCTGCGTCAGCAGAATGTATAAAGGGACAACAGGTAAAAATACACATTTATATGGATAAGGATTCTAATGTTTCAGGAATTGACATTTTCCAGTCTGATCAGGAGAATGGGGAATATCAGTTGGTGGGTAACATGGATTTTGATGCCAATGACTATTATGATTATATGGAGGATGATTATGAGACTTGGGATGACTATTATGAGAACGGGAAATTAGATCTTGTCTACATGGATACGCAGCCACATACATTATATCGGCAATATTATTATCAGATAAAAGCATATGTTTTTGACGAGGATGGGAACAAGCTCTATTTGCAATCCGCCAGTACAAATGTAATGATTGAAGCGGATGGTCCGATTATTACATATGGAAAACGGTATGGGAAAAATGGCATCAGGTTAAAATGGTCAAAAGTGCCGGATGCGGACGGATATTTGGTTTACCGCACGCAGAATTATGATAAAAAGAGTAATTATATTTATGTAGATACAGATGATGTATCACAATATAAACTTGTTAAAACTATCAAAAGCAAATCTTCCTGTAATGTAATTTTCAAAAAATTAATGAATGGAGTTACTTACACTTATCGGGTATATGCTTACAAAATGGTTGATGGAAAGAAAGTTCTTACGCTTCCTTCCGAAGCAAAATCAATTTTAATGGATTATTATTCAAATTCCAGCGAGACTTATGCGCAACAGGTAAAACGTGCTTTTGGATCGGAAAAGAAAAAAAAGAAGAATTTTAAAACGGCTTCGAAGGCTTCTAAACAAATGAAACAGATTAAAATCAAAGTCTGGGATTTTAAAAATGGGAAAAAGGGAAAGAAAGTGACAAGAACAAAATGGCTTACCGTGAATAAACGTATGGCACCATCCATTAAAGCCATGTTTGATGAGTTATATAAAAGTAAAGAAAAACAGGTCATTCATGATATTGGCTGTTACAGTTACCGTTATGGAGAGCATATGTATGGACTGGCAATTGACATCAATCCGAATGAGAATTATATGATTGATGGTAAAAAGAAAATGGCAGGTAGTTTCTGGAAACCAAAAAAAAATAAATATTCCATTCCCCTGAATTGCGAATTTGTCAGAATAATGGAACGATACGGTTTTCGAAGGGGTTTCTGGGGTGACCGGAAAGATTATATGCATTTTTCTTATTTCGGGACCTGACAGGAGAAAAAAACAGGAAGGTTATTATTTTTCCTGTTTTTTTCTTGTTTTATTGTTCTAAAACGAGTATAATATTTGACGTATATTGTAAAACAATAGGAAAGAGGTATCAAAATGTACAAAATTATTAGTAAAGAAACCCTCAACAGTGCAGTTGAGTTGATGGAAATCGAAGCACCATTTGTGGCAAACAAATGTGAGGCGGGTCAGTTTATTATTGTTCGTGTAGATGAGGATGGTGAGAGAATACCTCTTACGATTGCAGATTATGACAGAGAGAAGAAAACAGTGACGATTATTTATCAGGTGGTTGGCTATTCAACGGAGCTGCTTTCAAAGAAAAAAGCAGGAGAATATGTAGAGGATTTTGTAGGGCCTTTGGGTCAGCCTGCTCCATTGCATAAATGCAGCCATGTAATTGGTGTGGCTGGAGGAGTTGGTTCTGCGCCGCTTTATCCACAGCTTAGAAAGCTTCATGAGATGGGAGTAAAGGTGGATGTGATTATTGGCGGGCGTTCTGCAGAGTTTGTTATCCTGAAGGAGAAATTTGAGGAGTTCTGCGATAACGTATATATTGCAACAGATGATGGAAGCCTTGGAACAAAAGGTTTTGTTACAACTGTATTACAGGATTTGATTGATAAAGGAGAGAAGTTTGATGAAGTAATTGCTATCGGACCATTAATTATGATGAAAAATGTGGTTAATGTGACAAAGCCGCTTAACATCCCGACAGCAGTTTCCCTGAATCCGATTATGATTGATGGTACTGGAATGTGTGGTGGCTGTCGTGTGACAGTAGGCGGAGAGACCAAGTTTGCCTGTGTAGATGGTCCGGATTTTGACGGCTTTTTAGTGGATTTCGATGAGTGCATGAAGAGACAGGGAATGTTCAAAGAAGAAGAGCACACCTGTAAGCTGGCAAATGCGTAGAGTGAAAGAAGTTCAATATATTTGTAGTTGGTTACAAAATGATTAAAGGAGATATATAGATGGAAAGAAATATGAGTATGACAAAGGTGGCAATGCCAGAGCAGGAGCCAAATGTTAGAAATAAGAATTTTTCAGAGGTTGCCTTGGGATATACGAAAGAGATGGCAATGGAAGAGGCTGCAAGATGCCTGAATTGTAAGCATAAGCCATGTATGGACGGTTGTCCAGTGAATGTTCCAATTCCTGGATTTATTGAGAAGGTGGCAGAAGGAGATTTCGATGCTGCTTATGAGATTATTACAAGTGAGAATGCCCTTCCTGCAATCTGCGGACGTGTATGTCCACAGGAAAACCAATGTGAGGGCAAATGTGTCCGCGGCATCAAGGGTGAACCTGTTGCAATCGGACGTCTGGAACGTTTTGTAGCAGATTACCATATGGCAAATGCAAAGTCTGCCGAGGTCAATATTGAGAAGAACGGTAAGCGTGTTGCTGTTGTGGGCTCGGGTCCGGCAGGCATTACCTGTGCAGGAGAATTGATTAAGAAGGGCTATGATGTAACGGTATTTGAGGCACTTCATAAGGCTGGAGGAGTGCTTAGCTACGGTATTCCGGAATTCCGTTTGCCAAAGGATTTAGTAGCAAAGGAAATTGAAACAGTTGAAAAATTGGGTGTGGATATTGAGACAAATGTAATTGTGGGACGTTCCGTTACCATTGATGAGCTGATGGAGCAGGGCTATGAGGCTGTATTTGTGGGCTCCGGTGCAGGTCTTCCAAGATTTTTAAATATTCCTGGAGAGAATTTACTTGGTGTCTATTCTGCAAATGAATTTTTAACCCGTGTCAACCTGATGAAGGCATATAAGTTTCCGGAGGCACCGACCCCTGTTAAAGTAGGAAAAAAGGTTGCCGTTGTGGGTGCTGGTAATGTGGCAATGGATGCGGCAAGAACAGCTAAGCGTCTTGGTGCGGAAGAGGTATATATTGTTTACAGACGTTCTGAGGAGGAGCTTCCGGCAAGAGCAGAAGAGGTACATCATGCAAAGGAAGAGGGCATCATTTTCAAATTACTGAATAATCCTTGTGCAATTCATGGTGAAGATGGATGGGTAACCGGAATTGAAGTTGTGAAGCAGGAACTGGGCGAGCCGGATGAGTCGGGAAGACGTTCACCAAAGCCGATAGAGGGTTCGAACTATGTTATAGATGTAGATACGGTTGTAATTGCAATCGGACAGAGTCCGAATCCGTTAATCCGTCAGACAACACCGGGACTGGATACCCAGAAATGGGGCGGTATCATTGTAGAGGAAGATACCATGAAGACCAGCAAAGACGGCGTATATGCTGGTGGAGATACCGTTACGGGTGCAGCCACGGTTATCCTTGCCATGGGTGCAGGCAAAAAGGCCGCAAAAGCGATTGATGAATATCTGACAGCTAAATAATAAAATACATATAACCCGGTGGTAAGCGCTATCGGGTTATCATTTTCAAAATGGAGGTATCGTATGTTAAGTGATAGTTATATGGAACAGGCAGTGAGTGCAAAACCGGGTAAAAATTATTATATTCAGCTTCTCCTATGTGTTCTTTTAGCAATGGCAGGTATTGTTCTTTTTCTGTTTACGGGAGCGCTTGGTCTGCTGGTTTTTATTCTGGGAATTTGTCTGTTTGTGTACTTATTAGGAAATCATAATCTGGAATATGAATACACCCTGACCAATGGGAGTGTAGAAATTGCAGCAATCTATAATGCAAGCAGGAGAAAAGAGCTTATGAGCTTTGAATTAGACCAGGTGACAATGATTGTTCCAAAGGATTCGGAGCGTATTTCCAACGAGAATTTTGCAAAGAAACGGGACTATTCTTCCAGAACCGGAAAAGGACAGGTAATTTCTCTTGTAATCGATTTAAACGGAAGAAGGGAGCTTGTTTCCATGGAACCGGATGAAAAGCTTCTGGCACACATTAAGACCTTTGCACGAAATAAGATGTATGATATCTGAGGAAATGGTTGCGCATGACCGGAATCTGCCGGGAGCAGTAACCGGATATGTGTATTTTGCAGGATGAGGATGAGACATGAAAGATAACATTATATTAATAGGGATGCCAAGCAGCGGCAAGAGCACCATTGGTGTGGTGCTTGCCAAAGCCCTGGGATACCGGTTCGTGGATTCTGATTTGGTCATTCAGGAGCGTACAGGACTTTTGCTAAGCGAAATTATAGACGGACAGGGATTAGATGAATTTAATAAAATTGAGAATGAAGTAAATGCATCCATGGATTACCACAAGGCGGTCATCGCCACC
>URMF01000099.1 GCA_900548855.1 uncultured Eubacteriales bacterium
AGCATAAAGTCGAACATCCTTGTGAAAAAAGTGTAAACCAATATTGACAATATCAAATTCAAGCACCGACAAATGTTTCTCATGTGTACCCTTTTGCAGCCATTCCACACCATATCGCTCCATGATTATCGCAAGTTTCTTCTTCTCTGATGCAATCCACTGATTTAATTCGGTAGCACCTCTAGTGCCACCGGTGAAGCCTTCTGCCGCTAGTGCAGATTTTAATGATACCCTTGTATCAAGTCCTCGCTTACTTCCTGTAATATATGGCACAAAGTCAATGTGCAGATGCGGTGTTTCTTCATCCATATGCAAATGTGCCGAGAATACATACAAGTTCGGATTTCTAGCTTGGAACTCATCCATAAATTCCGTTAAAATCCTTTTTGCCAACAATCCATCTTCATTTTTGGCATTCATATCATCTTTATTTCCAATCTGAAATATCACTTCATGAAATAACTTTTCCTGCTTACCCCTCCTGATTTTTTCATAGTAATTATCAATCATGCGATCTTTCCGTTTCTGTTTTGCATTATATCGTTCCCGTGCTTCATCAAACAATTTATGATAAACCTGCTTAATATCTTCCTGGCAAAATTCCACATTATCAGCACTTCTGTTTTTATCTACATTTTTAGCTGTAAATGCCCTGGTATTATGGTTCACAGAACCTTTTCCGATCATTGCACTTATCGTTCTCTCCATAGGCAATCTTCCCCTTTCTTTTATCTGTCATATTAGCGCCGAATACGGCGCAGGCTTTGTTACTTTCGTCGAAAGTAACGCAAATGCACTTTTGACAGCTACGCCATCAAAAATGCAGACCTGAAAAGAATAGCAAGCTATTCTTAATCAGGTTTTGCGCCCTGCCGGGAGCTTTTCTGCCTGCGGCAGTCAGTGTACACAAGCCTCCACTGTGTCAACCACACCACATTTTCCTTATCCATTCTAACGGAAGCGTGACACGCAGCCGTTATATATGTTTAAGAAAAACTACCACCGAAAGCTCTCCGGCACACCTTGTCTATCCAAATATTCCTTTCGAGCCTTTTCCTTTTCTTCTTCCGTTGGTGCAGTCTTATATTTTGTATATAATTCTCTCATTACCATTGCATCCAGTTTCTTCTCTAGTCCCTGTTTTATCTGAGGCAACAGTTCCTCCTGTTCCAACATAAAATATCTCATTATCGCAACGAAAAGTTCTTCTGAAATCTGTACATTTTTCATATCAATCCACCATTCCTTTCCTAACTCGTTCAAGACCGCAACACTGCAAAGTCTATATGCTTTGCAACCTTGCAAAGTTTATCTCCGCAATTTCTATATAGCCTGCAATGTTGCGTTCTTACCCTATCTCTGTTTTACTGTATCCAGTTCCCAATACCACGAGTTATTGATTTTCTTTGCCCGGATGCCCAATTCTTTCTTTGCATTTTCCATTGTTCTCTTTGAAATGCCCTGTTCATCAGCCATTTCAAAAACTTCATTACTCTGCACCATATTAGTTGTTTCTGCCAATTCACGAAGCATTTGCTTTGCCTGTTCCAGCTTATTTGCCTTTGGTGCAATACCGCCAAGTACTTCATCTGCGGTAATCTCATAATCTCCCAACCAATGAAAACCCATTTCTGATAGCATAAATGCCTTTGGATGTCCAAATGCCGCAAGATTATTCTTTATCTGAACAACTGCTCTTGTATTAGGTTCTCCCTCTATTCTGCCGACCAGAAGCACACTCCTCGCCACAGCAAAGAAGTCAATGGAACCCATGCCCCTGTATGCTGCTTTATTCCCCGATGCCTTATTCATATGACCAATAAGAAGAATTGCACACTGGTATTTCTCTGCTAATGCTCCCAGCTTCTTTGTCATATCTCTTGCCTCATTTGCCCGGTTCATATCCATGCCACCACCGAGATACGCCTGTATCGGGTCTAATATCAATACTTTTGCCTCTGTCTTTGCAAGTGCCTCTTCCAGTCTTTCATCTGCCATAGATAAAGATTTATCACTTTCATCAATAACCAGTATCTTTTCACAGTCCGCCCCGGCAAGTTCAAGCCTCGGCTTTACTGTATCTGCCAGTCCATCCTCTGCTGTCTGATAAATAACATTTACCGGCTCCTGCACATCCATATCACTGTCGAGACTTTCTCCCTTTGACAGCTTTGCTGCTATGTTTAACACCAATGTGGTCTTTCCATCACCCGGATCCCCCTGAATAATTGTCAGCTTCCCATATGGTATAAACGGATACCACAGCCATTTCACTTCCTGTGACTCAACCTCCGACATCCGTATCATCTTTAATTCTGTCTTTTGTCCTTCCATAAAAGTCCTCCATTTTCAAATCTTTTATTTGCTCCTAAGAAGAACCTCTGCTATACTCTAGTTGTATTTACAGGTGTAACAGAGGTTTTCTTTTGTTACCGCAAGTCCTAACAGTTGCCGCTGTCAGGACTTTTTTCTTTATCAATCTGTACTCCCTGCCAGAGATACTTGGCACCATCCAACATTGCAATAATCGCCTGTAACATATCCATACAATCATTTCGCATATCTTCCAATCCATCAGCAGTAAGTGTTACCTCCTGCTGTTCCAGTTGTTTTACCAGTTCTGAGAGATTTGTCTGCATATTCTGCAGTTCCTCTACAAGTTGGTAGATGACCTCTTTCTTTCCTACAACACATATTCTGTTATAAATGCAGGAACGTACAAAATAATCTTTCTTCTGCATACCGCTTGCAAGTATCTTGGCTTCAATCATTTCCCGCTCTCTGTCCGATACTCGAAAGCTAATTGTTGGATGTTTGTGTACTCCGCTCATAACTCGTCCTCCTCATTCTCCAGTTCTAGTCTATCTGCCAGTTCTGCCTGCTTATTCGGATATAAATGTGAATAAGTATTTAATGTTGTTTCTATCTTTTCATGTCCCAGCCGCTCTGCTATTGCCAATGGCTGAAATCCAAGTTCCACCAGAAGTGATGCGTGGCTGTGCCGCAGGTCATGAATACGGATTCTCTTAACTCCTGTTTCCTTTATGCCTCGTACAATCTCATGCTCCATATAAGATTTTGTAAATCTGAACATTCTTTCATTTGGCATAATTCCATATAAATGACTGCAATATTCTTTTAACTCTTCTGCCAGAAATGGTGGAATAGTAATCTTACGATTGCTCTTTGGTGTCTTAGGTGGTGTAAGTACATCTTTTCCATCCAATCTCTGATATGATTTACAAATGCTTATAATTCTTTTTTCCAAATCAATATCTTCATAGGTGAGTGCTAGCAATTCTCCTATACGCATTCCTGTCCAATACAAAAGCATAAATGCCATTCTCGCCTCTGGTTTCTTATCCATAGACGGAAGAAACTGCTTAAACTCCTGTTTTGTCCAGAACTCCATATCATCAGCCTTGCTTTTCCCGATACTTCCTGCTTTCCTGCATGGATTATCGTTCAAGTCATAATATCTGACCGCATAATTGAATAGTGCTGCCAACTGGTTATTAATACTTTTAAGATAAGTCGGTGCATACCCCTGCTTAATCAATTCATTCTGCCAAGCCCTGATATCTGAAGTCTTAATCTCACACATCTTTTTCTTTTTGAAATATGGTGTAACTTTCAAATCAAACACATATCTTTTATTCTTGATTGTGCTTTCTCTAAGCCGGTTCTCCACATCAGCGAAATAGATTTCAACAAAATTCTCAAAGTTAATATCCAAATCTTTTCTCTGCTGTTGCCGGAAGTTACGCTCCCACTCCTCTGCTTCTGCCTTTGTCTTAAAGCCTCTTTTGTTCTTTTTATGGCGTACACCCTGCCAGTCCTCATAATAGAACTGGCAGCGCCATGTTTTACCATCTCGTGTAGCTGGCATATCATCATCTCCTCTCCATTAACCAACTGCCATACCATAAAACTTTTCTTCAAAATACTTTGTAGGTACCTTGCCTGAAATCACTCGATAGCCTTTTTCTTTTAATTCATTATTAAGACCACGAATGATTTTGTAAGCATATCCTCTTGATACTCCAAGAATCTGTGCAGCTTCATCTGCTGTTACATACATCTTCATCGTATTCTCCATATTGTGTTCTCCTTCCTGTTTTTATTTTGGTACACTTTTGTGACCTTATTTATTCGTATTATATAGTACACATTTGTGTCTGTCAAGCAATTTAACCAAATTTTTATACACAAATGTGTCCCATTGTGATAAAATAGGGGTAACAAATCATAAAGGAGCATTTTTTATGACTACTGGAGAAAAGATTAAATACTTTCGCAATATGCGTGGAATATCACAGGAAACGCTTGGTCAGTTGTCCGGCATAAATTCCGCAACAATAAAGAAATATGAATATGGAATCCGTAATCCAAAACCTGACCAGCTTTTAAAGATTGCCAATGCGCTAGGCATCAGCATTAATATTTTCATGGATTTTGATATAGAAACAGTTTCTGATGTATTATCATTACTGTTTAAACTGGATGACCAGATCGATATGAAATTTGAGGCAGATAAGGACGATGAGGGCAATTTCAAACCTGCTACTGTTAAGCTGTCCTTTAAGAACAACCTCATCAATAAAAAACTCTGTACCTATATGAAAGCACTGGAAATTCGTGAAAATATGATACATGCGAAAGATGATTATTCTGAAGAAGAGTATAACGCCAGTTTACAACGTATTAATGAGAACATTGAAGAAATCAAGCAGCATCTGCTTGATGACAACATGGTTGTGTCGAAAGGGACTGACAGGCTTACTGTAAAAATTTTTCCAAATTAGCAAAACCTCTTGAATTATCAGACATAAGATGATAATATCTAATTAAACAGAAAGCACCCACTCCAAAGGTGGATGCTCCGAGTTTAGGTTAATGAATGTCCTTAAGGACACCGCCTATCCTGTGGATCAGACAGGATAGGCATTTTTATTTTCGCTTGTTTCTCTTATCGAGAAAGGCAAGCAACGCTACAATCAAGCTACCAAAGGACATCAACAATGCTAATATCCCAATGAAAATCGAAATGATCGAGACCGTTTCAAGTTTTGTGTAAACGTTAAAAACTGATATAAGATTTGTGAATA
>URMF01000100.1 GCA_900548855.1 uncultured Eubacteriales bacterium
ATCATGGCAGCGGGCCCTTTTAGCGGCCTCTACCACCTCCGCATGGGTCGCGTTAGGTTTTCCGAATTTGATGTTATTTTCAATCGTATCATTAAACAGATACACCTTTTGGAATACCATACTTACATATGATAAAAGGCTATCACAAGTAAATTCTTTTACATCGTGTCCTCCAATTTTAACACTTCCAGAATTTACGTCCCAAAATCTTGCAATCATATTACACAAAGTTGTTTTCCCTGAACCTGACGGCCCAACGATAGCACAAGTAGAGTTCTGTGGGATTTTCAAGGTGATTCCATCTAAAACCGGACGGCTGTCATAAGCGAAAATAACATCTTTCAGTTCAATCTCATATGATTTCAGGACAATATCCTTTCCGTCTCCATCTAAAACCGGTATATCTGAGATGAAATCCAGCCGATCCAACTGCGTAGCGAGCATTTTACTCAAAAAGGCCCCGTCATTCATCAATTCCAATTCCATGAACATTAAAAATGCACAGATGATAAATAAAAGGCAATAGGGCAATGTGATAACTCCCCACAAATAGAGCAAAGCTGACAATAAAAATAACAGGCAACTTGTAATCTTAAATACGGCTTCATACAGCTTCATAATTCCGGCAGTAGAAATTGTAACCGCTATATCGCTGCGACACTTATTTTCAAAGGCTTGATCCACTTTTCCTTTTCCTTCTTTGCCTTTTCCGAATATGCGCAGAACAGAAATGCCTTTTATGTATTCTAATGCACTTCCCACCAACAATTCCTGAGCATTTTGCATATCTTCCGTATGCGCGCCGGCCCGCTTTTTTATCTGGCCCAGTACAAGAATTCCCGCTAAAATTCCTGTTAAAGCCAAAAACCCAATCTGCCAGCAAAATATACCCAACATTAGCGTCATGGCAAGCGCCTGTACAAAACCTCCTACCAAAAATGTTAGTGCAAGCATACAATTCCCTTCCAGATCGGAAATTGTTGTTGTCAATACTGTTTGTACGGTGCCGAGATTATTTTCTGTAAAATAGCCCATTGGTGCCCTTTTGAGCTGATTTCCAATCTCAAGACGCTTTTCCCGGAAAATCTCATATCCAGACGCACTCATTAGCACATCGCTTAGGTACTGAAACAAAAAGCGGCCCAAAACACTAAGTGCAACAATTCCAAATGCCTGTAAAATGACAGTCTCTGTTAAGTGTTCGATATTCAACATTACCAATAGCACAGCAAAAAATACAAAGGCGGCGCAGCAGGATTTCAGAGCATTGAAGATCAGTCCGGCAATTACACGGGGACGATATTTCCCAGATAACCGTAAAATCCTTTTTATAATTGAAAACATATTAAAATGTCCCTCCTTCCACTTGATCAGCTGAACTCACATAATCACTCCATAATCTTTGATAAAGTGGGCATTCTGATAAAAGCTCTTCCTGCCTGCCGCAGCCAACAATCTTTCCATTTTCCACCACAAGGATTTGATCAGCCTTCTGGATGGTCGCAAGACGATGAGCTACTACGATGAGGGTTTTTCCTTTTACAAGTTTACTGATAGCGTTTTGAATGAGATACTCATTTTCTGGATCAGCATAGGCCGTGGCCTCATCAAGAATAATTACTCTTGCATTTTTTAGAATTGCCCTTGCGATAGTAATTCGCTGACGTTCTCCGCCAGAAAGTTTTCCTCCTGCGTCTCCGGCATTTGTATCATATCCGTTTTCCAACTTTACAATAAACTCATGACAGCAGGCAGCTTTTGCAGCAGCTACCACCTCATCGTCTGTCGCATCCGGTTTTCCGAGCCGGATGTTTTCACGGATACTTTCATCGAACAGAAAATTGTCCTGTGCAACATAACTGACTTCACCCATCAACTGTGCGAAAGGAATCTCTTTAATATTCTTTCCGCCAAAAATAACTTTTCCTTTTGTGGCGTCCCAAAAACCAGCCATGAGTTTTGCAATCGTTGATTTTCCGGAACCGGAAGGGCCGACAATTGCTGAAACAGTACCTGGTTTGATTTCAAAGGATACATTCTTCAGAACTTCCGTCTCGTTATAAGCGAAAGAAACATTTTCAAAGCGATAGGCTGTTTCATCCAGTGCAACATTTTTTTCTGGACGTTTCAGTTCCGGTTTTTCAATAAAATCCCGTATTTGATCGAGGCAGGCTTTCACCATATTAAATTGTTCAGAATATTTTCCTACTCGCATAAGCGGGGCAATAAATCCAATAGGAAGGATAATGCAAGTGATAAAATCTGATAATGGTAATGTTCCAGTCATATAAAGCCATGCGCCAATCGGAAGCGTTCCCAACAATGTTGTCGGCATTACAGCCTGAATGACTGCTGACCAAAGCCAACTCTGCTTCCACCATGCCAGAGTACTGTCATGGAAGAAGTTAATTGCACCTGTAAATTTACTATAAGAAGCACTTCCTTGATTAAATGCCTTAATAACCTCTATACCATTTACATACTCAACCAGCGTACTGTTCATCGCATTTTGTGATTTCATATAAGTGGTACTTTTATTCACATAATCGTTCATCATTCCAATGTAACCCAAAAGTCCGAGGGGAATTGTAATCAATGCAGCTAATCCCATGCGCCAGTCAAGAATAAATACCAGTAGTATACAGCATAGGGGAGCCACTACATTAGAGGTTATTTCAGGCATAAAATGAGCCATCGAATCCTCTAATTTTGAAACTGTATCTGCCATCAAATTTTTGAAATTTCCGGTCGGCGTATCCAACATGACGCCCATTGGAACCCGAAGCATTTTATCTGCGATTTTGCTACGGATATTTTTCAATATTTTATATGTAGCCTTATGCGACATAAAAGAGGATTGATATGTAAGCCACAGTTTTAATATTTGCCCGCCCAAAGCGACTGCAAACAAGATACATACATTTTGAATAGTAGCTGTTTTGTTAAATAGTTCCGCGACTAATAATGACACTGTAATAAAGGGGGCCATCCCGAATAGTTCGCCCAGCGTTGCAAGAAAGGTTGAAAGATATAGTTGCTTTTTATTATTTCCTGCATAACTCAACAATTGCTGAATTGCTCCAGGTTTCGTTTTTTTCTTCATGAAAAATCCTCCTTAAATAGGTTAGCGAAAACTAACTATTTGGCAAAAAATAAATGGCAAAAGCCACTTATTTTAGTGGAAGCCCTAATACACCATACCAGCCATAGTGCTGGAATTTTATGATATTTTTTACATAATCCTCCGCCTTTTTATAAGGAACATCGTGCAAAACACACTCACATAGTGCAGTAATATATCCATGCGTCAAAATGTGTATTTCTATATCGTTTGGCAGACATTTCGCATATCCCGCTTCATATGCCGCCTTTACAAATAGGGCATTCTGTTTCGTATATTGAATTGTAATTTCTTCTATAAAGTTTTCGACGCGAGAACCTTTGCTGCATTTCAGCAAGAGTTGAAATTCCTCCAAATGCTCGTACATATAGTTGACATATGTCATTGCCTGAACATATGACGCTTCAACAGAATCCCTTTCAATAGCTTCTCTAATTCCAACTTTATCGTAAGGTTCTGCATTATCCAGAAAATCTAATGTATAATGGTAAACATCTTCGATTAAGGCAAAAAACAACGCTTCTTTATCCTTAAAATGTCGATATATTGCACCTGTTGTAACCTTTGCAGCGGTAACAATATCTTTAAGCTGCGTTGCCTGAAAGCCTTTTTTTAGGAATTCCACTTTCGCACATTCCATAATTCGCTCTCTTGTCAAGTCGGAACAGTAACTCAAAATATTTTCTCCCTTCTCTGATAATCGCTTTATTTAAGATAATCTAATTATCAAACCAAAATCAGAATAGCATATTTTTGTCTTGCTGTCAAGGGGACGATGCTTTTGTTATTATCATTATGTACCCAGCCGCCTGTGCGGCTGGGCTTCTTCTTTTTTGGAGCTGTTAACAGGCAGGTGTGCCATACCCGTAAATCTCATAGTATCCCACGGGATAGCTGTTCTGTCGCACGGAGTCGCCAGAGTTGCCCTCCACGGTGTAGACGCGGCCATTCTCCACCTTCTCCACAATCCCCACATGGTCGGAAGAACCGTCTTGGCCTCCATCATCCCAGTCAAAAAAGATGATGTCGCCGGGGCGCGGCTCATAGCTGTTATCCTGCCACAGCCCACGCTCCTGGAACCAGGGAACACCCTGGGACGCGCAGGCCGCAAACTTCGGGATCACGCCGGCTTCGATATAACCGCACTCATTGGCGCACCAGCTTACAAAGCAGGCGCACCATTCCACACGACTGCCAAAGCCGTACCAGCTCCAGTACGGTTCGCCGCCAACATTGCCCACCTGGGAGAGCGCCACCGTGACGATTTCGCCATCCCCTCCGGTAATGCCGTAAAGCACCTGGGACCAAAGGGAATTGTTCTCATCGGCTAAAAGTTCCGCCATCTGTTCCCGCTGGTCCTCGTTAAAGCCGAACTGGTTGGCCATTTCCTCCGCAGTCTTGTGGCTGACAGTGATATACAGATAGGTTTGCGTGACCGTGGTTTCCGTTTCCACGATATTGCCGTTGCCGTCATCGGATGTTTCAATCACTGTTTCCGTCTGGGTGGACGTGCTGGACGAGATCTCATTCATCTGCCAGAAGATGTCCTTTAACAGCTCTAGCTTCTCATCATCCATGGTGGCCACTTCCTGGGCGTTGTCCGAATCGGTGGTGGTTTTGACGGCGTAA
>URMF01000101.1 GCA_900548855.1 uncultured Eubacteriales bacterium
TTGCACGTCGAAGTAAGGCGTTAATCCTTGAAACGAGAACCCCCAGTTTGAACGGCTTTGTGATATAGTCATCACCGCCAATATCCAGCCCCATAATGATGCTTGTTTCTTCGTCCGAAGCCGTCAGAAAAATAATCGGCACCTTTGATGTAAGCCGTACTTTTTTGCAAAATTCAAAGCCAGAACCATCTGGCAGCGATACATCCAACACCAGCAAATCATATTTCCCGTCCATCCACAGCCCATCCGCTTCTTTGAGCGTTCTGGCAATATTCAATTCATATCCATGCTTTTTGAAAGCAAAAGAAAGTCCGTTAACCAAGCTTAAATCATCTTCAAGAAGTAATATATTACTCATGCTTTTGCTCCTTTCCCTGTTTTGTCCGGCCGTCAATCGGCTTCTCCGCAGTTTTTGGGATCAGCCAAACACTAGCCTTCTTCACAGCGCCGGGGATACGCCCAGCGGCACACAAATAATTTACTCTACGAGGTGTCACGCCCCATTTTTCGGCGACCTCTTTTAGTGTCATATAATCCATTTCACACCTCCATAGAGTACATCATAGTTCTTTTTCTCGAACAATACAAGTTTATCCCTGGTTACCGCTCTATAAAATCAGCGTAATGTAAATGCATCACCATTCTATAGTTATTTTTTTATATTTCAAAACATCTGCCACACCCTCCGGGAGTGCTAAAAACAACCTTAGCAATGATGATATTTGACGAGGTACACGAAGACGCTGATCGGAAAATTGCCGAAGCAATTACTGGTTTTTTATTCAAAACTAAATTCGGGCGTTCTTTCCATCACATATTAGAAATGCCCTTGTTTGTCAGCTCCGCTGTAACTCCTGCAGTACAGTTCGCTGATATATTTGCTGGTATCATGAGACATTATTATGAAAATGAACTTGACCAAAAAGAACCGGAAACAGAATTTCAGGAATGGCTTGTAGAGTTTTTTACCAAATTACATAATCTTACAGAAAATAACTTCATCCCTAAATCACATTATTTGGAGTATGGATTTCAGAAAATGGGTAAAAACTTCTCCTATCCTGTAAGTGAAAAATTTACTACTTCCGATAATGATGAAAACCTTTTAGGTGAAGATATTTCTAATGATTTATCTGAATAATTTTTTGTTTGACTTCATACAAATATGGTATATAATATTATTAGAGTTATATGTTGTTCCGTCTTGGAGCTGCGTAGGACTCGTAATATTAACAAAAGTGTCGCACTTGCAGTTTAGCAAGTGCGATTTTCTTTTATAAAATTAAAACATCTTTTTTATATTTTGCATAAATAAATCTAATTCCTTTCCTATAACCTGATAAGTTGGATTACTAAAGTGTCTTTCTTGCTGTCCGTTGCTCCATAACTCTTAATTTGCTCTGTTCCTCTGTAAAATTGACTGTAATTCTGATTGATATTTATCATCATCTCTCTGTCCTCCTTGAGATATAGAATCGAAATCCTTTTCCCGCTTTTTCCCGCTATTACTTTTCTGCAATTGCTCTTAATCTGAATTTCTTTCCTTTTGCAAAAGGAGTGAATAAAGCCTTTCCCTCTTATTCACTCCCTCATATACATAATTTGTTTAAGAAATTACTGCATTCTGTCTCCTGTATGTATCATTATCTTTCTGGCTTAACTGCCCCTCAATCTGAGCCAGCTTTTTCTCCAATACCTTAACCTTTTCTTTGTCTCCCGCCGCAGCCTTTATCTGCTGTTCAAGCTGTTTCTTTTCCTCTTTGAGCTTCTCAATCTCTCTGTCAACATTATCTGTATTTGTCGTACATTTCTCCGCCTTTTTCGCTGGCTCCTCCTTTGGTTGAACATCTTTCGCCTTTGCCGCTCTCTTAGGATCATCATACATCACTTTTGGATTACCGTTTTCATCCTGTCCTAAACGATACAGACCACTGGGCTTGCTGCCGGATTTTTCACTGCTGATATACTCGTCCTTTGGAATTGGAACCCCTTCACTTTTATCTTCCGCCCTCTGCTCTTGTGAAGTTCTTTTTACTTTATCCTGCTCTGTCTGTGCCCTTTCTAAATACTCATTTTTGTAATCCTTATAATTACCGCTTATTTCCATTGACATAAATCGTCCTCCTTTACTTTGTTACAATTAAATATACCTACAATTTTCTATTCGTCATTCATATAGCTGTTTTTAACAAACTTGTTGCGAAATGCTTTCTGATTGTTGCGGAATGATTAAAAGAACACTTAAAGTAAATTTTTCTCCATCTGTTCTTAGTTCCATAGCTCCATGATATTTTTCTGCAACTGCTTTTATGTTGACAAGTCCGGTTCCGCTGCGAAGGCTCCCTCTCCCACTGTAACTATTACTTATTTCAATCAATAGAAAATCACCCTGCACTTTTCCCGTTACATGAATATATTTTTGTTCGTCATGGTTCATTCGATTGCAGGCTGAAATAGCATTATCTAATGCATTAGAAAAAATAATACAGAAGTCAATATCAGCAATTCCACATGGATATGAAGCAATAAATGAACATTGCACCACTATCTGATTGTTTTTAGCTATTCCCAATTTATTTCCAATCAGAATATCAAGTACAGGATTATTAGTGCTTACCGGAAATGACATATCCGCTGTTAAATTTTCCATATCACTCATATACTTCAATGCAGTATCTATATTCCCATTCTGTACCAATTCTTTGACAATGGATATATGATTTTTCACATCATGCCGAAATGATTTTGTTTTCTCATAACGTATTTTTGCTTCCTCCACATACTGATTCAAAGAATGTTTTTCCAATTCTAACAGTGATAACTCTCTGCTTAATTTGAAACTTTCCATCAATTTTTTGTAAGAAAACATGATACAAAACAGACTGGCTATCCCTAATATCTGTATAAACAGTATTGGAAATGGACTTATGCTAGGTAAACTGCCATCTGCTTCTATCGTAATGGTATCTCCATAAATATTTAAACTAATATATGCCTCATAATATGCTGATTTTAACGCTGAATGTACACTTGTTTCTGCTTTTGTCTCTTTCTCATGCCACCCTACTCCTTGAGTATATGTAAGAACTTCTTCCCCTCCTTTATTATATATATGAATCGCAGAACCAGTTCCCTCTCCCTGATATTCAGCCTCATATGGTATCCCAAATAAAATACACAGCCATCTTTTGTCTGCCTCTTGTATTTCTTTCATGTCACCCATATTTCCAGAACTCATTGATTGGTTGAACTTACCTATCAGTGCCGCCCGATTTGGTGCCACTTTAGCAACCTCTGCTTTCCGCAAGTTCATAAACACATTTCCCATATATATGTTGTTTTCCGCATCTTTCTTAGCCAATTCTGTTATTTTCTCTTTTATTGAATCCGTTAGTTTCCACTTGTTTTTATCATCACTTTTTGAAATACTTTTATTAGAATTGATAGATACTATCACCCTATTAATGCTATTTGATAAATCCATTTCTAGTACCTTACCTTATCCAAAATCTACAGCCTATCAGCTTCAGATGTAGTCCCTAAACCATTTGCAGCTGCACTAAGTGCTGCCGCTGAAGCCGCAGTTGCTCTCATGTCTGAATCAGCCTCTAAAGCTGCTTTCTGAGCGGCTTCATCTTGCATTTCTTTCAGCTGACTTAGGCGTTCCTTAAATGCATCGATATATTCATCTACACCCTCAAGCATTTTATCCCATTCTTCATCTGTCATTTCACGCCAGTCTTTTTCTTCTTTGAGTTCCTGTTCGGTCAGCCTATTGTCATCACAAAATTTCTGAACTGCTTCACGAAATAAATCTCTGCTGCTCACCTTTGTGTTCCACTTTTCAAAATATGATAAAAGCTTTCCACATTCCACTGATTGCGAATATGTCTCTGTCATACCTGAAAATGTCTGTTTTGCATTGTCAATAATTGCAAACCAGTCCTGTTTTTTATCCCAGAAAGCCTGTTCATCATAAATGCCGGAACAAACTCCATCATATTCTGACTGCGATGCATATGCCTTCATCTTTGAATAGGAAGCCATACCATGTTTTTCAATCATACCCACATCTTCCATATAAGACATCAGAGCAAACATTTCTAACTCTGTCGCATTATTTGGATCTACATCATTAACACGAACCTCATAATCGCCCACTTTAATTATTGGTTCAGCTGGTGTGGAAGAGTCAGCATATTTTGCTAACAATCCTGTATTCCCTGCTGTTGTAACACCAATTGTTTTTCCATTGTTAGACGATGTAGTCTCTTGTGTTGCAGAACCCATTGTCGTATACTTTGAATCTAAATCGTTTGAACTGTTCTTACGATAGCCAGCACGATAATAATCGGTACTGTATCCTACTGCTCCTATGTTCATTTTTACTCCTTTCCGCAGTTGCTCTGTCAGTCACAACCGCACCGCTCTCCAGAAAGGTCCGAGCGGAATAATAAAAGGCACTGTACCTCAAATTCAATCCTTTGAAATACAATGCCATCCTTGCACACATTATATCGGCATATTTATCAAAATGCTTTATATATAACAAATTATAACCCAAATCTATCTTATTTTGGACAGATAGCTAATTCTCCTCCGGATTCTTTTCTTTTTGCCTGTGAAATCTCGTTTGTTTGATCGATATAATTATGCCAGCCAAAAGCGTCATTGGATACCTGCCTGAACCTGTTCGACCAGAGAAGGATCACATTCCAAAAACCTGCAGATA
>URMF01000102.1 GCA_900548855.1 uncultured Eubacteriales bacterium
CCGTATCCGTGTCGGTATCTGTATCTGTATCCGTGTCGGTATCCGTATCGGTGTCTGTATCACTGTCGCTGTCTGTATCACCATCACTGTCAGAATCGCTATCGCTATCTGTGTCACTATCAGAGTCACTGTTGCTATCTGCAACATTTCCATTGGAACTATTCAGATCAACAGCATTATCATTTCCATTGTCATTATTGGAATCCGACATCTGTGTCTTGTTATCTTCTTCTGCTTCTTCCTGATCATCCGATCCGCATCCAACGCTTTCAACAATTTTTCCGCTTTCCGCATCATACACTTCAGCAGCGTATACTTCCATATCAGAAGCGAGCATTACGCTCATTGCCGCTCCAATCGCTATTCCCAGCGCTTTTAAAGTGTTGTTTTTCATAAAATCTCCCTTCCATTAATAATTCCCTTTTTACGTTACCTGTTACATATTATATTAAGGTCATTCCCTGTGAGTACTTTATTATATTATTCTGCGATATGCTCGAACAGATATTTGAGGACTGCCGGTGTAAACTTCCGTGCCTTAATTCCCAACTGGAATTGTCCATCTTCCATTTTTTCCTGTCTCAGAACATCCGCATTCATAATTAACGTATCCGCTACGATAATAATCTGTCTGCCAACAAGATTTGGTGTACCTGCCGGTGCCAGCAATCCCATTCCAAGCGGACTTACATTAATTGCATCAACATAAAACTTCTCAAATGTATCGCATGTAACTATCACACTCTTTACGCGATAATCCACACGATTAATACCCCTTCTTTCCTCCATAATACACCCTCCAACCAGAGAATTAGCAATTATAAAATGCCATATACATTATAGCGGTTTTCCATCAAAGAGTCAATGATTTTATGAATTTTTGTACTGTATTTCGCATATTTGTAACATTTAAACAACATTATGGCAATGGTGTCACAAATAAAAAAGTGCCCGAAAAAATTTCCTTTGTTTTCAAGCACTTTTTCTGATTTTATATCACTATTTTCGCTTTTTTTCGTTGTTTCATAAAACTATATTGATCTCAAACAGCTATATATTCATTAATTATGTTGCTATTTTGCTCTGATTGTTGTCCTGCGGATTACCGCAAATGACCTCTATGCTGGATAATTTGTGCATTTTTGCCAAAAGGCTCCGCTTCATACGTCAGAATACATTATTCTTGAAGCTTATGCATGAGAAAGTTCCGAAAAAGAAAGCTTATCCTGTTCTATGTTTTTTAGTTCCTGTCCAAGATAAAACAACCGGTAGTCATCACTTCCATTATAATATTCTGCAATGCACATATACCTGTCATTCTGAGCAGGAGTAAATCCAGGCCGGCATTTATGGAATTCCACTCCCATGCGCTGTAACACATCTGAAAGCGTCACTTGACATGTAATTGCTTACCAATTCCATATTTTTCTATTTTCCCTGATCCACTTCCATAACAAATCATAGGTCTTCGATTTCATATTTTTCCTCATGATCTGGAATATCATTCGTAATTCCAACTAAACGATATTCAACAGATTCAAATGCTGAATACCTGTTTTATGTCATCATAATTCGTGTTTACAAAATCTCTCTTTTTTTGAAGAGACAAGCATCTTACACTATTAAAGCAGTCTTAGTAACTGCACCAGCTCATGTGACTCCTGATCTTTTGAAGTGGTTTGTCTGGTATCAAACTGTGAAAATCTGTTATCATTATAGTATTTCAACAGTTTATCGTCATTATTTGCCTCAAGGAATACCACCATTCCTCCACCCATATACTGCATTTCTTCGATAACCGACCATGCCAGTTCCAGCATCTCTGCTCCGGTAATTCTATTGTTTCGACCTTCAGCAAAATTCTTGCCAAGCTGTGCGATCAAATATGCTGACATTGTATATGTCTGTGATTTTTCATCCAGCTCACTTATTCGCAGTAATTTTCTTTTTACTGTGTTGCTTACTGTTTCACCTCTCACGGTCAAAGGCTTCAATGCTATACTAAAATAGCCTATCAGTTCTCCCTCATCATTGGAAAAGACCAAATATGTAACGGACTGATTCTTTTTGGTAAACTCTATTGCATTTTTCTTCAAAAAATATTCAACATCCGGGTTCTTTGGACATGAAAAATCGGAGAGCATTCTGACAAGCGCAGGCTCTCCGACCTCTTCATCAGTTCCTAAAGCTAAATACTCACGAATGTTAATCATCGTATAATTATCTCTGACCGACATCCGCTTTCTTCCTCTTTTCCATGAATTTTCTCAACTCTGCTTCTCCTTTTATCTGTCTCGCAGATACTGGAGTGCGCACCGGGCGATTATTGGCAGAATTCTCTATCGCATCGACAAACATCTCTACCTGCTTCTGACCGGATATGATAAAATTCTTCGTGATACTAGAAGTTGCCATATAAACACCTCCTTTATTAGTATGGCTGTTCTTCTGCCTATTACTCAATGTAATTTGCATTCTTTTCTACCTTTATTCTATTATGGAAATATCCGCTTTGCAACACAAAAATTATGAAAATTATATTACTTCCTCCTTCCCCCTTGTCTTATCCACTGCATCCCTTCCTGCAGGTGTCCCGGACACCCTTGCCTTCATTTCGGAGAGTTTCCCTTTCAATGAAGTCCGTTCTGCTGGTCGGTCTGCAAGTCCATCATGTTCATTGTGGGAATCATCATTCCCCGGCAGACCACCGGAACCTCCGCCAATCCCATATTCATTTTTCAGAAAAGCAACCGCTTCCTTCTGATCGTGTCCTTCCATGAAATACTCATAGATGCGGAAAGCTCCGTGCTCATAACCGCTTCCTCTGCCAAGGGCATAGTCAATTTCATCCTGTGTGATGAAATTCTCCTGCTTTACCTCCAGCGTATCCACAAGAAAGGCTTCGCTGGCACTCATATACGTTCCGTTTTCCACCATGGAGCAGATATGGCTTTCCACATCCTCCCAGTTCATGGTTGTAATCGGTGCTTCCTTTGCCTGCGTTCCATACCACTGCGAGATCTTCCATTTTCGTGTATGGCTTGTTCTTCAGATAATCCCTGATCTGTTCCTTTACCTGTTCCACAAAATCCCTGTAATCCATTATTCTTCCACACTTTCTTTATTTTTGTTCTTTTTTACATCTGCCAAAATGTCTGCAATGGCTTTCTCATAATTTTTCAGGCGTTCCATTGATTTCTTTCTGTCTGTTTCTGTAATTTCTTTCTCTAACTGCTTCATCTTTTCCTCCATTTCTTTCAAAAAAGGCGCATGAGATATTTCTTCTCATACGCCTTATCGCTGTTTTGTTTCATGTTATATCTTTGTGTGTTGATTTAACTGAGTGTCAACATCCCTTCCATTATACATAACACGAACTACCGTCACAGTTTTTGTATCTTCATCCGGAATGTAAAACACGACATAATTATCTACCGGCATGATTCTCAGTCCTCTGCTGCACCAGGGTTCCTTGTCATGCATTCGGAATTTTTGTGGAAATTCCTCTAATCTGATGATACTTTCTTCCAGCCGGTCAAGCTGCCTTGCTGCATTCTCCGGAGAAAGCAATTCAAATGCAATGTACTCATAAATTCCCCGCAAGTCCGCATCTGCCTGTTCTGTAATAATCAGTTCATATATCATATGCCATAATCTTTACGAATATCTTCAAAAGCCTGTCTTGCCGGCTTTGTCTTTCCTGCAGCCATATCCGCATATCCTTTCTCCAACTCAGCATTTAATTCATTTACTGATAATTTTGCCACATTGAGCGGTTTCGATGTTGGAATTTTCACTTCAAACGGAAGTCCTCTGTTCAAAATAATCTGTTTATAAAACATATTTATTGCATTGGATGCCGGAATTCCAAGTGTAGATAAAATACTCTCAGCCTGTTCTTTAACATCCGGCTCTATTCTTGCGTACAAATTTGCTGATTTTGCTGCCATAATATAACACTCCTTTCATACTTTTCGTGTTTCCATGTCTGAATACATTATACCCATTTGTACGCACAAAAGCAATACGATATTATCCTTACTTTTTTGTTGGGAACTCCATCTTAAATTTGTACTGCGAACCCTTGATTTCCTTTCCGTCTTTGGTATAAGAAAAATCTTCAATGCCCTCCGGGATCAGGTACGCATCATAGTTCCCTTTCTTCCCTTTTAACCCTTTGACCAGTGTCTTTTTCCCTGCCAGAAGGCTCTTGATCTGGGTATCAGAAAGCGGTACGCCCAATGCCCTGCTTACATTCATGCCGCATTTCTTTTTACAGTAAGCACCAAACTTTCCTTTTACCACATCGCCGCCACACTTCGGACAGATTCCCAGTTTCTCAGCTGTATTACTTCTTACAAACATATTTTTCTGCTCGTCACTGACACTGTGATAGGTTTTCACCAGTTCCCTTACCATGGTCTCTATTCCTTCCATGAATTGATCTGCAGATACTTTTCCTTGTGATACCAGTGTCAGTTCATTCTCCCAGTCTGCGGTCAGCTTCGGGGATTTCACGACATCCGGAAGTATGGTGATCAGCTTCATACCGTCCTCCGTCGGGATCATCTGTTTTTTCTCCCGTTTTACAAATCCGTCCTTTACCAGCTTTTCAATGATGTCCGCCCTGGTGGCAGGTGTCCCCAGTCCCTTACGCTCCACCTCATCACCCATATCCTCTGCTCCGGCTCTTTCCATGGCT
>URMF01000103.1 GCA_900548855.1 uncultured Eubacteriales bacterium
AATGCCAATTCACATAGGCATCTTTATGAAAGTATTTTCTGATTTCTTTCTCATCCTGGGCAAGAACGGCTTTCCAAAATTGTTTTATATTCATGTTGCTATGAGTCCCCTTACTGTTCCATCGTTCGAAAATTTGAAGTTATCAAAATAAATCATGTTTGCAAATAGCATGACAATGTGCTTCGCTGTCAAATTGAAACTCCACAATCCAGGGCATTTTGTTTTTCATTTTCATGAATTCTTCATATCCAAAAGAAGCATCAAAATAATTTATAATTGTGCTTAATGCTGTACCATGACCACCTATAACTATATTCTTTCCCTTATAGTATTCTATCAGTTTCAATAATGCAGAAACATTTCTTTCCTGAACTTCTTGAAGACATTCACCATCGGGTAATTTATAGTTGAAATCATCCCATTGCTTTTGTGTAAATGAGGTGAAATCATCAATCCAGCCACTATCTACTTTTCTTTCCCGGAATCCATCAATCACTTCAATTTTAATCCCCTCTAAATCTGTGAATTCCTTAATTGTATCTACAGCACGTTGAAATGGACTTGATACAGCAACATTGATTTCTTTATCTGCCAAAAATTTGGTGACAAGTTTCCTGTCATTTAAACCTTTAGGGGTTAGCTCACGTAAAGCATCGTTGTGGTTATTATAATTCGGCTCTGCATGACGCACATAATACACTTTTGTCACTGACTGCACCTCATTAATTTCCAATTTACATATTTTGTTCTACTTCAATCTATTTAGCATAAATATCACCATACATCTCTATCCCTTTTGCTAACCCCTGTGGATTATCCATGTTCACTTCATGTCCGGAATGATCAATGGTAACAAATTTTGCATTTGTCAATTTTCCTGTAAGGTTGATTGCAGCCTTTTTATTGACCTTATCCTTTTCGCCACACATAACAAGTACAGGACACTTTACCCTGTCAAGCTCCTTTGTGAAATCCAGATCTGCCATGGAATTTGTAAGTGTAATAAAATCTTCCTTACAGAAGCCAATGTTCTTAAACTGACTTTCCGGCATAAATTTGAACAGCACATTTTGTATCTTAAGAAGAAATTTAGGCATATCATACTGTGGTGCAATAAGCACAAGAGAACCTGCTTTTTGAGGAAAATCTATAGCGTAATTCAAAGCAAGAACTGCGCCAAGCGAGAGTCCGCAAAGATGAACCGGCTCTGAAAAGGCATTACAGTATTCACAAAATGAAGAGTATATTTTACTGTAAGTACAATTTCCCTCACGGATAAACTCACTCAATTCAGGAATAACCATTTCCAACTTATCTGCAAGACATTCTTTTGTTTTATCCCAGCTTGACGCATTCTGTCCAAGCCCATGTACAAAAATATACTTCATTTCCATATCTCCCAAATTTTTCCTGATTTCATGTTCTTCTTACTTACGCAAAATACCTTTTGGCACTTACATCATAAGATATATTCCATCTGTCTTTCTTTTGTCTTCATTCCCATTTTCTCATAAAATCTCTCTGCCGAGGTATTTCCTGCCCATACATTCAATGTTACTTCATAACAGCCCAGCTGCTTTGCTTGGTTTTTAACATATTCAAACAGACATTCACCAATATGCCGGCCCCGTGTCTCTTGACTGACACATAGATCATCAATAAAAAGGGACTTAAATGGCACCATATTGTTTGAAAAAGGCTGCTCCTGTAATTGACAAAAGGCATACCCTACGCAAACATTATCCTCATCCACGGCAACATATATTGGCTTTTCATCATTTTTCAAAAGTTCCATTAATTCGTCTGCAGTATACTTTGTCGTACCTGGAATAAAAATATCAGGCCTTATATCTGCATGAATTTGTAAAACCTGCTTTAACAATTCCAGAATTATCGGGATATCTGTTTCTTCTGCTTTTCTGATAATCATTTTTATTCTCCAATCTGCTAATAACAGTTTTTTATTGTTTTCTTTTTCGCGCATCTTTCTGTAAATCGGATCTAGCTGATCCATCATCATTAAAATGTTTTTTCAAGGCTTTCTCTGTCGGATAAATTGATGCAATCATAATAACACATTGAATTGTCACAAGAATCACCCCTGCAAATCCAATCGTATTCTTATCACGATGGTACAATGGAATATGTATCAAAGCGGATGGTATCATCATTAGCCATCCTGCTTTCCACCAAAGTTTTCCACAATAGTCGTGAGCGAATTTCCACGTATCCATATTTTTCATCGAACGGGGTGTTCTGTATCCCGACATACCGTTTATATGTTTGGGGCAATGCTTCCACATCATTCTTCCACCAATAACCATAACAACAGGAATTATTAAATCACATATTAACATAAACCACCAAAACCACATAAAATCCACCTCCATTTATCAATACCATTCCTTTTGCAGAATCGCATACTGATATGGATATTCTCTTTACAACAGCCCTGCAAACAGTCTCATAAACAACTGCCCCAGCCGTAGATAGGTACTCCGTCCGGTAAGATATTCTTCCGTGACTTCCCGGCAGTCATTCATTGTCGCTTTCAGATCGTCCCGTATGTCCAGAACTGCCTGATTATCTGCCATAAAACATCCATTTTCAAAATGATGATAGAGACTCCTGTAATCCAGATTTATCGTTCCGCAGGTTGCCATACAGTCATCTGCAACACTCATCTTGGCATGGCAGAAGCCGGGTGTCCACTCATAGATTCTTACTCCATGTTTTACGAGTCCGTGATAAAAGGATCTTGTAATACTATAGATAAATTTCTTATCCGGAATCCCCGGCGTGATAATTCTGACATCCACTCCGCGCTTTGCAGCAAGGCACAAAGCATGAGACATCTCGTCGGTAATGATCAGATACGGTGTCATAAACCAACAGTATTTTTCTGCCTTGTTTGCCATGCTGATATACACTTCCTCGCCTACCTGTTCATCATCCATAGGAATATCCGCATACGGCTGCACAAATCCATTCTGCTTAGCCCGGTAGTCGTTTTGCACGAGAAATTGGCTGAAATCCGTGTCATTTTTGTCTTTCTCACTGACAGCATTCCACATCTCTAAAAAGGTGATCGTTAAAGATCTGACAGCCTCCCCTTCCAACCGGATTCCGGTGTCTTTCCACTGTCCATATGGATTGGTATAATTAAAATACTCATTCGCCAGATTATAGCCGCCTGTAAAACCGACTTTTCCATCAATGACTGTGATCTTTCTATGGTCACGGTTATTCAGAAAGACATTTAACCCCGGCATAAACGGATTAAATACTCTGCATTTGATTCCAATCCGTTCCATCTTCTTTACAAAATCTGTATTAATAAATCCGATTGAACCCATATCATCATAAAAAACGCGAACCTCTACCCCTGCTTTAACACGATCTACAAGCACATCCTGAAGCTGATGCCATGCCCTATCATCTTCGATTGCATGATACTCCATAAAAATGAATTTTTCCGCTTTTGACAGATCGTCAATCTGTGCGTGCAGACCCTTGATCGCTTCATCATAGTATGTAACATCTGTATTCTGATACACGGGGTAATGTGAATTTTTCTGAATGTACTCACTTATATTTCCAGCTTTGGGAATCTTTTTCTTAATCCTTTCCAAATCCTCCTCATTTTCCGGAAGCAATGGTAACAGTTTCCTGTCAATATCTATATACCGCTGCTTCATTTTTCGTGTGCCTCCGTTTAATCCAATCAGCAAATACAAGGACACACCCATAATCGGAAAGACAAGGATCAAAATAATCCATGGCATTTTCATAGACGAAGTTTTATCTGTGGAATACAAAAACAAAACCAGAATTCCTGCAAACAATCTTGTAATCAGATTGATAATTTCTGCATATTCATTCAATCTTGTAATCATAACGATGATAAAAGCAGCTTCCAGTAATATGCAAAATCCGGAAAAACATAATCTCTTAACTCCATTCTTCGTAATCGCTCTGCTCTCTAAAGTATCCTGCTTCATATAAATGCCCTCCCCCTTTGTACATGGCTTTGCATCGTTCTTTCATCTGATTGCTTTACATTTTTAATCTTATATCCGATGATATCATAATTTGCTTACTTACTATTGTAACAATTTCATTACTTTCCACGATAAATCAAAAGTAATACTAAGCTTTGCACCGGTTCCATTCAATACAAACACTGAATCAAAATACAAACATTGATGTTTTTGTTTGCACAAAAACACGTCACCCCGTCTATAACTATAACATGCAAGTAAAACTATTCATAAATCTGTTGTCTCCTAGCCGTTCGATTTCCCCATAAATTCATATTTTCTTAATCATTGAAAATCAAAGTATTCCAAATACTACTGTCAAACATCCAACTAATCCTATAAACCAAGGTATTATAAAAGCTAAAAAATTTGCCTCATTTTTTTGAAGTAGAATAATTGCAGTTATCATTATGACTAACCATACGAATATGATATGTGCAGTTCCATCGTGTATGTGTTATACTTTGATTATCCATTTTGGATACCTCCTATGCTTTTGATATGGCCTGCGAAACCAATATCATTATAGCATAGGAGTTTTTTAATACTCTAGGTAACGCTCCGGCTTTGCCTCGGCCCCCATTTCAAATGGGGGATATAGAT
>URMF01000104.1 GCA_900548855.1 uncultured Eubacteriales bacterium
GCAGCAGGGAAAAGGCCGAGGAAGTGGCAGCACAGATAACGGAAAACGGAGGAAATGCAGCCGTATATGGGTGCAATGTTTCCGATTACCCGGCTGTAGAAGCAATGATGAAGGAACTGGTTCAGAAATATGGCAGAATTGACATACTGGTAAATAATGCGGGGATTACCAGGGATGGTCTTCTGATGAAAATGTCAGAGGAAGACTATGATACAGTACTGGATACAAATTTAAAGGGTCCCTTTAACTGTATTAAACATATTTCCCGTCAGATGTTAAAGCAAAGGAGTGGAAGGATTATCAATCTTTCAAGTGTAGTGGGTGTTTATGGAAACGCAGGTCAGGTAAACTATTCTGCTTCTAAGGCAGGAGTAATTGGAATTACCAAATCAGTGGCGAAGGAATTGGGTTCCCGTGGAATTACAGTCAATGCAGTGGCTCCGGGGTTTATCATTACGGAGATGACGGATGCAATGCCGGAGGATGCCAAAAAACAGGTCTCTGACCGCATTGCCATGAAACGGCTGGGCGAGGTAGCAGATGTGGCAGAAGCAGTAGCGTTCCTGGCTTCGGATAAGGCTGCTTATATTACGGGCCAGGTTATCTGTGTGGACGGTGGTATGAGTATTTAATATGTAAGATAATATAACATCTATCGTTATAGTCGAAGGATAGGAAAAAGATGACAAAAGGAGAGTAGCATGAGAAGAGTTGTTGTTACAGGTATGGGGGCGATTACCCCAATAGGTTTAAATGTAGATGAATTTTGGAACAGCGTGAAAGCCAGCAGGGTTGGTATTGAACCCATTACAAAGTTTGACGCATCCGGATTCAAGGTAAAAATTGCAGCAGAAGTAAAGGGCTTTGCCGGTAAGGATTATATGGAGCCGAAGACTGCAAAGAGAATGGAGTTGTTTTCACAGTATGCTGTTGCCGCTGCCAAAGAGGCTTTGGAGCAGTCTGGTATTGATATGGAGAAGGAGGACCCTTACCGTGTCGGTACGGCTGTTGGTTCCGGAACAGGAAGCTTACAGGCAATAGAGAGGAATGAAAAGCGGTTGACAGAAAAAGGACCGAACCGTATTGAGCCGTTGCTGGTGCCTATGATGATATCTAATATGGCATGTGGAAATGTTTCAATTTATTTTGGACTAAAGGGAAAATCCATCAATGTGGTGACAGCCTGTGCAACAGGTACCCACAATATCGGCGAAGCATTCCGGACCATTCAGTACGGGGATGCAGATGTGATGGTAGCAGGCGGTACAGAGGCATGTGTAACGCCTATCGGAATTGGCGGATTTGCCGCCCTGACTGCCCTCAATACAACAGAGGACTGCAGCCGGGCTTCCATCCCGTTTGATAAGGACAGGGCAGGCTTCGTTCTCGGCGAAGGTGCTGGTGTAGTGGTACTGGAGGAATTGGAGCATGCGAAAGCGAGAGGTGCCAGCATATTGGCTGAGGTAGTTGGATATGGTGCAACCTCTGATGCGTATCATATTACTTCACCGGCAGAGGACGGTATGGGTGCGGCAAATGCCATGATTTATGCCATGAGGGATGCTGGGATTTCACCTTCTGAGGTTGATTATATCAATGCACATGGAACTTCAACCCATCACAATGATTTATTTGAGACGAGAGCGATTAAGATTGCAATGGGAGATGCCCAGAAGGATGTGCCGATAAGCTCCACCAAATCCATGGTGGGACATTTGTTAGGTGCTGCAGGTGGTATTGAATTTATTACCTGCGTAAAATCAATCGAAGATGGATATATTCATGAAAACGTAGGTCTTCGTGAGGTAGAGGATACGGAGGAGTTTTCTCTTAACTATGTGAAGGACGAGGGCGTTTCAAAGGATGTAAATGTCTGTATGTCCAATTCTCTTGGATTTGGCGGGCACAATGCGACACTGGTAGTGAAAAAATATGAGGATTGAGGATATGGAATTAGATATTAAACAGATTATGGAGATTATTCCCCACAGACAGCCGTTCCTTTTGATTGACCGGGTGACGGAGCTTGTGCCGGGTAAATTGGTAAAAGGATATAAAAATATTTCTTATAATGAACCCTTTTTTGCGGGACATTTTCCCCAGGAGCCGGTAATGCCGGGAGTACTTCAGTTAGAGGCACTGGCGCAGCTTGGAGCGGTTGCTGTGCTCTGCCAGGAGGAAAACAAGGGAAAAACCGCTTATTTTGCAGGGGTAAACAGTGCAAAATTTAAACAGAAGGTGGTTCCGGGAGACCGCCTGGATTTGGAATGTGAAATAATAAAAGTAAAGGGTCCCCTTGGTATTGGAGCAGTGAAAGCTACTGTAAATGGCAAGGTGGCATGTAAGGCGGAAATTTCATTTATGATAGGATGATGGAACGATGGTTAGATATCTTGCAAAATACAGACATATTATAACAGCAATTATAGCAATTGTGTTTATTGGATGTATGATTTATTTTGGTGTGAAAACAAATAATATGAAAAACGGACCGGTACAGTCGGATGCTTTTGCGGGAAAAGCTATGGGAACCGCTGTCAAAAAAACAATATATTCTGACAATACTTCTGAAAATGAAGAAGTAAACAAAATGGTGAATACATATTTAAGTAATCTGGAAAAGCAGTTGTCGGTCCGGATTGCGGATTCGGACATTGCAAAGTGCAACCGCAACTATGCGGTGGACGGAGTCTATTCCCTTCCGGATAATGTCATAAAGTATTTAAAGGATGAATTACAGATAGGGAAAGAAACAGATGGCGCCCTGTCTCCGTGCATCCGTCCCATCTCTGACCTGTGGGGAATTGAAGACGGAAAAACAGAGATTCCTGATGACCAGTTGATTCAGGAAACATTAAAAAGTACCAATATGGATGATATGGAGGTTGTGGACGACGGGGTTATTTTTCACACGGACAATATGGCAATTGATTTCGGAGCAGTGGGAAAGGGAATCGCCTGTGACGGAATTGCAGAAAAGCTTGCTGGTGCAGATATCCAGGGTGCCGTTATTTCCATTGGAGGCAGTATATTGGTCTACGGCGATAAGGGAGATGGAAGAAACTGGCATATTGGTATTCAGAATCCCCGGGCAGAAGAGGGAGAAGTGTTTGGAATTGTGGATATAGAAGGCAATAAAATGATATCCACTTCCGGTGATTATGAAAAATATTTTGATGCGGATGGAAAACGGTATCATCATATTTTTGACCCTGCCACAGGATATCCTGCGGACAGTGGTCTGATATCCGTCACAATTATCAGTGACAGTGGCTTTTTGTCAGATGCCATGTCTACCGCATGTTTTGTTATGGGCTTAGAAGACGGAATGGCTTATGCAGAGGAAAAGGGCGTGGAAGCCGTATTCGTTACAAGTGACAAAAAGGTATATATCACAAAGGGACTAAAAAAGAATTTCCGGTTACAGGCAGATGATTATAAGCTTGAAAAATAGTATGCATTATTTTATTAGGCTGGGGATTGATAAAATGGATAGAGAAAAGAAAAGAATTATTAAAAAAGGAGATGTGGTAATTCTTCTTCTGACAGTTCTGCTTGCGGGAGCGGCTTTTTTGTTTTCTATATGTCAGGTGGAAGGAGATTATGTACATGTTACAGTGAATGGAAACGTAACCACTTATGTGTTGGCGGAGAACAGAAGGCTTGTGTTAAAGCATGACGGTACGGCATACAACACGGTTGTTATTCAAAACGGCGAGGTTTTTATGGAAGAGGCCAGTTGTCCGGACCAGATTTGTGTTCATCATAAGGCAATCTCCAAAAATGGTGAGAGTATAATCTGCCTTCCCAATGAAGTGTATGTCGAGGTGGAAAGCAGCAAAGAAAATATAATCGATAATTAAATGGAATCCTTATATAGAATGGAATGAACGAGATATGAAAACAAAGCAGATTACAGAATTGGGATTGCTGTTGGGGGTGTCCCTGGTTTTGGCCTATTTGGAGAGTCTTTTGCCCGTTATGATTGCTGTACCGGGAGTGAAGCTTGGTCTTGCGAATATTGTAACCATGCTGGTGTTATACCGTATGGGAGGAAAAAAGGCATTTTTCTTTATGACGCTGCGAGTGGTGCTGGCAGGCTTTTTATTTTCGGGAGCAGCCGGAATTGCATATAGCTTTGCAGGTGGAGCCTGTTGTATCATAGTGATGTGCATTGTAAAAAGATTTCCCTTTTTTTCGATACTGGGAGTCAGTATGGCTGGGGCGGTTTCCCATAATTTTGGACAGCTTCTAGTGGCATTTTTTGTAATGGAAAATGCGCATATCTTGTATTATTTTCCGGTATTGTGTATTTCGGGGGGGATAACGGGTCTGGTAATCGGTTATGTAAGCGCACTTCTCATCAGTCAAATGAATCAAATATTTCCAAAGAACTAGCTGTCTGCCTGCTGGTTCTTCTTTTTTTGGAAATTACCGTTTAGACCTGCCTAGCGCTGACGGCAGCAAAGCTGCCAAACATAATTATTACTATCGGAAGCTATAACT
>URMF01000105.1 GCA_900548855.1 uncultured Eubacteriales bacterium
TCTGCGACGGCTTTTTTTCTTTTGCCGTCGCGCGGCAGACTGTTTTATAATTCGGTTTTCTATAAATTTGTCTTAACAGTCCATATTGAGAAGTTCAATTACAACGACTTCCGGGCGATTGTTAAAACGGATGGGAATAATGCTGTTACCTAATCCACGGCTAACAATCATATTTGTACTGCCACTTGTATATAGCCCTGCGTCATACTGTGGAAATAGCCCTTGATTGGGTGCGATCAACCCGCCGATAAATGGCAAACGGAATTGACCACCGTGTGCGTGTCCGCTTAAAACCAAATCAATATTGCAATGTACATAGTTTTCAAACAATTCTGGCCGGTGCGACAGCAAAATGGTGTAGCTATTTTCATCATCAGCAAGATTATTCAGCTTTGTACTAACCATAGCCGGGACTTCTCCGAATATATCTCCTTTTATCGTAAAATCGGGGTCAGAAAGTCCAATAAGCGATATTGCTTCTTTACCATGGTTTAATTGTACGGCATCATTGTCAAGCACAGTTACGCCAATGGTTTCAAGTCCTGCTTTGAGTTCATTATACTGTGAAAGGCTTGCTTCATGGTTTCCTGTTACATAATAGACAGGAGCAATCTTAACCGCTTCTTTTGCAAAATCAAGAGCTACACCAATATCCGTATGCCCTGCGTCCACTAAATCCCCCGTTATTGCAATAATGTCCGGTTTGCTTTCTGACAGCAATTCCAGCAACTTTCTATTGTCTTTCCCAAATTCTGCGTTGTGCAGGTCTGATACCTGTGCTATTCGGAACCCGGAAAATGCGATAGGAATACGGCTACTTGAAATTTTTATGTTACTTACCGTCAACGCCGTATTACCCCAGATCAAATAAACGAGTAGGGCAAAAAATATTGAGCTTATTACGCATAATTTAAGATGTTTTTTCATGTTTCCTCTTTTCCCATCCTCCGTAATTATCTCTGCTGTACGTCGGCTTTTTCTTTTGTCGCCGTCCGTCAGATATGGTTTTTTCTATTTTATGAATATCATATCAAGGAAGGACAAATCCAGCATGAGTAAATCACGCATGTTTTCTGCGTGATTTACTCATGCACTTTTTTACTGTGTTCGATATACTGCTTGTGTACATTGAAAGGAGCGATCAATAATGAGTACACTATTAGAAGTAAAAGACATCACCAAAATCTATCCAAACCAGCCGAAACCAGGACTGGATCATGTTTCTTTTGAAGTAATGCAGGGTGAATTTCTCGGTATTATGGGAGCTTCCGGCTCCGGCAAAACAACGCTTTTGAATGTGCTATCCACTATTGATATTCCTACAAGCGGCAGCATCCGCATGGGAGGGGAAAAAATTCAAGAGCTTAATCAAACACAGGCAGCCGATTTTCGTAAGAATAATCTCGGCTTTATCTTTCAAGAGTATTTTTTGTTGGACAGTCTGACTGTGCAGGAAAATATTGCAGTTCCCTTGACTTTGCTCCATGAAAGCGCAAAGACGATTGATAAAAAAGTGATGGAGCTTGCGGAACTGTTCGGAATTGCTTCACAACTGAAAAAATATCCCAGTGAATTATCTGGCGGTCAACGGCAACGTGTAGCGGCGGCTCGTGCAATGGTAAAACGCCCGCCGTTAATTTTTGCAGACGAACCCACCGGGGCATTGGACAGCAGTTCAGCAACGGAACTGCTCTTTGCCCTCTCAGAAGTCAATCAGGCTTTAGGAACAACAATTTTAATGGTAACACATGACCCGTATGCGGCAAGCTATACAGATCGCATTTTGTACTTTAAGGACGGGCATATCATTTCCGAATTGAAACGGTGTAACAGGGAACGCCGTGAATTCTATGAGGAAATCATGCAAGAAGCCGCCAGACAGGACGAAAAGCGTTAAGGGGGGTGGCAACATGAAATTATCCGCAATCGCCTTAAAAAATCTAAAACGGAACTTTTCGTTTTATTCCCTGTACCTTTTTTCCGTTTCTTTTGTCTTGATGATTTACTTCTGCTTTACTTCATTTTCCATGAACCAGATCATCATGGAAAAAATATCTTCGGATGGCAGAGTGGAAACCATGTGCCGGACAGTAGCAGTATTCATCATGGCATTTGTCATTTTTTATATGTTCTATTCCAATAGTTTTTTTATGCGGCGACGTATGAGAGAATTAGGGATTTATTCGCTACTTGGGTATCGAAAATCAACTATATTGAAATTACTGATCTTTGAAAATGTAATGATCTGCTTTGGCGGTATGATTCTTGGAATTCTGACTGGCAGTATTCTCCACAAAATCGTAATCGCCGGGATTGTGATCCTTTTGGGAATATCCGTAGATCAACGCGCAATCCCTCTAATTTACCCGGCAGCAGTAAAGGCAATCCTTTCCTTTGTAATCGTCGTGCTGATTACACTTATACTTTCTAACGCAAGTCTGCTCCGAAAATCTACCCTGCTTGATTTGGTGCGACTGGAAAAGAAAACGGAAAAACCGATCCATCCCCATGCAATAACAGCGATATTGGGTGTCGGATTTCTCAGCGCAGGGTACGGCCTTGCATTGGACATTATGCGGGGAAAGCAGTCATTGTGGAATACCATTGGATTTTCTCCTATTGCCATGCTGACACTTCTTTGTGTTGTGGCAGGAACGATTCTGTTTATGTACTCATTCCTACCCTATGTCTGTCAGAAAATCCGGCAGAAAAAAAGCAGACTTTACCATGAAGATACCATTATTGTAGTGCCAAAGTTTATGCACCGCATCCGTTCTAATGCGAAATCACTGATTCTGCTGATCCTGCTGACAGCGGGGACGCTGGCGGTCTTTGGCTCGACGGTTCTTTCTATGTGGTATCCATACCAATCTTTCCGGCGCATTATCCCCTCTGCCATTGAATACCAAGTGACAAATGAGCAGGAAAAGGAAATCTCTTTGCAGGCTTTACAGGAGGCTTGCGACGAACAGGAATACGAAGTTTATGAAACGATTATTTTCAAAGTAAAAGCAACTTCTGATCGTCTGCCGACAGAATACAGTATCAGTGAAGATAAGGGGCGTATTCCCGGATTTGAATGTATCAGCCGGACAGACTATGCCACCCTGCTTTCTCAGCAGGGAAAGAAAACGGATATTCCAGAATTATCAGATACGGATTGCATTTTAATCAAATACTATCCAGACCATGAACATTCTGACATGGGAGCCTCGTATCGTCTGGACTTTGGAACAGGAATAGCCGATGTAACAGTAAAACAGACAAGCATTGATAATCCTATTGGCTTTTCAAACAGTGTTGGAACGCTGATTTTGTCGGATAACCTTTATCAAAAAATGCGTGACAGTACCATAGATAGAGTTTCGGTTATCAGTATTAATGGTGAAAAAATGCGCTCTAATGAAACTGCCTACACAGCTTTGAAAGCGTCTATGCCGGACAACATTTATCTGGCAAGCGCATGGCAAAGAGAAAGTACCTTTGTCCGCGATGCAAGTTCCACTTTTTTGCTAATTTGTTTTACTACGATTATTTTCTTGATTGCTACGGGCAGTATTCTTTACTTTCAAAATATTTCGTCCGTAACCTATGACAAACCGGACTATGAAATCATGCTGAAAATGGGATATAGTCACACAATGATTAAAAAATGTGTGCGTCGGCAGATACAGATTTATTACGGTATTCCCTATGTTATTGGATCGCTGCACAGCATTTTTGCGATGATTTGTTATAAGTCTGCACTGATGGACGATCTACTCGGACGGAACAGTGCCGTTGTTGCGCCGATCCTTTTGGCGGTGGCGATCTTCTCCATTATCTATGCTATCTATTACCAGCTAACAAAACGTTCCTGCTATAAAATTGCCTTGATATAAAGCGGCGACTGGCACTTTCATCAGTGTCAGCCGTTGGTTTATTCAAAAACATTTTAGAATAGTAACCTTGAACTCATTGGGAAAGGACAGTACAATATTAGAAAAGGAATGGGGGTGGAAAATACGAAAAGCACATATTTCTCAAGACAGATTATTTGTGTGTTGAATCAATTTGCCGTGATCATTTATCTCGGCTTTATAGCGTACAACGGACATTATATAGAAAGCAATTACCTTGTTCATTTTCTATCTTTGTCGCTCTTGTTTTTTGACGCGGCGTATATCTCATATAAGAATGTAAAATGTAATAAGGTTCTGAACCACTTTTCCTTATTGTTATTGTTGCTGGGCTGGCAATTCTTATTGTACCTGTTTGATTTCCGGCCAATATCCAAAGCGGTTTCCATGCTGTTGTTGCCTGTCTGTTTTTATCAGTCAGCATATTTCATACAGACATTTTTATTTCAGAGTTCCGCCTATCGGGGGCAAAAAGCGCTGCTTGCGAACTTTGTACTGAATTCGGTACAATACCGGTTATACCGAAAAAATAGTTATACCGAATTCTTTGCCAGAGCCCAATTTATTAAG
>URMF01000106.1 GCA_900548855.1 uncultured Eubacteriales bacterium
TCTATTTTTTGTTCTCCACATTTACTTGTGTGATTAAACAATTGTTATTTTAACATCATCCCAATGGCTCAATTGATACCAACCGATTAATCGGAAATGCGATTATATTATGTTTCTCGTCTAAGCATCTAATATATCCATACTTGTCTGTTGCTTGGGCTATATATCTACGATATGAATTTATAACAATGTCTGAACTGTGTTTAGTGGTAACAATCTTACTATCTGTTGATCCGTCTGGGAGAATACAGGTGATCTTACATTTGTTCCTGCTCAACACAAAATTAATGCCATCAATAAAGAAATCTAACCAATCTTTTGGTATTATACACAAGCTGCTCTTTGCAGCATTAATTGTGGCCGGTCTGAGTTCATACCCCAGGTACTTAGGCACAAGCTCCACACATTGTATAATGCCATTTTCAACATCGTCTGTATTCATCCTCAATCTTTTCAAGACTTTGTTTTTATTGCAGGGTAGAAGAGGGAGAATATTTAGCACATTATTAGAAGCAGTGACTAATGACACATGCCCTTTTGGATTAACAGCAACACATAGAGATGTATAAAGATAATATGCCTGTGTCAAAAACCTGTAATTAACGCTGCCTGGCTTACTCACTCCGTTGGCTACATACATGCTTGCCGCAGCTTGAGCAGCTCCCTGTAAAAATGTAAAGGCTGACACTCCAATCTTTTTCCCTGAAATATCCTGAAGTAATTTTTCATCGCCTTTGAACACCTTGCTAGGAAAAAGATAAGGCAAAACCGCATACTTCTTGCTTGCCGCTGCTAATTCCACTTCATGATAAAATGGGTTATCGGCAGTATAGTAAGTATTAGGTGGAGTGCAGGGATTAAAAGTATCAATAATATCTTTTAAGACTATTGGTGATATGCCTTTCTTTTTTTGTTCCTGTTTGTTTTCGCCTTGATTTGTTTGCATTTTTGTTTCCATAATAAATGACCTCTCTTTCTTGATAGAACTTTTTGCCTATCTACAACAAAATAAATATGAATCTGAATTATTTTTTTATTATCTAAAAAAATGTTAGGAATCCTTGAAATAAAAAATAGTGAAAATTTGAAAGGGGGCTATCATTCCTGACAGCCCCCCTTTGTTATTCAGATTTTTTTGTCGATGAATTGTGCGTATTCTTCGACTACCTCGTTATTTATTTCGTCTCTCAATATATATTTATTATCAGAGATTCCAGGTGAACAGCTTTCAACTTTGATCTTAATACCGTTGTCATAATCGCGCAAACCGAGAGCAGTGTATTGAATTGCTTCATTATATGCTAGATGGTCATTAACAAGGTTGTAGAGTTCTCTATTTATATCTATTATATCAGCTAACTCAATTCCATTAAGTTCCTTATAGCTAGTATGCTCTCCATCATAGATATCTTTGATCTTTTTATTTACTGTTTCCACAAAATTATACTTTTCGATAATAGGCGAAATGAATCTTTTTAAGAAATAAGAATTTTCAAAAGAAGTGATATCATTTAGGGGATAATGCCTTCTGAATCGGCGGAGACAAATAAATGCCCTATTGCCCTTGAAATAATCTTCATCAAGAATATAAAAATTATTGTTTTCACTGTTATATTGGCAAAGAATCCTTACCTCTCCGTCTTCATATATCACAACGTTTACAAACGATAGATCGCTGCACATTCTATATGTACCGGAATACCAGTAAGCCATTGTCATTGCATTATCGATTTTTTCCTGATTGTTCTTTATTATCTTATTCCATTCTTCCTTTGTTACATAACCGTCAAATGATTTCAGTGCCATTTTTTATTCCTTTCACAAATTATTATTCCGCAGTTACTATCCAACAACAAAACTGCATAACTGCTAAATGCAGTTTTAAGGATATAAAGTTTCTAATCAGTTTTTATAATTTCGTCTCATAGTATTTGGACGAAATTATAAAAACTTGATTCCGATTAATTATGATATTGTGCATTCCTTGCAAATCAGACGGAAATTGTTATATTCGCTGAATACACTTCCACTAATTCCGCTATACAGCTTGAGATGATTGCTGCAAACAAATACATCATTCCCGATTGCATCCAGTTCAAGAAACAGATCAGAAATATCGCTAAAGGGACTAAATACCCCATAAGTTATTATTGCCTTTGCCAGATAGTCGCAAACAATATCCGAAATTTTCTGATTATTCTTGATTGCGTCGATAAACTGCTGATCAGAAAGTTCGTCTATAGTATTTTTGTCACCTATGGTTTTGCTGAGTTCATCCCACAGATTTTCATTTTCGATTGCATTATATATTATTTCTCTCATTCCGTCATAGTCATTGAATATCCAATTGTCATAAGGGGAGTACTTGCTGATACGAGAGATAACCATATATGCTTTGTGATTCTCAAAATAATCCTTATCAATATCCTGGCGCTCTCTGTTTTCACTGTTTTTGCTACAAAGGATATTTACCTTTCCATCTTCGTAAACGACAATATTCAGAGCTTCGGTATCATTCATTCTTGACGTTCCTGCATACCAACTAGCCATTCTGTAAGCTTCGTCTATCATAGGCGAAGACTCGTCAATCAGATTTCTCCAAAATGTTGCATTTACATTATTATTAAACTCCATAATTTTATACCTCTTTCCTTAAATTAATTACAACTTCTTACTTTTTTCTGTAGTTGCTCACCCTATAAATAACTGTATAACTACCACTACAGTCATGGGATCTAACGCTGAACCGTTCAAATTCACCTCCGTATTCTTTTTTATTGATTTGAGAATTTGCTTTATTTTTGTTATTTCAACACAAATACCGTAAACAGGTATTAGCTCAGTAACAAATGGATTAACCATACTTATTAAGCAACAGTATCTGTTAAGTGATTAACCGCTTTGTTACTTTGTGATTATCATTATATCAGCTAAATACCAATTTGTCAAGCTTTTTTTTAAAATTTTTTTACGTTTTTCTACAATTTGTTATTTTAACTATAAACTTGTGGTGTTTTTTGTGCTAAATATAATAAAAACAAGCTAAATTTACTTAATCTGATGAGAGAAACATTACTTTGGCACTAGAATAAAAGGTAATTTTATATGGCACCTTGACAAAAAGCAAAAGAAGAGTTAAGATAGTGTCATGGGGTTCTAAAAAAATGTTACCTCTTACTATTGCCTTAAGGAGGTTAGTTATGGCAACAGTAAGAAAGCTCAAGTCTGGTAATTATCAGGCTATATTAACAATATCAACCGGTAAGCGTATATCAGCAACAGGAAAAACACAAGACGAGGCATTACAGGCGGTCTTTAAGCTTTCGGCTAGTGGTTCTGATACACCCGCTCCAGCTCCTACCACTGCAACAGCTATTGACCCTACAATGCTATTGACCGTTGGGGCAGTCATAGATAGGTACATAGACAGTAAATGCCTTGTATTATCACCTACAACAGTTGAGGGTTATAAAATGCTACGCAAGGAGCGATTTAAGGGGCTTATGTCTGTACCTCTCTCTGAGTTATCAAAAGAGGTACTGCAAAAAGCCGTAAACACCGAATCCCTAATGGTATCCCCTAAAACTGTACGCAATGCTTACGGACTAATAACATCTGCTGTTGGTATGTTTGCTCCTGATTTGCACTTATCTGTTACACTCCCGCGCAAAAATAAAAAAGAAATATATGTACCAGATGAGGAAGAGGTTGCAAAGATATATGAGATAGTTAAGAGATACAGCAAAGGCAGACTGATTAAACCTTATCTTTTAGCTACGCAATGCGGATTAAGAGCAAGCGAAATAGCAGGACTAACCACAGACTGCATTAAATCGGACTGCATTATCATTAAACAGGCTAAGGTCTCTACACACGATGGAGCATTTGTAAAACAGCCAAAAAGCAATAAAGGCTATCGCTCTATCCCTATATCACCTGCTTTCTCAGCTTTGTTATTACAAGATTGTGTAGGTGACAGTGTATGCAATATTACAAGTCATGCAATAACCAAAGCATGGTATGTATTGAGGGATACCAACGATTTACCCAAACACTTAAATTTTCATGCGCTCCGACACCATTTTGCTTCTCAATGCTTACTCCAAAATATACCTCAAAAATATATTGCGGAGCTAATGGGTCATGCAGATTGCACCATGATAGAGCGAGTGTATCAGCATATTTTCCCCTCCGCACTGTCTGCATACGGTAAAAGACTAGCCAACAGAACAGACACATTATTAGGTGACAAAACCTAAAGATGTGATGGAAAGTGTGATGGTAAGTATGCCAAACTATGGCTCACTCTTGACAGAATCAACAGTGTGAAGTCATTGAAATCGCATCACAAAGCCATTTGCTGAACATTCTCAAACCGATGAGCAACATATCCGTAAACATCGGTCGTGGGTTCGAGTCCCATTCCCAGCTCCAG
>URMF01000107.1 GCA_900548855.1 uncultured Eubacteriales bacterium
AGGAACGGTTAGACACCATCATGGAGCAGATGAAAATTGCCGAGGGCGTAACCGAGGAATTAAAGTGTACCCGTCAAATGGAATGGGTGCGGCGGTGCAATAATATCCACAATCGGGCAGAAGAAATTGTTTTGCAAGAGATAATTTATTCATAATAGTATGGTGTCAGGATTATGACAAATCAGAGGTTAAAAGGTGCATTATGTTAAAAAGCATAGGGTTATATTTTAGAAAAATAGATTTTCTGAATTTTGCAGTTGGAGCTATAATGCCAATCATTGTATTGTTTATAGTTTATTCATCAGTCAAATCAAATATAATTCTTCAAGACACTGATTTTTTATCACTGTTGATGAATCATAAAGGGAAATTCATATTTTACTTTTTCGTGTCCTTTATTGAAGAAGTTATTTTTAGAGGAATTATTTTTGGGCTGTTGCTGCAAAAATGTAAAAATAAGTATTTGAGTTGCGTAATAGCTGCACTTATTTTTACACTACCACATATTTTTAATACCGATAATATTTCTGTTCTGGTAATGTTTATTTTTCCTTTTCTATATGGAATATTTGCCAATGAAATGTTTTACACTACAAAGAGTATTTGGATGCCCACAGGATTTCATTGGTTATGGAATTATACAATAACAAGTTTGTTTCTTGTTACAGGAACACAAAGTTTCATATATGTACATATCATAGCAGCAATGATTATAATGATACCGTTGTTTTACATTGTTATTGGGAAAACACGCCTCAAAAAGACATCCCCTCAAAAACTTTGATTACCCCCCAAATTGGAAGGAAAGATAATATACATAATCATTTTCCACACCAACGATTCCTTTTTCCATTTCCGTGATAGGAATCCCTGACAGCCCGTCTTTTCCATAGATTAGAGCCATTAATCCCTGTTCAGAGTCTGAAAGGATAGCAGTCTTGCCTTCTATTGTCGAAGCTGAATGAATCTGAATCGGAATCTCCCCTTTTATCTGGCTTGCACTTCTGACATAATATTCTCTGTTTTCTATATTTTCTAAAATAGGAAAATCCGTAGAATATTTTGCATAATCATCTGCTACAATTAATTTTACCTTAAAAGATTCAAAATCCGGCACAACAGCAATGACACCTCTGGAAGGGGAATCGATTCCGTCATAGTCCAAATCAGCCACTTTACTTTTACTGATCAGTGTCCCAGACTGATATTCAGATACATAAATGGTGAGTGTTTTAAATTCATCTTTTGTAAAATAATGAAAAAGATATGCGCCGTCTGTTCCGGATAATAATTCTGCTGTTTTCATCTCAGTACTTGTCTGATCAACTGCGGTAATATAATTTTTTGGATGTATCAGTTTGTGAAAGAATAAAGTGCCAAGGATCGCAGAGACAATTACTGCAAAAACAGTTACTACAGCAAGAATTGTTTTTAAATTTTTTTGTTTCTTTTTACTCTCTTTTGTAATCTGAATAAGATTGCTGTCTGATTTTTCAATTACATTTTCAGTACCGATATCTTCACCTGCAAGAAATTCATTAATGCTGATTCTAAGTATGCTGCACAATTCCATATAAATTGACACGTCCGGCAGGCATATGCCTCGTTCCCATTTAGAAACCGATTTGTCACTCATATTCAGTTTTTCTGCCAATTGCTTCTGCGTCAGTCCAAGAGCTTTTCTTTTTTCTGCAATATATTTTCCGATTTTGATTAAATCCATATAATTCACTTCCTTCTGTTTAATCTAAGCATAATATAAATTATAAGAAATGAACACCCCTTATGAGTAGAATGCGTTGAGTATTTGAGTTCTGGCTGAATTAGTGATAGATTAGGACGCAAGAGTTGATTGACGTTGGATAATGCTCCATAATATAATGAAAAGAATAAAAGGCAGATATCTATGCCTGGATAGATGGAGAAAAACCTATGGAGAAAAAAAGAGGAATTGATTCGTTTACACTACATATTCTGGCAATGCTGTTTATGTTATGTGATCATTTGTGGGCGACACTATTTCCAGCACAGGAATGGATGACATGCGTAGGAAGACTTGCTTTTCCGATTTTCGCATTTATGATCGCAGAAGGATGCTATTATACTTCGAATGTGAAAAAATACATGCTGCGTCTTTTTCTATTTGCCATAATTTCAGAAATACCATTTAACCTGATTATGGGAAGTTCTGTATTTTACCCGTTTCATCAAAATGTACTATGGACCTTTTTATTAGGGGTGTTATCGATACAGATCATTGAAAAGGCAAAGAAGAAACAAAAGAAATGGATATCGTTTTTTGTGGTTTGCCTCGTGCTTTTGATGGATTTTCTGCTTGGAACCATAACCATGGTAGATTACAATGCTGCAGGAATACTGACGGTATTACTTTTTTATTTTTTTCGCAAGAAAACCTGGATTTCTTTTGCGGCACAGCTTGTCGGACTGTATTATTTGAATGTAGTTATGCTGGGGAATCTGTATTATCCGGTAACGATTCTGGGACATCATTTTGAGATTGCACAGCAGAGCTTTGCACTGTTGGCACTGATTCCAATCTGGTTATATCATGGAGAGCAGGGGTACCATAACAAGTGGTTCAAGTATTTCTGTTATGCGTTTTATCCGGTGCACCTTCTTATCTTGTTTGTTATTTGGCAATGGCGTATTTGATAATAGATCAGCAGCGGAAATTCTGGATAAATTATTATAGAAAGTGATGGGGGAAAGAATGCAGACTTATACTTATGTTTCAAAAGGAAAATTTGAATTAATGGAAAAGCCAAAGCCTGTGCTGATGCATGAAAGAGATGCCATTGTAAAGGTGACACTTGCCAGCATTTGTTCCAGTGACCTGCACATTAAGCATGGAAGCGTTCCACGGGCAGTGACGGGGATTACAGTCGGTCATGAGATGGTTGGAATTGTGGAAGAAGTCGGAACTGCTGTGAAGAATGTGAAACCAGGAGATCGGGTGACGGTAAATGTAGAAACTTTTTGTGGAGAATGTTTTTTCTGCAAGAAAGGTTATGTGAATAACTGTACCGATGAAAATGGCGGCTGGGCTCTTGGATGCCGTATCGATGGCGGTCAGGCAGAATATGTCCGTGTACCATTTGCAGATCAGGGGCTGAATAAGATTCCGGATAAAGTTACGGACAGACAGGCGTTATTTGTAGGAGATGTACTTGCCACCGGTTACTGGGCAGCACGTATTTCCGAGATCACTGAGGATGACACGGTGCTGATCATTGGAGCCGGTCCTACAGGTATCTGTACCTTACTGTCTGTTATGCTGAAAAATCCGAAGCGAATCATCATGTGTGAAAAAGACGAAAAGCGTATGCACTTTATCAGGGAACATTATCCGGAAGTTCTTACAGTTTCGCCGGAAGAATGTTTTGATTTTGTTCAGGCAAACACTGAGCATGGTGGAGCGGATGTTGTTCTTGAAGTTGCAGGAGCAGAATCTACTTTCCGTCTTGCATGGGAATGCGCAAGGCCAAATGCAATCGTGACGGTGGTGGCACTTTACGATAAAGCCCAGACGTTACCTCTGCCGGATATGTATGGAAAGAATCTGACTTTTAAAACAGGAGGAGTAGACGGTTGTGATTGTGAAGAAACGCTGAGACTGATCGCGGAAGGTAAGATCAACACGGAACCACTGATCACACACACCTACCCACTTAGCAGAATCGAAGAAGCCTATGAACTTTTTGAAAATAAGAGGAACGGCGTGATCAAGGTAGCGGTAGAATGTTAAATATAATAGAAATAAAAGATTTCCAGGCATCGGAGTTAGAGGTTTTCGCAAGGCTCACAGAAGACAGCTTTTGAATAAAAATCACCCGGAGAAAGGAATTTTTATAGCGGAAAGTCCCAAGGTGATCGGGAGGGCGTTAGATAAATCATGAAAATAGCGCAGCAACTATCTGGGTGCGGTAGAATAGTGTTCGAAAATGGGTTAGTAGAAAAACTTTTAGAAGAAAATTTCATTAAAAGATGTGCTGATACTTTTGCGGATGAACGAGGTCTTGTAATTCCGTTGGAAGATAGTGATTTAATAAAGGCATTAGAGGATTATCCTAATATGGGAGTTGATGCAATAGAAAATATTCTTGCAAGCAAATATGAACAAATTGTTTTTGAAAAATAATCCTTAGTAGTAAGAATTTACCTGTTACTACTAATTTTACTACTAACAGGTAGTAACAACATGCCTAATTCTGCTCTGGTTTGCCACAATCTGTAATTTCAGAGCATATCACAATAATCCCGGAAACCCTTGCAAAACAGGGCATTCCGGGGCAAAACAAGGAGAAATAAAATAATGATAAAAATACTATTCATCTGCCACGGCAGGATTTCCCGGGCATGATGAAAAGTCTCATATCGTC
>URMF01000108.1 GCA_900548855.1 uncultured Eubacteriales bacterium
GATGTTTATCGGTGAGATAACCGATATGGAAGTTTTAAGCAATGTTCCTTCAGTAACATATGATTATTATCAGAATAATATTAAGCCTAAGCCACAGGAGGTTGGAAAAACAGAGGACGGTCAGACAATATGGCGTTGCAGAATTTGCGGATATGAATATGTAGGCGAGGAATTACCAGATGACTTTATATGTCCTTTGTGCAAGCACCCGGCATCAGATTTTGAAAAAGTAGTAAAGAAAACGGAGGTAAAAGAGATGGCAGCAAACAAATATGCAGGAACACAGACAGAGAAGAATTTACAGGAGGCATTTGCAGGGGAATCACAGGCAAGAAATAAGTATACCTATTTTGCTTCTGTAGCGAAAAAGGAAGGTTACGAGCAGATGTCAGCATTGTTTTTAAAGACTGCAGATAATGAGAAAGAACATGCAAAGATGTGGTTCAAGGAATTAGCAGGAATTGGTGATACAAAGGAAAACCTGGTGGCAGCGGCAGAAGGCGAAAATTATGAGTGGACAGATATGTATGATGGCTTTGCTAAAACAGCTGAGGAAGAAGGATTCCCTGAGCTTGCAGCAAAATTCAGGGCAGTAGGTGAGATTGAGAAGCACCATGAGGAAAGATATCGTGCACTTCTTAAGAATATTGAAACTTCACAGGTATTTGAAAAGAGCGAAGTTAAGGTATGGGAATGCCGTAACTGCGGACATATTGTGGTAGGAACTAAGGCGCCTGAAGTATGTCCGGTATGTAATCATCCACAGAGCTATTTTGAAGTACATGAAGAGAATTATTAAGGAGATGAGATTATTACGAAGAAGAAAGTGATTAATTCAAAAAAAGCAGTAATGATAGGCTGTGGCTTTGTTGGTTCTGCATCGGTATTTGCTCTGATGCAGAGTGGCTTGTTTACAGAGATTGTCCTTATCGATGCAGATAAGAACAAGGCAGAAGGAGAAGCGATGGATATCAGTCATGGTATTCCATTTGCGAGTCCGATGAAAATATATGCCGGAGATTATGATGATGTGGCTGATGCTGCAATTGTTGTCATATCTGCCGGAGCGGGACAGAAACCGGGAGAGACAAGGCTTGATCTCGTAAATAAAAATGTAGCAATATTTAAGTCAATCATTCCTGAAATAGCAAAGAGAAATTTTGCGGGTATCATGCTTGTAGTTGCGAATCCGGTAGATATCCTGACTCAGGTAGCTATAAAGTTATCAGGACTTCCAGAAAACAGGGTTATTGGATCGGGTACTGTGTTAGATAGTGCAAGATTAAGATATAAGCTTGGTGAGCATTTATCTGTGGACAGCAGGAGTGTTCATGCATTTATAGTAGGTGAGCATGGAGACAGCGAAGTAGTAGTATGGTCATCAGCCAATGTATCTGGTGTTCCATTAAGTGAAATGTGTGAAATGCGTGGACATTACAAGCACAAGGAAAACACGGCAGAAATAGCTACAGCAGTCAAGAACAGTGCTTATGAGATTATAAACAAAAAGCACGCTACATATTATGGAATTGCAATGTCTGTAAAAAGAATCTGCGAAGTGATTATGAGAGATGAAAAATCAATACTTCCTGTATCACACATGATTCATGGAGTATATGATATTGACGGAGTATCGTTAAGTATGCCAGCTATTGTAGGTGCAGATGGTATTGAGTCTGATATACCTATTAATTTAAGTGGCGAGGAAGCGTTAAAGCTTAAGGAATCTGCAGATTCATTGAAAAAGATTATGGAGACAATTGAATTATAAATTTTACACATGGAAGTATATACAGTGGAAGGCAGTCATGTTCATGTCGTGGTTGGAGAGACAAAACATCCAATGCTTGAAGAGCATTTCATTGAGTGGATTACATTAAATACAAACCAGGGAATATACAGAAAACAGTTAAATCCAGGGCAGGAGCCGGTAGCAGATTTTTGTCTTTGCGATGGTGAACAGGTAGAAGAAGTATATGCATATTGTAACCTGCATGGATTATGGAAATGCTAAAAGCATTTATACATATTAAGATTACAGAACAACACAAATATAACAGTAATATAGGCTGTGTATTAATATATTTACAAGGAGGAACAACGAATGAAATACGTATGTGATGTTTGCGGATGGGAATACGATGAGGAGAAGGGCTATCCAGAAGGTGGTATTGCACCTGGTACAAAGTGGGAGGATATTCCAGAAGATTTTGAATGTCCGTTATGCTCTGTAGGAAAAGACCAGTTCTCAGAAGCATAAATGTATTATGATAGGATTATACCAATGAAAGAAGAACTAAGTATAGATATCATCGGACTTGCAGGAGCCTATTCTTATGCTTTGGACTGTATAGAAGCAGAGTTGGTAAATATCAAAAACAAACATGGAAAAAGAGTGGCTTATATAAGTATATGCATGGCTGAATATTGGAAAATTCAAGGTGATGAATTACAAGATTTAGCCATGTGTGCTTTACTGCATGATAATGCTTTGACACAATATATTTCGGAAGAACTGAAAAGGGATTCCGTCATTAATTGTAAAAAAGATTTATCCAAGAAAAAAACAAATCTTCATTGTATTTATGGTGAAAAAAATATTACTAAAATTCCATTTAAAACAGATGTGTCAAATGTGATTTTGTATCATCATGAACATGCCGATGGAACTGGTCCTTTTCAAAAAAAGTGGAATGAAATTCCATTGTTTGCAAGGATTATTCATCTTGCAGATACCATTGATATTATAGGAAATAACATGGAATCTGGTAATAACAGTTGGAATTTTATATGTCAATTTCTTTTAAAAAATAAGGACGGATTATTTGATTCAGAATGTGTGAATGCTTTTCTTCATGCATTCACACATTCCGAATCTTTTATGTGTTTAAATGATGGTTCTTTTGAAACGAAGTTATGGGAGATTATCCCAAGACAAAAACAGGTTTTTGATTGGAAAACGTGTAAAAATGTCGCAGATTTTTTTGCAAAGATTGTAGATTATAAATCTTCTTTTACAAGCAGGCATTCTATAGGAGTGGCTGAAAAAGCAGCTTTTTTTGCTCAATATATCGGATATGATTCTATTAATGTGCAAAAAATTTATCTGGCTGGTGCACTGCATGATATTGGGAAGATGGCAGTAGGCAATGAAATTTTGGAAAAACCGGATAAGCTTACGGATGATGAATTTTCAAAAATGAAGAATCATGCTGGCTATACATACCTTATATTATCAGAGGTTAATGATTTTGAAGAAATACGAGACTGGGCAGCTTTCCATCATGAAAAATTAAATGGAAAAGGGTATCCTTTTGGAAAAACCGCAGCTGAATTAAATGAGCCGGAACGTATTATGGCATGTATTGATATTTATCAGGCATTAACCGAGGACAGACCATATAAGAAAGGTTTATCGCACGAAAAAACGTGTGAGATACTCGATGACATGGCGCAGAAAGGTTTTGTTGATTCGGATATTTCCAAGAAAATTAGGGAATGTTTTGGTGGAATCTAACATTAAAAACGAGAAAATATAGAAAATTCATGAGAAATGCATTTGCCTATTATGAATAGTATTGAACAGGTTCATAAAACAAATAAACGGAAAGTAGGATTAATTTATGTATGAAATGAAACCAGAATATTATATCGGTATAGATATGATAGACGAAGAACACAAGCAGTTATTTAAATATGCAGATGAGGCATATGAACTGCTTCGTGATGAGTTTACACCGGATAAATATGATAGGATTGATATAATATTAGAAAATCTCCGAAATTATACAGTAAAACACTTTTGTGATGAAGAGCAGTATATGGAATCTATTAATTATAAGAAGATATTTACACAGAAAGTTCAACATCAGGAATTTATACATAAACTTGATGAATTTATGGAACATCACAATGATGAGGTAGAAGATCAAGATGAACAGATTATGGGAATTTTAAAATATCTCACAGAGTGGTTGGTTAATCACATTCTGTATGTCGATGGTCAAATTCCAAAAGGCTGATATAGTAAGAAAGGCTGTTATTTTTTATAAAGTAGCAGCCTTTTTTATTTTGAATATAAAATATGACACATACACTTGACAATATGCATACATGGATGAAATAGGACATTTCTTCCTAAAAACAGTATGTTTATGGTATACTAGCTAATAGTAATGCAGTTTCAATCAACATTACATATTATTATGAGAAATTAATGCAAAGGAGTTATAATCAAATGGATAACAATGAAGTAGTAACAGAAGAAGTGGCAGCAGTTGTTGAAAATAATACAGGTATTGAAAAATAGAT
>URMF01000109.1 GCA_900548855.1 uncultured Eubacteriales bacterium
AGAAAGCTGCGCCACAGCCTTGGCAGGCCATCGCGCAGCGATTTTGTTCAATTGGAATTGAGATTTCATATATTCCAAGGGATTTAATAACTGTTATATTTTATTATCAAATATCTCTCAATCCCTTGAAAACACAAAGTTTATCGCAGGTGAGCTTTCCCTTATTGTTTCCCTTGCGTTATATCGTCCCACCAGTGTTTACGAACTCTGATAAGGGCAAAAACAAGGGCAAGAAAATTATATAAAACAGTATAACACAAAATAAAAGTGACATTGTGAACTGATTGAAATGCTTCTATATTTTTATTGGTTTAAAGGAGACACAACATGAATACCATTTACGCAGAATACAACATGTACCACAACAGCATTGACATTTATACAATATTTATTGTGTCAGGCACCATTGTTTTCAAACTGCATAACATCATCCGGCGGATTCAGAGCATACAAAAGTCCATACGGCGAGCTGTATTCCCATTTCACTGGGATACTGACAAGCGCCGGGTGGACATCCTGCCAACATTCCAGTATTAAGAGAACATTCCCGGTTTCTATACAGCGGTTAAATACAGACATATCATAATATTTATTGTGTCAGGCACCATTGTTTTTTCATTCTCGGCATTGGAAGAACTTCTGCATATCTTCTGGTGAAAGAAGAACATTTCAGTTCCATTCCTCTGCCAGCAGGAAGTCACGAATATTGCGGTGTTTGATTCCATCTCGGCTCATATCCAGTTCGTCCATCGTTACAACGTATTTCGGGAAATTGTCACGAACACCGGCAAACGCCCCAAACTCACGCTGGATGGTTTCCTCCGAGGCAAGTAGATAGGAAACCTGAACATACAGCTTTTTCCCATGATCTTCACATACGAAGTCAATCTCCTTGTCAGAGACTTTCCCAACAGTCACAGAATAACCACGGCGCAGCAGCTCCATGTAGACAACATTTTCAAGGACAAGGTTAATGTCCTTCATGTTGCCACCGTACACGGCTTCCCGGACACCATGATCTGCAACATAGTATTTCTCGTTGACGGTCAGGATTTTCTTTCCCTGGAGGTCTTGGCGCTTCACCTGATAAAACAGGAATGCGTCCGTGCAGGCTTTGATGTAGTTCAGTACCGTTTCTGGTGAAACGGAGCGCCCTTCACTTTTCAGATACTTGGAAATGGCTGTGGAAGAAAAGGTAGTGCCGATGTTGGAAGTTATATAAGCAATAATTCTCTCCAGCATATCCACATCACGGATATTGTTTCGCTTGATAATATCTTTCAGCTCTACGGAGTTGAACAAGTCCCGCAAATACTGACGACTGGCGGCATCGTCGTAGCGAAGGTTGCTCAAATAGGGCATTCCTCCCAGCGTCAGATATTTTGTAAAGCATTGTCTTTCGTCTGCACCTTCGTAAACGGTGTGATACAGCTCCATAAACTCTCTGAATGAAAACGGGTAAATCACGAACTCCACATACCGTCCGGCAAGATAAGTGGCAAGCTCACCGGAAAGCAGCTTGGCGTTGGAACCGGTAATGTATATATCACAATCCAGCTCCACCCGGAAAGAGTTGATACATTTTTCCCAATCAGCCACCTCTTGGATTTCGTCGAAGAACAGATAAACCTTGCCGCTGATTTCTTTTGTTCTGCGAAGGATTTCATCATGCAATGCAACAGCCGTACAAAGGTGTGCATTGCTCATGTTCTCAAAATTCAGGGAAATAAACTGTTCTGGTTGGACCCCGTTTTGGGCAAGTTCCTCTTGGATCAGGCTCAGCATGACAGATTTTCCACTACGGCGAATCCCTGTCAGAACCTTTATCAGCTCATTTCCGATAAAAGGACGGATACGGCTCATATAAATTTCTCGTTTAATCATGTAGACCAGCCTCCCTTCTGAAACTGTCTATATGGTACCACGGCTATAACTGATTTTCAATACCGCAAATCCAGTTTTATCAGATATAATTGATAAAATACGAATTTCGACACAATCAGGCAGTTATACCGAGCGAAGTTTGGCTATGCGTTTTTATTGTGTCAGGCACCATTGTTTCATATTGAAATATAGTGTCTCTGTGCATGTTCTATATACCTCTGATTATATAATATTCAATTTATATAATCTCTCAAATGCTTTTTTATCAAAGTCTGCTTCTGTAATATATAGCTTTCTATCGCTATCAATGTCATTCTAACTCAATAGTCATATCAATTATACAATTAAAAGCAAAGATGCTGCTAACTGAATAACAACATCTTTGCTTGTTTAGAATGGGAATTATAAAATTTTATGATAGTATACTGTGACATAAATATTTTTTAATGTTGCTGCTGCAACAGTTCCCGTTGAATACCTTGTAGATTCAAATTGAACATAATAATTTCCAACAGGGCTTAAATTATAATTGCCAAAATCTGCAAAAGTAAGAGAACTATTCCAACTTTTGCTGTCTGTATATCTGTCAAATGTGCCATCTCCATTATCCTCATCTTTAGCAACAAATAATTCGATGTTTCCACTACTTCCACTACTTTTTGTGGATGTAACCACTATTTTACTGATTGTGGAGCCTGACGGAACAGATGTGCTGCTGATTGTAAAAGAACCAAGAGCGGAAGTTGCCACTGTATCATTTGTTCCAAAAAAGGAATTTAACATTCCAACAGAATGTCGTGATGATCCAGAAGTTAATGCTGTCGGAGTTATTTCAAATGTCATTGTTTTCTCCGTCTCCGAATAATTTTCCTGAGTTTCTGCCGCAAAAGCTGTGACATTCATTGTAAAAAGCATGACAACACATACAATAATAGAAAAAAAACGTTTTCTCATAATGAATCTACCTCCATACTTTATGTAATCATCCCCATCTAAATATACTAAATTGAAAAATCAAATCTTCCACCGATTTTATTATCCTCTGGTTTGATAGAATTCCATTCAATATTTTTAATTTTATCCAAAAGTTCATCTTTTGAATTTGCTTGAACAGTAGCTTTTTTTACTTCAATTTGCTTTAATTGTTCCTTTTTCTTCGCCTCTTTCTTCTCCGCAGCTTTCTTTTCCTGAATTTTTTCAAGATATTCTTTCTGACTAGCTGATGTTTTTTCTAATTGAGCAAAGAATGTTGTAGTTCCATCACTATTAAAAGAAATACCAAACTTTGTTATTTTTGTATCAGTATCTGCACTGTTTTCTATTCCGTTTGTCTTACCAAATGCTCTTTCAAATCCAAACTGAGCATTGATTTCATCCGACATACGCAAAGCACCTTCAATACTATGCATCTTTTCAGCATAATATTTGGGATCGGATGCCATCTTCTCCATTTCTTCCTTTGAGAAAATAACCGTAAACTCTTTATCACTTTGTGCTAAAATATCTTTAGCATTATCACCATTTTCAAAATCTGCAACCATAAAGTCCATATCTGTTCTTGAGCCACGCATATCTTTAAGCATTTTTTGTGCCTCTTTACTTAGATTTTTTTCGGCTATACTTTCTGTCACATTTTTCTTGACCTTATCATTTTCTGTTGTTTTCGCTGTTTCTTTTTTCTTATCTACTGTACCTGCCTTGTAGGTATTCTGATAACTTCCATAAACAGTACCCGTTGTATTCACATTCATTGACATATCCTTTGTCCTCCTTCTCTGAATCCGTTCTTTATTATTTATTGTTTCTAATATTATATATCGGCTTTATTCCGAAAACTATAATCCTCCCTGTTATTTTTATCCCATGATTATTGAAAATCTAAATTTGTGGAGGTGAGTAAAGTGAAGAAAAAAGCTACAATCGTGATAGTAACTATATGTGTATTGGTGGTAATAATAGGAATTACACTTTCAGCGTTTAGGTCTTCTGAAGTTTATAGAAAGAAAAAAGCATCTATAATGTGGGATTGCTCTGTGACTTGCATGGAAGCGTCAACATCCGAGAAATATGTGATAAATTATGCCGATTCAAAAGTTATATCCAAAACAGGAGCTTTGACGATTCAGAATAGAAATGATTTTGATATTGTAGTGCATTTACTGTGCGAGGGAGAACCAGAAATCGTATCAGACAAGATATCTTCAGGTGGATGCTATTCATTCTTGCAGGTTGCAGCCGATAAAGAATACACTGTTGGTATTCATGCAGCTGTTGATACGAAGACGGAAATAAAAGTGTTCGTATATGATGGTAAAGATACAGAGCCATATACGAAGTGATAGACAAATTGATACGTGAACAATCGGCGTCAGGACAGAGAAAAAAACAGCTTACCATCT
>URMF01000110.1 GCA_900548855.1 uncultured Eubacteriales bacterium
TTTGTACAACGTAGGCTTTCAAAAAATGAGTTTCGCAATCACCTATTAGTTAGATAGTACGAAAAGGAGAAAGAAAATGTCAGCTTTACTATTTTTTGACATTGATGGAACGCTGATTACGCTGGATGATGAACACAGGATGCCAGACAGCACGAAGCATGCGCTTTACAAGGCGAGAGAAAATGGTCATAAAATCTTTATCAACACCGGAAGGGTGAAAACAGCGATTGATAAGAATTTGCTGGAGTTTGGATTTGATGGTCTGGTGTGCGGATGCGGTACCTATATTGAATATGAGGGACAGGAAATCTTTCATCACACGCTCACAAGAGAGCAAAATATTTATTATGCGGAAAAGCTTCGGGAATATAAGTACCAGACGGTATTTGAGGGGAAGGACCGCCTGTTTATAGATGGAGACCATGGTCCCGGCAGCTTTATGGAATATATCTACAATTATTTTTCAAAAAATGTGGATTATCCCATTGAAGATTCGAGACACCCGGATTTTTGCTATGATAAATTTACCACTACCCGGATGCCAGAAAGTGACGAGGAGGCATTTAATGACCTCTTTTCCAAGGATTTTAATTTAATACCCCATGGTGGAATGGTTACGGAAGCAGTACCGGCTGGATTCAGCAAGGCGACAGGAATACGATTTCTGACGGAATATCTGCAAATTGACAGCTCGGATTGTTATGCATTTGGGGATTCCATAAATGATATGGAAATGTTACAATATGTACCACATTCGGTTGCCATGGGAAATGCTGTGGAGGATGTGCTGCAGGTGGCAGAGTACCGGACAACGGATATTTTGGAAAATGGAATTGAGAATGCATTGCACCATTACGGATTGATATAATAAGCAATTGCGAAACTCTGTTTTCGTTACCGACCGTTGTGCAATATATACAATATCAACGCCGGGTACGCAGCTGTGCATACCTTTCTACTAGGCTCAACTTTGTTTCGCCAAGTATACAGGCATTTTGCTGCTTGTCGCTCGTAATGGTACATAAGGTGCCAAAATACGGCACCAGCCAAGGCACACTTTCACACTAAGTTCGTGCAAGCACTCACTAAGTGTTCAATGCGAAGTACCAACGGCTCCAAAGCGCCCCGCTTATGATATTGTTTATATTGCACAGCTAAATTTTGAAAACGGGGAGTTTCGCAATTACCTAGTTATAGATATGGAATGAAAGGAAGAGAGTTGACTTTACGGAAAGGGTAAATCAGCTCTTTTTTTGTTGTCAAGCATATGAAAAAAAGGTCCGATGGACCATTTTTGAGTTATATAGAAATAGTATTTTAATATCGGTAGTATTGACAATAATTTAGTACTTGACAATGCATAGTAGTTGGTATATTATAATACTTGAAAATAAGAATAAGGATGAAAGCTTGGAAACGAGGTGAAGAAGTGAATGCACAATTTAAAAAAGGTGTTTTGGAATTAATTGTACTAAAGTCAGTTATCCATCAGGATATGTATGGCTATGAATTAGTAGAAGAGGTTTCCAAGGTAGTGGATGTGAATGAGGGAACCATATATCCATTATTGAAGCGTCTGACCAATGAACACTATTTTGAGACTTACCTGAAGGAATCCACGGAGGGACCGCCAAGAAAATATTATCATATTACGGCAACGGGAATTTTGTATCAGGGTGAATTAGAGGAAGAATGGAATGAGTTCTCGAAACGTGTAGGTGATTTTTTGAAGGAGAGAAAAGGATGAAAAAAGAAGAATTTTTAACAAATCTTAGGAAGAAGCTTTCTGTTCTGGAGGAAAAAGAGATTCAGGATATTGTAGGGGAATATGAGCAGCATATTGATATGAAGATGAAGGAGGGGCTTTCCGAGGAAGATGCCATAAAGGATTTTGGAGATTTCAAGGAGCTGACAGCCGGTATTTTAGAAGCATATCATGTTAAGTCAGATTACAGTGCAGATAAGAAAAATATTGATTTTGACAAGGTGAAGGAAGAGAGCAGGAAAGCCACGGAGAAGGCAACCAGTGCATTGGGAAAAGGAGCCGGTGCGCTGGGGAGAGGGGCAGGAGCTTCCTGGAAATGGTGTGGGCGTCAGATAAAAAGGCTGTGGAATTTTATCAGAAAACCGTTTACAGGGCTGCACGCCCGGATTTGTGACAGCAGGAAAAGAGCGGAAGGAAGGGGTTTCTTTGGAAAAGCATGGCTGTTGGTTTTGGAATTTTGCAGATTTGCAGGACGCTGTGTGGTATGGTGCTGTCGTTTGATGTGGAATGCGTTTTGGTTTTTTATGAGTATTTTTGCAGGTCTTGGTACGCTGGCATGTATTTTTTTACTTGGTATACTGCTTGTTTTAATTGTGATGGGTTATCCGGTGGCAGGAGTGATTATGATTACAATCGGAGGAGGACTAGTTAGCAGTTCCATTATGCTGTTGTGTTTTGCTCTGATAAAGAAAAAGCCGGTGAAGGAGGATAATGGTGATATCACCAGGGATTTTGATGACGGAGATTCAAAAAATGAGGGGGACAGCTGGGAATACCCAGAGGAGCAGTCCTCACAGGCGAAGCAGATTACTGTAAATTCATATCGGGAGGTGCCGAATCATGCGTAAGATATATAAAATAATTGGAGGTATGTTAATTATAGGAACACTGGTAGCTGGAATCGGAAGTGGCGTGGCATTTGCAGAATACAGTACCTTTGAATACGGAGGGGAGACGCTTTTAGAGGGAAGCAGCCGTTTTTCAAAGACTTTGGAATACAGGGTGCCGGCAAAGAATATTGATACAGCACAGACGGAGGAACCAGCGGAAGCCGGAGATATGGCATCGGAACAAAAGGAGGTATTAAATATCAGTACGGATTCCTATCTGTATGCCGTTACCGAGGACAGCTCCGTCCCGAAAAATACAGTACGTTTTACGGTTTCCTATCTCACCGATGAAACGGATGTAAAACCTGAGGTAATAGAGAACGGTTCAGAGGAAACGAATGGGGAACGGTATATTTATCTGGACTGTGATTATGAGTATAATGATTTGCACGATATTATGCGGGCCAAGGATTTGATTTTATCGGATTTGAAGAACCATAAAATCAGTGATTACCAGGTGGACAGAGTGGAAAAGATAGAGATTTCCATAAACCCAAAGGCAGATTTTACAATGAATATAAATGGAATGCCATATGATGAATAATCTATAAATGGCAGAAAGACAGGGCAGATAGTGTAGCTTACAATATCTGCCCTGTTGAAAATTATGGTAGTTATTTAAATGCTGGCTTAGTTCTCACCCTGTAATGCTGCAAAACCCTCTTCACCGGTTCTGACCTTGATTACATTTTCCACATCATATACGAAAATCTTACCATCGCCGATGTTTCCGGTGTAAAGCGCTTTTTTGGCAGCATCCACAACAGCAGCAACCGGAACGGCGCTTACAATAACCTCAACCTTAACCTTTGGAAGAAGAACAACATCTACTTCTGTACCACGATACATCTTAGCAGCACCCTTCTGAATTCCACATCCAAGTACCTGTGTTACGGTAATACCGGATACACCAATATTATTTAAAGCAGTCTTCAAATCGTCAAACTTGTTCTGCTTGCAGAGGATGGTAATCTTGGATAACTTAGGTGTTGTTCCATCTGCAGGAGCAGCAGTCTTGTATTCAACCGGAACCGCTTCAGCCGATGTGGCAGGAGTGGAAGGAGTAGGGGCAGCGACAGGAGCAGCGGCATCTGCAAAGCTTCCCAAGAATACGCTTCTTTCCGGAGAGGACATAAAGTCTGAATATGCATTTGCAAGATTGTGCTCTGTGCTGTCCAGGCCAAGTACCTCTTCTTCCTCTGAAACCCGGAGACCGATTGTATGCTTGATGGCCTGGAATACAATAACCATAGTAACGGTTACCCATGCGATTACACAAATCATACCAAGCGCTTGCACACCCAGTAAGTGGGCACCGCCACCGGTAAATAATCCTTTCCACTCGGTTCCGGTACCGTCTGAGAACAAGCCGACACAGATTGTGCCAAGGGCGCCGTTCATACCATGGACACCAACGGCACCAACTGGGTCATCTACCTTTAATACTTTATCAACAAATTCAATACCGAATACAACTACAAATCCGGAAAGGATACCAATAATGGCTGCTGAAGTTGGAGATACCGTATCACAACCG
>URMF01000111.1 GCA_900548855.1 uncultured Eubacteriales bacterium
CCGACACTATCATCTGTCACTTTTTAATTAAAGTGGCAGATATACTAAATTTCAATGATACAGTACACTAGTTCCAGTCTCTCCCCCTCGTGCCAAAAGCGACAAATGCACACAATTCTCAGTGTCAGCTGCCATTTGTTCCCTTACATTGTCCTCTGACGAACAAAAAACAACATATTCATCCACTTCTGCATGTGTACAATACATGGTTCTTTTCTCTGCATCCATATATATTGTATACGCTAGAGCAGCATTTGTCTCATTCACATTTTCTTTATTATCATGCAAAAAATACTGCTGTGTAAAAGACCCAGAAAGCGTATAAGCCCTTACCGGCTTGTCCCTATTCAGCCAAATATAATAGTTATCACTTTCTAGTGCCGGCGGATGTATTAAATAACCACAGGAAAAATTTCCCCACTTATCCGAATATCTAGTTCCATGCAGTTCTTTAAAACTTTCATGCAATTCTTTATCCATTCCCTTATTCAGAGTACTGCAGATAATCAATTCAACTGCCACATCAGAAATCCCAAGTTCCTCATAGCTTTTAAGCAGCCATGACGCCATGCTCGGCGTTGCTTCTGCTGTCAAAACACATAACCTGTCTGCCCCTTCTTTTATTGGATCAAATAGAATTTTCCCTACAATTCCATCCGGATATTTTAAATCGCCGCTCATCAAACATCCTCCTCAATAACATCATAATACATTGTATTACTCGGCAATTTTATATTCGGAACCCAAAGTTTCTTTCCTCCCCATCCTTTTGTTCCAGTTACCTGATACATTGTCAGAACCACTTTATCTGTAAAAGTTCCACCCAGCTGCCAATCATTCGGTGACAGCAAAGCACCTGTACCCTGAGCAATGTTTCTTTCCCTGCGCACTATCAGGATTCCCTGTCCTGTCGGACGCTCTGACAAAATGGTATCAAGAACTGAACAAAATGCCTGAATTTTAAAATCAGCACTCGGAATAATATGTGCCAATATTTCTTTCATCAGACGCAAACTTACCTGATAATACGGCTCCGCTTCGGAAAATGTCTCCAGAAGTTTTGATATATCTTCAATAGAGTCGTTATCAGGATTAAACGGATAGTAATTTGTTCCTCCTGAAATAATTTCCACATGATCATTATCCAATACGTTTTTACGTGTTGGATTAAGCCCCTCTGGGTAATATATCTTCACATCCTCAATACCTTTTTCAACCTGTGCAATTATAGAATTATTGGTAGCATTTATATCTGCAAATAATTTATACAGATTTTCATCAATGTAAACCTTCATCATGCCCGGATCTCGATCATATCCAAACATCCTGCTATGCTGCCACATTGTATCTGCCTGCGGCTTTTTGCTGGTTCTCGTATAATAAATAGTCTGCAATCCTGGAAATGTCACACCACGCCCCAGTGTGTTTCCACCAACCACAAAATTACAGCCTGCTTCATAATCAGAACTCTCCACATCATTTTTTCCATTCATAACGAGAACTTTGAACTGATTTCCATGTAATATTTCTTTAACCTTCTCATATAGATCTTCTAAAGAAAATCTTTGAGATCTTGCCGGATTCATATCCACATATTGTCTGCTCAATTCATTCTTTAATTCTACATCAAGATTTTCAGTACACCATTTCAGTTCTTTTTGTATATCCCCTTCAATCTTCTCATGTACAGCCACTCTCACGCTTGGATGAAATAGGCAGTTAGAAACTTTACCTCCTGCCAAAAATATCTGGGCAGACACCAGAAGATGCCTGACAATAACTTCTCTCATAGGCATTTTCAGTTTTTCCAAAAATGATACACAATCAGGCTTTCCACTTGAAGGGAAGAAAAAATCTCCTCCAAGATAAGCATCCCCTGGCTGAAAATAATATATAAAATATGGATGCCATCCAGACACAAGTGTCTGCAAAAAAATCGCCTGCGGCGTTCCTGTCACTTGCAGATATAAACTACTTGATGCTCCATTTTTTATACTGTCCAGATATTTATTAATTGAAGACTGGCGATTTCTGTTAACTAATGTATTTAACGAAGCTGCATCTGCCTCATCATCAATAATAAAAAGCGGATTTCCCTTCATAAAACCGGTTGAATTAAGAATATTTGCCCACAATTTCAGCATACGCACATTCTTTTTCAAGACAATAATGACCGGATCCATCAGATTATTCTCAGCAAAAAGCGCCGCATCATTTTCTCCACAGATACAGAAGCCCTCAAGGTCTGCCCTAACGCGGTCCAACGTCTGTTGCTGAAGAACAACATTATCCGTAGTCAGCAAAACAAACACAGGAAATCCTAAATCTGCCGCTTTACATATAATCCCAAACATCTGGCCCGTTTTTCCAGACTGAACATTTCCCAATAACAGACCAATTTCATGGCTGGAAAAAGAAAATGTTTTTATATGTTTATTTCCAACGTCATTTGCTGTTTTTTCAATAGATTCCGCAAGTTTTGTATTTCCTCTGTCAGTTATCTTCTTAAGATACGTTTTCAAATACTGCATGTTCTTTTCTCCTATTCCTCTTCAGATCCAGCTGTAAATGACAACATCCAAACATCCAGTGGATTGCCATCTTCATCTAGTGCCGTCTGACCCGTCTTTTTAAATTCCAGTCTATCACATCCATACTCCTGAAGCATTTCTTCTGTAATCATTCCCAGACGATCCGTATCTGCTGCCGTATTATTTACTGGTTTTACAATTCCAGCTGCTGCCAGTCTTCCTTTCAGCCATCTTCCCATTATCAGTTCATCACCTACTGCACTGAACTGCTTATTATTATCACTTGTCGTATGTGCCTTAAACCAGTATCCATCATCCGTCACCACAAAAAATGGTTTATTCTTCTCTGGATATCCTTCCATACGGTACACATCTGATCCAACTGTCAGCTGAGTTTCATACCAGTCTCTTGCTTTTCTTTTACTGCGCGGTGCCGCATAGCAAACATTAATATTTGACTTTGTATAATGTTTTCCATCATCCAAATAGCGCTCATCCTTCTTAGGGACTTTCAATTTCAAGGAAAATGAAACATACGCTTTACATCTTTCATAAAACTCAACATTTGACTGTGGTACAGATGTAACCAATTCTATTCCATTTAATGCAGTATTAAGTTCACGCACCAGCGGCATATTCTCTACCAGCGCAATATTCTCTGAACAGTTTGGCATTTTCAATTTTTCAATATGTTTCGCAATCTCAGCCACTTCCTGTTCATCTGTTGTAATGGCAGACATTTCATATTGTCTTCTATTGCTTGCTTCCAACTTGATAACTCCAAGATTTGCAGAACCGATAATTGCTGAAAATGGTTTTCCATCTTTATAAAAACAAAACAATTTTCCATGATACTTAAATGCTTTTACAATTCGTATTTCCCCAATACCTGCCTCCTGCCACTTTTCATTGATTTTTATTGCTGTATGATATGCCCCTTCCGGCATACCCTCAATAAAATACATTCCGATATTTAAACACACTTTAGAAATATGACATTCATCCACAAGCCAGTCCAATTCAGCAAGTGATGCATTAGAAGTATATCCAACTGCGATTTCAACTCTGTCAGCCATTTTCATCTGCTCAGTAAAGCAGTCCATTATTGTTTCCTGATCCTCTTCTGTTCTTAATGGCAGAATATTTGAATATAGTAATTTCATCCTGCACCCCCTATAAACGCTTAGTTTTTATTCAATTTTACTGCAAAACAGCTGATAATGCTAGAAAATAAATTTCATTTTCAAATTATAATAGTGCATTCTAACAAAACTCCCCCTCGAAGCAGAAAAAAAGCCATCATTTCTGATAACATCTTTCCAAAATATATTAATTTACAATCTTTCTCCCATCCATCTGCCGCTTATCATATGTCTTAATACTCCGCACAACCTGCCGCAGTGTATACTGCGCTCATGCTGATGATACAGAAGGACACCTTATTACAAACGTTTTCAACAAACATTCCCACGAATTCTCCATCAACTTTTCTTGATTTGTGAAATTGTTAATGTTATCATAAATGAAAACAAGGATAACAGGAGAGATTCTAGTGTGAAAAATAAGCTCGATAGCTTATTTTTCGCACGGCTATTTGTTTCTGAG
>URMF01000112.1 GCA_900548855.1 uncultured Eubacteriales bacterium
AGGAACAGTCACAAGCCAGAACCTTCTGTTCCAGATGAGGGAAGTACTAATGTTCTGTATCTCGGGTAAGGAAATGGGAGCGCCGACAGGAAACTGGCTGTATGACAGCGCCCGGGATCTTACAGAGATGGCAAGTATGCAGTTCGCGGTCTATGGACTGATGAATCCGTACACTTACCAGAGACCAAAGATCACGCCGTTACCGAATGAGACTGGCTTAACCGTGCCGGGAGGAACGGGGGTGGCAGTGGTGCCAAACGGGACAGCGCCAGCCTTGAAGCAGCCATACCTTCCGGGGCAGTATACCGAATATCCGGCAGCGGTGCAGGGATGGGCGCAGCAGGCTTTGCCGGGAGGGGGGAGTGCTCTTGAGAGTGGTAGTGGAAATAAACCATATACAAATAGTCGCCCGTCTTATGGTAAAAACCAAGTAAATGAAGTTTGGGAGAATGCGAAAGACCCTATTACAGGAAAAGTTTATGATCCATCTGGCGTTGAAATTACATGGGATAAAACTAAATCGAGAAATGGTCAATGGGATATGGGGCATATTCCAGGTGAGAAATACTCTGAAATGCATCAATTATATATGGATGATGTGATTTCAAAAGATGAATTTTTAGAATGGTATCGTAATCCTAAAAATTACAGACCAGAATTACCTGGTACAAATAGAAGTCATAAATATGAGTGAGGAAATAAAATGAATATTGAGAAAGCAGATTATGGAACAATTGTTAAATTTGGTACACTAAAAGACTTACATGAAAAAATAAAGATAAAAAACGATAATGTAGCTGATATCATTAATTGGGTAGATGATAGTGGCATTAGTCTTCTTGAAAGAAGCTTAATATCCAGAAAATTTGAAATATCGAAATTTTTACTTGATAACAATGCAAAAGTAAACATAGTGTCAAAGGAAGGTAATAATGAATTTCATTTTTTGGCTCCTAATATAAATTGTATCGAAGCAGTTGAAATTGGAAAATTATTGCTAAGTAAAGGTACTTCAGTAATGCAAAAAGATGTAAAGTATGGTAATACAGCTTTTTTTTCGTTATGCATGGAAGCTTTTAAGGAACGTTCAGAGAGTACAATGAATTTTATTGAAAAATGTTTTGAACAAGTAACGGATGTTGATGAGAAAAACAAGAATGGATTTAGCATTCGCAAACTGATTATGGAAAGGGGAAGCGATGAACTTAAAAAAAGATTGGAGGAAAAATATGCATAGCACAATGAACTTAGGAGGCTGTGTTGTTTCAAAAAATATATTAGAAAAAAGAGGACGATTAAAATGGTGTTTTAGAGAAGAGAGTGTAAATAATATTGATAATGGGTGGAGATTTCTTTCGGAAATAGATACAGATGAATTTTTGGCAGATTCAAAAAACATGGTCATTTGTGATTGGGGTACTATTTTTGAAATAGAGCCTGCAATTGCTCTCATTTTTGAATTGCCAATTGGAACAGAATTGACTTTAGAGTATGATGGCTCACAAAAATGTTTTGTGGATTCTGAAACTGGAGAGAAACTTATATTTTAACCTGAATTATTCATGAGCAAATACCTCATGAATAACTGTACAGGTGAGGAAAGGACGGAGGATGACAGGACAGTAAGAAAGGTGCTCTATACCTATGACCGTGTAGGCAGACTGGTCAGGAAGGAAGTTGTGAGAAATCTGACGGATATGTTCTGGAGGAAGCAGGAACGCCCATGTGCCGGGAGAAGCCGCAGCAGATCCTGCATTATCATGGGAAAAAGGCAAAGGAGATGTACAGCAGGCTCAAAGAGGTGTATGACGATCCCGGAATCCCGCCGGAGGGCAGACTGCCTGATCCGGGTGAGGAGGGCAGGAAAGCTTCTTACACAGACCGGATAACTGTCAGGAAACACTGACTACAAAGTATGGATATGACAGCATGAACCGTCTTGTGTCCGAAAACTGTGGGGACAGCAGGATATCGTATAAATATGACCTGTCAGGAAACAGAATCAGCAGAGATACAGATGGCAGGACAGAGAACTATCTTTACAACAGTCGGAACCAGCTGACACAGTTAACAGGTGATGATAAGAACATCAGTTATACTTATGACCCTGCCGGAAATCTGACGGAGGAACACAGCACAGAGCATAAAAAAATCTACTCTTATGATACCTATAACCGAAACACAGAAATAAACGGTAATGATTTTACGCAGAAAAACCATTATGATGCAGAGGGATACCGTTATTCTATAGAAGAGAATGACAAGGTAACGAACTTTGTATATCGTTGCGGCATAATGCTTGCGGAACTGGATGAAGCAGGTAATCAGGCAAAAACCTACACTCTCGGTAATGAATATGCAGGGCATGTTAGTGAACTAAATAACAGTTTAACGAGTGAAAACAAAGCTGCTTCTTATTACATCACTGACGAACAGGGCAGTATCAGATACATACTTGACCAGTCGGGAGAAGTACAGAATTACTATCAGTACAGTGCATTTGGTGAAACAATCATTTCAGAAGAAACTACACCAAATCGTCTGAGATACAATGCACAGACAGAAGACGAACTGACAGGACTCTATTACCTGAGAGCACGTTACTACGCTCCCGGCATCGGGAGATTCACACAGGAAGATGTCATCTACAATGATGGACTGAATCTGTATGCATTCCATTAGATATGAGTGTTAATAGAAGTTTAGGTGTGCAAATAAAAAATGCTATTAAAGATTATCCAGATGGAACGGTATTCGGACAATTTACGATAAAGTAAGGATGTAAATGAAGTATTATAAATTATCTATGGATATGGAGAGAGAAAATGATATAGTTTGTCATTATCAAAATGATTATGGTATTCAGCAGAATGTATTTAATGTAGGAAAATTTTATGAAAATTGGGACGGAAAATTTGAGTTCTATTACAATAAAATGGAAGGACATGTGTTGACAGATTATCTTGCAAATGATAAAGGGTGGTTTGTTGTATCAAATAGATTACAAAGTATACTACAGAAATTAAATACAGAAATACAATATTTGCCAGTGAGAATAGTTGAAGAGAATAGTAATGAAAATTTAGAAGAATATTATATTGCAAATATTACAAGGGTAGTTGATGCACTGTGTTTGGAAAAATCGCTTTATTTCGAAACAGAAATTCCAAGTATAGGTACAATATATACAGTAAGTAAATATTGTATATATGATGAAAGGACTGAAAATTCGGACATATTTAAATTAGCAAATAGGCAGGAAATCCCCATTTTTGTATCAGAAAGATTTAAGAAAATAATAGAAGAAGAAAAGATTACAGGTATTTGTTTGCAAGAAATTAAGGTTGTATAAATGTAATGATTTTATTATATTATTTTTTTATAAACCTGATATCCAATGTCAAGTAAAAGAATGTAGGGGATAAACTGTCTGTATTGACACAGAGGGCATTTCTTGTCTGCGCCTATGGAGGGTTGATAGAACCTATTTCGTCAGGTCAGGAAGAAGAATAGGAGAAGGCTTATGGCAGAAGGAATACAAAAGAAAATTGAATATGCCGATTTACAATTTATCAGCGCTTTTGCCATGGGAAAAATTCTTGATTTTCAGACATGGGAAATACCGGGGGAGCATGCCAGAGGAAATTTTCGGCTTCTGCTGTCAGAAAATGAGACAGGCATAAACGGCATGAATGAGCCCATTTAGCTTTGTGGACATGGAAATACCGCAGGAGCGTTGTTCTGCGGATATCCGGAAAAGGTGGAAATCAAAGAAGAAGGCAGATACAGGATTGCAGATGTACAGGCTGTATCTGGAACAATTCTGTTAGACCAGAAAAAATGCAACCGGGTATTTCAGAAAAAAGCACAGACCTATATGGGGATTGCCAATACCATAACAGCAGACACCGAGCACAGCGCCTGTATATTGCCGGGCAGTGATATGCAGACCGGAGGGACGCTGATACAGTATCAGGAAACGGACTGGAACTTCCTGAAAAGAATGGCGTCCCAGCTTGGGCTTTCATTAGTGCCGGATACCAGCTATTATTATCCCCGCTTTTACCTTGGATTGCCGGA
>URMF01000113.1 GCA_900548855.1 uncultured Eubacteriales bacterium
CGCTTACTTCATTGGCTGTGGATGAGCCTTTGGAATATGCAAGATTATATCTTGATGGCAATTTACAGATGTGGGTGGATGCAGAAGATTCACTTGAATTATAGGCAATTTAAACAAAAGTTTATATCTGATTTTCGATTATCCATATGAACACTTTACTTTCAAGCATTTTGAGAAATATAGAAAAACGCTAATTTTACCACTAATAAATGAGCCTTGATATGACACTAAAAACAATATGGGAGATAGCACAATATCTGTGTATCTCCCGTTTTTCATTTTTGTAATATAATTACTTCACTCTAATTTTTATATTTTCTTATTTTTCAATAATCATAGGACTTATTTCTAAATCTGCCATAGACTGCTTTGTTTGGTATGGCTTTCGGGATATGATTACACACATCATAGTGTGGATAGTAATAGAGCATAAAACATGTAGAGTAAGGTTGCTACAACTCATATTGCCATATATAATAACTAATGACATCGAAAATTAAAGAAATTGATTAGAAATAGATTTTTGTTTGATAATCTTAAATCAGATATTCACAATGGAGGCATATTTATGGCGCAGAGTATTTTAATTGTAGACGATGAAAAAGAAATTGTATCAATGCTGTATTGCTATTTCAGCAAACTTGGATATACGGTATATACTGCAACAGCAGGAAATGCTGCATTAAAAGAAGTAGAAAAAAAACCTGACATTATTTTGTTAGATGTCAATATGCCAGATATAGATGGATTTACTGTTTGCGAAAGGATACGGGATTATGTTTCATGCCCTATAATTTTTTTAACAGCACGCATTGAAGATAGTGATAAAATAAAAGGATTTTCTATTGGCGCAGACGACTATGTAATAAAACCATTTTCTGTTGATGAATTAGAAGCTCGCATTGCAGCACATCTTCGCAGAGAAAAAAGACACAATATATCTTCAAAGGTGCAATTTGATGAAGATATGGTTATAGATTATTCCTCACGTATTGTGTTTTATCATAATAAGGATATGGCTTTTACCAAAAAGGAATTTGATATAATATCTTTCCTTTCGCAAAACAAAGGAATTGTTTTTGACCGGGAAACTATTTATGAAAAAGTTTGGGGATTAGACGGCATTGGTGATAATACAGTTGTTACAGAACATATCAGACGTATTAGGGCAAAATTTTTATCTTTAGGCGATAGACCTTACATTGAAACTGTTTGGGGGTGCGGATATAGATGGAAAAATTAAAGAGAAGCAGATTGTTCAATCGGTTAAATAGCATGAGTATTAGAATGACCTTTGTTCTTTATGCTTTGTTTTCGTTGTTGATTGGAATAATTATTTGTATACTTTTAATTTCAATGGTTGACAGATACAGAATAAATTTAAACTATAAGTATGAAAATCTGTCAACGAGGTATGATATACCGGAAAATGGCTCATTTACCGCCACTTATAGTAATGACCAAACAAAATACACAATATTTGACACGAAAGGAAACGAGATATGCAAGTTCAATGTTGATTATCAAAAAGAACGCCCAGTACACGAATATGTCTATCCGAACCATGTTTCATATATCGAAGTTTTACCTAATTTTACAAACCGGGATAGGCTTATTGACAGTGCTTTAGGTTCATTAAATATTGCAATTATTCCTATCGTATTATCTATTAGTATGATATGTTGTGTAACATTTTTTTATAAAAAAAAATTATCGAAACCTATTAAGCTATTAACTAATGCGTATCATAAAATTGAAGCAAATGACTTAGATTTTACGTTATCATATCCATTAAATGATGAAATGGGGAAACTTTGTCATGCCTTTGAAAAAATGAAAGACTGTTTGTCGAAAAATAATGAAACTATGTTTCGACAATTTGCTGAACAGCGCCGTCTAAATGCTGCTTTTTCGCATGACTTACGCACTCCTTTGACTTTACTAAAGGGTCATGCTACTATGCTGCTTTCCTTTATTCCCAAAGGCTTAGTATCACAACAAGAAATATTAGATGAAATATCAGTAATGTCAAAAAATATTTCACGTCTTGAAAAATATGTAAATGCTATGACGAACTTATACAGGTTAGAGGATATTGATATTCCACGACAACAGATTACATTTCATTCACTTATTGATAATTTTAATAACACAGCAGAAGCACTTTGTTATGACAAACATTTTTCAATTACTACAAGCGGTAATAATATAACCTTGTTTATCAATTTAGATACAGTCATGCAGATTTATGAAAACTTACTCTCTAATAGTATTAGATACGCAAAAAGTGATATTGCTATTAGCGTAGTAATAGAGAATGATAATTTAGTTATATCTGTTTCAGACGATGGTTGCGGGTTTAAAAATATTGATATTGAAAAAGCGACATTACCATTTTATAAATCATCGAAAGATATAGCTACTGAACATTTGGGGTTAGGGCTGAATATTAGTAAGATTTTAAGTGAAAGACATGGCGGAAATATCCAAATTGCTAATAATAAAGCAGGCGGAGCATGTGTTACAGTGAAAATAAATTGCAATGAAAGTTGATTGAAAATAGACATTTTATTGCTATTATAAATTTAAAAGAAAGGAGATAAGGACAAATGAAAAAAATAATATGTATGTTTCTAACCTTATTGTTATTGGTGTGTATTGTTGGGTGTAGTCAAGCAAAGGACAGTGATAATCATGTAGTACAAGATTATTCCGAAGAATATGAGGTTTCTCCTTATGGAAGTGAAGAAGCGCTTGACACTTTGGGCGATTTGAAGATTTCAATGAGTACAGAAAAGGATTTAGACTTAAAGCGCCTTTCATTTCTAATAGAAAATACTTCTGATAAAGAATACCAATATTCACCAGATTATTTTGAAATAGAAGCTGAACAATCCGGCACTTGGTATCAACTTGAACAGCTTGATGACCCCTCAAAGAGCAATGAAAAGGATTGTTTTATTAAGCCTAACGAACGATTAACATTAGAAATTGATGTTAAAAGTTTTTATGGAGAATTGCCTGCTGGACACTATCGTTTGATTAAACAATTTGCGTTCTTTGAAAGTGAAAGAGATTGGGATTACGATACATATAATTTATCTTGCGAATTTACGATAAGGTAAAAATTCTCTACTTCATAAGCATGAAAAAAACCGCTTATGAAGTAGAAAGTTCTCATGCCATTTTAACGGCGGTTTTGAAATAACAATCAAAACCGCCGTTTTCTTTTGTAAAAATGAGAATACGGAGGGTGTGTTAAAGTCGCCCTTTTTCAAGGATACGGTGGTATCAAGGAGGTATTGCCATGTCCTTTTTTATGTACCATGTGGAGCATATTTATGTCTAGGAAGAAATACAGTAAAGCATTCAAACTAAGGCTTTTAAAAAAGCATAATGAAACAGGCATATCCTACTAGAAATTGGAAAAGGATAATATAATAGCAGGGGACGATGTGTGTTTTTATCCCCTGCTTTTATACGTTTTTTATCATATTTTGATCAATATAGCTTGGTATTTAACTGATTTTTCAAATAACATCTAAGTCCAACATATACTCCTTGCGAAAGTACAAAAAGCAATAGAAGATTTACTGACAGTGTTTTTTTGATGGATTCTCCAAAATAAATGATGACAGCAGCACTTGTCAGTATCATCAGTAGAGTAATAACATCCCAACAGTTTTTCTTATATAATTCTATAATCTTTATTTCTATCAGTATCGCAAGTATCCCTGTTCCTGCTACGTATATTCCAACAACTAATATCAGCAATAACCAATATATGATTCCGGCTATAAACGCATTGGGAATTTTTGTACTGATCTGTGCCACAGATTGCCCAGCATCAATCGTCCATCCGATAAAAGTTTGTATGAATGACGCTGCATCATGGAAGAATGATTTACAATCGGAAAGGAGCACATCTGACTGTACTGCCTGAAAAAGAGTGGTTGTCAGCGAATACCATGCAAGA
>URMF01000114.1 GCA_900548855.1 uncultured Eubacteriales bacterium
ATATCCACTTTTGTATCCCCAATGTCCACTTTTTCTTCGTTCAAAAGTCCACTTATATGAAGATCTCGATTATGAAGCTCATTTTTCTCGTTCAAAAGCAGATTTCTGAGAAATGCTTCCAGATACTCTGTTGTTTCGTGAATACCCTTTTGCAGGTTCGTATAGTTTGCACGGACAAGTGCATTTCTGAAATACCACGCATTTTCCGCAAAAATATCATTGGCTGCAGAAAACCCAAGTGTCCTCAAATATTTGATGAAGAACACTGCCGTTGTTCTCGTATTGCCTTCTCCGAAGATATGGATTTGCCATAACCTTGAAACAAATACCGCAAGATGATGGATGATCTCGTCCATTGAAAGTCCTTTATAACTAAAATCTTTCTCCTGTGAAAAATCATATTCAAGTGTGACTCTCAGTTCGGACGCACTGCCGTACATAACCGTTGCCCCATCAAGCACCCATTCCTTTTTTGTAATGTTGTAATCTCGAATCTTTCCGGCGTGTTTATAAATCCCCTGAAAGAGTTTACGGTGGATAGAGATATACGCGTTTGGTGAAAATGAAAACGCTGTTTCAGAAAGAATTTCTGCAATACGGGACGAAACCTTATCTGCTTCTTCAGTACGTTCATCATCAGACAAGTGCACTGGTCTTTCTTCATAGTAGCTGTCAATAAGACTTTGTGCTTCTTTCATCGTGATTTTGCCTTCAATGTTCTGAATGGCGGTATCAATCAAATATTTAGATGGTTTGAGTCCGTCCACTGCCTGAAGTCCGATTGCCGTACTCCAAGCATACCCCTTATGAGCTTTATCCGGTTCAGACTCCCTCAAATATTCCTTAAACGGGTCTTTTTCCATATCCACTACCTCGCTTCATAGTCTTATTCTGAACTCTGTTGTATTTTTGTTGACACTATTATTATAGGCAATTCCTGGCTAAATACCCCATCTTACTTTGTTATTCCGCTTCTTCCTCTGCATGGAAACCGGACATAAATCTTTTGAGCAGGAAAGAGCAAAAGTATGGGAAGGTATATATTTTGTCCTCATGTCCAATATTGTTTTTTGACAGCTTGATACCGTATCGGATATCTGGGTAATGTTCGGAGGCAATCAGTGTTTTCATGGATTTTGCACGTCCACTCTTTGCCTTAGCCTCAACGGGAATCAGGGATGCTGCTGAACGAATAAAGAAATCTGCTTCCAATGTGGAATCATCCTTCTTGTAATAGAACAGCTTATACCCTTGCTTAATTAGGGCTTCACCCACCATATTTTCATAGAGTGCTCCCTTATAAACCCCAAGATTCTTGTTGGCTCTTAAATCTTCCTGAGATTCATCGTCCAGCATCGACACCAAAAGACCTGTATCGGAAAAATACAACTTAAAGGTGTCCGGCTCGTAATTGCCGCCAAGAGGCAGTTCGGGAAATTCCATGCAGTACCAGATATTTACCATCCCGGCATCGCAGAGCCACTCAGCACACCCCCTGTAATCCCGAAATCTTGCGCCGGAGGCCACCTTGGAAATCTGGAATTTCTTGTTTTCTCTGGCAAGCTGAGGCGCAACCCGATTAAATACATTGATAATCCTTGTCTGATCAACGCCAGAGGCATATTTGCGAATGTCCTCTTTATAGTCTGCAATAAGCTGTTTTTGTATATCAAGCGTGCCCTCAAAGGTATTTCTTTCGATATACTCACGGACAACCGCAGGCATACCGCCAAGGATATTATAGTCCAAGAACAGGGAATGGAAAACATCCATCTCCAATTCACTGAAAGGTATAAATGCTTTCATGTGGGAAAGTAGGTTTTCCACTGTTTCATTTCCATAGCCTTTTGCCCACAAAAACTCTTCAAAATCCATGGAGAACATCTCGTAGTCCTTTTTGTATCCTACGCTGTTGCTTTCAATTTTTTTGTAATTGACACCCAGCATGGATCCGCTGCAAATCACATCAAAGCGGCCGTCGATACAAAAGAATTTAAGAGATGTAGCGATTTCCGGAAATTCTGTAATCTCATCAAAAAATATAAGTGTTTTCCCGGGCACGAATTTTTTTGACGGATCAATCAGTGAAATGTTTTTAATAATGTCGGCGGCCTCATAACCATCGGCAATAATGCCCTTGTATTTCTCATCACGAACAAAGTTTACCTCAATGATGCTCTCATAATGCTCTTTGGCAAAGTGCAGAATGGATTCCGTCTTTCCGATTTGTCTGCTTCCCTTAATAATAAGCGGTTTTCTGTTTTTATCCGCTTTCCACTCCTCAAGAAAGAAGTCAACCTTTCTTTTCAAATACATAGTAATCATCCTCTCACAAAAGTGTTCAGTCTTATTATACACAAATCATGCGTGATTATCAATTCCGTTTTCACATTTCATGAGCGAATCATTCAACACTTTACACATTTTTTGTATATCTGATTATCAAACGAATTTACCACCGACATGCGCCACAAAGCGCACAAAAAGCACCACAACCCTTTATTTCTCCTAAGGAATCGATATCGAAGTCAGGTCTCTGGGTGATGCCGCTGTTCACGACCTCAACGGCCTTATCTACGACCTCATCGTAGGATCTGCCATTTTCCATCCCAGATACTCTGCTTACATTTACACTCCTACAGAAAATGTGGGCATACTGTCATATACTTCTCTAAGTGGGCTCCAATTCTTTAAATCAAAACCATCGTCTTCTTTATCGTCCGCATCAGAAAAAATATCTCCGCTTTCTTTTCCCTCTTTATCTCCCTCTTCAACTGTATTCGGGAGTTTCTCATAAGCACCTGATTTATGAAATTCTGTCGAAATACGGTTGACAGCCGCAAAGATGTACTCCCTGTCAGGATCATTTTTTGATATGCCACTTAGGGCAGAAGATATGATCCGGTCAGCCTCTTCCTTGCTCTTTGCATGCTTTAGCTGTTCTTCTACAGCTTCTGCCATTCTTTGTACCCTCAAAGCATGTGCGTACATGATGGGATTGGTTTTTCTTAAATAATCCATTTCCTTCTGCGAAAGCTTTTTCCCCGACTGAAGCTTGGCAGTTATCTGGGCATCCATCCTTGAGCGGTCTTCTTCAGACATCTTTTCTACGTCATTTCCGCTTTCTAAGATATACTGAGCCAGTTCTTTTGTTGTCGTAATCTTTTTAGGCTCTTCCTTTTTTAGATTCATGTAAATATTCATAAGGCTTCTCCAAATATATGTAATACGATGTTTATCCTCAAAAGAAAAAGCGCATTTTTCAACTAAATTCAATCCATTGAAAAACACGCTTCCATCGCTACTTGCTATATCGGCAGATTATATAGTTTCCTTAACCCTATTTATTTGTGTTCAAGCACAAGTCTTATTTTACTCAAGTGCTTTTTTCAAGCTTCAAGCAGTCTTTGTCTTATCGGGGATATAGAAAATAACATAATTATCAACAGGCACAACTCGTGTATTTCGACTCTTCCAGGGCTCTCTTTCATATTGCCGGAACTTCTCCGGATACTCTCCCAAGGAAAGGATTTTTTCTTCGATCCGGTCAAGCTGTCCGGCTGCATTCTCAGGCGAAAGAAGATCAAATGCTATATACTCAAAGATACCGCGAAGATCGTTCTCAGCCTGCTCCGTAAAGGTAACATCATATTTCATACATTATAATCCCTTCGAATATCCGCCAAAACCTGAGCTGCAGATTTGGTACGCCCTGCCTGCA
>URMF01000115.1 GCA_900548855.1 uncultured Eubacteriales bacterium
ATGGCTGCCAATAGAACCGCCAGTACCACATATCCGGCTAAACATCCGATATACCAGCCCATATCTTCATTACTAAGAAAATGGTATACGTCATATTCCACAGGTATTGCCATAGGCTCTCCTTTATAATATACCATAATATCTTTGACATTCTGTATCATCAGCTCTTCTGACCCTGTATTCGAAAAATTCCCTGCTATATCCAGTGCAAAAAATCTACACAGGTTCTGTATCCATTCACTTTTTTCGTGTAGTATTGATATAAAATAGAGAAGCAGATATCCGATACAAATATTCCCTGCTGTTCCGGCAATCCTGATGGAACCGCCTGCAAACAGACATCCCAGCACATTTATAAGACATAGCACAAACAACAGGTAACCAATAATCATAGCCATTCTCAAAAAAATACCTGTTGCAATCCCCGTTACCTCAATCTCATTTACTTTTAAGAAATCCATGATTCTACAATATAAACACACTCCGAAACAGGTTACCGAGATAAGAATGACCAGACTGTCCATAGCCAGATGAAATACCATTCTGTCCAGCCTGGTGACCGGAAGCGTCTGCAAAAATTCTCTCCCATAGCTGTCCTTCTCCTGCCAGAAAAATACCGCTTTAAAAACCAGAATACCAATTACACTTATAAAAACTATGCTTGATAATAAACCTCCAATCACACCGTCAGAAAAATAATAAAGCATACTGGCAATCTGGAAATCCTGCCAGCTGCGGTATCCCATGCCAAATTCCGTCAGCCAGCTAATATCCTGACTTAAAAGCAGAATAACCGTCATGATTACCATGAAGGATAAATAATATTTCCATTCATGTTTCCATAATCGTTTCATATTATTTCACCTCCCACTGCACAGACTTCTTACCCGAATCCGGACGCACCAGGATATAAATTACCACGGCTCCAAGGATTCCAGTTACCAGTGCAAGCCCGGCATAATCATACAGGAAATCATCTGCTAACCATGCAAACAGGATAATCCCGGATAAAACTGCAAAAAGATAATTCAGTGCGGAAAAGTAAAATAATTTTCCCCTGGAAAGCTCTCTTCTGGCTGAAACAATTATGAGCAGTACAATACCCGCCAGAACAACCAGCCCCACCAATGCCAGCATCATCCATGTGTTATTGCCGGCTACCGTCCCACTTACTTCATCCAGATTTTCCATAAATGCACGTGGCGACATCAATGTCTCTATCATATCAACTATATCGTAGTACCTCGTCATATCACCGTATATTCCATAACTGTTTACAGGAAACATCGTCCATGCAAAAAATCCTTCGGCAATACAGCATCCTCCATACAAAAATAAAGAAATCACTTCTCCCGCTATAGGATTTCTTGTCACCGTCATCCATATGTAAATCCATGTATAGACTAAAAGAATAAACAAAAAATAGATACCCATATACAACAACAGTCTGTCATTGAACAGGGAAATCATATTATCCTCCGGTACACCGGCAGACCTTTGTTCCCAAAACCTGACCACTGCACGGTTATAACGGTTCTGGCATCCCAGCAGTATCCCCGCCTGCACCAGTCCTCCTATAAGGATGACTGCAAGCATGCTAAAGTAATCATACAGCACCAGACTCCGCTTCTTTACCGGAAGCGTTCCGATAAATTCTGCCGCCCTTGTATCTGCAAAATAATACTGCCTTGCGCCAAGAAAAATCATGATTCCAATAATAGTCATAATGAATCCCATAATTTCCATATTATTTGCCTTATCCTCAACAATACTATATAAGCACACACCCTGCGGCAGTGCAGCGGTATCCTGCTGCTTTTGTTCTGCCTTATCTAACTGCTCTGTAATCTGCTGTTCTATGCTCTTTCCGGTAAATGCAATTTTTTCATCCCGGCAGATATATACCGAATCGCAGATTACCAGAAACAAAACAATAATCAAAACAATCAGGTAAAACCGCCATGACTGTTTTACAAATTTTTGAAAACCTTTCATTGGCTACCCCTCCTGCTTTTCTTTATTTTTATCGGACTGCACTGCCTTACCACTTTCCTCTTTTGTCTCCTCCAATACAACGAATAACTCCTCCAGAGAAATCTCCACCGGCTCCACCAGGCTTGCTCCAAGCTTATAAAGCTTTCCGGCAAATGCTTCGCTGTATTCCTTCACTATCATTGTATAAATGCTTCCCACATTGCGAATGCGCAGTATTTCCGGCATTTCATAGACCCTCTTATCCGCTCCCCCCTCAAATACCACATTTAACCTGGTAAGCGTGCTTTTAAAATCTTCCATGGACATCTGCTGCTCCACCACGCCCTGATGCATCATGGTAACGGAATCGCAGATTTTCTCCAGCCCCTCTAGGTTATGGGAGCTAATCAGCACCCCAATCTCCCGCTGCTCCACCTCGTTAATCAGCAGTTCAAAAAACTTTGCCTTTGCCACAGGGTCAAGACCGGATGTGGGTTCATCGAGAATCAGGTAATCCGGCTCCTTTGCGGTTTCCAGCATAAACGCCAGACGCATTTTCTGCCCCTTTGACAGGGATACTATCCGTTTGTCCACCGGCAGCTTAAAAATCTGGTTAAATTCGTTAAATTTGCTCTTATTAAACCCCGGATAGAATGTCTCATACATATGTACCATTTTTGACACGGTATAATATTTAATATAGTCATTATAATCCGCTACATATCCCACTCTTTCCTTTACCTCAGGATTATCATAAATGGGCTTGCCATCATATAGAATCTCTCCCTGGTCTGCCTTATAGACACCTGTCGCACATTTAATCAATGTCGTTTTGCCCGCACTGTTCTCACCAATCAGTCCGTGAATCTCCCCGGGAAGAACGGTCAGGCTGATATCCTTCAGCACATTGTTCCGGTTATAGCTCTTATAAACATTCTTAATCTCTAACATACATTCATCTCCTCATATATCCCCTTAATCAGCTCAACAATCATTTCCCTGTCATACCCCATCAGCTTAAGCTCCATTAATTCTGTCTGCAGATTTTTCTTGACCGCCTGCAGCTTCCCCTCATCCGGCTTTAACACAATCTCGCCTGCAATAAATGTTCCTTTTCCCCGGATTGTCTCTATTATCTGCTGACGCTCTAATTCCTGGTATGCCTTGGAAACAGTTCCCGGTGTAATCTTAAGCTCCAATGCCAGCTTACGTACAGATGGAATTGCATCCCCAGGCTTTAAATACCCTTTCATGACATTAAACTTAATCTGTTCAATAATCTGTTCATAGATGGGCTTACTGCTCTTATAATCTAAAACAACCATGCGCTCCTCCTTTCTTTCTCTGTTTTATTTAGGTAATTGCGAAACTGATTTTTTGAAGCCGCACGTTGTGTAAAATAAACAATTCAACACAGGGCACGTTTGCACTACTTGTCGCT
>URMF01000116.1 GCA_900548855.1 uncultured Eubacteriales bacterium
CCCAGCAGTCAAATATTTATTCGTAAAAACTTCCCCTTCCTCATCCGTAAAACCCCCTATGAATAATTTCTGCAATATCCTCATTATTGAAAAAAACACATTTATCCGCTCTCAGATTGCCCTCCGGATATAAACATGCAATATAGTCGTACTCTTTGTTCGACTCCAAATGTTTCTGTTTTCTCCCATAAATCATAACTCTTTTCCAGTTTCTCCGTCACCATCTAAATTCACATTCATAGCTATAGAAACACCGTTTCCTACCACTCCACCAACCGCAGAACCAACAATTTTTCCAATAGCTGTTCCTGCCGGGTCTCCTCCGGAACCAACCATAGCGCCTACTGCCTGCCCCACATCATCACCATATTCGGCCACTCCCCACAGCGCCACATCAACAATGACATCAGCAATTATAGCATTTTGCGACAAACCACTATTCATTCCACCCATAATATCTGCTACGACACCTGTAATCAATCCTCCAACACCGATTGCTGTTCCAAATGCATTTGGGCTTCCCGCATCTGATGCTGTTTTATATAATTGTATTAAATAATTAATGATTGACAATACCGTTGTCCTTGCTTTACAGTCTTCGATACTATCTACAATAGCCAGTATATTTTCCCTAAGCGTTTGTTCAGAAGTACCTTTTATCCTGCCATGATATCCATCCCCATTTTCAACCAGCCACACATTCACCGCTTCAGTTACCCGTAATCATACCCTCATTTTTCCCGTAAAAGGTATGAATGGCACGCAAACCAGCCATCAGTTCTCTCACATCAGCACACTCCTGCCTAAAAACACAAGCCCGTTCCATGATTCTCATGATTATCTTTCCCAATATGAATCACTAGCCCCTATTTTGTCTTGTTCTTTTTCACTCCGATCAGACAGCCAATGAATCCAATGGCAAAAACAAGAAGTAAATCCTTCATAACCGAATTTATGTAATAACCGTCTCTATACGAAATCCATAGTGAAAATCCTGTAATAGCAACACCAATAGCCATGCAAAATGCAACAACTGACCATAGAATCTGCGCATTTTCCCTTTCATCTCTACGTCTGCTTCTGTTTTTTCCCGTTTTCCTGGTATTTCGGGCATCTATCATCCCCCCCAGGATCGCACTCAAAGCGGCAACCAGCCAGTTCAGATAAGCCTCTGTCCGAATACCCTCCGGTTCAGAAGCTATAGCGTCTGTATTATCCAGGCTTGCCCAAAACTCTGTTGCGGACTCATCCGGCTCCGATAATGCTTCATATACAGCTCGTTGATATTCCTCACCATCACGGAACCAATGAATAATATAATTATATCTTGGCTTATATCCTGCCTTCGTCAATTCTGATGTTTCCTCTACATCCGTTATGTAGCCAGATACTTTCTCATAGGATGATGTACGCATAGAGCTCTGAAAATTCAAAAAGCCAATTACACCAAACACTACTGCTATCAAATACAATATATGCTGCACTTTCAATCGATACATTCCCTTTTGTATTCCTTCCCATCATCTGATCAATAAGATAATATCAAGTTATCTCTTGATTCTCTCTTTACTGCATTTGGCATACCTGCATTTTCCGGTGTAGCCACATACTCATCCATCACATTATTCGCGGCTTTTGCCTCTGTGTTTGCAACCTTCGCTACCTTAACTGCTTTTATAATATCACCAGCCGCCACAACATCCAGTCCTAAAAATATTACATCGGCCCCTAGTGCCAACTACTCACCACCACTTATTTTTCCATCATCGCTCAATGCCTGAGTCACATCATCAACCAACTGATATATATCCGTAATACAGTTGATCACTGGAATAAAACCCAGTATAAATTTGATAATTTCTATTGCACTTCTAATTTCAACCGTACTCTCTCCCAGTTGTATCTCATCTATGATTTCATGAAGCGTTATATTTACATTTTTATTGCAGTTTCGCACAAATTTATATTCTCTGATTGTGCCTCCAGCTTATCTGCATCTACAAATAATGTACTCATGATTCATTCCTTCATATCTTTTCAGATAGTCACGTACGATTTCTCATTCCTACTTTTGTAGGCTATCATCTCTTCTTACAATAAGAAATTAATAATATTTATTCGTAAAAACTTCACCTTCCTCATCCGTAAAACCCCCTATGAATAATTTCTGCAAAGACCAACGCATCAATATCTGTATAATTTTGCTCTGTCAATAGTTCCGCATTGCTTGCAATATATGTTGCCAGATCACTTCCACTATTACTATTTTTCGGCATAGCAATCCACCTTGCATACATTCCGGTTAACTGAACTTCTGAATGAATGAATCTTTGGAAATCATTTCATTGTCTTGATCATAAATAATCGTTTTACTGGCTTTATCAATATCTATTGTCAAACAAAAATAATAGCCTTGGTCTCTCAGTGCACATAAAAGGTCATATGCATTTTCAATATTCTTATCGACATTGGTCTCCAAACCTTTCAAGTCACTGAATATTAAAACATTATGGTTGCTTTTATAATCCTCAAAAGTAACATATTCCTGATCACTCTCTATGAAACGAATATCAACATTCGTGTATTCTAGTTTCCCGTGATCTAATATTGAATAAATATCCTGTTTGATCTGATTCCCAAGTATCACCTTGGGATAATTATCTGTGATTCTTCCATCTTCATAAATCGTAAATGAAAAAGCATCATCTGATTCATTTAGTGATACTGCCTCCCCAGTATTTATGAACTCACCAAAATTCTGACCAATATTTTTTCTCTCAGTATGTACAATCTGAAACTCCTGATTGTATTTTTCCTTCAAATATCGTTTAATCACCTGTTCTGAATCAGGCAGATTTCTTCCGCAACTACACAGAAGCATAAGTATCCATGACACACATCCTAGCATAAGAAACATGCGCTTGCTTCTGCCACCAGGTATTACCCAATTTATTTTTCTCAATGTGTACCCCCGTTTCATATAAATACTCTCTCTGAATCTCTAAGCCAGTAAATATAAGGCTTTCAGATTCCATTTTTATTAAAATCCCCCACTTTTTTCACCAAAAACACTTGACATATGTCTCCATAAACTGATTAGCTAACTCCTGATCTTCTATACTAGGAAATTGAACCCA
>URMF01000117.1 GCA_900548855.1 uncultured Eubacteriales bacterium
TCATTTGAGCCTTTTTCTTTGGCTCTGTTTTTTCATAACTTATTTGACACTACCTTAAATTTTACATAGATGCCTTTTGAATACTCTTTCATTTTTCATTTCCTCCATTTTCTTTTCTCATTTTTGTAGTTACTTTTAGAAATACATGTTTTGGGGCTGACAGCAATTTCTAAAAATGAGCAACAAAAAAGCAACCGATGTTACTCGATTGCTTTTTTGTTATTCTGGAATATCCTTAATCTCTAAACATCTTTGTGAATACTGCACAATCATCTTTGTAAAATATTCCGTCCCAACCCTACCGCAAAGTGTCTATTGACTTTTTGCAAATTGTTGTTCTCAGAATTATTGCAAATTCAGAAAAAGCCCAAACCAAACGGGTTTGAGCTTCGTTTGTATATTCACATTTTCTGTTTTGGGTATAGAATCTCCGTTGTTAAATATAGAATATTTGTTCGGTTTTGTCAAGATTGTTTCATAATCTGTCGGTTTATCTGTCGGTACATTGTCCAAACAAAAGCTGAATACGTCTACCTTAAATAACATTCACTAATTCTTTACACAGCATCACCAGATCATATCGTATACCTTCTCGGCTTCTCCAACCTCGATTGCTCCATTCTTCCTGTGATACGTCATCCCCGCCATATATGAGAGCTCCATAATCAAAACCCCTATATTGAGCAACAGCTATACATCCTGACTGTTCCATTTCTACAATCTTTGCTCCATCTGTTTTCCTTTGAGCAATCCTTTCTGCTGTCTCTCTGAAAATAGCGTCTGTTGTCCATGTCAATCCTTGTATATATGATATATTATTTTCTTTTAGGTATTGAACTATCTTATCCGTTACATTTTTATCTGTATATATGTATTTTGATGGTTTTATATAATGATAGGAAAATCCTTCATCTCGAATCGCTCCATCTACAACAAGAAGCTGTCCAACTTCTATTTTCTTGTCAAGCACTCCGCCACCGCCACAAAACATAACCTTTTCTGCTCCCATGGCGTTAAATAAATCCAAATTACCTGCACAAGATGGACATCCTACTGCACCAAGCGTAATCAGTATATCCGTGTCAACAAATCGATATACAAGAACGATGTTTTCACCACCGATTGTCTTTTCAAGCACTATCTTCCCATCCGCAATTAATTTATCAACCACTTCCGGGAAAAAAGTGATAACCATCTTGTTACATTCGAATTTCTTGTCAACCCAAGTCGTAGGATTGATTTTTGCATCCCTATTGTCATCAAACTCTAATATTGGATAATCATTTCTTATAAACATAATTTGTAATCCTCCTTTACTTTATATCATACGCCAAAGCGATATTCTTTTTCTTCCTTTTCATTTGCAACCAATTGAAACTGCTCTATAACCATATCAGCCACTTCATCCGGATGAAGATTGGTATTGTCTATCTTTATATGATTATCAAACCATATTTCTCCATCCTCTAAATTCAATCTATGATTTGTTGCATCTTTCAAAAGATTAGCCTTACTCCATGCAACATCTTTTTTTGATGCTTTGCATTCCATTCTGTGTGGCGTTTCGTTTCTTTCAAGTCTTGTTGCAAGGTCGGCACTTAATTCCACAAAATAAAATTCTCCTCCATTAATCTTAAACAATTCCGCCAGACTTGTTAAGTACTCCCTCTCTTGCGGAACTTCAAATGCACAGACGTATGTAAAAATCAAATCCACATTATGTTTCACTGCAAGTTCAAATGCTTTTTCTCTAAAAATAGCATTGAATTCTTTTTGTGCCGGTGTTCCAAAACCAAATATCTTGTCAGACATTTCTATGCTGTCATGATTCATCATCATATTGTACCTTAATTTATCCCTCAGGCTTTCTGCAACTGTCATTTTTCCAACTGCCTGAGGACCACATACTATAACTAAGTTTGCCATAATAATCTCCCTTCTATTTTTTACTCTGTACACTTGGCAAAATTATCTGTGTTTACCGCCGGAGTTCTTTAATCATAGTATAGTTGTTCAAAAGTGTACCATCCTTTAAGCGAATTGCATTTGGATGAACACCTGTAATCCTAAATCCCATTTTCTCATACAAGTATCGTGCTCTGGCGTTTCCTTCTACAAACTCTAATTCAATCTGCATTACGCCCTCTCTACGTTCTGCAAGACGTATCATTTCTTCAAACATTTTTGTACCGATTCCCTGATTCCAAAAATTGCTAATCAATGCAATTGATATACTGGCTCTATGTTTTGTTTTCATTCCCTTGAAAAAGCTTATTTCACAATTTCCAACAACCTTACCCTCTACGATACACATAATCATTGCTTCATTTGGAGAGGCATTCTTCTGCTCAAACAACGTTTTTTCTCCTTCTGCTGTATATTTTCCACACTCCTCCGGATAACGCAAAATATAATCAGTTTCCCCGGCAGAAGTAACCAAATACTCCAATGTACTTTCTACATCTTCCTCTTTAGGGCTACGAAGTATCGCTTCACGCCCATCTTTTAATTCAAACCTTACATCATCAATAATCATATCGTCTTTCTCCTTTTCATAAATTTAGCTACTTCACCGGGCCCTAATGAATAAAAAAGACCACCTACCCGAAAGATAAGTGGTCAAAAACAACTATACAAAAATACTATGTTCCTGAAAGCTTATTTTTCTTCGTAACCGGAATATTTACATACAACATTAAGACCCTGCACGTTAATCTGCATTGTCTGAATACTTTCGTATGTATTTTCGACTACGAATAAAAACATAATTCGGCTTCCTTTCCAAAATATTTTTAATAATATAATTCTTTTATTTCATTTTGTCAACTTTTTCTTTTTAAATTTTTAAATCATATGAAAAAATCTCAATGCCTCCACAATCGCATCTTCTTTCTTCTTCGGACATTGAGGCTGTTTTGCATCCTCTGACTTAGGCAAATTATAGTTCTCACGCTCTATGATTCCATACTTAGCTTTTACCTGTGCAATATACAGATTAGATACCTTCATCCCATCATTATGCTCAGCCACATATTTCTTAATTTCCTTATATGTAGCCTGTCTACGCTCCGCTTCAGTCCGCGCTGGGCAAAGGTCCCCTGGACCTTTAGCGCCTCTCAGCCGCCGTTA
>URMF01000118.1 GCA_900548855.1 uncultured Eubacteriales bacterium
TGAAAAACGACACGCCGGAAGATGAGTTTTTAATCCCGCATGAAACGATTCTGGAGATGAAGCAGTACATCCAGGATCATGGAATCGGGAACAGTAAAGAACCAGATGCGTTGACAGAGTTTTATAATCGTTTTATGGCACCGAATAAAGTAAGATAAAAATTGCGACGTCGCAACATAGGGAAGATGATGCATGAAAATCTTCCCTGTGGATAAAAATCTTTCATTATTTTAAAATATCAGTATAAGATCTGTTGACGATGGAATAATAATAATGTATAATAAAAGTACGAAAAAACGTACGATTTATAATACGGAAATGAGGTGCTGAAAATGTTGGCAGTAAAGTCGATGGATGTAAGGGATAATTTTAAAGCATTGTGTGATAAGGTTTTTGAAGGAGAAACTTTGATTGTTTCAAGACCCAAAAATGAAAATATTGTGATGATGTCGGAAACTGAATATAACAATATTATAAAAGCCAAGAAAAATGCAGAATATCTTGCTATGTTGGATAAATCCATGGAGGAAGCAGAAGCCGGGGGATTTGTTATAAAAACAATAGATGAGCTGGGAGCATATGAAAGATGAATGTTGTGTTTACGCCTACTGCATGGCAACAGTATACGGACTGGCAGAAGGAAGATAAAAAGATTGTCAAACGTATTAATGAGCTTATTAAGAGTATAGATCGCGATGGATTGTTAGAAGGCATTGGTAAGCCTGAACCGTTAAAACATAGAAAAGTTTGTAGTAGACGGATCACAGATGAACACAGGCTTACATATAATTTTGACAGTAATCAGAATTTGATTATATATTCATGTAAGTATCATTATGAAGAGTAGATTAATAATTGAATGTGAAGATGGCGTTAGGAGAGATAAAAATAAGAAAAGAGTATGATATAAAAAAATTGAATCCAAGAAAGAATCCATATTCAAAGAAGAAAAAACAGGTGTTGTGTAGTGCAGAAACGAGAGCTGCAGATGTCCTGGAAATAGAAAAAGAAGAAAAATAGAATAAGCAAATGTAAAAAAGGAAGATGACAAAAGAGCATCTTCCTTTTTTGTTGGCTGAAAATTAAAATGTTTTTCCAGTCTCCCGATCAACAATCTTGACGTCGCAGCCAAGAGCATCCGCTATTTTTTCAACGTCCGAATAGCTCATGGTGTCGCGGTAGAGCTTAGTGCTTAAAGGTTGCGGTTTCATGCCGATTTTTTCGGCTAGATCGGAAACTTTGATGTTTTTTTCTAACATTGCCTGTTTGATTTGCTTACTTGCACTCATGTCATCACCTCTTAGAAATAATAACATAGAGATAAAATATATTCAAGTAGAAATAAAAAATATTCAAAAACGAATAGAAAAGTATTGACAATATATTCAAAATCGACTATAATATAATCATAAAGAACAGGGAAGCAAATTACAGGAGGACGAAAACATGATTTATAGAATTAAAGTTGAAGGAAAGGAATACAACGAAAATTACACATTTGAGACGCAAAAGGAAGGGGATATCCTGGATGAGTTGAAAGGCATCCTGGAAGAAGTAAAAGCCGGAAACATTGACAAAGTAGAAATTGCAAGGGAGGCATAGAGCTATGAAGGATTATACAAAGTTTATGAAATGGGCACTGGTTTACATGATCGACAGAAAAACGCAGGATGACCGCAAAAGCAAACTTGTAGTTGAAGGACTTTTTTCTAGTCCTTCACAGATCGAGGAAAACTATATAATCCGCAATACGGAGAATAAGCGCTATATCATTTCAGTTGATGACCTGGAAGAATTTGAAAACGTATACAATGGCTTTCAGGACTTACGCGAAAGATATGGAGAACATGCAATCTTTTATCTTGAAGAATTAAAGCTTAGCTGTGATAAGGAAAATAAATGGCGTCAAATATTAGGTGTTTATACAGAAATTGATTTTTAAAAATCGCCCGCCCCGGAGGTTACGAGGGCAGAAAGAAAAAACAATGACAAAAGCTGAACTTATGAAAGAATTTGAAGAACTGGAAGAAGAAAAACAAGTGCATATTGTCGGTATTAACTGGAATAGTAAGAAAAGCGAAATCCAAAACGCTATAGAATGTTTAAAATGCCCGGATGAACTTTTAGAAAAATATCTGATAGTTTTAAGCCTGAAATATGAAAACACCGGGCGTTTAATCGCTGGTAATGGAGATTTTAAATATCATTCATATAACAGACTTTATGTTTTTAATACTGCAAGACAGATTTTAGCAGATTAGCCGAAACGCTCCACCCTGGAGCGTCAGCCGCGGGATGATCTCCCGGCTCTGATGATGGCAGATCAAAAAAAAAGAATGGAGGCAGGAAGATGTTGAAAGGATTAACACTTGCAGAATTTAAAGAGAGATTTCCACAGGTCAGTACATATGGGTTGGAAGATCCGTTAAATGTATTTTTGGAAAATGGAGAGATCCTGATCGAAAGAGAATGGAACGGAGAAAAGTATATCTTGGAAAATGGGCGGAGTTACCGACCGGTATATAGGCAGCTGGATGAAGATGATTATGAAATCATCGGTTATATAGAAGATTAGCGCAGGAGGGGATAAGATGGCGAAAGTATACAACATGCAGGTTGAAATATTATTGACTGCTGATGAAAAAGCATTACTTGAGCATTATGTGAAGGAACGAAATCAGAGATATAAAAAACGCGGAGCAACCCGGAACTGGTGGACACTGGAGAAACTGTTACAGTGTTTATTAAGCGATATAACTTATCAGGCGGTAAAGTATCGCAGCGTTAGGGCTGTTTGGCAGAAACTGTCGTGATTTGTCCCAGCCTTGTTTACAAATTCGCACAGCGGAGGCGCTTGGATGCCTTGCGTCTTCGCCACAAAGAAAAGATCCTTTTTGTTTGTTTATCAAAAAACAAAATAAGAGGATATCAGCAGACCTTAGCCGCAGGGTGGAGTTTGTGGATAAGCTGCTGTT
>URMF01000119.1 GCA_900548855.1 uncultured Eubacteriales bacterium
GCCATCATCAGCGGAACACTGCCCATATATCCGGCAACAACAACGAGTGCTCTGCCGACAACTGCTAACATCTGACTTAACCCAGCGGCAAGCCACTGGGGTTCCATTGACGGAGTTCTAGTGTCTGCGTACATCGCAAGGACTTTGGCAGACACATCTGTTCCGGAGCAACAAAACTCGCGAACAAGCAGTCCTACGACCACATTTGTGTCGATTCGATGGAACTGAATCTTCACATTCGCGTTCTCTGGGCCACAAGATCTCCCAGATGGATACTAAGTCAAATACCCGGGGCTATGAAATTAAACGGTACGAATACCGGAATTCATAATCTTTTTTCTTGAACGAATGATTTCTTCAATCATGTTCTTTTCTTTTTGATACATAGTGGCAAAATTAGATCGACATTTTAGTTTGTTGATCTGTGTATAAGTTTTATTGATACAATACAATAAGTAAGAGGAATACCAGTCTCTTTGAACTTTTGTCCCATCTGTCAGATGATACATTCGCTGTGACAATTTCTTTGGAATGTAAGTATCTGATGTGTGATCGTACTGACTGGCACGATATAAAATCGGTACCTCAACATACATCCCACCTGTTGATTCAAAAAGCTGCTTTGCTTTTGCCTGCAGGTAGCCGGGGCAACGATTTTTTATGGATCTTCCGAAGCGCTTTTTTCGCTTCATTCGTCCATTCTTATCGACCGGATTCTCTGGATTTGCTCTTTTTTGTAGTTTCTTTGCATTTGGCGGTTCTGTGATAAAACAGTCTCCCAAGGATCGAAGATGATTGACCTGCTCACGGATTGCCAGCGCTCGATTTTCTGCTGCAATCCGACACAATTCCTGATGTCTTTGTCTCAACTTCTGGTATCGTTTTGAAAAGTTCCATTGCTTGTGACCTTTCTTAACGGTACCATTTTCGTTGTAATTATTCGGATTCATCGCCCTTCGGGATCGTTCCATTGCTCGCAAGATCAATGCTTCCTGTCTTTCCACATGCTGAATTGAATTTCCTCTTTCTGCCAGATTTTCAAGTCCTACTTCGGTGTTGGAAGTGTAGGCGATTGTCTGCGTTCCGATATCACATCCAATATTTCCTTTTCCATAGTAATGTCTTGGTGTGCTGTCTTTTCTTCTTTTTGAGATTGCTTTTCCTTCAACTGTTATATGTACATAGACGCGAAGCCGTCCGCGAATCTTTTTACAGACGAGGGAAGCAAAACAAGGTCTGTAGGTATCCGTAATAATTCCTTTTGACATCTGATCTACCGCATAAGCATCCTGTATTTCTGGTTCTGCCAAATATGCAAGAATTGCTTTTTCTTCATCCCAAAGCCACAAATCTTTTGCTTTATATTTACAGGGAATTGTAACCTTTCCATACTTAACAATCAGCCCTGACTGAGAAGAATCAATGACAAGCCCTCGTGTGGATTGCTTTGCCCGAATCTCTGGAAGATCGCCGCGCTTTTTGAAATGTAACTTTCTTCCGCTCGAATACAATATCGTTTCAATCGCAGCCCAAATATCTTCTGCACGGGAAAGAGCAAAGATGCTTTGAAGATGATACTTTTCTTTTAATTCCATCATTTTGGTCCGGCAAAAATCCCATGTCACCTGATAAGACTCTCTCATCTGATTCATTGAATTGGTAATTTCAGCGCGTTCCTTTTTCAGGTGATTCAGCTTTTGTGTTTCCTCATCTGATAGAACTTCTTTCTTTTCCAGTGCATGGATTGGATCCGATACTTTTCCATACAGTTTCTGCAAGGCACGATATCTCTTTGTGCGCAAAAGCTGCTCCAGATTTCGTTCCATAATACCGAGGAGTTCATTTCCACATTGGCGCAGATGGTCGGCATCCGAAAAAATGCGTCGCTTTTCATCTTCGCTTATATCAGCTTCAAACACGACAACATGTCGATTTGATTTTTTATGGAACTTACGTAATGCTTTTTGATATTCGTCTGGCTCCTGCTTTTTCCGAATCGCCATAAAACTCCTTTCTTTCCCGGTAATCAACTTAGGAATCTATCGATTGCTTTTTCTTATTAATAGTGAATATATACTCCTCATTACTATAATTAGTATATCATACTTTACAAGAAATCACAAACACGAAATTGATAATTGCCTGTATAATAATTCGACAAAATTCGACATCATTGTCTAATTATTCAACAAATTTTCTTAGCCTGCTAACTGACTTTTATAATTGGTAAGAATTAGAATCGTTTAACGTCAGGCTCTCCAGACGACAGGATGTTTCATTTGATAGTTACAATGGTTATTACTATGATATTCATTGTCAGTCACGTTCTTCATCCGTCAACTGGCATTTTCCTTTAATTTCTCAATGTGCAAGTTCAAAGAATGTGATTTTTTCCCGATTTAATAGCATAAATTTTTTAATTAAATGTACCTTTTATGTTGTTAGATCTGTAATGTATATTCAGAAGATATCGACATTAAAGATTTAGAAAAATATTTCTTGGCTTCATCCCAGGGGCAAGCCCCTGGGTTTTCGCCTAAAAATTTTATAACCTTTTTAAATTCTTCGTCACTCTTTCCGGTTGGATCTTCAAGTCACGAAGCTGCTCTTTCCAGTCACTGCTTGATATCTGCATCTGATCCTGATTTTCATTTTCTATCAGAGATGCAGCCTCTGTTTTTTCATCCGATTCAAGTGCCGCTTCACTAGAAACAAATTGCCCTGACTTTGCAGCCTGCTTAAGTGTATCTTCAAGCTTTTCTTTAATCTCATCCAAGCCGCTAAGACAAACTAAAGCCTCTGAATCTTCTGAAATCATCCTGTGATGCCATACTTACGCCCCTATGTCCAAAGACACAGGTT
>URMF01000120.1 GCA_900548855.1 uncultured Eubacteriales bacterium
GTAAGATTTACCTTCAAAAGATCAGAACTAACAGCATTTTTATGTAATACAACGATGAATATACTTTTTTTACATGGTTATACTAATGGTTATATTTTTTCTATCCTTAGTTGGTTATATTTAAGATATAAAATAATAATCAGAGGTAAATGAAATGTTTAAAATAGAAAAATCTTTATCAAGAGCAAATATCCCAAAGACAATCCGTTTCACAGATGAACTGGACGCAAAGCTGACAAAAGTTGCCAATGGAGAACAGATATCCTTTAATGAACTTGTTCTACGTTGCTGTCAGTATGCATTGAGCGAATATGAAGGAGATATAGATATAAAAGAAACGGAGGACTGATGCAGATGATAAATATAGCCATATGTGATGATGATGTACCAATGACAGCTACGATAGAATCATTTCTTTTAAGGATAGGAAAAGAGCAGAATATTAAAATTGACTGTGAGGTGTTTTTTGACGGATCGACCATTGTGGAAAGTATTCGTCAGGGAGCATGCTATGATTTGATATATCTGGATATTGAAATGCCAATGGTCAATGGTATCAGTGCTGCTGAATTAATAAGGCAGATGGAGGTCCCTGCACTGTTCATCTATGTCTCCAGCCATGAGAACTATGCAGTGGAAATGTCTGTCACAGAGCCATTTCGTTTTGTGAGAAAACCTATTGATGAAAGAATCTTCCATGAATTTTTTATGGCTGCTTATGTACGCATCGGCGAAAGATCTGGGTATTTTCCATTCACTTACAACAAAGCTGTCAGGAAGATTCCATTGAATAGAATTTATTACTTTGAGAGCCAGAACAGAATCGTGCATATCCATACACTTAAAAATGGATCTGCTGTTTCAGATGATACAGAGAACAAATTCTATGGGAAAATGAATGATGTGGAAAGGCAGCTTTCAGAACGTAATGGAAATTTTATCAGGATACACCAGTCCTATCTTGTGAATTTTGACTATATTAAGAGTATGAACTTCAATAGAGTCTGTATGTCTGATGGTACTGTACTCCAGATCAGTGAGGACAGACAGAAGGCAGTACGCACCCTGTTCTGCACCATGGCAGGAATGGAGGGACGTTGGAATGGATGAGTACAGAGTGTTGAATGTCCTTATGATACTTTTTTCTTCTCAAATCGTAAATACCTATCTGCATGCATTTCACAATACAAAGAAGAAAAATTATCTGAAATGGTTCGCCTGGGGAGCTTATGGACTTTTCCAGTACCAGGTAATGGTATCTACTGCTGGAATGCCACTTCTTATTCTCATAATAAACATTGTGCTGGTGTTCTCCATCTATAAATTTTCATATTATGTGGACACTAAAACAGCCCTTTTTCTCTCTGGTATCCTTTATTCTGTCTGGATGCTGGTTGAAGTAGTGACCAATAATCTTCTTCTGCTTACTGATATTAAAGATAATCTATATTTCTTTGTGGTGGGCAGTACCGTTTCAAAAGTAGCCATGTACATAGCTGTTCATATGGTAAAATCATATAGAAAATCTAATCTTTATACAGATATGCCTTTTCATTACTGGTTAAGGCTTTTTTTGATTCCGCTTGCAACATTTTACATCATACATAACACCTACCTCATCACATCATCCGGTGCCGACCACCTGTTTTTTACGGTTACCACAATACTGATGCTGATAATCAATTATATTACATTCGATATTTATGACAGGCTTGGAAATCACGCAGAAATGGAAAAAAGGAATCTTGCTTACGAACAGCAGATCGTTCTCTGCAACAGGCAGGCAATGGAACGAGAAGAAGCTTACCAGAATACAAGAAGGATACGGCATGACCTTAACAGCTATCTGGTCGATCTGAAAGCAGCGATCCAGTATGGAAAGCTTGATGAGGCATCCTCTAAGATAGATGATATCCTCGACAGCAACAAAATCTATAAAAATGAAATATCACGTACCGGAAATCTTGTCATAGATTCCCTCATCAATTACAAGTTTTCTCTTGCACAGAAAGAGGGTATCGACATGAAGTGCTATGTGTTCGTTCCGGAGCGTCTGCCCTTTGACGGTGCAGACCTATGCATTATACTTGGAAATCTTCTTGATAATGCCATGGAAGCTGTCGGATGTTTTCCAACAGGGCATAGATACATGAGTGTATCAGTTACGCTGGTCAAGGGAAGTCTCAGTATTATGGTAGAAAATCCATATCAAGGAGAAGTCATGGAAGACTCAGCAAGCCATATCGTGACCAGCAAACAGGACAAAAAGAATCATGGGATAGGTCTGGACTCTGTGCAGCGTACTGTAAAAAAATATAATGGAGAACTGCTTCTGGATTATGAAAATGGGTTGTTCAAGGCAACGGTCCTATTGTATCCACCGGAAAAATTACATGGAGACTCCTAATTTCTACATAGTGTTGAGAAAAAGGAGAAATTGGTATAAAACCAATATAGTTTGTTGAAGTATGAGGTGTATAAATGGAACAATTATCAATAAAAATAGCAAACATTTTATTAAGAAATAAGTATATAGAAGAAGCAATGTATAGTGTGTATCAATATGGAATACAGATGGCATTTGAGGTGGGATGTTCTTTCATAATGAGTATTATCATATGTTGTGCGTGTGGACAAATGATAGATGGAATCATTTTTTTTGGAGTATTTATACCATTAAGGTCATACTTGGGTGGATTTCATATGAATAGCTATTGGGCTTGCTTTATTTGTTCGAGTACAGTATTGGTAGGAATATTATTGTTGGTAAGGTTTTGCGAGACCGTTTCAAGTTTTGTGTAAACGTTAAAAACTGATATAAGATTTGTGAAT
>URMF01000121.1 GCA_900548855.1 uncultured Eubacteriales bacterium
CTTTCTAAAGACGGAATGCAGTGCTACGGCAGAGGCAATTTTCACGTTGTTAGATGAGGACAAAATCGGAATGGAATGCGCAGAATGCCTCTATCTTGGAATTGTCCATGACACGGGGGTATTTAAGTATACGAATACTACAAGACAGACCATGGAAATTGCCGGGATTTTAATTGAAAAAGGTGCCAGAAGTCCATTGGTAATTGATGGAACTTTTTATAAAAAGACCTTTAAGCAGAATAAAATGCTTTCCAGGGCACTGGATGCTGCATTTTTGATGTTTGACGGAAAAGTAATTGTTTCTTGCATTACAAAGGATGTATTTGATGCAAATGATGCTACCAATCTGGACACAGATGGAGTGGTGGATGCTCTGCGCATTACAGAGGGTGTGGAATGTGCGCTCTGGATGTATGAATATCCGAAAAAAGGTACATTTAAATGCTCTCTGCGCTCCAATAATATAGTAAATGTAAATCTTATCGCCTGCAGGCTTGGCGGAGGCGGACATATCCGGGCAGCTGGCTGTGAGGTGGAGGGTGATAAGGATACCATTATTCTAAAGGTCACAGATATGATTAAGGAACAATTGGAAACCGAAAGCACTGTATAAATACAGACTGGAAGAAAATTCAATTGTTAAAAAGAAAAAGTGGGGACAATCTCTATGTATAACGGAATAATTAATGTATATAAAGAGTCTGGGTTTACATCCTTTGATGTGGTGGCAAAGCTCCGTGGGATTCTGAAACAAAAGAAAATCGGTCATACAGGTACCCTTGATCCGGATGCAGAGGGGGTGTTGGTGGTATGTCTTGGCAAAGCCACCAAGTTGTGTGATATCCTGACAGATAAGGATAAATGTTATACTGCAACGCTGCTGCTTGGCAGGACGACAGATACAGAGGATAGCTCTGGTAGGATTCTGACAGAAAATGAGGTAAATGTTACGAAAGAAGATGTGGTGGATGCAGTCAGCTCCTTTGTAGGGGAATATGACCAGATTCCGCCGATGTATTCCGCCATTAAGGTAAATGGTAAGAGGCTTTATGAGCTGGCAAGAGAGGGAATAGAGATTGAACGTGTTCCCAGAAGAGTAGTAATCCATAAAATTGATATCGTAAGCATACAGCTTCCATATGTTACCTTTCGCATTTCCTGTGGGAAAGGAACTTATATCCGCAGTCTTTGCAGAGATATTGGAGAAAAGCTGGGTTGTGGCGGAATTATGGACAAGCTGGTCCGGGACAGCGTGAATGCTACGGAGACTGGAAAAACATTTGCCCTGCAGGATTCTCTGACCTTGAAGCAGATTGAAGCCATGGTGAAAGCGGGGCAGCTTGAACAGTGTATGATTCCTGTTGACGAGATGTTCCCGAAGCTTGCAGGCTATCGTGTGAATGAAAATGGAAATAAAAAATTGTATAATGGTAATTTGTTGGTTTCCGGGGACTTTACTACGGAATATGTGGAAGAGGCAGAGGGAAAAAAATGTCTTGTATATGACAAGGAAGGGCAGTTTACAGCAGTTTACCAGTACCATGAAAAGCTGCAGGCATGGAAGGCTGACAAAATGTTTATATAAATGAAAATATGTGAAAAAATAGAACGAAAATAAGGACAATATATGATTTATTTACAGAATGAAGAAGCAAGACAATTTCATACAGTTGGAACGGCAATTGCGCTGGGCAAATTTGACGGGATTCATTTAGGGCATCAGGTGTTGATTAATGGGCTGGTTAACGAGAAGCAAAAGGGACGGAAGGCTTTAGTGTTTACGTTTGGGAGCAGTCCCAATTCTGTATTGGCCGGAGGTTCCCCAAAAAATATCTATACCTCCGAAGAAAAAGCATTGTATTTTGCAAATCTGGGGATTGACATATTGCTGGAGTATCCCTTTACCAAGGAATTTGCCGCCTTTTCTCCTGAGGACTTTATATACCAGTGTCTCGTAAGGCAGCTAGGTGTCAGGTCTATTTATGTTGGAGAGGATTTTCGCTTTGGAAAAGGGCGGATGGGAAATGTGCCATTGCTGAAAACCTTTGGTGAGGAGTACCATTTTGAGGTAAATGCCATTGCAAAGAAGACATTGCATGGTAAAGTAGTCAGTTCAACCGTAATCCGGGATATGTTGGAGACCCATTTCTATATTGCAAATGAAATGTTGGGAAATCCGTATTTTTTATATGGTGAAGTGGTGCACGGTGAGCATTTGGGAAGCAGCATAGGATATCCAACAATGAACCAGATAGTTCCGGAACAGAAGCTGATTCCGCCATATGGTGTCTATGCCAGCCGGATTCTGCTTGATGGGTATTATTATAAGGGAATCAGCAATCTGGGCAAAAAACCAACGATTCAGGGAAAACACCAGGTGGGTCTGGAAACCCATATTCTTGGTTATAATGGCAATTTGTATGGAAAAAAGATTCAGACGGAGCTGTTATATTTCATTCGTCCGGAAGAAAAATTCCCAAGTATTGAGGCATTGAAAAAGCAGATACAGAACGATATAGCTGTTATGTTGGATGAAAAATAAACAAAATGGTCACAGTTCAGACCTGTATGGCGCTGACGGCAGCAAAGCTGCCAAACATAATTATTACTATCGGAAGCTATAACTGTATATATGCCTTTTGCATATGGTACGGTGTATCAATTAGGTATATATAACAGTGACGATTTTTGCAATCAACTAGATTCCTTAGAAAGCTGCTGTT
>URMF01000122.1 GCA_900548855.1 uncultured Eubacteriales bacterium
GCGGTTAGTCACCGCCTCCTACTCGATTTCCGAGGACAAGCCCGCCTCGAAAAAAATTTTTGAGAAATTTTCAATAAGGAGGCTTTTAGCGGGTAGCGAGCAGCTTTGCGTTCGCCTTGTTAGCGGAAAGGGAGAAACCCACCTCATTCCCCCAGGAAAGGGGGTGAAAAGATGGATATGATCCACCGCAATGACTATGGCGAGCGGTGCCAGTTCGATGCTTACTGTAAGCTGGTACTGTACCATGAGGCAATCGACTACCTTCGGGAAATGCAGAGGCGCCGTGATACCGTATCTTATCCCTACTTATAAAGCGTTGCAGAAGTCCAAAAATGCCCGCAAAATAAGAAAAACAGAGGATGTTCAGACACCCTCCGTTTCTTCATTCGGCTTTTCAATTTTTTAGGCCCCGTCTATGGCACCCTCCACGATAGGCAAATACTGTTCCGGGCAGAGCTTTAACTTCTGTCCGACCCGCTGGCGCAGCTCGCTTTCCTCTCGCATGACCTCTGGATTGAAATATCTCTCCATCGGCAGGCTGCAGATTTTTACAAGCTGTATGATGACCGGCAGGCTGGGGATCGTGCCCTCGTTTTCAATGTTGGCAAGATACCTGGTATCAATGTTCACCTTTTCGGCTAAATCTTTTCGTGCAAGGTTCTTCGCCTTCCGTGCTTCTTTTACATCTGCACCGAAGGTTTCAAAGCCAGGGCAATCTTCGATTTTTGCCATATTGCATCACCCACATACATTCTATATTTCATAGTCTGCCTGTGGAATGTTGCGATATGTGCTTGTTCTAAACTTTATATTTCATATTACCGATTGAGCAATGTATCCTAACTTAATAGCTTTTGTTACCATCTCAACGGTAGAGCTAACTTGCAATTTTTCAAAAATATGTTGCAAATGATTTGATACTGTTCGTTCACTAATAAAAAGCTGTTCAGCAATTTCGCGGCGCCTGACTCCTGATGCAACCAATTCGAGAACTTTTCTCTCCCCGTCTGTCAGTTCTTCTATAAATACTTCTTCCCGTGGGAAGTGCGTTGCCCCATTTTTGATGGTCGATAAAATGTGCAATAACTCATCTGGTTCTACATCCTTACTGATAAACCCTCTTGCACCGATCCTCTTTGCTTCTTTGCGATAAACAGGAAGATTATAGCCAGAGAGAATGACTATTTTTTGATCTGGAAAACGCTCCAACAAATGTTGTGTGAGCATTAAACCGTCCTCGTCTGTCAGTCCTCCTAAGTTAATGTCAATCAGTAAAATATCTGGTAGTTCTGTGGCAATCTGTTTTTCCAAATCTTGAATATCCTTTGTACTGGAAAATTGCTCAATCTCTGGATTATCACACAGGGCAATCGAAAGACTCTTGGCAAAAAGTATATGGTCATCGACCAACAAAATTTTCATACGAATCACCTCCGTTCATAGGCATAGAAATGACAACTGCCGTTCCGCCACCAGTAGCGGGTTGGATGTTCATAGTGCCATCTAATAAACTGACCTGTTCCCCAATAGAAGCAAGCCCCTGATGTGAACCTGACTTATAAGTGAACGGTTTGAACCCTATACCATTATCCGTCACCTTTAGGGTAATGCGTCCGTCCTCCTGCATCAGCAGAACATCGATTGTCGTCGCGGAGGAATGTTTTAACGCATTTGTCACCAGTTCTTTTATCATTCGATAGATGAGTACATTATATGGCTCTACAAGAAATACATCTTTATCGCAGTCCAAACAAATATTTGCAGAATGGTTTTCTTCCATTGAATCAAGCAGATTTTGAATATTCTCCTTTAAGGTCAGACTTTTTACCAGATTTGGATGATAAGTCTGCATTTGAAAACGGATGGAAGCATTTAATTCTGTCAACGTATCGAGAAGTAACCTCCTTATCTCTGGCTGCTCTGCTTTACATAACATGTTTTTGATGGAAAGCAGGTTTTGCAAAATATTATCGTGCAAATAGTTGGAAAAATCTTTTTTTAAGTTTTCTTCCCGTTTAATCTGTTCCAGTGAATAGGCGTAAAAGTGCTGACGATCTGTGGGGTTATTATAGTCGGTCGGCTGTCTGCAAATCCGCACATACAAAAGGATATTGTAAACCTGTGCCAGCAGAACCACTATGTAAACACTCATCAAAATTGCCATAAGTGGGATTTGAAAAAGATATGCCATTCCAACAAGTCCAACCAATCCGACAAAAACCAGAGCAACGATATATCCCCCTGACAGCGTTAAAAATTGTACCTGCTGTGGATGGTATTGGAACACGATACTATGAATACATACAAATGCCAGCATAACGGGGATGTAGCTCCCCATGCTTGCCATATATTCCGCTTCCCTGTGAAAAACGAAAAGGTATATTACAAATGGAATTACTACAAGAGCCAGTGGAAAAAGCAGACGTTTCCTTTGACTTTTCAGCACAAAGACAATTCGTTTTCTCTGTATGATACCAACGACAGCAAGAGCCAGTGTCGAGATAAAAAATTGCAGTTGGTAGGCTGTGAAAAAAGCCCTGTCTGAAAAGAAGAAGCAAATAATTGCTGTTACGCAGGAAATTTTCAAAAAAGTTATACCGAAAAAATAGTTATACCGAATTCTTTGCCAGAGCCCAATTTATTAAG
>URMF01000123.1 GCA_900548855.1 uncultured Eubacteriales bacterium
TTTTGACCCCGGAAGAAATACGGGATGAAAGCCATTATATGCGCTACCTTTCCATTGGAGAGCAGACCAATAAGACCTGACCTGATGGATGGACTTTGAAATAGATTTTTGCAACCTTTCGCACTTTTCTATTCCAATAACCTTCTGCATTTGATCACGCAGGTGGCTGTCTCCGATAGGAGAACCAAGGAAAAAGCCAGACACTGCTTTTCAGTATCTGGCTTTTTATTGTAGATTTTTAATAACCTATTCACCTATGGAAGCAAACAGGTGACTGATAAATTCAAATGCCTGAATTGCTTTTTCAAAGCTCTGCCGATTGGATGTGTAGAGCAGATCTTCATGAAGAGTTTCATATCTTCCACGAATTTCATCGTTGAAATACTGTTTCCAGTTTTCAAAGGCATATGCCCCCAACGGATCATAATCTTCAGAAATATTACGTTTCTGAAGATAGAAGCTGTCCGTTTCTTTTGTGAGCTTTAGAAGCTGCTTCAGCCGTTCGGTATTATTCAGGAAATCCTGAATGTCACTGCGATCCAAAAGTACCGTAACATCATATATGTGACGCACTTTTCTTGGAAGAGTTCCGCAGATTGCATGCCTCTTGACTGACATTACCTTATCCAGGAACGTTCGTGTTATATCAAGTGTATTTACCTTGACTTCCTGCAGATCAAATTCGGTCACGACATCCTGCATGCCTTTCTCTTCGAGATATTCCTGAATATAAGTTTTCATGCTTCTCTTTGAAAAAGGATCCGGTCTTACACTGGAACCAATCTCCAGTTTTACCCGGCAGGTTTCCTTGCTTTCATTTTCAGGCCAAACAAATGCACTTTTGTTTCGGTCATTACGTTCATCTTCAATTTTCTCCATCAAAAAACCGGCTGAGATAGTATCTTCAACTCGTTTCAAAGCCTTGCTGTATTTCTTATTAGTCATATCTTCTACAGGTATGAATGTCAGATCAATATCTTCGGAAAAACGATTGATAGATCCTGGATAACATTTGCTGAGAGAAGTTCCTCCCTTAAACACACAAACTTCGGCGTATTCGCTGTTTTGAAGGTTTTGCATCATTTGAACAATATAGTAATCCCTGCGAACCGCATCAGCAGGAACTCCTATATAATCTGCTACAATGGCAATCAGTTCTTCAAATTCTTCTTTATGCTCGTGCAGGTTCATAGAATTCCTCCATTTCTGGAATTGCATACGATGAGAGGGCTGATAAAAACTGGTGCAATGTGTTTTCAACACCAAGATAATTCAGAAAGCGCTCCAGAAATGCAATCGTAGATTTCTTATACTTCCGATTTTTCAGGACAAACACCGCCGCAGTATCAGAGTATTCCGTCGCAAATTCTCTCATATATGCTGCTAATGCAGATTTTCTGATATCTTCAATGGACTTATAGTTCTGAAGAATCTCCATAGTTTCAATTACCGGAATCGTCTCCTGCGTCAAATCAATCCCACTGTTTGTCACACAAATATTTTTGATATTTTTCTTTTGTTCTGTAACAGCAGAAGAAAGAACCTCAACCCGTTTGCTTATCTGTGTTGTTAAGCCCTTTTGATTGTAAAGTCTGTAGCCAATTACAATTCCCCGGCCATTGTTCGTATAGTGACCAATAATCTCTTTTTCACTGATTGGAATTGTTCCAAAGCGAGATTTCTTTGGTCTGTAATAAAGACCCTTGGTAAGATGTACAAGGGAACCTTGTTTGCTCATTCTTTCCAATGTTTTATAGTAGGTCATTTCAGGAACAGTGCCGAACGATTTTTGATATAAAATGCTTGCTTCCAAAAGCTTGTTCTCAGGCTCCTGTTCGATCACAGTTTTAATATACTTTGCATAGCTATTCATACGACACCTCCTCAATCTCATTATATGTCAACTTTCCGATATGTCAAGTAGAATTCAGTTTTACTTGATCGTTAGCAACTGTAATAATATCTTACCCTGTTGATAGCTAATTTATACAGCATCATGATCCCGCCACTAATGCAGAATCGAATCTCTGACCTGTTTTTAATTCAAGCTCTTCGCCAGGCTCGTCAGCAAAGCCGTCATCTCCGGATTTCTCAGAACCTTCATCAAAAGTTCCGCATCCACCCCTTCCGGAACAGCCACCGTGTTTGCTGTCTGATCAGCATCTGCACCATTCATCCTGTACCCTTCTTGCTGACCTTTTCTATTGGTAAATCCCATTAAAGAATTTATGCCTGTATTCTGTACTGACCCATTGAAAAATTATCCGAACCTTTCTAATGTAACTCAGCAAAGTGTAATTTCTATAATGAATGATGCCTTCCTTATGATGAAGGATTGTTTTTTCAATATTCAGTTTTTCATCATTTACAATATTCATCATGAGTGTTGCCAGAGAATACTCCATTTCATCCGGCTCCTCATAACCAAGACTGATTGTTAAACTTCCCTGTGGATCTCCGTCTATCAGCAGAACTTTCTTTCCTTCCTGAGCCAGACCTATCCCCAGATTCACACATGATACGGTCTTTCCGACTCCACCTTTTTGATTTGATACTG
>URMF01000124.1 GCA_900548855.1 uncultured Eubacteriales bacterium
ATCCAGTCCTAATCCATGATCGGCATTTTTACATAAAACACCATCCACCTCATCCGGATGTATAATAAGCAATTGAGCATTATCTAATTGTGAAATGAACTTGTCCTTTTCATTTACATCGACCATCCAGTCGTCTGTTCCCTGCAGAGCTATTATTTTACATTTATTTTTTACCTTGAATGAAATTTTAAATTCCACATCTATGCTGAATTTAGTCTTTCTCTCTTCTTAGATCTATCTTATGATTTTAATATCTCCTATCTGCAGTAGAAACGAGGTATTTATGAACAATTCAAAAACTGCTACTCAAAAACATATGACCCTGGATGACCGTATTTCCATTGAGAAAGGATTGGATCAACACCTGTCTCTCCGTTCCATTGCCTTACAGTTAGGAAAAGATCCCACCACCATCTCCAAGGAAATCAAAAAGCACAGGTCTTTCCAGGAACACAATCGTTTTAATGAACCTGCTAACAAATGTGCTTTGGCAAAAGATTGCAAAAAGAAAAATATTTGTGGTACCTATGCCCCTGTTTGCAAAAGGATGTGCAGATCCTGCAATCATTGCAACTCTCACTGCGAGGACTTTATTCCTCGATCTTACCATTGCAGTTTGCTGGATAAAGCCCCTTTTGTCTGCAATGGTTGCAGTAAAAAGAATCCCTGCCGCCTCGATAAAGCCTACTACCGCTCATCCACTGCACACAGGCAATATAAAACCATCCTTGTGGAATCAAGAGCAGGTATTAACATTTCGCCTGCTGACCTTGTTGCTTTGGATGAATTGGTAACCCCTCTCATTCTGCAGGGGCAGTCTCCTTACATGATCCTCCGCAATCATCCGGAAATTGCTCTATCTGAAAAAACTCTTTATAACTACATCGAGTCCGGAGCTCTTAGTGTGAAAAATATCGACCTTCCTAAAAAGGTGAAATATAAGGTGCGTTCCTGCAGTTCTTCTGAAGCTGCCGATCTGACCATTTATGAAGGACGTACTTACAAAGACTACCAGGCTTTTTTAAAGGAATTTCCTGACACAAGGGTTACGGAAATGGATACTGTCCTGGGCTGTGAAGGTTCAAAAAAAGTGTTACTTACCCTTCACTTTGATTGTTGTTCCCTTATGATGGCCTACCTTCTCAACAGTAAAGAGGTCTGTCATGTAAAAGCCATTTTTGACTCTATCGAACGCTCCTTAGGAACTTTTTCATTTTCCTCTGTATTCTCTTTAGTCCTGACAGACAGAGGTGGTGAATTCCGGAATCCTGCCGCATTGGAATGCGGACAGGAAAACCTGATTCGTACAAGCATTTATTATTGCGATCCTATGTGTTCCTGGCAAAAACCTCATTGTGAGAAAAACCATGAATATATCCGTAAAATATGCCCGAAAGGCACCTCCTTTGATGACTACTCTCAGGAAGACATCACTCTGATGATGAGCCATATCAACAGTTCTCCCCGGCAGAGCCTGGGTGGAATGTCACCCTTGAAGCTTGCAAAACTCATGCTGCCTTCAGAGGTAATAGATTACTTTGGACTTACTGAGATACCAGATGATGAGATTGTATTGACACCGGCATTATTACAAAAATAGAACCAGACATTACATATGAATCTGCGGATAAGAGTCTTGCATATTTTTTCCTCCAGGCAAGTGGAATTTAGTCTTACAGGGCACGATTCCAGTTGCCTTATCAGTACGCCTTTTTCCAGTAAATGCACAAACAATGTCTGGTTAAATTCCACTTTAAAGGGTTTGACGCATTTCGTCAAACCCTAAAATATAGAATTTAGTCTTCCGTATGGAATTTAAGTTTACGTGCGGAATTTACTTTTTCACTCAAGCAATATTTCAGCTATTAAAGCATTCTTGAAATAAATGAATTAGGTTTTCTGCTTAACAGACAAATATTTCAGCTATTAAAGGCTATATAATCAATTCTCGGCGAATGTATTCCTCAAATTCTTTACGTTTCACTAACTTTCGTGTTCCAACATATAAAACAAAAGGGCAGTTTGGCTGTTTTAACATAGAATCAATCTTATTGATACCTATGTTGCTATATTCAGCGGCTTCCCTTATTGTTAATGTTATTTTCAAATGGATAGGTACTCTTACTTCTGTTTCCTTATATAAAGGCAGTTCTTTTTCTTCACTGCTATTTGATTTATTCATTAGAATTTCCCCCTATCTTTTTTCAATTCAACAAAAAACAGGCTCATCAGACGGTCTTAGCAAACCTCACAAGAATTTCACTTCCGCATGGTTCTCATGCAGCTCTACCCGTTGCCTGCGACGCTTCTAACGCTCGGACTACGGCGGTAAAGGAGTATCATTATACCGATATATGGATTGTGGCGGCAGAGTTGCTAAGTCTGCTTTGGAACACTGATAATTCTCGCTCGTTTTGTCCCTCCTTTCGGTCATGGCGTATCAGCCCAACGGCTCCCCATATATCGAATGTATCCGATTTGCCTTATGCTGCGTCGCCGTTCTATTGCGCCGCTTT
>URMF01000125.1 GCA_900548855.1 uncultured Eubacteriales bacterium
GATCGTCCGCATTGAGGACGGTAAGATCGTGGAGTAAGGAGGTGGCAGGCTATGACATGGCCTTTTGAAAATGATACCAGCGGCATTGTAAAGCGCATATCAAACCGCAGTATATCGGCAAATCGAAAAAGAAATATCTTTATTGTTTTGACGATTGTACTTGCCAGCGCATTGCTATCTGCTATTGTACTCTATGGCTTTGGGGTTATGCAGGAAACGCAAAACCGCAACCAAAAAACAGCGCAGATTATGTATCATGCGATTTCTGAACAACAGGGACAGGAACTATACAAGCAAGAAGAAATTGCGTGGGTTGGAGAATTTTTCAACGCATTTTCTGAACAGGTAAACCATTCAACCGTGAACTTTACTTATGCAAATGCAGATATGCTAACATCCCAAAGTATGCCCTATTCGGGAGATTTACCAGCTTCGGAGAATGAAATTGTAGTGCAGGAATCCTTTTTGGATAGTTTGGGCTATTCAAATGAATTGGGACAGACAATTCAAATCCCCTTTTCTGACGGCACTACCCATGATTTCAAATTGACGGGAATCTTAGATGTGAAAACCGGCGATATTGGGCGCTATACAGCCATTATATCGAAAGAATTAGTAAGACAGCAGTATGGCGACGGAGGCATGATTGATTATTACATTGGGCTGAAAGGCGCTCAAAACATGAGCGAGGAAGAAGCCACCAACTATGCAAACACTCTGGCGCAGCAATTAAAAATTTCCGATGATAATGTGATTGTCCGTTCCACATATTTTAACTTAAAGGACGAAAATCACGGAAGCGATATGCTGTTCTATTTCTTGATCGGTTTTGTAACTTTCATTGGTTCCGGCATTGTGATCTATTCGATTTTTTATATTTCAGTAGCAAGCAGTATCCGTAACTATGGACAGCTTCGCACAATCGGAACTACAAAACGACAGATCAAAAAGATGGTTTACCGCGAGGGGAAATTACTTGCTGCCATTGCTATCCCGATTGGTCTGGTTATTGGAAATGTGATTGGGTACTTTCTGGTTCCTGCCGGTTGGTACTGGCTGACTACTTTATGTGTGACGGCCGGGGTTGGCCTTTTTGCATTTATTATTGTGATGATTGCCATTCATACTCCTGTAAAAAGAGCTGCGGCAGTATCTCCGCTGGAAGCATTGCGATATTCCGATTATCAAGGGAAGATGAAAGAAAGTTCTGTGTTGCACCGTAAAATAACGCCTGCTTCACTTGCTAAAATGAATCTGTCCAGACAAAAGGCAAAGTCCACTTTGACAATACTTTCTCTTTCACTCGGCGGAGTATTGGTTGTATTGATTTCGACAATGTTAGTTTCCTATGATGGCGTTGCAGAGGCAAGAGGCAGGGCGTTCCCTGTCGGTGAATTTAACATTCAGCTCAACGCAAATCAATCGTGGGACACTGCTGGTATTTCTTTGTCTGGATTGCAGCAAAAGAATTTTCTAAATGCCGATTTTGTAAATGCAGTAGAATCTATTGATGGGGTTACAGGAATCAAGCGCTGGTATTACACAGACGCAGAATATCTTGTAAATGGTAATTCTGGAAAATGGATTCAGGGCTTTTGCCGGGATGAGCAGCAGAATTTAGAGGAAGAACGAATTGCAGGCACCATTGATTATGATGAACTGGTGGCAGGCAATGGAATTGTCTTGCTTCAAGAGCGTGCCGATCTCTATGATATTGAGGCTGCGTTGGGTGATACCGTCGAAGTGAACTATAAAACCGAATCCGGCCAAATTCGCACAAAGACCTATACCGTCATGGGCATTGTAAACGAATATTCTTACTCCGGCTTTTCAAAATGCTTTGCGCTTCCAGAGCAGCTTATGAATGAAGCGACCGGGATAGATTGCACCGGTACGATTTCCGTAATTACCGATATGGAAAAATTTGATACGGTTGAATCTGCATTAAATCAACTGATAGACGGAAATAGCGATTTGGTTATGGAAACCATAAAGGAAAGTATCACTTATTATAGCGGACTTCAACAACTTTCTTTCGGGGTATTGTTGATCGTGGCTGTTATTGTTGTGTGCTTTTCTTTAATCAACCTTGTCAATACGACAATCACAAACTTTCTGTCCCGCAGGCAAGAAATTGGAATGTTACAGGCGATTGGTTTGAGTAAAAAGCAGCTTATCAAAATGCTGTGCTATGAGGGGTTGATGTATTCAGTTTTTGCTACGCTGGTAACATTGGTTTTAGGGACTGGACTGGGCTTCCTATCCGTACAGGTCGTTGTGAAAACGATGAATCCATACTTTTACTATTCATTTCCGTGGCTGATCGTATTGATATATTTAGCAATCCTGCTGATTGTGCAATTCACCTTGATTTCTTACACAACTGGAAATCTGAAAAAGCAATCTCTTGTTGAGCAAATCAGGACGATGGAATAGCCGTATGGGATCGGCGGG
>URMF01000126.1 GCA_900548855.1 uncultured Eubacteriales bacterium
TAAGGAATGAATGGATACCACAGCCACTCAATCTCCTGCGACTGTACCTCTGACATTCTAATCATCTTTAATTCAATCTTCTGTTCTGTCATTTTCTCCTCCAATTATAATTTTATAATTGCTACCGGAGAAAACCTCTGCTATACTTAGCTTGTATATACATAGGATAACAGAGGTTTATCCGGTTATCTTTAGTCCTGACAGTTGCCGCTGTTGGGACTTTTTTCTTGTTCATTATCCAGCAAATCTGCAATTCTCCGTTGCTGATTCGGATATAAGTGACCATAAGTATTTAGGGTAATTCTTATATCCTTATGCCCTAATCTTTCCTTTATCAGAATCGGCTCAATCCCTTTGTTGATGAGATATGCTACATGTGAATGTCTTAAATCATGCACTCGGATTTTCTTTACTCCGGCTTTCACCATATTGTGCTTCATCTTATGCTGTACTGCTTCCTGCACAATAGGGAAAAGTCTTTCATTCTCCGGCATACCGTAATGTCCTTCAATAAATTGCTTTATTTCCTGCTTCAAAAATTCCGGTATTTCTATTGTTCGCACAGATTGTTTTGTCTTTGGTTCTGTAATCACATCCTTTCGTTCTGTCCTATAGTACGTTTTTGTGATGCTGATTTGATTTCTTTCAAAGTTTATATCTGCCGGAGTTAATGCAAGTAGTTCTCCAATTCTGCATCCAGTCCAGAAAAGAATTTCAAAGATGAGATAATATCTTGTTCCCGGTTCTATAGTTTGAATAAACTGCTGATACTCCTCTGTTGTCCAGAAATCCAAGCTTCTGCTGTCCGAGTTTCCCATCCGCTTTACCTTCTTGCAAGGATTTGTATGCAAATCGTAAATCCTTGAAGCATGAGTAAACAAGCTGGTTAGCTGATTTTGTATCATTCGCAGATATGATTCCGAAAAGCCTTTTGTCTGCATTTCATTCTGCCACTGAATAATCTGCGAAGCTGATATTTCACTCATCATTTGATTTCCAAAATACGGAATAATATGCTGTTCCATCATATAACGTTTGTTTTTCATGGTACGTTCTTTGAGTTCATTCTGTTTGTCCTCAAAATATACCTCCATAAATTCACTCAATTTCATATCCATACTTCGACTGCTATTGAGTTTTTTCTGTCGCTCATATTCCAGAGCTTCCTTTTTTGTGGAAAATCCTCTCTTTCTTCGTTTTTTCTTTTCGCCCTTTGCATTCGTTTCAAACCACTGGGCAGTCCATTTCTTCGTGTCTTTTTCTTTGTAAGCCATTCCTTTCTTCTCCTCTCTTAGTTCGCAGCCAGCTCGTATCCGAACATCTTTTTTGCCCAATATGCTCTTGGAATCCGTCCTGCCATTGTGATATATCCCTGCTCCGCAAGTTCCTTATTCATTGCCTTAACCAACTTGTAAGCATACGACTTGGAACAATCCAGTTCCTTAGCCACATCATCCGCACTCATCATATATTGATAGTTCGCCATATATTCATCCTCCCTTCTCATTCTACAATTCCGTTACAACTCTTGTATTTTTGTTGTGTACGGTTTTCGTAAATTCATATTATCACTGTCCGTAAATAATGTCAATACTTCGTAAATATTATTTTACGGTTTTCGTAATTCTAAAATTATGTAATTTTTACTTTTATGTTTTTCGTAAATGTGATATGATAATAATTGAATTTATGTTTTTCGTAATTACTTTGTCTATGAAAATAGGAGGTTGCTTATGGGCGATGGAAAGAAATTAAAAGAGTACCTTGATGAAAAAGGTACAAATGTACGCAGAATTGCAAAAGAAACCGGCATTAGTGCCACCACGTTATACACGATTATTCAAAAAGATTCCAATATCCGCTTTGACTTTGCGCTCCGACTTGCCAATGCTTTAGATATTGATGTGAATGAGATATGCTCTGCAAGTCCTTTCTCTGGAGCTATTACCGAAGAAGAAATATATCCCACTCTTCCAGATGGATTGAATGGAGCCTTGGATGCAAGCAGAGTCAAAACCTACTTGAAAAACTCTCTCTATCCACTTATGTACCTATTCGGTAAAAATAGTATGCCGGATGTGGATAATCTTTTGACTTCCTTTTATCAGTTGGATGATGAAGCAAGGAAAGAAGTGGTCGAAACGATACAATTCAAACTACAATATCACAGAGACCCCGAACGGGCAGAACAGGTAAAACAGATTAAGGGATGGTAAGAAAAAAGCTCCGTTGAATAGCAAAATTCGACGGAGTTTTTTTTTGCACCATTTTGGCACCGCTCACACCCATCTTCATTATTATCGCATGTAAAAAGGGTTCCGGAGAAATCTCCGAAACCCTTGAATTTACTGAATAATATTTAATTACTCGATGATAGTAGCAACACGTCCTG
>URMF01000127.1 GCA_900548855.1 uncultured Eubacteriales bacterium
TAGTTGTATTTATTTGGATTTTATTTTCATCTTTAATATGCCTGTTTGTTTATTGGAAATAGAGCGCAAGAAAATAATAGAAATGTATGAATACTTTAAAAAGTGTACGCGTTCGGATAAAATGCCTATAGTGGCAAGAGACTTGCAACTTTGCATTGGCCTATTGGATATTGTGCTCGAAAAAGATAATTTGCAGTTGGAATTTTCAGGAATGAAGACTATGCGTAGAGATGACGGTATGTATGAAATGGTAGAAAGTCCGCATATAATAGCTTGTAGGAATCTATACATTAACACTAAAAATGCATCAAGGTTCTGCCTATTTAATTTCCCGACAGATGATTATGATATTGAAATTATTCATAAAGAGGAATTGAGAAGATATAAGGCGTGGTATCTATATAATAAAATCAGAACTTACAAGTTGTTTTCTTGGTGGGATTAGGTAATAGGCATCCATCATTCTTACATCGTAAGGTTTTGATAGGTAAAGCAGTCCAATAAGCGACCTTTTTTCTTTGGCTTCTCTCTGCTATGATTTATCTTTGCAACAAAAAAATATGGCATACAATTATGACGAAGAAAGCGTGAATGCCTTAATGAAATGGGCTGAGAACGCACTATTACCCAAAGAGGTGACATTAAGTGAGGCAGAACATATTTTTGATACCTCCATGTACGTCCACGCCAACATCTGCGACATAAACCAGCACTATCCGGACCCGTTCTACAATCCGGCGATTGACAGGTTGTATCGGTTGAAAAAATATATGGAAGATAATATGTAGGACTGTAGGAGTGTAGGAGACCAATATTAGCCTCCTACATTATTTATATCTACATATCGGGAAAATCCTCTTGTATCAAGGAGCTTTTTACCCCGAATCTTTTTTGCAAGTATCTCTCTGTAGTAGTAATTGATTTATGCCTGAAGTGCTTTTGGATTTCCCATGTATTAACTCCTGCATTGACCAGTTTTACTCCACCGGTATGTTTGAAGCTGTAAAGCTTGTATCTTTTGCTTAATCCCAGTTTATCCCTGATTCTGTCAAATCTATATCTGAAGGTGTTTTTTCCAAGCTTGTATTTTCCTGGCTGACCGTCTCGAGAGAAAAGATACCAGTATTCCGGATAGTTGCCTATCTTCAGCAGGTCATCAAGAGCTTCATAAAGCTGCCTTGGCATGTTGACTGTTTCTGTCAGTCCGTTCTTGCTGATATCCTGACGGATGGTAATGGATGCTGTCTCCAGATTGATGTCACGTATCTGCAGATACAAGCATTCTTTCGGACGGATTGCACAATAGTATTCAAGCTGACATAATAGCAGGAGTTGCGGGTCGTGCTCTCTCATATAGTCAATCAATATATTTCGGATCTTGTCTGGAATTGGGCTTGCCGCTTCGTCTCTTTTCTCACCAAGATTAGGTATATTGGTGACTGGATTGGCTACAACAAGCTTTTTGTGTAGTAAGTAATCGAAAAAAGTATGCAATAACTGCTTGTATTTCAATACTGTCCTGCGACTGACATGTCCAGTTTCGACTATGTGATAAAAAAACTTGTGTATATGTTCTTCTGATATTACATGCACGTTCTTGTTTGCCAAGCACCCTGCTTCCACCCATTCACAGAAGATCCTCAGTTTGGAACAGTAAGTCTGATAGGAGGAATGCGCAAGTTCGGCTTTTTTCAGTTGGAGGAATTCTGAAATGTGCACTCTGATACTGACGGCACCCCTGCTGTCATTGCCCCATCTGTTGACCATGGCCTGATACATGAGCTCGTCTTGATAGGTAACATGGTTTTCTGCGAACGGATCCTCTCCACTGTTGAGTTTGTTTTTGATTGTAGAAATCACTTTCTCGGCATGGGCACGCCTGGCACTTTCCGTTGCCAGTTCCGCAAAGCCTTCATAATGCCGGAACCGCTTCATCTCCCCGGTTTGTGGATCCCTCAAGGAATATTCCACATACCATTTTTTTGTTAGATCTCCGCCACAATCCTTTAGCTTGGGCAGGATAAATACTGATTTCTTTCTTGCCATTTTTGCTGTTTTTTGAATTAAGGGTGATGATTTACTAACTCAATAGACAGTTAAATAGACAGTTATTCTTGTTGGACGCTTCCATATACAAAAATAAGTTGTTGAAAATCAACAACTTATTTATTTAAGTCGGGGTAGCGGGATTCGAACCCACGACCCCCTGCTCCCAAAGCAGG
>URMF01000128.1 GCA_900548855.1 uncultured Eubacteriales bacterium
CTTTTGGGTAGCAAGACAATCCCCAAAAGCACCTTGATAAAGAAGTTGGAGGCTGGCGACAGGAACATCTACCATGAATATATTGCTTTTTGCAGTTACAAGGGAAAACGCCATGCCATGCTGCTCACACGGAGAAAGGTGGAGTTTGCGCTGCTGTATATCCCGTGATTGATGCAAAATTCGTAAAAAAAATAATTACCTCTGTTTTATAATTCAAGAGCAGGGGTAATTATGTATCACCTCAATATTACTTTAGTTGTATTATTTTATGATAACATTTTGTCATTCAGTATAAAATGCCTAATTTTGCGTCCAAAGACAGAACAATTATGAATAATAAATTAAATATAAAAATAGAACAATTAAAGAACATCAATAATATTGAGTTAAATCTACCAATAGAAACAGGACTTTATGCTATAACTGGAGCTAATGGAACAGGCAAAAGTACTATCATGACAGTCATTTCTAAGGTTGTACGTAACTCTGCATTCAATGTTTTTCAACCTCATGATTATTCATCTAATAGTAAAATCACAATATCCTATGATGGAAAAGAAAATTCTTGGACAAAAGCCAGTAGAGGATGGAGTTGTAGTTCAACTGATATAATATCTCTAAAAGGTTTTTATGAAGGTAGCATAATACATGGAATGCGTTTTATAGATGCAAATTATGATACATTACTAAAAGCTGAAAGAGTTAATAATACAATTTTAACTGATGCAGATTCGTTTGTTTCGCGCAATTTAAGTTATATTTTGCATGGAAATTATGATTTCTATACAAATCTTAAACGCATTAAAAATAGAACATTAGCACAACTTAAAGCGTTCAAAGGAATTCCATATTTCATTGAAGGAACTAATGGAATAGTTAATCAGTTTTGTATGAGTGCAGGAGAAAATATGTTGATTAGCTTATTGCATATGTTGAATGTTGTCATTGTTCGCCCTGCAAAGTCTGAAGATGTACGGCTTATATTGATAGATGAAATTGAATTAGCATTGCATCCATCTGCAATCATGAGGTTAGTTGATTTTTTGCAAAAATTGGCTACAGAGTATAATCTTGCTATATATTTTTCAAGTCATTCAATAGAATTACTTAGGAAAATAAAGCCTTCAAATATTTTTCATTTACAAAAGGAGTTGGATAATATCGCTATTGTAAATCCATGTTATCCATCATATGCAACACGAGATATTTATCAACATTCGGGATACGATTTTCTTATTTTAGTAGAGGATGTGTTGGCTAAATATATATTGGAGAATATAATTGATGAAAATGCCTTGTATAAAAGTAAATTGATTAATATTCTACCAAGTGGTGGTTGGGAGAATGTGTTAAAAATGCAAGATGATATTTGTAAGTCAAATTTAGCAGGGGTTGGAACAAAAGTATTAAGTGTTCTTGATGGTGATGTAAAACCGGATTTTGAACAACTATATAAGCAAAAGGGATTATATACTAATTTAACAATAAATTTTCTGCCAATACATAGTTTGGAAAAATACCTACATGAAAAAATTATTGTAAATAAAGATGCTGATTTTTTCAAGGAAATAGGTGACCGTTTTTTCAAAGTTAAATCACTAAAAGAAGTGGTGGATAGTTTAATCAAAAAGAATGACGACAAGGCGTTTTATAATTACCTCATTAAAAACTTAAAAGAACAAGGAATAGAAGAAAATGTATTTGTTCAAAAAGTTTGTGAAATGATATATCGAAAGGAAGATATGTCTAAACTACTAACATTCTTACAAAAAACATTTCAAAATTAAAATACTTAATGATTATTTCGGAAAAATCCGATGAAGCCGCCAACTTCATTGGATTTTCCGCTTTTCATACATTCGGGATTGTTCCCGTGTCTATCACGCCACCGTCCCTGCAATGCTCAATGCTACCGGGCGTAAACCCCATGCTCCCAATTGCGATGTGGCTAATATAGTCCGCATACTCCTGACCTTGAAAATTCCTTCCCGTAAGGTTTCTGAAAATCATCTTTATGCTTATGCCGTCGTTGCTGTGCAAGATGATTTTTCCGTTCTGTCTGATTGCTTCCATGATTAAAACTTGTTTTTGTAAATTGTATCACAGATTGGAACTTGGGCTTTTTGCTACTTTTGTGCCGCCCACTGCTCACTGACAAAAGTAGCGGGCGGCGATTTTACCGCCCGTTCCTCTTCTTAAA